>CAXBLG010000045.1:0-25818 GCA_963976395.1 uncultured Rhodospirillaceae bacterium
AGTAGCAGAGATTAAGAGGCTCCAATCCATCAACGGCGAGATGGTGAAGGCCAAAGGCGGTCCTCATCTCTTCAAGTTCTTCCGGTGCAGGGTCTTTGAGTGCCACCCAAACAAAACAGTCGGGCATCGCCACATAGGTATGGATGTCTCTGGTCGATATATCGGCCAGTTTATTTCCGTCCTGGTAGGCGATGCAGTTGATAAGCATGAGGACTTTTCGGGCTGATAGGTCGTTCTAGGGCCAAGATAGAGGGATTTCACTCACTTTCCCAGGCAGCTTTTGACCTAGCAATTGAGCAAGCATCCGACACCCAATCCAAGGTTGATTTGATGAGGCTCGGTCGTCGCGTGCCTTTTTGCGGCATCTCGTTAACAGTCTGTTCGCAGTTTGTTGGCACCTTTGAATCTCAATGGGCCATCCCGTCAAGCGAGGTCCGGGCGCACAGAGGTTATCGTGATCAATACGCAAAAGTATCTAACGCCCAAGCTTCCTTGGGGCATCAAAATCGAGATGCTGACGGCGCGCGATCCACTTTTGCAACAGATACAGAACGTCGTAGAAGCCCAGGGCGCGCCAGCAGCAGATGCAGACTCGGCACAATGGTTTTCGACGCTGGTCGCAAAGCATATGAACAATGATGCGATGATTGTCGTGGTTCGAACAGGCGGCGTACTTTCCGGCTTCTTAGTTTTGGAGTCCTCGCAATCAAGTGCATCCTATGCCTGGGTCGAGAAGAACTACCGTGGCATGGGACTTGGCGAGCGCTTTTATTCCTCTGCTTGTACTAATTTGGGTACACCCAGGCCTCAATTCACGCTGCATAAAGATTTGAAGGCAGAATTCGCACCGGTTCTAAAGACCCTGATCGAGGCTCCGGACTTTCATGATCCGTTTTATGTCTTGAACCCGCGCCCCGTCCAATCGCGTGAAGCGGCGTAACTGTATACGCTCATTTCTAATTTCATCATTTTAGAAATAGCTGGACTACTCAGTTAATCCGCTGGCCAGCATGCTCTATGCTGAAATTGAGACTCCCGCTGCAAAAAGTTCGCACTTAATACTCCACGTGCGCTGCCTCTATTCCAGATTCAGGGGATATGCTTTGCAGTCTTTCGAAGTCCTCCTGCCGATGTTTTTGATTGAGTTGCCATTCCTTTTTAGATGGTTTCGTATGGTCGGCGAGGTGGCTCTAGAAATACAAGGTGGATGGTTGATCGCCATGCCTTGTCGACAATGCAGCGCGGGGGACATAAGGCCATGAGACGCATACTCTTGACGATAGTTGTCATACTTACATCGTTCAGCGCCGGACAAGCGCAAACAGAGGCTCCAATTTATCTAACCGGAGGTCATCTGGTTGATGTTATTCGCGGCGAAATTTATGAAGACATCGGCGTTCTGATCGAAGACGACAAAATTACCGGGCTGTTTTTCGATTTTCCGTACAATGACAATCGGATCCCCGAAAATGCTGTTCGTGTTGATCTTAAGGGCAAATATCTGATTCCCGGAATGTTTGACCTCCACGTTCACGCCAATACCAAAGTTCGCGATATAGACGTTGATATGGAACGATTTTTCAAAATGTTCCTCGCGGGTGGTGTCACGTCAATCCGGGCGATGTCGGATGACACAGAGTCTTTGATCAATATGAAACTCGCCATCGATACGAATAAGATGGAAGGGCCTAACTTAATCGTTGGTTCGTTTCCTCCGTTCGAACAGGCGCCTGGGTTTCCTAAGGAAGAACGCACGATTATCGTTAATAATACCTTCGAAGCGCGCGCGTTGGTGCGTGAACACGCCTACCTCGGTGCGGAATGGATCAAGTTTTACAACTATGGTGATGCGGAAATTACGGAGGCAGTGGTCGATGAAGCGCACCTGCACGGGCGAAAAGTGTTTGGTCACTTTGCAACTCTCGGCGCGGCGGAAGCGTCTCGGCTAGGCGTTGATAGCCTCGAACACACGGTCGGTCTGTTGCAGTCCGCATTGAATTACGAAGATAGTATTTCGCTAACTCACATTGGTTACTACCGGCTCTTTGTATTATGGCCTCTCGCGAACCAAGAAAAATTGGATGAGACATTCAAGACTCTTATTGAAAATGGCACGGCCGTGGTGCCCACAATCGCAATTCAAAATATTGTAGCTGATCCAAAGGGTCTCGTGCAGCGAAGCGAACACTGGTTTGATCTGTATCAGCCTGAGATACTGGCGATGGGAGAGCGGGGTGTTCCAACCTACAATTTCAGCGGTACTGAAAAGCAGTGGAAAGAGAGCATTTTAACGCAGGCTCGCCATATCGCGCGGTTCGTGAATATGGGCGGTAAGGTGGGAATCGGTTCGGACCTAAATCCCGCGCCTCCCTTAGTGCCGGGTCTAAGCATTCATCAAGAGTTGGACTATTACGTTGATGGCGGCATGACACCGTTGCAAGCCTTACAGGCAGCGACGATTAACTCGGCGGAAATTTTGGGGTGGGAGCAGAGATTCGGGTCGATCGAAGTGGGTAAACAGGCTGATATTGTTGCGCTCGATGGGAATCCCCTCGCAGATATCAAGGCGGTCTATGCCGTAGATACGGTAGTTAAAGCCGGGCGAGTCTACAAGGTCGAAGATCTCAAAAATAATATTCGAAATATGATATCTGCAGGAACGTCACGTCGCTAACGTTGAGCCGTTGCGTAAGAGTCTGCTACAGCAATAGCGGCGATGATGATTATCTAACTAAATTAATCGTGACAGAAAAGAAGCTGTATGGTGGATATCCCTTCCTTTGTGACTCATCTTGAGTGTTCGATGACCGGTCAGCGGTATGAGCGAGGTAAGGTTCATGGTCTGTCCGAAGCGGGTAAGCCGCTGCTGGTGCGGTATGATCTCGCTGGAATTGCGGGCGCCTTAACCAAAGAAAAACTGGCGTCTCGTACAGGAGGGTTTTGGCGCTACCGAGAGTTTCTTTCCGTTACTAAAACCGAGAACGTTGTCGCGTTGGGCGAAAATGTTACGCCTCTTGTGTCGCTCTCACGCATTGGCCGCAAGCTCGGAGTAGAGACTGGTGGGCTGTTGGTCAAAGACGACGGACAACTACCGACCGGGTCTTTTAAAGCGAGGGGTCTTGCCTTGGCGGTTGCGATGGCAAAGGAACTGGGCCTTTCGCATCTGGCCATGCCGACAAATGGAAATGCCGGGGCGGCCATGGCGGCTTACGCGAGCCACGCCGGATTGCACACTACAATTTTCTGTCCCGACGACACACCGGAGATCAATGTTTCGGAAATCGGGATGCAGGGAGCATCGGTGTATTTGGTCAACGGATTGATCAACGATTGTGGCAAGATTGTCGCTGATGGGAAAGGGCCTGTGGGATGGTTCGATGTATCGACCTTGAAAGAGCCGTACCGGATCGAGGGTAAGAAGACGATGGGATTGGAAATCGCCGAGCAGCTGAATTGGCAGCTACCTGACGTGATTTTCTACCCGACGGGTGGCGGTACCGGTCTCATAGGTATGTGGAAGGCGTTCGCTGAACTTGAAGAGATGGGCTGGATCGGATCAAAGCGCCCTCGGATGGTCTCCGTCCAGGCCAGCGGCTGCGCACCGATCGTACAGGCGTATGAGGCCGGTGAAGAGCACGCGCCCTTATGGGAGGATGCGCATACTGTTGCCGCAGGTATTCGCGTGCCGATTGCGGTGGGTGATTTTCTCATACTGAGAGCGGTGCGAGACTCAGGAGGATTTGCGATAGCGGTTGACGATGAGGATATTCTAGCTGCTCGTGAAGAAATTGCTCGTGAGGAAGGCTTTCTGATGTGCCCGGAGGGAGCGGCCACCTACGCGGCGTACATCCAGGCTCTCAAAGATGGTCGCGTAACGGCAAGCGAGCGCGTGATTTTGTACAATTCGGCAACGGGCCTGAAGTATCCATTGACTAAATTTACCCGCAGTCTCGATCGAACCAAACCAATTCCGTATGCAGAAATGATCAGCTGAAAATCGAGTCCACTCCCAAACCAGGCAAAATTGATCTATGCAACAGAGTAGGGGGCTGAATACTTTCTTTTGAAAAGGCCTCAAGAACACGCAGGTTTACGTCGGCCTCAAATGCTTTTTCGTATTTTGTATCTAAAACATAAGCCTTCAGACGCTGGCGTCGTCCACAATCATGGCCGCCCCTTTTTCGGCAATCATCATTGTCGGCGTGTTGGTGTTGCCCGAGGTGATCGTCGGCATGATTGATGCATCGACAATACGGAGGCCGTCGGTGCCGCGCACACGCAGTCGCTCGTCTACCACAGACATTTTATCGTCTCCCATACGCGCAGTGCCGACTGGATGAAAAATGGTCGTGCCGACATCGCCCGCCGCGCGGGCCAAATCTTCGGGGCTGCTTAAAGCTTCGCCCGGCAGGTGTTCTTGTGGCCGATATTTGGAAAGCGCCGGTTGGGCGACAATGCGGCGGGTAAGACGCAGGGCCTCCACGGCCAGTCGCTGGTCCTCCGGGTCCGAAAGATAATTTGGGTCGATTTTCGGTGCTGTGCGCGTGTTCGCGCTGATGGCGTGGCTTGTGCCGCGGCTGCGGGGGCGGAGGTTGCATGGCGCAAGGGTGAAAGCGGGAAACGCGTGTAGAGGCTCGCCGAAACGGTCCAAGCTTAAGGGCTGTACGTGGTACTGAATATCAGGCGTTTCTACGGATGGGCTGGAGCGGGCGAAAAGCACAAGCTGGCTTGGCGCCATGGACATGGGTCCGGTGCGGAATAATAAATACTCAAGCCCAATCGCCGCTTTGCCGGCAAGGCTGTGCACCCGTTCATTCAGTGTGGATATGCCGGATACTTTGTAAACGCAGCGCAGTTGTAAGTGATCCTGTAGGTTCTCGCCGACGCCGGGCGCGTGGTGGATCACAGATACCCCCAAATCGGTGAGCCGTTTGCTATCGCCAATACCTGAAACTTCCAGCAGTTGGGGAGACCCGATTGCGCCTGCAGCCAGAATGACTTCACCTTCCGCGCGCACGGTTTTTGGCGCGCCGTTCAGGATATATTCCACGCCAATGGCGCGGCGCCCTTCAAAAAGTATGCGCGAGGTATGGGCATGAGTTTGAATCTTAAGATTCGGCCGGTGCAGCACCGGTTTTAGAAAGGCATCGGCGGCACTCCACCGTCGGCCCTTCTTTTGGGTAACGCGAAAATAACCGGCGGCCTCGTCGTCGCTGGACGTGCAATCGTCGCGTTTGGGCAAACCTTCCTCGGCAGCGGCATCACGGATCGCATCCAGGATATCCCATCGTAGGCGTTGAGACTCAACGCGTACTTCACCGCCTGCGCCGTGCTCACCGATTGCCCCCTCGGCGAAGTCCTCGGCGCGTTTAAAGAATGGCAATACGTCGTCAGAGCCCCAACCGGCATTGCCGAGTTGCCGCCAGTGGTCATAGTCACGCTTTTGTCCGCGCGTGTAGATCATGCCGTTAATTGACGAGCAGCCGCCTAGAACCTTGCCGCGCGGGTAATTTAAGGCGCGTCCGGACAAACCCTGCTGCGCTTCTGTCCGGAAACACCAATCGACCCGAGGATTGCCCATGCAATACAGATACCCCACGGGAATATGGATCCACGGATAGGTGTTCTTGCCGCCGGCCTCCAGCAGAAGCACGCGATTGCGCGGATCGGCGGACAATCGGTTGGCCAATACACACCCGGCGCTGCCCGCGCCGACGATCACATAATCGAAAGAGTCGGGGTCGAAAGGGCCCGGGTCATTAGACGGATGCTGAGTCATGGCTTGCACTTTGTGCAGTCAGAAGATTTAAGGCAATGGAGAGTTGCTGATTTGGTGGGCCGGAAATGGTGGGCCGATAAGGACAAAGATGGGCACTGGTTTCTGTCGGTCTCCCTACATAGCCAAAAGGGCTAAATTTCGCGCCCGTGCTGGTCTCATGGAAGCCAAAAAAGGGCAATCACCGGCAGCGATCTTCTCCCAAAATACTTCCTTTTGACGGCCTAAGCCCGTCTATCAACGAGTGTTTCAAACAGGAGCCTACCCCTTTCCTACTCGGTTTCTGGCCTTGACCCTGTACTGTGGTACGGAGTTTAGATTGGGTGTCGGAGGTAAGAGCGATGAGCAATTTAACTATTGGCCATCTCGCAAAGAAGGCGAGCGTTGGCGTAGAGACAATTCGTTTTTACGAACGAAAAGGATTGATTCAACAACCTCCAAAGCCGTCAAGTGGCGGCTATAGGTCATATTCATCGGCTGAAGTAGAGCGCGTCCGCTTTATCCGCAGCGCTCAGCAACTCGGATTTTCTCTACGGGAAATCGACGAACTTCTATCTCTTGAAGCGGACCCTGACGCGGATTGCCAGGATGTGCACGCTAAGGCCAAACATAAGCTTGAAGAAGTCGAGCAGAAACTTAAGCGTCTGCGCGCAGTGCGGTCCGCTCTAAAGTCGATCATAACGACCTGCCCTAAAAAGGGCCGCGCGGCGGGTCGCTGCACTATCCTTCAAGCATTGAACACGAAGAACAATAGGTGACGCTATGAGTTTGGACTTCCACTACCTTATCCGTCGCTCTTTATCGCCAACGGTTTTGCCGATGAATATTGCAAAAGCCGTGCGAATGGCTTTAAGCGCACTTCTATTTTCGATCTTTATATCAGGCGCCTCGGTTACTACCGGATTCGCAGCAGACGGTATGACCACATATTCGTTTCAGGCGGACGGATTAGCGTGCCCGTTCTGCGCCTACGGTATCGAAAAACGGGTACAAAAGCTTGATGGGGTTGTCTCAGTATCCACTGATATTGCCAGCGGCAAAGTCATCATCGACGTCCAAAGTGAAACTGAATTGAAAGAGGCGGCGGTTAATGAAGCGGTGAATAAAGCTGGTTTTACGATGCGGTCGTTCAAGAAAGAATAAAATGAGAACGTGTGCAATAAAATCACAGCATCTCTCTCTGGCGGCGATGGCGCTTATTGGGACAACGTTACTTAACCTTGCTCCTTCCGTCGCCGCTCCGCAGACCTTCAACACAGCGCTCCCTATAGCCCAAGAAGAATTCGTTTTCCGTGGCCAGTTTCTCCATCGCTCGATAGGCGATGACCCGTTGCCTGCCGATGCTCAGGTCGATGTGTATGGCGGTATTGGTGTGCTGGGTTACGGCGTGACGGCGGATTTGGCTGTTTTCGGAGTTCTGCCGTACTTCAATAAAACTCTGAGCTTTAATGATTCCCTCGGTCAACGCGTATCGCGTCATGCGTCCGGATTTGGTGATTCCCGACTATTTGCGCGCTACACCATTATCCGAAGCGATGCGCCTGGCCGCACTTTTCGCATAGCGCCGTTTCTGGGCGTGGAATTGCCGTCAGGGAACGACAATGACCGCGACAATCTGGGCGCGTTGCCTCGGCCTCTTCAAGCAGGCTCCGGCTCCTGGGATCCATTTGGCGGAGTTGTTCTGACATATCAGACGCTCGACTATCAAATCGACGCCCAAGCTGGTTATCAGCTTAATACAGCGGCAAACGGGTTTTCCTTTGGTGATCAAGCGCAATTGGACGCATCGATCCAGTACCGATTGTGGCCGCGAACTCTAAGTGCCAAGACGGAGGGATTCTTTTACGGTGTTCTTGAAGGTAACTTATTTCACCAGAACAGAAACCGAATTGGCGGCGTATCCGACAACGACTCCGGCGGCACTACGCTCTTTGTGTCCCCGGGCATTCAATATGTGACAAGACGCTGGATTGCAGAGGCCATTGTCCAAGTCCCGATGCTTCAAGACCTTAACGGAGCGGCCCTGAAAGATGATTTTATCCTGCGCGTCGGCCTCCGCGTGAATTTCTAAGGAATCGCGCCGTGCAGTTCAAACTCATCGCAAAATGGCTGGCATGGTTACTGTTAAGCGTTGCTGCTCTTGGACTCGTGGGCTTTTTTGCATTTGTGCCGACGGCTAAAGAACCGGGCTATGTGTTTGTGACGAGTTGGGGAAAACAAGGTAACGCTCCAGGCGAATTCCACGACCCGACAGGTATCGCCGTCGCAGGCCAAGAGGTTTTTGTGTCGGACTCCCGCAATGGCCGGATTCAAGTCTTCGATTTGGACGGTAAATTTTTGCGTATGTTCGGTGCGCCCGGCTCCGGCGCAGGAGCCCTAGGGCGTCCGATGAACCTGACCGTTGCCGGGGGAGAGCTTTACGTAGCCGAGTATTTTAACGACCGAATTCAGGTGTTCGATTTAGATGGAATGCCTAAGCGGGCTATCGGTGTGGCGGGCAGCGGTCCAGGTCAATTCAGCGCCCCAGGCGGTGTCGCCGTGGCCGCCAACGGCGATCTATATGTGGCAGATTTCTATAACCAGCGCGTCCAGCATTTGCGACCAGACGGATCGTTCGTTAGCCAACTAGGGACGACGCGTGAAGTCGGTATTCGTGCAGGTACCTTCAACTATCCGACAGATGTGACCATTGGCCCGGGCGGCTCTCTATACGTCGCGGACGGCTATAACGACCGTATTCAAGCCTTCGCACCCGACGCCAGTTTCTCCCATAAATGGGGTGGCCCGTTCGCACTTAACATATTCGGGCCGTTCCATGGATGGTTTGCCACGGTGACCGGGGTTTCCGTTGGGCCGAATGGCGAAATCTTTGTTGCAGATTTCTATAACAACCGAATTCAGAAATTCCGGCCCGACGGGACGTTTCTGACGGCCTTTGGCACGGCGGGCAACGGACCCGGCCAATTCGGCCACCCTATGGCGGCAGCGGTCAGTGATAATGGCAGCATTTTTGTAGCCGATTTTCTTAATAATCGTGTTCAGAAATGGCGTCCCAAATGATGACCTGCGGACTTTGCAAAAAGAGCTAAATTTGGTTACGCGCCTTCATATAGTGCATCAATTATCGGGCAGTCCGGCACATCGTCGCCGCTGCAATGTTTTAGCGTTTGGCTAAGGACGCGCTCCATCCGTTTCAGGTCTCGGATTTTCTCGCGAACGGACTTGAGATGGGTTCTAGCAATTTTTTCCACCTCAACGCAGCTGACCGCGCGATGGTCGACTAGGCCAAGAAGTGCCTTTACTTCGTTTAGTGAAAAACCGAGTTCACGGCCCCGCATGACAAACCGTAAGCGGCGCAGGTGCTCCTCGTTGTATTGGCGATAACCAGCCTCAGATCGCGGCGGAGCGGGCATAATACCGGCTTTCTCGTAGTAGCGCACCGTTTCCAAGTTGCAGCCTGCACGCTTGGCGATTTCCGCACGGGTTAGGCTCTTCATATCCATTACACCCTCTCCACCAAAAAAAAAGCCTTGAGTCTGTACTTACTACAGACCCTATTTTGCTTTCATCAGGTGCGAATCTCAAGTGTTCGATGCGCGCGTTGATAAAACATCGAAGTTGCAGGAACCACTAATGAACGTTGTGACGCAGACAGAAAACCTACATGAGGAGCAATCTGCTGACATAAACCACGGTCGCTTTGCGACAGCAGCAGGTGTCGTTGGTGCGATTATAGCGTCTTCTTGCTGCATCTTGCCGCTGGCGCTGGTGATGCTTGGCGTTGGCGGCACTTGGATGGGCAACTTAACAGTACTAGAGCCCTACCGACCCTACACCATTTCAGCAACGGCTGTGATTCTCGGCATCGGGTTTTGGCAAGTTTACTTTAAGCCGCGAAAAGCTTGTGCAGAAGGTACTTACTGCGCAAGTCCAACTTCTGGACGAATCACAAAAGCAGTTTTATGGGCGGCTACCGCGTTGGTGTTAGGCGCGGCCACCGTCGATTATTGGGCCCCTCTCTTTTACTAGGAGATCATCATGACATTTTCACGACAGACCCTATCTATCTTGGCGGCGTTTCTTGTAATGGGCATGGCCGCACCGCAAGCTAGCCGCGTTGCTTTTGCCGAAGATCAAACCGTTGAAAGCAGTGTCATCGAAAAGACCACGACATTCGCCGTAGAGGGCATGTACTGCGCCCTTTGTCCCGTCACCGTGCGCAAGGCTATGGAAGGCGTCACTGGAGTGAAGTCGGTCGCTGTAGACTTCGAGGCTAAGACAGCCGCGGTCACCTTTGATCCGTCTCTAGCGACACCAGAACAAATTGCGGAAGCATCATCAATGGCCGGTTATCCAGCCGCTCCGACATTATAAGCGCGACTATGAATAAGCGCGACTATGACGGAACGATCCTTGCTGCGGTTTGGAATCATCGGGACCGCGATTGCTGCTCTGTGTTGTTTTACGCCCGTACTAATGGTGCTGTTTGGCGCTATCGGTTTATCGGCGGTTTTAGGCTATCTCGACTACGTATTGCTGCCTGCGCTCGCCGGGTTTATCGCCCTCACGCTGTACGCACTTTGGAAACAAAAGCGCCAGCCCACAACAAGTAGGAGAACTTGATTTTGGACCACCGTGAATCAGTTGACGCTGGGAACAATTATGATTTGGCTGTTATTGGGGCGGGTTCGGCGGGATTTTCTGCCGCAATCACTGCGGCTGATCAAGGTGCGCAAGTGGCATTAATCGGGCACGGGACGATCGGCGGTACGTGCGTAAATTTTGGCTGCGTTCCCTCAAAGACCATGATTCGGGCCGCAGAAACTTTGCATCAGTCTAAATCGGCTGCGCGGTTTGAAGGAATTAAGTCCAATGCTCAGATCGATAACTGGCAAGCGCTGATCTCTCAGAAAGACGCGCTGGTCTCATCTCTCAGGCACGCCAAATACATCAACGTACTGCCTGAATACAACGGCGTCGCCTATATTGAAGGTCAAGCTCGATTCATAAAAGACAAGCTGACCGTCAACGGACGAGGTATTGAAGCGTCTAAGGTTATCCTAGCGACAGGCGCAACCTCATCTATCCCTGCAATCAGCGGTATCGATCAGGTTCCCTATTTGACCAGCACGACAGCGTTGGAATTGGGAACATTACCACGCTCACTTCTCGTTATTGGTGGCGGCTATATCGGTTGCGAACTCGCACAGATGTTTGCCCGATCCGGTGTTGAGGTTACCATTGTCTGCCGAAACCGCCTTATTCCTGAAATGGAGCCAGAAATCAGTGAGGCCCTAACCGGGTATTTTCGCGACGAGGGCATCACGGTGCGCCCTGGTTTGATCTACCGAAATATTAAGGCACTGGATGGCCGCGTACTGCTGGATGTAGGCGAAGGCGTTATTGAAGCGGAAAACGTTCTTCTGACAACAGGCCGGCGGCCCAACACGGATGATCTTGGATTGATTGAAGCCGGTATTGATGTTTCCAAGAACGGCGGCATCGTTGTTGACGACCGATTGAGAACATCAAAGGCTGGTGTTTATGCTGCGGGTGACGTGACTGGACGAGACCAGTTCGTGTACATGGCCGCCTACGGAGCAAAGGTTGCTGCACTTAACGCGATGAACGGCGATAGCTTGAAATACGACTCAACAGTGATGCCAGCTGTCGTTTTCACTGATCCTCAAGTAGCCAGCGTCGGTTTTACCGAGGCACATGCACGCGCCGCTGGAATTGACGTAAAAACTTCAGTGTTGTCCCTTGAACACGTCCCTCGGGCCTTGGCGGCGCGCGATACACGCGGGCTGATCAAATTAGTCGCAGACAAACAAACCGATAAACTTCTCGGCGCTCACATTCTCGCTCCTGAAGGTGCTGACAGCATACAGACGGCGGCCATTGCCATAAAAGCCGGATTTACCACGACCGACCTTGCGGGAACGATTTTCCCGTATCTGACGACGGTTGAAGGGTTGAAACTCGCAGCTCAGACCTTTGACAAGGATGTCAGTAAGCTCTCCTGTTGTGCAGGATAGACTCTGGCTAGTGTAGCCGTGCAGCAATAATTCGGCGGCGTCGAAGTGTGCATGGCGGCTAGTAATACCGCTAATATATGCGTTTCATCGGCGTAGGTAATTGTTGACGAGATGAATCTTGCTCCGACAGTCGAAACGGGATTTATGGTGAGTCAGTGGCGCTTGAAACCATCAAAGAAACTGTAGCACCGCCAATCGCCAAAGATGCATTGGCAAGCGGAGGTATTCTAAGTGGCCTAGTGGCTCTCATAGGAGCATCGTGCTGCATTATACCGCTTGTGCTTTTCAATATTGGTCTGGGCGGCGCATGGCTAGCAAAGCTAGAGTTCTTCGTTGTCGCCAAGCCTTATTTCATGATCGCCAGTGCTGTTTTCATCATATCAGCATTTATTGCCGCATTTTGGGGAGGACGGTCGCCGTCTCGTAAGACCATAACAATACTAGTGGTTGCGACCGTCTTCACCGGATTTGCATATGTGATGCCATGGTATGAAGGTCGTATATTGCGATTCTTATTCGGATGACCCTGACCGAGATTATATTTGAATCTCAATTAAACATAATCTGACCGGTCGGGCTCTCCTGATCAGTTGTGTCTTAGTTCACAAGACGAGCCCCATTTTAGTAAAACGGGGGGGGGGGAAATACCGCCTTCTCCCCAAACACTGCTAATTTCGTTGAGTTTTGGCTGGCTTAGCCGATACCGCCCTAAGAACACTCTCCCCCTACCTATAGGTTACGTAAACGAAGAAAAACACATATCTTGTGTTTTTATGTGGACACGAACACATGATGTGTGTTTTATGGGGTTTATGAACGCCAGACCCCTTAAGAACCCTGAGCCACGCTATCACCACGGCAACCTTGTGCTGACAGCCAAGGACGTGGCGGAGGCAATATCCTTCAAGAAGGATAAGCAGGGCTTCACCAAGGCTTTACGCCAGGTGAAACATTGGACCGACAGCGGTTTGCTTCAAATCATCACCGATCTTGAGACCGGTAGCGGCGTTGCCCGTGAGTACGAGGATGAGCCAACGGTGATGATTGCAGCCATATTGCAGGAATTGGTGCTGTTCGGCTTGACCATCGACAAAATGGAATCAATTGCCGCCCGGCTCTACAGGGATTTTGAAGAAGGCGATCCTGACGATGTCTTTTTCGCAGCTTTAACCGGAGAGTTCTCAGGCTATCTGGCCCTGGAATTCGGCGTGGACAGCCGTGGCCGTCTCAAACTTGAAAAAGCGCATACCTTTAGCACCGCGCCCGATGAACCCCCACTCGCAGAGAGCCTTCCAAAGGCCCGTAGCGTCCTTCTTTTGGACCTGGGCGCTATCGCGGACCGAATCACATGGCCCGGAATTGAAATTACGTAATTACCGACGTTGCTAAGCCTTCGAAATTCAAAAATTGACTTCCCATTTGCCCGCCGCCCCCGCGTCAAACATTTGAAACAGGAATTGGCGGAATGAAACGAACTTCAAAAGCAAAAAGAACACGTTCAAACAGTCAAAATATTAGCCCTGCCAACGACAATGCGCCTAAAATTGCGAATATTGAAAATTTGAAAATTCGGAGTGCGAAGTCCTCCACAACCCAGAGAGCGCCTGGGTTTGCAGTCTTTTCAAATTTTCCCGAATTGCTGCCAATTTTGAATTCTGAATTGATATTGGTAGGTGAACATTTGGGTGAATTCGTGAATTCAATTTTGGCCAACGATAATGAGCCTAATAATTGAAATTGGAGATCTGAGTATTGCAGACCCGATCACATGACCCGGTATTGAGGAACACTAGATGTGTACTGAAACTGAGGAGGTTTAACTTCTAAAATTTGAATACCCACCTTCATCGCCGCCGCGATTCAAATAATTAAAAAGACACCGAGAAAGGGTCTCGCGGCATGAAATCTAGTTCAAAGTCGAAAAAGAGAATTTCAAATATTGGGCATATTGAGCCCGCAAACGACAATTCGCCCACATGTGCGAAATTTGAATTTGAGGCTCTAAAGGATACCAATTCCTCTGTATCCCAGGGAGAGTGCGGGGTTGCGGTCTATTCAAATTTTCCCGAATTTTTACCGATTTTGAAATCTGAATTGGTGCTGATGCAGGGGTATTTGGCTGAATTTGTGAATTCAATCCTGGCCAACGATAATGAGCCTAATAATTAAAATGGGAGGCCTGAGTATGCGAGCGGCCCTTTACCTGCGTGTATCTACCAAACGCCAAGCTGAAAAAGACTTATCCATCCCCGACCAACGCAAGCAGTTGGAAGCCTTTTGCAAGCAGCGGGGCTGGACGGTCGCGGCTGAATTCGTGGAACCGGGAGCCAGCGGCACCACCGATGATCGCCGCCCGGCTTTTCAAACCATGCTGGGAAGCGCGCTAGGGTCGGAGCGGCCTTTTGACGTGATCATCGTCCACAGCTTCTCTCGCTTTTTCAGGGACGCCTATAAATTTGAATACCATCGGCGCAAGTTAGATAAGGTGGGCGTCGGGGTGATTTCAATTACCCAGGAAGTCGGCGAAGACCCCATGGGCGAAATGGTTCGCCAAATCCTCAATCTTTTTGACGAGTACCAATCCAAGGAGAACGCCAAGCACGTTCTAAGGGCCATGAATGAGAATGCCCGGCAGGGCTATTGGAACGGTGCCCGGCCCCCGTTTGGATATACAGCCGTTGCCGTGGAAACCAAGGGCGATGCTGTCAAAAAGAAGCTGGCCATCGACCCCAAAGAAGCGGAGACGGTCAAAGAGATATTCAGGCTTTTTCAAAATGGCGACGGCACAGACGGCTCCATGGGAGTCCGAAAAATTGTTAGCCACCTAAATACTAAAGGCGTGACGTACCGCAGGGGCGGCAAGTTCTACGCCAGTATGGTTCATGCCATGCTGACCTGCACCACCTACAAGGGGCTACATCACTTCAATAAGAGGAAGAAGGGCGGCAAGGTCAAAGACCGCGCCGAATGGATACCTTTTGAAACACCAGTCATTATTAAACCCGTGGTCTTTGACCGGGTTCAAGCCCAGCTAGCGGCCCGCAGCCCAAAGTCTACCCCGCCGCGCGAGGTCAACGGACCTACGCTGCTTACAGGTTTAGCCAAATGCTCAACAGGTTCAGGTATGACCGTTCGCACGGGCAAGGCCGGTCGCTACAAGTACTACACTTGCGCCAAGCACATGAATCAGGGCGCGTGCGATTGCAGCAGCACGAGTATCCGAATGGATGCCCTGGACGGGATTGTGCTGGACCAGCTTGAAAGTCGCATCTTTGTGCCGGAGCGGCTGGAAGCCATGCTGACCGAACTCATAGACCGCGCACGCAGGACCGCAACCGACCACCGCGCACGTATAGGTGATCTGAACCGGCAGGACCGCGAGACTACCGCCAAACTGGACCGCCTCTATGACGCCCTATCTGACGGCACGGTCAAAAACACCGATACATTCCAGGGCAAGGTTGCGCGCCTGGAAGCCCAGCGTGAAGAGATCATCAAACAAAAGAGCCAGACCACTCAGCACTCAAAACTCCCGGCGAAGGCTCTGGCTAAGAAAAACCTTGAGCGATTCACCGAAGAGGTGCGGGCCAAACTAAGGGGCGAAGCACCTGCATTCCGCCGCGCCTATGTGCGTCAATTTGTGGATAGGGTTGAAGTCTCGGACACCGAAATACGTATCTCAGGGCCAAACGCCGCGCTCGCAAGCGCACTCGCCGCACATGAGAAAGGCACCTCAGACGGAGTGCCCAGTTTTGTTCGGGAGTGGTGGGCGGTACAGGGATTGAACCTGTGACCCCACGCGTGTGAAGCGTGTGCTCTCCCGCTGAGCTAACCGCCCGACCGGTCCGAAGAAGGCCCGCTTATGTGCGGCTTCCGGAGGGTGAGGCGGTTCTTAAGACCCGGCTTCTGGTCTGTCAACCGGCTCACCGGCGGCCTTCAGCCTCTGTCCGGCCGCTCAACCCCTTGGCCGGGTGACACATTTTTCACAGCACAGTCGCCGAATTGCCACTGGCGGGCCTTTATCAAGTCGGGTTCGCGTGTCATTTTCGGCTTCCACCTTCGCCTCCTCTTTAATGTCACGGCCCATTCATGAACGCTCGACCTGCTCCAACGTCCCCGACCGCTGCCATTGTCCTCGCCGCCGGAGAGGGGACGCGCATGAAATCGGCGCTGCCAAAGGTACTCCATGCCATCGGTGGCCGTCCGATGGTCGGCCACGTGCTGGAAACTCTGGGGACCGAGCGTATGGCGCCGATTATTGTGGTGGTTGGTCCCGGCATGGACGATCTGGCGGAAAGCGTTGCGCCCCACCGTGCGGTGGTTCAGCGCCAACGCAAGGGCACCGCTCATGCCGTCTTGCAGGCCAAGGGGTCTCTTAAAGGGTTCAAGGGCGATATCCTCATTGTATACGGCGATACGCCCTTCATCACCGGCGCCACTTTGCAGAAAATGCGCGCCGTGCGCCGTAAGAATAATCACGCCGTTGTCGTGCTTGGGTTTCGCCCGGACGATCCCGGTGCCTATGGCCGCCTGATCATCGGCGCGAATGGGTTGGAGCGCATCGTCGAGGCCAAAGATGCGAGCGCGGAAGAACGTGAAGTGCGCCTGTGCAACTCGGGTATTATTCTGGCCGATGCCGGAGCCTTGTGGCGCTTGCTCGCCGATGTGAAATCGGAGAACGCCAAGAGGGAATATTACCTCACTGATATTGTAGGCCTTGCACGCAAAGCGGGTTTGACCTGCGGTGTGGTGGATGGTGAGAACGAAGAGTTGCTCGGTGTGAATAGCCGCGCTGAACTCGCGATTGCTGAAGAAATTTTACAGCGGCGGCTTCGTCAATCCGCGATGGCGGGCGGCGCGACGTTGATTGACCCGAGCACGGTTTATTTTTCCGCCGACACAAAAATCGGACGGGATGTTGTCATCGGTCCATTCACTGTGTTTGGACCTGGCGTCAGCGTTGAAGACAATGTGCATATCAAAGGGTTTTGCCACTTTGAAGGCGCGCATATATCGGCGGGCGCTATTGTTGGCCCGTATGCGCGGTTGCGTCCCGGTGCGAAGATCGGACCTGAAGCTCATATCGGTAATTTCGTCGAAGTCAAAAACGCAGACGTAGAAAAAGGCGCGAAGGTTAATCACCTTTCCTATGTCGGCGATGCACGCGTGGGGACGAAAGCCAATGTTGGTGCGGGCACTATTACTGCCAACTACGACGGCTTCGGGAAGCATTTAACAGATATCGGTGCGGGTGCCTCCATTGGCTCCAACACGGTTTTGGTCGCGCCGGTGAAAATCGGCGAAGGCGCAATGACCGGAGCCGGGGCGGTGGTGCGCAAGGATGTGCCGGCCGATGCGCTGGCGGTTAATTCCACGCGCCAGGAAAACCGCGAAGGTTTTGCCGCCAAGTACCGGAAAATGAAGCAAGGCACTAAATCGAAACCGGCGCTGAAAAGCGCGGCGAAGAAAACGAAGAAGAAGAAATAAGATGTGCGGAATTGTCGGTGTTATCGGGCGGGCGAACGCGGCCGAGTGCCTGCTTGAAGGTCTGCGCCGCCTCGAATACCGGGGCTATGACTCGGCGGGTATCGCAACCCTTGTCGATGGCGTAATCGACCGGCGGCGCGCGCCCGGCAAGATTGTCAATTTGGCCGACCGTATTCAGGCCGAACCCCTCGCGGGAACACTCGGCATTGGCCATACCAGATGGGCCACTCACGGCGTGCCGAGCGAAGGCAACGCTCATCCGCATTCCGACGGCCGGGTGGCGGTGGTGCACAACGGTATTATCGAAAACTTTCAGGAACTGCGCGACGTCCTGGAAAACGACGGCCACACGTTCGACAGTGATACCGATACCGAGGTCGTCGTTCATCTCGTCAGTCAATTTCTAAGTGAGGGCAGAGCGCCTGAAGACGCGGTGCACGCGGCGTTGAAGCGCCTCGAAGGAGCGTTCTCGCTTGCCATCCTAATCACGGATGCTCCGGATGCGCTGTTCGGTGCGCGGCGGGGGAGTCCGCTGGTGGTCGGCTATGGCGACGGCGAGATGTATCTCGGCTCCGATGCCATGGCTCTCGCGCCGATGACCCAGCGCATCACGTATCTGGAAGAAGACGATTGGGTTGTTGTTACCCGCGAGGGGGCACAAGTGCGCGACGCAGCGGGGAAACTCGCCAATCGGCCGATCAAGCAAACCGCACTGTCTGGCGCGCTGATCGGCAAGGGCGAGTATCCGCACTATATGCTCAAAGAAATATACGAGCAGCCGCAGGTGCTGGGCGATACGCTGCGCGCACTGTTCAATCCGGCGGAACGCTCCATCACCCTGCCGCCCATGCCGTTTGCGCTGAAGGATGTAGACCGCATTACCACGGTGGCGTGCGGCACGGCTTATTACGCGGGACTGATCGCTAAATACTGGATCGAGATGCTGGCCAAGGTGCCGGTGGATGCCGACATCGGCTCCGAGTTCCGCTACCGCACGCCGCCGATGACTCCCGGCGGACTTGGTCTGTTTATATCCCAGTCCGGCGAGACTGCAGATACACTTGCGCCGTTGCGCTATTGCCGCGAGCAGGGCCAGCATATTCTTTCGGTCGTCAACGTGCCGGAAAGCAGCGTTGCACGCGAATCCGACATTGTCCTGCCCACTCTGGCCGGTCCCGAAATCGGCGTCGCCTCCACCAAAGCCTTCACCACCCAGCTTATGGCGCTGGCGTGTTTTGCCATCAATCTCGCCAAGGCGCGCGGGGTGATCGGTGCAGATGTGGAAGCGCGGCTGTCGACAGCGCTGGTGGAAGTACCCTCCCGTGTGGCTGACATGCTGCACATGGACGCCGCCATTCGCGAGATCGCGACCGATGTGGCGGCGGCGCGCGATGTGCTCTATCTGGGGCGCGGCTTGCTCTATCCCATCGCCATGGAAGGCGCGCTGAAGCTGAAGGAAATTTCCTACATCCACGCCGAAGGCTACGCGGCGGGCGAGATGAAACACGGTCCCATCGCCTTGATCGACGAGCACGTGCCGGTGGTTGTGATCGCGCCGTCCGACGGGTTGTTTGAAAAAACCTTGTCGAATATGGAACAGGTGGTTGCGCGCGGCGGACGCGTCATTCTTATCAGCGATGAAGCGGGCATCAAGCGAGCCGGCAAGAACGCGGCTCATGCCATCTGTATGCCCAAGCTCGATCCGTTTGTGATGCCGATTATCGCCGCCATCCCGGTACAGCTTTTGGCCTATCACACGGCGGTGCTGAAGGGCACCGACGTGGATCAGCCGCGCAACCTCGCCAAAAGCGTGACGGTGGAATAGGAAGTTTACATGTCCAAATACGATTACGACCTCATCACCATCGGCGCGGGCTCGGGCGGGGTGCGCGCCTCGCGTCTGTCGGCCAAATACGGCGCAAAGGTCGCGGTGATCGAGGAAAGTCGCTACGGCGGCACCTGCGTCATGCGCGGCTGTGTCCCCAAAAAGCTGCTGGTTTATGGGGCGCACTTTGCCGAACATTTCGAGGATGCTTTGGGCTTCGGCTGGTCGGTGGACGGCGCAAAGCACGACTGGGCCGCACTGGTTGCCGCCAAGGACAAAGAACTGAACCGCCTGGAAAGCGTCTATCTTCGCATGCTGCGCGATGCGGGCGTCGAGCTGATCAACGGGCGCGGCGTTGTGACTGATCCGCACACGGTGGAAGTGAACGGCAAGCGCCTGACGGCCGAGAAAATTCTCATCGCTGTCGGCGGCTGGCCGTCGATCCCCGATGTGCAGGGCAAGGAACACGTGATCACCTCCAACGAGGCGCTTGATCTGCCCGAGCGGCCCCAGCGTATCATTATCGTCGGCGGCGGTTTTATCGCGGTCGAGTTCGCCGGTATCTTCAACGCCCTTGGGTCCGAAGTGCATCAGGTTATCCGCGCCGGGCAGATTCTGCGCGGCTTCGACGACGATGTGCGCGCCACCCTGGCCGAGGAGATGGAAAAAAAGGGCGTGCATATTCATCGCGATTGCATCGTTCGCTCCATTGAAAAAACCAAGGACGGCTACTCGGTATTCTTCGATCAGGGCGACGAGCTGATTGTAGACTGCGTCATGTACGCCACCGGCCGTGCGCCCAACACATCCGGGCTGGGGCTGAAGGAATTAGGCGTTACCCTCACCAAGAAAAACGCCGTGGCGGTGGACGAAAACAACCGCACGAATATTGAGAGCATCTTCGCCATCGGCGATGTGACCGACCGGGTGAACCTGACGCCCGTGGCCATTAACGAAGGCCGGGTGTTCGCCGAAAGTTTTTTCAATAACAACCCGATGACGCTGGACTACACCAATATTCCCTCGGCGGTGTTCAGTCAGCCGCCGGTCAGCGTCGCAGGCCTGACCGAGGCCGAGGCCCGCAAAGATCATAACGTGCAGGTGTTTATCTCCCGCTTTCGCGCCATGAAACACACCCTGTCGGGCCGCGATGAACGCACCATGATGAAGATGATCGTCGATAAGAAAACCGACAAGGTTCTCGGCGTGCACATGGTGGGCGAGGACGCGCCTGAGATCGTTCAAGGGCTTGCCGTCGCGCTTAAATGCGGCGCAACGAAAGCGCAGTTCGATTCAACTATCGGCATTCACCCCACAGCGGCGGAAGAGTTTGTCACCATGCGCGATCCGGTGCCCGAACCCGCCGCCGATACGGAAGAGATGTAGAAAAAATGCGCGCAATTGTTTGCCGCGAGTGGTGTGAACCGGACGGCCTGACGCTGGCCGATCTGCCCAGCCCGGCGCTTGCGCCGGGGCAGGTCCGCCTGCGGGTCCATGCGGTCGGTGTCAATTTCGCCGACACGCTGATGGTCGCGGGCAAATATCAGGTGAAGCCCGAATTTCCGTTCGCGCCCGGCCTCGAATGTGCCGGTGAAGTATCCGAGATTGGCAAAGGTGTCTCGGGCCTTAAAGTCGGCCAGCGGGTGATGGCCATCTCCCGCTTCGGCGGCGCCTATGCGGAAGAGTTGATCACCACGCCGGACTACATTGTGCCGATCCCGGACGAGATGAATTTTGTAACGGCGGCTAGTTTTCCGGTCGCTTACGGCACGGCCCATTTCTCACTCACCTATCGCGGCGATCTCAAAGCAGGCGAAACCCTCCTTGTCACCGGCGCGGCGGGCGGCGTCGGCCTTGCGGCGGTGGAAATCGGCAAGCAGCTTGGCGCTAACGTCATTGCGGCTGCGGGCAGCGACGAGAAACTCGCCGTCGCCAAAGCCCATGGGGCCGATCACCTTATTAACTACACCCATGAGAGCATCCGCGACCGGGTGAAGGACATCACCGGCGGTACCGGCCTCGATGTGTTGTTCGACCCCGTCGGCGGCGATGCCTTCGAGCAAGCCTTGCGTGCGGTCAACTGGCAGGCGCGTCTGCTCATCATCGGCTTTGCCGCAGGCCGTATTCAGCAAGTGCCCGCCAATCATATTCTGGTGAAGAATGTGTCCGTCATCGGTGTCGTCTGGGGGGCGCAGGCCGCGCGCGATCCCGCCGTTGTCTCACAGGGTCTGCGCGAATTGCTCACCTGGTGGCAGGACGGCAAACTCAAGCCCCATGTGGCCAAAACGTTTCCCTTGGCCGAAGCTCCGGCGGCCATGAACGCGCTGCTGTCGCGCGCCTATCCCGGAAAAATCGTTTTGACCTGCGCTTAGGCGAACATCCCTATGGCCAAGCCCCTTTACGGCCCCGACCTTGCGGCCATTCAGCACACCGGATTTTCAGGCTTTTCGCGCGGCGCGGCCAAAGGCATTTTGAAGATACTCGCCGATGCGGGCCTTAAGCCCTCGGCGTCAAGGCCGCTGCGTGTTGTCGATCTCGGCTGCGGCGACGGCACCTGGCTAAAGGCGTTGACAGGCGCGGGCTACGAGGCCGTCGGCATGGATGCCTCGCCCTCGTTGGTGAAAATCGCAAAACACATTGCCCCCAAGGCAAAAGTACAATGCGCAACCCTGGCCGATTTCGATATTCCGTCTTGCGATGCGGTCACGGCCTTGGGCGAGGTTCTGGCGTATTTAGCACCGGGGGCGGCGCGGGCGCGGCTGCTCGGGCATTTGTTCCGGCGCATAGCGCGCAAGCTGCCGCCCGGCGGCTTGCTTATTTTCGATCTGATTATGTCGGGCAAGCCCATGAACACTCGCTCCAGCCACAACGGTCCCGGCTGGCAGATCGACGTGCAGCTCTCGGAAAATCTCCGCACCCGCATTCTCACGCGCCATGTTGCTATTCAGCGGACAACCAAATCAGGCGCGGTGCGCAAAACAACCGAGGTGCACCGCCAGCGCATTTTCGGCCGCACCGAGGTGATCACCGCGCTGCGGGCGGCGGGCTTTACCGTTAAAACGGCGCAGGCTTACGGGGCGCAGCCCATGTTGCCGCGCCGCCTTGCGTTCATCGCGCGGAGGCGAACAATCTAGTTTGCAGCCTTAGGCTCAAATTGGAGAGGATCGTCGTACAGTTCCTCTGCGAATTTCTGCCATATCCATATGGCCGACCACGCGGTGAAGACCGGAAGCTGTAAGGCATAACTTGCTCCGACGATGTAGGTCGCTAAGTCGCCGGCGAACTCGGAATCTGAAAACGCCTCCGGCCGCAAAAGTATGAAAGCCACAAAGGCAAGAGGCGCATATAAAGTCAGGACATGCCAGATTCGCATACCTAGCATTGCAGTTGGGTGACTCGATGGTCTGCTCAACCACATATCACGACGTCCCAAAAGCCACGTTGCATACAGAAAAATCGGGAATCCCCAGAAGATTGGTGCAGCTATAACAATAATGGATGCAAAGCCCAGCCACGAAGCAGGGTGAGGAACACCGTCGCCCATGCTCGCAACAACGATGGCGCCAACGATACAAAGTGCGAATAGTGCAGTGTTCAACACCGCCATGACAAAAACCACTGCGCGCTGAAATAGACGCCATTGTTTTCGTGTCATGGAATACCCCGCAACGCCCGTTTTGTGCTTAAGCTGCTATGCGCGGTGAAAAGGTTTATTTCGAGGCGGGTTTGGTCCCAAATTATGGCGCGTTCGGTTTTCCCCAGGTGAAGTTTGGATAAGACCTACGCCATGGATTACGAACCAGACTTTATGGATGTCACAAATTCGACAAGCACATCTGGCGAGATTCACTCAAATACTCTTATAATATGATATGACCCTTCGCCGACACATACTTGTTATATGTATATTGCTTGCGGCTACAGGTGCGGTTCGTCCGGAAATGAGCCTTGGCCAAGAGACAACGCAAACGCCCCTCGAAATATTGAGGTCCAAAGCACCCGGCGCTATGTGGGATGAGGGGATATCTGTTAGGGCAGATGTGACGTGCGACGGTGTCGCGGATGTCGTAATGGTGGGCCACGAGACAAACGCGGCGTGGATTGGCGTGGTGCCGGGGTTAAGCAGCGAGCAATCGGAGCCGATTGCGAGCAGTTTCCCAATTGGAACTCACTCTCAAGGTTCGTTCTGCTCGAAACCCGTGAAAATCGAGGCCTATCCAATTACATGCGAAGATGAAGACGGCGCGCTTCCGGGCTGTCAGCCCGTAAAAGATTGCCAAGCGTTCTCCGTGATTGATGACGCATGTGATTCTTTTCACTTCTATTGGGATAGCGATCAAAAAAGACTCACATGGTGGCGACGATAACAGTCATGTCCGTCTTCAATCTAGAACCTGAAGTCGCCTGACCTGCCGGCCAAAATCATTGATGAGTGTGCGTCGATCACCGCCTGGGCCAAAATAAAAGTGAACCGTGTCCGGATTTCTAAAATTTCCACCCCAGCTCAACCTGGCGGCATTAGCCGATTCCCGAATCAGCTGTCGACGGTCGGGAGGCTGGTGCCGGAATCCGGCCACATCTACCGCTAGCCCCGCCGAATGGAGGCTGTGTTTTGCGCGCGGTCGGCGCACGCGTATCGTCGTCGGGCGCCGCAAGGCGCGGCCCGTAAGGGTCGGTCATGGTGAAATCCCTTTGGGGAAAAACAAAACACCGCGTAGCAAAAAGCTCGCGCGGCGTGATGATTCAAATTATGTCAAATTGAGTTTGTTATTTCAACAAAATAATTTGTTTTTCCCTCAGCACCCCGGCAATCCGACGTCCTCGTTGTTGATGGTCAGGGTGCACAGGGTCCAGTCCTCTGCACGTCCGCTGGGCGCGGGTTTAACCGTACCGAGAAACTGGGCCTGGGTTGGGCCGCCGGTTCCGGCCACCTGTAGTCGGCCAAAAACGGTCAGGGTGTCTCCGTCCGGAATTGCCTCGCATTGATACATAAAGCCGCCGCGCCCCAACGCCTCGTCGAGCGGGGCACTGATAACCTGATCGATGACCTCGCAGGCCTGGGCGCGGCGCAGTTGGTCCTCGGTTTGAGGGGGCGGGCTGTCGTCTGCCGCCAGGGCGGTCTCGATGCCAATCAGAGCGCTGATCGCCCCGCACATAAAGGCGCCAGCAGCGATGGCGCGGTTCCGGCGAATGATCATAAAGCCCCCATTTCCTCAAATTTCCCGCAAAGCCTAGCATTCCTTGCGCCGCGGCCTATGCGGATAATCTTCAGAATCGGCAGAATGCCTCGTCTTTCGCCGTTAACCCTAGAAAAAGGCAGGGTGAATCATTATAGGGTGCATACATTATAGAAACTCGCCCCCTGAAAACCGGGGCACAGACAATTGAGGCGTGCCATGGCGGCGCAAACAGCGGCGAAGTGGAGCCGCGAAAGCTGGCGGACCAAACCCATCGTGCAGGTGCCGGATTATCCGGACGCCGCTGCGGTAACGGCTGTGGAAAAACAGCTGCGCGGCTATCCGCCGTTGGTGTTCGCGGGCGAAGCGCGCCGCTTGAAGGCCGAACTCGCCAATGTGGCCGAAGGCCGTGCTTTTCTGCTCCAGGGCGGCGACTGTGCGGAAAGCTTCGCCGAATTTCACCCGGACAACATCCGCGACACCTTCCGCGTGCTTTTGCAGATGGCGGTGGTGCTGACCTACGGCGGCACGTTGCCCATCGTCAAGGTCGGGCGGCTCGCCGGTCAGTTTGCCAAGCCGCGTTCGTCGGGCACGGAAGTGATCGACAACGTCGAGCTGCCGTCTTACCGGGGCGATATCATCAACGGTATGGACTTCACCGCCGAAGCGCGTATGCCCGATCCTGCGCGCATGGTGCAGGCCTACAATCAATCTGCGGCCACGCTCAATCTTTTGCGTGCTTTTGCGCAGGGCGGCTATGCCGACCTGCACAAGGTTCATCAGTGGACGCTTGGGTTTTTGGCCGACACACCGGCGGCGGAAAAGTACAGCCAGTTCGCCGACCGTATCCAGGACACTCTGGAATTTATGGAAGCCTGCGGCATTACCGCCGAGACCGTGCCGCAGATGCGCGAGACCGATTTTTATACGTCGCACGAAGCGTTGCTGCTGCCTTATGAAGAGGCGCTGACCCGCAACGATTCAACCACCGGCACATGGTACGGCTGCTCGGCGCATATGCTGTGGCTGGGCGAGCGCACCCGCCAGCTTGATCACGCCCATGTCGAATTCATGCGCGGCATACAAAATCCCATCGGCGTGAAGGTCGGGCCTAAAACAACGCCGGACGATCTTCTGGCGTTGTGCGATGCCTTGAATCCCGACAACGAAGCCGGACGTCTGACGGTGATCACCCGCATGGGCGCCGAACGCGTGACGGAACATCTGCCCAGTCTGGTGCGCGCTGTGAAACGCGAAGGACGCAAGATCGTATGGTCCTGTGATCCGATGCACGCCAACACCGTGAAAAGCACCAGCGGTTACAAAACTCGTCAGTTCGACCGGATATTGGCCGAGGTAAGGGCGTTCTTCGCTGTGCATCGTGCGGAAGGAACTCACGCCGGCGGTGTGCATTTTGAGCTGACAGGGGCCGACGTCACCGAATGTATTGGCGGGGCGCAGGCGATTACGGACGCGAATTTGGGTGATCGCTATCATACCCATTGCGATCCGCGT
>CAXBLG010000046.1:0-25715 GCA_963976395.1 uncultured Rhodospirillaceae bacterium
GCGCGTTTTCCCGCCCGCCGTATCCAGAAAGTTTTTACCTCGATCCAAACGGCAAGTTTGCCAACGCGACCATCAACACGCACGCGGTAGAACTGCGCACATATCAAGCGAGCGATGCAGAGCGCGGCATGATTCAGGATATGCGCCGCGTTTTCCGCGACAGCACGATCAAGAAAATATCACCGTTCCATCACATCGAACCGTTGATGCGGCGCGAACGCAAGAAGATCATGCTGCTCCCGCTACAATTTTGCGGCCATTACGGCTTTGAAGGCACCTGCAAATACCGGACGCAGGGAGAACTCTTGCGCGATGTGGTTGAGCGCACCGATCCTGATATCGGCATCTTGGTCATCAATCATTCAACGGCACAGCATCACAGCACAATACCGCCGAATGACCTGTACGTTTACCTGTCCAAGCATCACGACAATTTATTCTTCAATAACGACTTTAACCGTGTCGTTCATCCGTCTCAGTATCTGCTGGCTCATGTGGATATGGTCGCAACCGTTTCATCCAGTGTCGGCCTTCAGGCTTTACTGTGGAACAAACCGATCATTGCGCTCGGAGACAGTCACATTAACGCAGTCGCCGACTATGCAAGTCTTGAAGACGTATCGGCAGATACTCCGACCGAACCAACCTGGGACAAGACTGGAGCCTTTGCCTGGCTTCTCAGACACTATTACATCCCGGCCTCCTACTATCGGACTCCGGGTTGGCTTGGTGACTTTGCAGAACGGTCTATGACCAATTGGCGCGAAGGCCGGCGCGGTCTCGACTTTTTTGAACCGATTGATACTCCAGAAGCCATTGCGAAGGCCTGGATCGACAATATTGATCTCCGCGTTCCGAAAATCCGCAACACGGCCCCAGAAACAACAACCGTGCCGATCACGCGGGTTTCTGCCGAGCCTGCGAAAGCTCAATAAGCGCCACGGACAGCATCCCTCCCGGATCAACCGAATACGTTGCCGAGCAATAGGTATTTAAATTGCACCTGAAAATGCAGCGCATGAACCCATGGTGGCGCGACGTCCGTTAGGTCGATGACTACCTCGCCCCCAGCAGCGGCCGTGAACATGGCGCCGTGCCCGCCAGAGCTAACGTTCGCCCACCGCAGCCTGTCAAACCCCGCATCCTTGTTAAGAGCAACAGTTTTGCGTTGTTGCTCACCCACATACGTCAAAACAATCTGATCGACGGTCAACACCGCGTGCGCCTTAGGAAACCGCAACCTTAGGCTACGGTAAATCTCGGGCGTTAGGGTTTTAATAGTAGCGGAAACATCCCCTCTGCCGAATGCGTTGACCGACAGAGCGAGCGCCCCTTCACGCCTGGCGTCAAACCCAATTCCCACATCTGGACAAATGGTCAACCCTCCCAACATGGGACCGGACGTCAGGTGGTCTGCTTCATACGTCTTATGTACGCCCGCGGCATATACGGCTGCGATGTAAGGATTTACAGACACCAACGCGGCGGCGGGCCAATAACAATGAGGACGCTGAAGGTCTTGAAGCGCGGGCCACCCCTGATACTGCAGGACATTGACATCAATAGAGAGATCTTTCAGACGACGCACATCCTCAAGATCGAAATTTGCCTCATGTCGCCAGGAGCCAATCGTCTCGGCTTCGTCTTTTGTCGGATAGAGAAGTGAAGCGCGGATGATTTGAGCGATTTGTTTCTTGAGAAGTAAAGTTTCTCCCGGCGTTTTGTCGAAGCCACCCAGCAAATCGTTTATGGCGGCGACACCCGCAACGATACCATCTTGCAGGGTCTCCATTTGCGTTATCTGCTCGGGCTCCCGCTGGTTGGGGAGCAGAATGGGAACAGCATTGTCGTCGTAGGCCGCCAAGCTGCCTTCTGGACACATACAGGCATGCTCAAGCACATCGGGGGTGCGCGAAAGAAGTGCAGCCGTCTCACCCGCATAACCCTCATGATCGAGATATCCGCGTAAGTCGGCACCGCCTCGGATATGGATGAGCGCCTTTTCATTCAAGGCAACATAAAGCCCGACAAGACGAACGCGGGCGCCTTCTCGCTGTAGAATGCGCGACAAAACGCTTTGAATAGTACCTGCGTATCCCAAATCCATGACCACGATCTGGCCTGAACTATTAAAGTCTATTTGATTGGAGAGAGCCTTTAAAAGATTGCGCCTTAACTGCGCGGACTTCACCGTCACTTTGTCGCGCAACGTTTGAACTGACATAATCGCCTGTCGGAGAGCCGCCTGACCTGCCGGCGACCTGAGATCGGGCAATGCCGAACTAATACCTTCAAAGTCCGCCGCTACCAAGCCCAGCGAAGCCAAGATTTCGTCCTGTGTACCTGCGGCACTCAGGGCTAAGGCTTCAGATAAACGGCTAAGATCATCCGGATAAAGAGCTGCGCGCACCACGGCGCGGCGCGATAGCCACAACTCTTCAGCAGCCAAATCTACGCCCAGTGTTTTTGCTGTCGCCTCAACCACGCGCCCCAGGAAACGGCCTTCGCGCATAATTCCAAAAATGCGAGTCACACCCTCCTCTTGGCACTTTGAGACGGCCCAGCGCGAGAACCCCGCAAATATCGGCGCCAAAACCACCGCGCCGTATCTCCAATAAGGTAGGAGCTTGATGTCCATTGCAGCGGGCTGACTGCGATATATACGTGAACGCAGACCGGTCAGACCCAAATCGCCCCCAGCACCCAACAACGCAGATCTCACAGATGAATCTTTAGGAAACTCTTTATCTTGAACCCTTGGAGAGAACTTCCATTTTTCATAGTGAATAAAAGCAATGCGGCGCGCATAGCATGGGCTGACATCAGCTTGCTGATTGTCGCCGACATGCAGCATCTGTCCGGCTGGAATATCCAGTTCCTTTAGGACCACATCAAACAAATCGCGATATTTGGGCCGGCCCGCCTCGCAAGAAACATACAAGTGATCAATCAAATCACCGTACTTGAATCCTGCTGAGGCCAGGAAGCTTCGGATGTTATCGGCGCTAAAATACGTGTCGGACACAAGAATAACTTTTGTGTCGTACTTTTTTGCGCGCCGCACTAATTCAGCGATCTGTTCATCAAGAATAAGTTGACCGCTTTCACACGCGAGTTCCGCTTGCACTCTGGCTTCAGTGTCAAAGCCGTCTGCAAATATGGCATCCGAAATTTCGGCATATATATCGTAGAGCGTCACCTCGCGGGATCCGGTCGCCGCCTGGGTGCGCTCTCGCGCCACGGACTGAGCTTGTTGCCTAAGCTCAGCGAAGCCTACCGGAGAAATATGCGGCCTCAGTTGCCCGACCTCGGTCAATTGCCGACCAAGGATGAGGAAAACATCTTCAGGTTCAGGAACTTTTCGCCACACCAGCGTGTCGAAAACGTCGAGGGATAGAACTTTGTAAATTCCTGCGATCAGCGCATCGCGAACCGGGGCCAAGCTTTGGTCAACGAGGGTCACGAGCGCAGGATCCTAAAACAGTGATGTGAGACACGAGATACACGGCGGCAAGACAATAGGTATTTTGCGTGTGTCTGATAATGCACAATAAAGTGCCGATGCACTAGCTTAGCCCCGCCGTCTTGGCCCGCAATCTCATAAGTCCGAGAATAGAGCGCATCTGCGGCACTGGCACTTTTGTGTGCTCGGCAATTTCTAAAACCGCCTCGACGATACTACCAAGTTCCAACGGCCGGCCGCGCTCTAGATCCTGCAGCATTGATGTTTTAACCTTGGCATCCTTCATACGCTCAATGCGACTTGGGCTAGACTCCAGTCCGAGTTTGTTTGCCACCGCCTGCGCCTCGGCGGCCACCGCCATTACGCATTCGCGCACCAACGGCTCATCGAATACCTCATCGATCTTTGCCATTGCCAATGCACTGATGGGATTCAGTGTCACATTAGCCAAAAGCTTAGACCAAATTTCCTGACGAATACTCTGGCTGACAACGCATTTGTACCCGGCGGAACGGAGCACATCTCCAATGTCTTCCAATCCTGCCGAATCATCCGTAGGCCGACCTAAAGTCAAAAGCATACCGCGAGAGTGTTCAAGAGTGCCGTCCGTCAATTCCGACACACTGTTGTTCACCACGGCCCACACGACACGTTCGGCAGGAATGAGACGCGCCAACGTTCCATCCGGGTCCACCGATTTGAGCTGTGTACCCGACAGGTCTCCCCCGAAGCCGTCGAAAAACCACCATGGCACGCCGTTCATGGCCATGACCAAAGGGGTATCTGCCTTGCACAAAGGCGCAAGATCGGGTGCAACAGATGGAAACGCATTACTCTTTAGGGTGACGATCACCAAGTCCTGCGGTCCGAGCTCGGCAGGATCGGACGACACCTTCGGTTTTGCTGTTAGGGTTTCGCCCTCAAAGAGAAGGTTAATCCCGCGGTCCTTTATAGCCCTAACCTTTTTCGGCCGCGCTAGAGCACTCACCTCAAATCCGGCGCGCTCCAGCATCACAGCCATCATGCCGCCGATGGCCCCCGGCCCAACAATACAAACTTTGCGGTAGCTCATTCAAAAACCCCAGAAGACCGGAGTAAGCCGCCTTCGGCAGCAAACCCTCACAAGCCTAGCAAAGCGCGCCGCGCTCGACAAAAGTTTTGGCGGACTCATAGCTTATATTGAAACCTATTCACCTAATAAAAAAAACCGCCAGCGCTGCGTGAAGCGCCGGCGGCTTGATTGTTGGAGGCCCGCCAATAGGGCAGAGCCGACTGTTATTTAAAAAGCTTGGCGAACTTACGTGCCTTACGCTTCTTCCACCCTTTGCGATGATAAGCGTCCGACGCAATCAACGGCATAACACTAGAGGCCTCCGCGAACACCATCTGCTCGCACGACGCATCAACCTTGCCCCAAGAGTTGGCTTCCTTAAGGGTCGATGACGAACAAGCACCGTCGCGCACATCGGCCACCGTGATCTGCACGGCGTATTTGTGCATTTCGGCTTCAATGCCCAAGACTTCGGCACAAACAACCGTATCCTGAGCGAAGTTTTTGGGCACGCCACCGCCGATCATCATAAGGCCCGTCGTCCCGGCTTTGATCTTAACGTCGGTCAGCTCGCGGAAGTCGGCGATGGAATCGATGGTGATGTGGCTTTTGGGATTGCGGACCTGGTGCAACACCAGCCCGAATCCGGCCGATGAATCCGTAAAAGCCGGGCAGAAAATCGGAACATCGTGATCGTAAGCCAGTTCGACCAGCGAGTTCTTCTTGCGGGTTTTACGGGTTTTCAGCCATTTCCCCATCTCGCGGATGAACGCCCGTGACGAATAGGCACCGGGCTCCATACCGTCTGCAATCTCGCCGATCGTCTTATCGCAGTGCTGAAGCTCTTCCTCATCGATGTAGGTGTCGTAGATACGGTCGATATAGAGCGAGCGCAGATCTTTATCATCGTTGAACTGCGAGCCCTGGTAATGCCTAAAGCCCAGAGCCTCGAAAAAGTCCATATCGACGATAGACGCTCCGGTCGACACGATCGCATCAACCATGCCGAAGCGCACCATATCCGCGTACACCTGCATACACCCACCAGCCGATGTGGACCCTGCAAGGGTCAAGATGACGGAACACTTGGGATCGTCGATCATCTGGTTGAAAATTTCTGCAGCGCGCGCCGTGTCCCGCGAGGTGAAGGACATCTTGCCCATGCGATCAATAATAGGGCGGGCATCGAACGACGTGATGTCGATGTGCTCCACCGGTGCAGATAACAGCATCGCCTTCTTATTGGTCTTCGGCTTTGCCGTCTTACCGGCGGATGTTTTGGCGGTTTTCTTTTTGGATTTTTTTGTGCGTGCTTTGGGCGCGGCCATGGGTCGGCGTCCGATCCTACAGAGGGTTGAAAATAGATTTAGAGGCGCATCATCGCCCCAACTACCAAAAAACGGTCTTATACGTTATCGCGTTTACTTTACAGCGACTGTCGGCGATTCGGCGTTAAGATTTGGCGTCAGAGCCGTGCTGTCTTTTAACGCGGCCGCTTGCCGGGATACCCCGCGATCAAAAATGAACGACGGCGCTTCAGGCCAAACCGTGGCCGCGACGGATGCATGAAATCCGTTGAACCGCGTCTGCATTGCCGCACCATAGGCACCGAGCATACCGATCTCGATCCAGTCGCCCTCTTGCGTATCTTCGGGCAGCAAAAACGGACCTTTCATCTTGTCCAAATTATCGCAGGTCGGACCATAGAAGCTGAATGGTACCATCTTCTCCGATGGCGCGCGGCTGTTGGGATCGTTCGAATTCTTACCTGTCTTGACCAACGGACGTACAAGTCTGACCGGATACCGCCAGTTAAGCGCGCCCGCGTCAAACAAACTGCCGTAGGTGCCGTCATTGATATATAGACGGCGACCTTTGCGCAGGTTTACGCGTACGAGCATTGAAGCACCAGCGGCGACCATGGCCCGCCCAGGTTCACACCACAACTCGACGCCCTGTTCCACCAAAGGCTGCGCAGCGGAAATGACGGCATCCATATAAGATTCAAGCGGTGGAGGTGTCATGCCGGGATAGGTCGCGGGAAAGCCGCCCCCGACATCCAGAACGTCAATTTTGACCTTGGCCTTCGTAATAACCGCCGAGGCGCGCTCAATAGCAGCGCGGTAGGCGGCCGGGTCCATGCACTGCGAGCCGACGTGAAAGCAAACGCCGACCTTGTGTGCCACTTTGCGGGTATGGCGCAGCAGGTTCGCGGCCGAAGACGGCGCGGCACCGAACTTCCCCGACAAATCATAAGCGGCCGCATTGCCCGACACCGCCAACCGCACAAAGAGTTTCAAGTCCTTGGCAGATTTGGTTTCTTCCAAAATCTTGATCAATTCGGCAGCCGTATCCAGGGAGAACGTTCGCACACCCATTTTATAGGCGAGTCGAATTGCTTCCCGGGACTTCACAGGATGCATGAAATGCATATGCGCGTTCTTGAACAGACCGCGCACAAGCCGAACTTCCTCCAAGGAGGCCACGTCAAAATGGCGAACCCCGGCAGCATGCATGTGGCGCAGGAACTCAGGCCCCGGATTACACTTCACGGCATATAGAACAGAGCCCGGAAACAGGCTTGTGAACTTCTGTGCCTGTCCGCGAACAGATTCGGGGAATACGCACTGAACCGGAGCCTCAGGCTTCAGACTCTTCGCGACGTCGTCCACCGTGTAAAATACGGGTCCCGACGGCACGTAGCCGAGTGCCTGTTGCTCCAATGTGCGGATTGTCTGTGTGTCCATATCTTCTCTTCGCTCCCGCGCGGGGCCGCCTATTGCGGCAAAATGACTTCAGCCCAACCGGATTTGACCGGCAGGCACGACATCAAAAGGCAAGAGGGTTCTCAGACCCTAAGTACATCGTACTTAGAGATCACCAGAAGTCGCCGACCGTCCCACGACACATGCCGACAGTCGATCACTGCCGAACAGGTCTTAGAAACGCGCGAAGGGCACGTTGATAACGTTAGAAGGGGCATGCACGGCCTCCTTTGATTAATTAGACAAACAAAAAGTCCAACCAACGAAAGGACGCTTACGTCGTTGCTTAACGGCGAGTTGCTTTAGGCACGTGCGCGTACGTCTGTGGTCGCATTTAAGCTAATTGCGCTGAAAATCAAGAAAAAATCGCGTCGTCTTCGGATTTTTTTGTCAGTACGGCCATAGAGCAACAATGCTGGACGCCCGGCCCGCCGGATGCGCTATGCTCCAGGCGGCTAGAGACCTCGGATAGCGAGGCCTTCTAAAGCTGATTTTGGGGAGAATAACTATGCTCGACAATTATCCTTACACCGCCTTGGTCGCGGTGCTTGCCCTGTTTGTCTACACCTGGGTGACCATGCGAGTTGGTGCGGCGCGCGGCAAATACAATGTGCAGGCTCCGGCGACCGACGGCCCTCCGGAATTCCAGCGTGTCTTCAGGGCGCACATGAATACGCTTGAGCAAATGATCACGTTTGTTCCGGCGCTGGCGATCTTCGCTATGGCCTGGGGCGATCTTCCAACAGCTATCGTTGGCGTTTTTTGGCCCATCGGTCGAATTTTGTATGCGGTCGGCTACTACAAAGCGCCGGAGAAGCGTGGGCCCGGGTTTGGGATTTCTTTCCTCGCCACGGCTATTCTCTTGATCGGCGGATTGGTCGGCATCGTTATGAAGTTGGGCGGATTCTAAACCGTCGTGGGCGGTCCGCGACCCGCGCGACCGCCCCACTTTATGGCTTATGAATTTTCCGCCAATTACGCTGCTCGTCTTTGGTATATTCATCGATCATTGAGCGATAAACGGCCTCGATCGTGTCAGGATTTGCGCCATAGGTTTTCGCCATTCTGCGAACCCGGGCAACAATCGCTTCGACCCGCGACTGCACAACCACGCCTTTGACCGACGGTTTGAACTGAGCCGCCTGGGTAACTACGTAATGTCGCCGGCACATCAACGGCACAAGAACATCATCCAGATCGTCTATGGTACGGCGAATATCAGCTAAGCTTTTGAACGAATCGGCTGGCGGCTTCGCGGCGGAAACCTTGAGAGATTTCACCGCCTTTTTTTTCGGCCCGGCTTTCTTGGAAGTTGCTTTCTTGGACAACGCCTTTTTCGGTGCCGATTTCTTCGCTGCAGCTTTGGTTTTTGTTTTCGCCACTCTTAATCCCTCTAGTAACTGAATTCGATATAGGCCTTGGTTACATCGCCTTCCCACGGCCCATGATAAAGTTCCAGCATACGCTCCGCAGGCGTTATGCCTGCATCGGCGATGCCCCGCAGTGGCCGCAAAAAACCAGTTTCGTCGTTACCTGCCTCGTCGAGACACGCGCGGTTTTTCAGACCGATCTCAGATAATTCCAATGCCGCCTTGGCGATGTCCTGAACACTACGCCCGCGAACTTCCGCTTTAAGGGCTCGCGTTGGAACATCGAGATAAAGCTGATCTCGGTCCTGAGCGGTCCATTTTTTCACAAGATCCCAAGCCCCATCCAACGCCTCGGTATCATAAAGCAATCCTGTCCAGAACGCCGGCAACCCGCACAACCGACCCCAGGGTCCGGAATCGGCCCCGCGTAGCTCGATATAGTTTTTGATGCGCGCTTCTGGGAAGGCCGTGGACAAGTGATCGAACCAATCCGCGATGGTCGGCACTTCACCCGGCAGAGCGGGCAAGGTGCCGTTCATGTAGTCGCGGAACGACTGACCGGAGGCGTCGATATAGCCATCGCGGTAGACAAAATACATGGGCACATCGAGCAAGTAATCTACATACCGCTCAAAACTCATCCCGTCCTCAAAGGCAAATGGCAGCTGTCCGGTTCGAGCGGCGTCAGTGTGTTGCCAGATATTTGCCCGGTGACTCAAGAATCCGTTGGGCTTACCTTCGGTAAAAGGAGAGTTCGCCCACAAAGCTGTCGCGATCGGCTGCAAGGCCAGCGAAACACGCAACTTCTTCACCATGTCGGCTTCGGATGCGAAGTCCAGGTTCACCTGAACCGTACAGGTGCGCGTCATCATATCGATGCCCATGGTCCCCACTTTGGGCATGTATTCACGCATGATTTTGTAGCGGCCCTTGGGCATCCAATGGATGTCCTCGCGCCGCCAGTCCGGTGTGAACCCCAATCCCAGCATGCCAATGCCCAGATCGTCATTCACTTCTTTAACTTGCGTTAGATGCTCCATGACCTCGTTGCAGGTCTGGTGCACATCATCAAGCGGAGCGCCGGACAACTCCACCTGCCCGCCGGGCTCGAGAGAGATCGAGCCTTTTGAATCTTGCTTGAGTGCAATCAGGTTTTCGCCTTCTGTCACCGGCTCCCAGCCGAACCGCTGCATGCCTTCCAGAAAGGCGCGAATACCCGCGTCACCGTCATAGGTCAGCGGCTTGAAATCGGCCTTGTTATAGGAAAATTTCTCGTGCTCGGTGCCGATACGCCATTGGTCTTTGGGTTTGGATCCCGACTCAAGAGCTGCCACCAGTTGAGCCTTAGAGGTTACGGGATCAGCCTTGTCGGATCTAAATGACGTCATGGTCGAACGCTGGCCTCAACTTGGAACGGCAGTCCACAGACGAACAAGGCCGCGCGATAAAGGGGGATAGGTATTTAGGGTGTACAGAGTCAGTGTGCCAGAACCTCTGGCTGAATTTATCATCACACTCCATCTATCGGCTTACGCGGCAGGCTAGGCGGCACCCAATCGCCCACCAGCGCCTGCCAACACGCCAACGCGGCAATCGCTGCGGTCTCGGCCCGCAACAAACGTGGACCAAGCCCAACTGCGGTAGCAAAAGGCAGTTGACGCAGCGCGTCAAGTTCAGATTGCGCAAAGCCCCCTTCCGGTCCGGTCAAAAACCCACAGGGTTCACGAGTCGCGGACATTAAGGCTTGTGCAATGGGCGCACCGCCACCGGACTCGTCCAAAAAATACAAACGGCGGTCCACGGGCCACTCAGTGACAAACTGATCGAACGAACACGGCGTATGCACCGTCGGCACCGAGAGCCGTGAGCATTGTTCCGCAGCTTCAAGCGCATGAGCTTGAAGCCGCTCGACCTTGACCCGCTTTATATCCGTGCGCTGCGTAAATACCGGCAACAGCGCCGCGACGCCAAGCTCGGATGCTTTTTCGGCGATAAAGTCCACGCGCTTCACCGGCGCAAAGGCCAACCAAAGGTCAGGAGCGCTATCCTGCACCCGGCTAAGCTTTTCCACATCAAACTGTACGCTGCGCTTCGTCGGAATGGCGAGGCTGGCCCACCACTCACCGTCACGACCGTTAAAGAGCGCAACAGGCTGACCCGGTTTGCAGCGCATAACATGCAACAGATAATGCGCTTGCGCTTCGGACGCAGTCACGAGCGCACCTTCCGTTAAGCCTTCATCTACGAAAAGGCGTATCCTCGCATTGGTTTTCGACATCACAGACCGCTTAATGTGAGAAGCCGCGCATTGAGTGCGGCAGCACTTCTCCTTACTGTAACGGCCCATGGAAAACCAACAAATCCCTAGAACAGATATTCCGCGCCGGAGTTGGGTTGACGTTCTGCTGCCGGCCCCGATGCGCCCCTATGCCGGTCTTATGCGACTGGACCGCCCTATTGGAGCGTGGCTACTTCTGCTGCCGTGTTTGTGGGGTGTGACCTTGGCATCCATCGGTATGCCGGACTTGCGGCTCATTGGCCTTTTCTTGTTGGGCGCGCTTGTCATGCGCGGCGCAGGGTGTACTTACAACGACATCGTTGACCGGGATATCGACGCCAAAGTGGAGCGCACCTCCACACGTCCGCTGCCCTCGGGCCAGATTTCTACCAGAGCCGCCGCCCTTTTTCTCGCGGGTCAACTCGCCGTCGGCTTGATCGTTCTTCTGCAGTTTAATTTGTTCACGATCGGCCTGGGACTTGCCTCGCTGGCACTGGTCGCGACCTACCCCTTCATGAAACGAATCACCTATTGGCCGCAGGCGTGGCTCGGCCTCACCTTTAATTGGGGAGCCTTAATGGGCTGGGCGGCCGTCTACGGCCAAGTCAACGACGCTGCGTTACTCTTGTATGCCGCCGGGTTTTTCTGGACATTGGGATACGACACGATCTACGCCCACCAAGACAAAGAGGACGACGTCCTCGCCGGGGTGAAATCCGCAGCGCTCGCGCTAGGCGCTTACACCAAACCCTTTGTCGCTGTTGTATATGCGATCAGCATCATCTTAATCGCCGCCGCGACCCTAATCCCATACCCGTTTAGCGTTCCTGCCGCCGCCATTCTGGGGCTCGCCGCGCTGCACCTCGCCTGGCAAGTGATCACACTGGACATCAACGACCACACCAACTGTCTGCGGCGGTTCCGCTCCAACCGGGACTTCGGCCTTCTTGTGGTGCTGGCGTTGCTTTTAATGCGGTTTTAAATCAAAGCACGGGCCGTAATGGATGCCTCAAAGTTTATTCGGCGGCCTGCTGCGGCTGATCCAAATATTTGGAAACATCCACTTCGTCGATTTGCTCCGGCCGCAAGAATTGCTCGGCGTATTCCTTGTAAGCTCCTGATGCCAGGAACAAGTTGAACAAATCGGCATCGACGTGTTTGTCTTTTTTCATAAACCAAAGAATTTTCACGCTTTCTGAAAGTGTCTTGGCTTTCTTGTAGGGTCGGTCAGCCGCCGTCAGCGCTTCGAAAATATCGGCAATGGCCATCATCTTGGCCGGCCACGACATGTCCTCGCCTTTCAGCTGATTGGGATAGCCGGTCCCATCCATCTTTTCATGGTGACCGCCGGCAAATTCCGGCACGCGCTTCAAATGCTTGGGAAACGGCATTTCGTTGAGCATTTCGATAGTCAAAACGATGTGGTCGTTAATTTTGCGACGCTCGTCGTCGTTCAGCGTGCCGCGCTGAATGCACATATTGGTGATTTCGCCGAGGTCGTATTCTGCCTCAGAATGTTCGGGCAGATCTGCGAGAAGATGCTCCCAGCCCTCTTCCGGCGGCGGCGCTTTCTCGAGCAACTTCGCTTCCGTCCAAGACAGACCCAGTTGGCGATCGAAATAGCGATACCACTTCTGTTTGCTGATCGCATGCACTCGGTCTTGTTTGTCCTGGGACATAAACTCGCCGCCGATATTGCTGTCGGCAATAAACGCCCACTGTTCTTTTAACTCCTGGCACTTATCCCGGAATTTCTTACGCTCGATCCGCGCATTCTTTCCTTTGGCAATGGCCTTGAGCATCTTGATTTCGGCGTCACGGCGCAGCACCTCGAAGCGCATACGCACTTCGTGAACACGATCATAAATGGTTTGCAGTTTGGTTGCTTTATCTACAACGAATTCCGGCGTCGTCACCTTACCGATGTCGTGCAGCCATGCCGCCACATGCAATTCATACCACTGCTGATCGTCCAGTTCGAAATCGGCAAATATCCCCTCTTTCGAATCGCTGGCTTTCGACGCAAGCATCTTTGTGAGCTCGGGCACGCGTTGACAGTGACCACCGGTATAGGGCGATTTGGCGTCAATCGCGTGCGCCATGACCTTAATCAAGCTATCCATCAGGGCCTTCTGGGCCTCGATCAATTTTTGATTATCGATGGCGACCGCGGCTTGTGAAGCGAGCGCGCCGATCGTGCGCTGCACCTCGGTGGTGAAGGCGATCACTTCACCGTCGGCGTCCTTGGCATTGAGCAACTGCAGAACCCCGATAACTTCATCGGAGTAATTCAAAAGCGGAATGCACAAAAATGACTTAGACCTGTATCCGGTTCCCTCATCAAATTTCTTGGTGCCCGAAAAATCATAACCTTCGGCTTGATAGGCATCAGGAATGTTAATAGCCTTTTTGTTCAGAGCCGCAGCGGCCGAGACATTATTGTAATTGGGCTTGCCGGTTTCCGCGTTGTACATCCGCACCGGCGGAAACGGGATCGGCACCCCGGTGGTTCCGCCCATGGCAATTTTGAGAGAGTTTGTGCGCATGATGACAAACTTCAGCGCATCGTCGTCTGTACGCAGATAGAGCGTACCGCCGTCGGCGTTGGTGATGTCCATCGCCTCCAGGAGAATCATTTCGGTCAGGCGGTCATGGTTGCGTTCGGCCGAAAGCGCGAGGCCGATCTCGATCAGCCTCTCAAGGCCGCTCGAACCGCCGCTTGTCTTCACTGTATCTCCGTCCGCCATACGCCCTCTCTAAATCCCGGCTCATCTAAACTTCACCAAACCAGGCTTGGTGGCCTGACGCGCCGTTTAGAACACCTATCCTTTAGCCGAATTTAGGCTCGACCTAAGGGATTAAGCTGCCACCACTACGCCGGTCATTGTTGCGATTTTGCATGTCATTTTTTGACGGCGTTTATTTTGTATGCTCAGCGGGTTACAGGCAAACCGTAAAAGTCTTACTAACGACGAGAATACTAGTCCTACAGCTTAAATACGACAAGTGACCCCGGTTATTTCTCCTAGAGGTTGAGATGTTCGGAATGCCGCCATGGTCGCTTGACGCCCCTCCCATGGCCGCTTAAGTCATTGGGAGACACCGCGAATTTTCCCTCGGGCCAATCTGGATCGGTTTTAATGCCTTACCAATCCCTGCGCGACTTTATGGCCCGGCTTGAGCGGGAAGGGCGCCTCAAACGGGTCACGACCCCCGTCTCACCGCATCTCGAAATGACTGAAATTCAGACTCGAGTCCTGGCCGAGGGCGGTCCTGCGATTCTCTTCGAGAACGTTCTGCGGCCCGACGGCAGCCCCTACCCTATGCCTGTCCTGGTCAATCTCTTCGGCACGGTCGAGCGCGTAGCCTGGGGCATGGACCGCGAACCCCATCAATTGCGCGAAGTCGGGGAAACCCTGGCCTTTTTGAAGCAGCCCGAGCCGCCCGGCGGCTGGAAAGAAGCCTGGGATATGCTGCCCCTGCTTAAAACCGTTATGGCGATGAAGCCCCGCACCACCTCCAACGCACCCTGCCAGGAGATTGTCCAGACCGGAGACGACATCGACCTCCATCAGTTCCCGGTGCAAACCTGCTGGCCCGGTGACGCCGCGCCTCTCATCACCTGGCCGCTTGTGGTCACTAAAGGGCCGGGCGATGACAAGCGAGACGTTTACAACCTCGGCATTTACCGCATGCAGATCACCGGACGGGATACCACCCTTATGAGGTGGCTGAAGCACCGGGGCGGCGCCGGACACTATGACCGGTGGAAAGACAAAAAGACCGAGCCCTTGCCGGCCGCTGTCGTCATTGGCGCCGATCCAGGCACCATCCTGGCCGCCGTGACGCCCGTACCCGATACCCTCTCCGAATATCAATTCGCCGGATTGCTGCGCGGTCGCAAAGTTGATCTCGTAGACTGTAAGACTGTCCCACTGAAGGTGCCCGCGGATGCTGAGATCATCCTGGAAGGGCACGTTCTGCTGGATGAGCATGGCGACGAAGGCCCCTTTGGCGACCACACCGGCTATTATAACGCGGTGGAGAAATTTCCGGTGTTCCGCGTCTCGGCAATCACCATGCGGCGCGAGCCGATTTATCTGTCTACCTATACCGGACGCCCGCCGGATGAGCCGTCCATCCTCGGCGAGGCCCTCAACGAAGTCTTTATCCCGCTCCTCATTCAGCAGTTCCCGGAGATCACCGATTTCTGGCTGCCGCCCGAGGGATGCAGCTACCGCATCGCTGTAGTCAGCATGAAAAAATCCTATCCGGGCCATGCCAAGCGCGTGATGATGGGTGTGTGGAGTTTTCTGCGCCAGTTCGTGTACACAAAATTCGTCATTGTCGTGGACGACGACATCAACGCCCGCGACTGGAAAGACGTCATGTGGGCCATCTCCACCCGTATGGACCCCGCACGGGACATTACGGTTGTGGATCGCACCCCCATAGACTATCTGGACTTTGCCTCGCCGGAGCCGGGCCTAGGCGGCAAGATCGGCTTTGATGCCACCAACAAGCTTCCGCCCGAAACCCACCGCGAATGGGGCACGCAAATTCAGATGTCCGAGGACATCGTCAAACTCGTCACCGAAAAATGGGCCGAATACGGGCTACCCGGTGACGGAAAATCCATTTGGAAAGTTTAGGACCGATATGGCTTCTTCTGATCTCCTCAATCTGCTCACCGACCTCATCAGCGACGCAAAAAAAGCGGGGGCGGATGCGGCCGACGCCATTGTCGCCGACGGCACATCAGTTTCCGTCACCTACCGCCTTGGAAAGCTGGAGCACCTGGAACGATCCGAAGGTGGCGACATCGGCCTGCGGGTCTTTAAAGGCAAGCGCCAAGCCATCGTCTCCTCGGCTGACCGCAAACCGGCCGCCCTGAAGGAACTTGTGGACCGCGCCGTATCCATGGCCGCGACCGTACCTGAAGATCCGTTCTGCGGCATCGCGGATGCGGAGCAATTGGCCAAGACCTTACCAACTTTAGACATCTGCGATCCTGAAGACGTGGCCGTCGAGACCCTGATCGGCCGCGCCGAAGCCTGCGAAGCCGCAGCCCGTGCGGTCAAAGGTGTCAGTAATTCCGAAGGTGCATCCGCCAGTTGGGGCCGCACGCACGTCGCTGTCGCAAGCTCCAATGGGTTTGCCAGGGCTTATGAATCTTCCGGCTCGTCCATGAGCGCCTCTGTTCTTGCCGGCGACTCCAGCACAGGCATGGAAACCGATTACGACTACACGGCCGCAGTGTACTTTGGAGACCTTAGAACGCCCGAAGACGTTGGCCGCAGCGCCGGCGAGCGCGCCGTCAAAAAACTCGGCGGACGCAAAATCGTCAGCCAGAAAATTCCGATCATTTACGATCCGCGCGTGGCCCGCAGCATTGTCGGGCATTTCGTTGCCGGTATTAACGGAGCGGCCGTCGCACGCGGAACGACCTTCCTCAAAGATTTAATGGGCCAGGAAATATTTGATCCGGCAATTACCATCACCGAAGACCCGCACAAGAACCGCGGCCTGCGTTCCAAGCCCTGCGATGCCGAAGGTCTTGCAAACCACAAGCGCAACCTTGCGGATAAAGGCTTACTGACGACCTGGATTATGGATTTACGTGCTTCACGACAGCTCAACTTAGAGCCGACCGGACATGCCAGTCGCGGCACCGGGTCGCCGCCCGGCGCGAGCGCAACAAACGTTATTCTCGCGCCTGGCTCCATGACTCCAGGCGGTCTCATGGCTGATATTAAGCAAGGACTCTACGTAACCGATTTGGTGGGTCAGGGTGTGAATATGATCACCGGCGACTACAGCCGCGGCGCAGTAGGCTTCTGGATTGAGAACGGTGAAATCGCCTACCCGGTCCACGAGGTTACTGTCGCCGGCAATCTGAAAGATATGTTCAAGCGCATAACAGCGGCTGATGATTTGAATGTCCGATACGGCATAGACTCGCCGACTTTGCGCATCGACGGCATGAGCGTAGCGGGCACCTAGCCGCGCGTCCTCGTCCTATTCTTTGTACTGCTCGCCGTAGCGCTTCAGGAAGCTCTGCGCGCGCTCGATTGCTTCTTGCAGATGGGCCGGACGCACTTGATGTGCCACCGTCGCGCGCACATGCATCAGCAGATAGCTAAAGTGGTGGTACATGGAGTCGGCGTCCTGGAACTTCTGAACGAGGCTGAGAAGATATTCGTCCAACTCAGTGTCTTTAAACTTATCGTGAAATTTCTCAGATTTTCCGTAAAGATCCTCAATCACGTTCTTCATAACGATTCCTTTGTTTCGTGCGGTGGATGCGTTCCCCGACCAGAAACCCCAGCATACTACATCGGGCGGCCGCGAAAAGGCCGTGCACGCTATTAGACCGGATAGACCAGTTTGACCGGCTCCGAATCCATGGAAATACGAACAGGAAGGTTGGTGACGATATCTCCGTCCGCCTGAACGGGACCGCCACCCTCTACCTTCACATCCCGGCCTTCGATGATTCGCACATCAGACCACATGGAAATTCGGCCCAGCATCAACCCAATGCCGTACCGCGCGACGCTGAACCAGCCTCGCCCCTCCATCAGCACCACATGAAAAGCATTCTCGGTGAGCGAGGCCCCCGGTGCGGCCACGAACGGCCCACCGTAGCGCCGGCCATTACAAGCCACCATTGAGACCGTTCGGTACGCAGTTCCATCAATAACGATGTCCCGGTCCGCGAAAGGGTCGGAGAAGGACTGACGTACCGCCCCCCATACGTAGGCGAGCGGTCCCAGAATCTTTTTCAGGCCGAGCGATATTTTGCTCACCACATTTGCATCAAACCCCGCACCCGCCATCATCACAAAGCGTCGGCCATTGGCTATGCCCACATAAATCGGTTTTACGGGTCCGTGTGCGAGAGTGCGCGCGATTGCGGCGGGAGAGCGATGCAATCTGATTTCGTCCGCAACAACATTTGCAGTGCCAAGCGGAATAATCCCGAGAACAAGGTCGCGTCCCTTCAAACCGTTGACCGCTTCGTTGATCGTACCGTCGCCTCCGGCCACGGCGATCACATCGTAATCAGTTTCCGAAGCCTCGCGTGCGAGTGTTTCCGCATGTCCCGGGGCGTCAGTTTCCACGACGGTCACTGCACACCCCAAACCCCGCAAGGCGGCAACAATGCGTTCAAAACGCGACCGGCGAGCGCGGCCCGCCGCGGGATTGAATACCACGAGAATACGGCGCGGAACCGACGACTCGCCCGCTGCTTGTGATAGGGAATTGGTCAATTCGCGCTCCTATGCACGGTCATTTCCGTCCAATTATGACGATTCTGTTTCATTGATGTGAAGAGTCCAAGAAGAGCAGGCGGGCGACCCTAGTCAAGCGACTCCACATAACATACATCCTCCACGCGCATTGAAATTTTATTTAGGAAAATGTGTTGCGCGCTATTTCGAGCCAACTCAAGTTTCGCACGATATTTATCTCCGACATCCATCTGGGCACACGCGGCTGTAAAGCCGACTTCCTTCTCGACTTTTTAAAACACACCGAATCCGAAACCTTATATTTGGTTGGCGACATCGTCGACGGATGGCGACTGAAGAAAGCCTGGTTTTGGACTCAAGCGCACAACGACGTTGTGCAAAAACTTCTGCGTAAAGCACGCAAAGGTACAAACGTCATTTATGTGCCGGGCAATCACGACGAATTCGCACGGGATTTTCTCGATCATGAATTCGGCGAGGTTAAAGTCTTACGAGACGCAATCCACAAGGCCGTAGATGGTCGGCGCTTTCTTGTCGCCCACGGCGATGAATGCGACGGCGTCATGATCTACGCGAAGTGGCTGGCAATCCTTGGCGACAAGGCCTACTCCGCCGCGCTGACCCTCAATACTTGGTACAACGGTGTACGCCGTGCGTTGGGCAGACCGTACTGGTCGCTTTCCAAGTATCTGAAGCACAAGGTCAAGAACGCCGTTCAGTTCATTTCAAATTACGAGCAAGCGATGGCGCGCATGGCGCGCGAACGCGGCGCGGACGGCATCATCTGCGGACACATCCACCATGCCGAAATCAGAGAGATCGACGGCATCACTTATATGAACGACGGCGACTGGGTCGAAGGCTGCACCGCTTTAGTAGAGCATTTCGACGGCCGCTGGGAAATCCTGCACTGGGCCGACATGCGCGGCTTTATTCCCGATCAAACCATTAGCGACGAAACCGCTTCGGATTTTCGCTCCGCGCGACCTGCCCCCTCTCTAGCAAACGCCAAGTCGCGGATACCTCTCGAAGCCACAACCAAGGCCATAGAATGCGAATACTCATCGTCACCGACGCCTGGTACCCACAAGTCAACGGCGTCGTCAGAACCTTAACGTCGCTCAAAAAGCATCTGACCGAAGCCGGTCACGAGGCCATCATGATTTCGCCGGAACAGTTTCGCAGCGTTCCGTGCCCCACCTATCCAGAGATTCGCCTGGCATTATTACCGCGCCGGCGCCTTAAACGAACCATTGAGAGCTTCCAGCCTTGCGTCGTCCACATCGCCACCGAAGGGCCTCTTGGCATGGCCGCGCGACGCTATTGCCGCAAACGAAACATTCCATTCACCACCGCGTTTCATACAAAATTTCCTGAGTACTTAAACGCTCGCTTTCGGGTGCCGGTGAAATGGACCTACGCCGCCATGCGCCGATTTCATGCACCGTCCCGCAGCATCATGGTCGCTACAGCAACAGTGGAACGCGAGCTTACGCAATACGGGTTCAAGAACATAAAACGATGGAGCCGCGGCGTGGACACCACACTGTTCCGTCCACGTGAAAAAGATTTCCTAAACTTGCCGCGCCCGATCTCTCTGTATGTCGGACGCGTTGCGGTTGAGAAAAACATTGAGGCGTTCCTCGCTTTGAATCAGCCCGGCACAAAAGTTGTTGTCGGCGACGGCCCGAAGTTGCAGCAGCTCTCTAAGAAATATCCCGAGGTTGTGTTCGCCGGCGTGAAGGAAGGCGAGGATCTTGCCCGCTACTTCGCCGCCGCCGACGTCTTTGTCTTCCCGAGCCTCACGGATACTTTCGGCCTGGTGCTTCTGGAAGCCCTGGCCTGCGGTGTTCCGGTCGCAGCCTATCCGGTTGCAGGCCCCTTGGATGTGATCGGCGATGCCCCCGTTGGTTGCCTCGACAACGATTTAGGCGTTGCGATGCAAAAAGCCCTCAAGGCATCGCCTCTTGAATGTCGCGCCCATGCAGAGCGCTATTCCTGGGATGCAAGCGCCTCACAATTTCTGGCGAATATACATCCGTTTCCCAGCGAAGAATTTTTCGGCAGCCGGGCAAACGTTCAAAACACAGAGAACACCACCACCGCCTCTGTCGGCTAACACAGCCCGATAAACTAACGGGGTATTCCGGCGGCGCAGACATCGGTTCTCAGCGCCGTCAATCTCTTCTATTGTCCCAACGACTCACGACCTTACCTAAGTAACGCGGCGGTCCTAACCGGCGCTTTACTATCGCAACATCGGAATACGAGCGCGTTGGGCATAACCATCAAAAAATTAGGCCGGAATCCAATCGTGCGGCGCGCAGCCTCAGCCGCAATTGCAGGATCGATTCTGACAGTCAAAGCAACCACCCGTTGGCAAACGCTCAACAGCACCGCCGCCGAGCAGGCCTGGGCGGGTAAAACGCCGGCCATTGTCGCCTTCTGGCATAACCGGCTTGCCATGATGCCCGTTTGCTGGCCGTCACGAGAACCTTTCCATATGCTCATATCATCTCATCCCGATGGACAACTTGTCGCCCGCGCCATCGGACATTTTGGTATTGGAGCTATAGCAGGTTCTTCCACGCGCGGCGGCAGTGATGCGCTCCGAGCCCTGGTACGCAGACTGAAGGCCGGTGAAAGCATCGGCATTACACCTGACGGGCCGCGCGGACCGCGTATGCGGGCCGGTGAGGGCGCCATTGCCCTTGCACGCCTGTCTGGCGCACCCGTCTTGCCGGTGTCCGTTTCCGTCAGCCGGCGAAAAGTGCTCGGCACCTGGGACCAACTTATCGTTCCATTGCCGTTCGGGCGCGGCGCCGTTGTATGGGGCAATCCCATCACCGTGCCGGGCGACGCCGATACAACGACCATTTCTAATTTAGCCGGTCAGCTTGAACTAACACTGAACACCATCAGCGCCGAGGCTGACCGGCTTGTCGGACATGAGGCCATGAGTCCGGCAGATACGCCCCTCACCAACCAGGAGAATGTCGATGCACGCGCCTGAATTCTGGCGCACCGACAATGTGCTGGCCCGGTTTCTGGAACCGTTCGGACAAATCGTCGGCGCCGTTACAAGCCGGCGCGTTGCCCGGGCCAAACCCTTGCGCGTGGACGTGCCTGTGATCTGCGTCGGAAATCTTTCAGTCGGCGGCACCGGCAAGACACCCGTGGCCGCCTCTATCGCCACACACTTGCGAAGCCGCGGCAAATCTCCGGCCATTCTGATGCGCGGTTACGGCGGCCGCTTGAAAGGGCCCGTGAGAGTCGACGACTTCGTCCATACGGTTGAAGATGTTGGCGACGAAGCCCTTTTGCACGCCATGACAACGCCGGTTTGGGTCGCACGCAACCGCGCCCTGGGTGCGCTCGAGGCCATTAAGGGAGGCGCCGACGTTTTAATAATGGACGACGGCCACCAGCACACCACCTTGGCCAAAGACCTCTCACTTGTCGTGGTCGACGGGCACGCCGGATTTGGCAATGGACGCATCACACCGGCGGGCCCCTTGCGCGAACCTGCCGAAAGCGGCCTTGCCCGCGCGGACGCCGTCATTTTAATGGGACCGGACCCGCACCGTCTCGAAGACGGTTTGGCAAAACACGCCCCAGTGCTGCGCGCGCATCTGGCGCCGGGACCGGAATGGCGTCACCTGCAAGGTCGCAAGGTGGTTGGGTTCGCCGGCATCGGAGAGCCGGAAAAATTCTTTCATACCCTCAATGCCGCAGGCGCTCGTGTTGTCGCCTTTCACCCCTACAGCGATCACTACGGCTATGAACGTGACGACATCCAAACCATTCTGGATGAAGCTTTCTCGCTTGATGCTTTGCCCGTCACCACCCGGAAAGACGCTGTACGCCTGTCGCCCGATCAGCGCCAGCAGGTGAATGTGTTGTCAGTGGATGTAGAGTGGGAAAATCAGACGGAGCTGGATGGATTGCTGGACGCCGCCTTGAAAGGCTCCGCTTAGGTCAGTTCTTTGCAGCCGGCAGAACCGCCAAGATCGTTTCCGGATCAAGGCGCGTATCAAACCACGTCACACCGAAGTGCAAATGCGGCCCCGTCGCACGGCCGGTCATACCCACTTCGCCGATCACATCACCCTGTTTCACGCGCTGACCATTCTTCACGTGCAATGCGCTCATGTGGATATAGACAGACTGCAACCCGTAACCGTGATTGATGAACACCGTTTGGCCGGTCAGGGTCATACCTGTGTCGGCCAGGGAAACCACACCATCTGCCGCCGCACGAATAGGCGTGCCTTGCGGCGCTGCGATATCAAGCCCCGAATGCGGCGCGCGCGGTGAGCCGTTGAGAATACGCTGACTGCCGTACACCCCGGAGATGCGACCTTCCGCCGGGCGGATAAATCCGGTTTCAAAGAAAGGTGTGAGTTCGATCGTCGCCCGCGCCTTCGCCATAAGGCGGCTATCGGCGGCGATTTTGGCGGTTGTTTCAGGATCGGGCGTGACCAAGGTTTGCGGAACCCCATCAACCCGTTCGATCTTCCAGTCGCGCGGCGCAACACTGAGTGTTGTGACCTCGCGCCCGCGCGTTGTTGTTTCGACAACAAGTTCGGCGCTGGATGGCGCATCACGATCAAGCCCAAGCAAGAACCGGCCATCATTCATAACCGGCAACGCGCGTCCCTCATAAATGACCTTGGCGCCGATGGGAGCGGTGCCGACGACAAGGCCACCCTGCTCCATGCGGCCTGTGAAGCTGATCTCCGCCGCCCACCCCGGCGTCGTAAAAGCCGCAATGAAAAAAAGAATGCGCCAACTCATAGCAACCGCCCTTGCTCTTCGTCTGACTTTGTCTTCGATGAGGGCCGCACGCGCTTGGGGGCCGCGCCCGTAACATGAACGCCGACTTTACCGTCGCTGAATGTTACGTTCCACGCCACACCGGGCGATGCTCCAGCCGCCTTGGACACCACATGCCCGTCGGTATCTTTAACCATCGTGTATCCGCGTTCCAGAACCCGGTCGGGCGAAACGGACTCAAGACGCGCGGCCGTGGCTTCAAACCGAGACCGGCTATCAGTAATGGCACGGCGGCTGGCTTGGGCGAGACGCGTTGCTAAAGCCGTCATTTCGTTAGATTGACGCCCGATGTCACGGCTAAATCTGTCGAGGTTCAGCCGTGCGGTCAGGACAGCCAAATCTTGTTCCTTGGTTTGCAGCAAGGTTTTGGGGCCAAGGGCAAGACGTTCGCTGAGCGCATCCAAATCCTGCGTTTTTTGTGCCACGATCATGTCGAGGCGCGGAATACCCCGCACCAGGCCTTCCAGATGAATCCGGTTTTCTTCCAGCTGACGGGTCATCGCCTGAGTCAGACGCCCATGAGCTTGCTGGACATCGGCAAGCAAATCGAGTCGCACCGGCACCGCCATTTCAGCCGCCGCCGTCGGGGTCGGGGCTCTGCGGTCAGCGGCGTGATCAATTAGCGTCCAGTCGGTTTCATGACCGACCGCGGCAATCAGCGGAATGCTTGAGGCCGCAGCCGCGCGCACTACCACTTCCTCGTTGAATGCCCACAGGTCTTCCAGGCTTCCGCCGCCGCGCGCGACAATGATTACATCGGGTTTTGGAATGGCACCATCCGGCGCCAGGGCATTGAAACCATTGATTGCCGCCGCGATCTCCGCCGCCGATCCTTCCCCCTGAACACGGACAGGCCAAACAAGAACCCGGCGCGGGAAGCGGTCGGCGATTCGGTGCAATATGTCGCGGATGACGGCCCCGGTGGGCGAAGTCACCACCCCGATCACTTCGGGCAGCAGCGGCAGGTCTTTGCGGCGGGCTTCGTCGAACAACCCTTCGGCGGCCAGTTTCTTGCGCCGGTCTTCCAGCAGTTTCAACAGCGCGCCTTCGCCCGCCAGTTCCATAGACTCGATGATGATTTGATAGCTGGAGCGGCCCGGATAGGTGGTCAAACGGCCCGAGGCGATCACCTCCATCCCCTCTTCGGGTTTGAGGGACAACTTATTCATGGTGCCGCGCCAAATGATGCCGTCCAGCACCGCGCTTTCATCCTTAAGCCGGAGATAGCAATGGCCTGAGGCCGCCACCTTGGGCTGGGAAATTTCGCCTTTGACGCGCACAAATCCAAACGCGTCTTCCACGGTGCGCTTCAGCGCCGAGGAAAGCTCTGAGACCGTGAACGACGGCGTGTTCGATGTCTCGGCGGTCGGGGATGGCATCTCGCTCATGGCTCTGTTATGCCACAGCGGCCCGTCTGCGGACAGGGCGCGCGGAGTGAAAAAAACGAGAGGATTGCGCGATGCGGGTATTGGTTGTGGGCGGCGGCGGCCGCGAACATGCGTTGTGTTGGTCCTTAAGCGCGTCTCCACTTTGCGATGTCCTTTACTGCGCGCCCGGCAATGCCGGAATCGCCGATGTCGCCACCTGCGTCCCCATCAGCGCCGACGATATCGACGGCCTCATTAAGTTTTCCAAGGACGAAAGAATCGACTTTGTCGTCGTCGGTCCAGAGGCTCCGCTCGTCGCGGGCCTTGTCGATAAGTTGGCCGAGGAGGGTATTAAGGCTTTCGGACCCAGCGCAAAAGCCGCTCAACTCGAAGGTTCCAAGGGGTTCATGAAAGACCTCTTGCAACGTCACAACATTCCAACCGCATGGTATGGCCGCTTTACCGACGCCGACGCCGCCAAAGCTTTCATCAGCGAAAAAGGCGCCCCCATTGTTGTTAAAGCCGATGGCCTGGCCGCCGGCAAAGGTGTCATTTTGTGCCAGACTGTGGCCGAAGCCCATGCAGCCATCGATGTTATGATGGCGGAGAAAGCCTTCGGCGACGCCGGAGATGAAGTGGTGATCGAAGAGTTCCTCCAAGGTGAGGAAGCAAGTTTCTTTGCCATTGTGGACGGTGAACACGCTCTTCCTCTGGCAGCCGCCCAAGACCACAAGGCCGTTGGCGAGGGCGACACCGGCCCCAACACAGGCGGCATGGGCGCTTACTCGCCCGCACCCATTGTTGATGCGGCCATGCAAGAGCGCATCATGACCGACATTATTCTGCCCACCGTGCGCGGCATGGCGGCCGAAGGCTGCCCCTTCAAAGGTGTCCTATTCGCAGGTCTGATGATCGACAACGGCGTTCCTAAGACATTGGAATTCAATGTCCGCTTCGGCGATCCGGAATGCCAGGCGCTGATGGCGCGGCTCAAATCCGATCTACTGCCGGCCCTCATTGCCGCAGCCGACGGACAACTCAGCCATTTCGATCTGCGCTGGCACGATGACGCTGCCATCGTTGTCGTTATGGCCGCCAACGGCTACCCCGGCACGCCGGAAAAAGGCACCGTGATTGAAGGATTGGACGACGCGGCCAAGATCGACAATGTCACCGTCTTTCATGCAGGCACAAAAACGGAAAGCCGAGACGGCAAAAGTGCTGTTGTCGCAAACGGCGGACGCGTTCTCGGCGTCACCGCCACCGGCAAGACCGTCACCGAAGCCCAAGCCCGCGCTTACCAAGCCGTAGATGCGATTAAATGGCCCG
>CAXBLG010000047.1:0-24921 GCA_963976395.1 uncultured Rhodospirillaceae bacterium
AAACACCATGTTGAACTAACATTCACACCGGACCACCCAATGGGGGCCGGTCAGTGATGTCACGTTAATCGTTTAAAGGGTTGCAGGAGTCATGCATGAACCGGCCGAATCCTTATCCACCAAGACGGGTAATGAAGTGAAGTCTAGTGATATCCACCCCTACTTAATACCTTTAATCAACCTTCAATGAGCACAGTGCGCACCCAACTCACGGCGCACGACGAAGCGTCAAACTCTAAATGGAAGGATCGCCACTGTCGGGTGAAGGTATATTAATCGTGTCTCTCAGGCGCACACGCCGATAGTCACCGAACCCATTCACTCGAATAACCGTGCGCAACTCGGCAACATATTCTTCACGGCGCTCCGAGTAGCGAACCAATGTTGCCGCAAGTTGTGTGCCGGAGACGGCAGTACCATCACCGCCGCGACTTTCCATGAGCGATGCGCGGCGCCCGCGGAAGTTCCGGTAAGCACCGTGGGTATTGAGATTACGCGCATAGGATCGGACTGATTCCGCAAGGTCGGTAAAACTGCGTACGGCATGAGATGCGCCTTCTGCCCGCGCGTCCGGCACCAACCCAGCATCATCATCCCACACCCACTGCCCGAACAGAGCTTGGCCCTCCATAGCGAACCGCGATGTACCCCAGCCGGATTCAATCGCACCTTGCGCAAGCGCGAGAGATACCGGGATCGGCACCACACGGCGGCGCAGAAGCCCCGCATTCACTTCATCAAGGCCGTATTCCGCCGCCAAGGCTTCAACAAATTTCCGCTCCGCACGTGACGGAGTTTTTCCACCTTCCATACGTTTTAAAATTGGCATCAATTTCGCACGCTCGGCGCTTAACCGTTCATTTTCCGCCAACACCAAAGGCAGAAGAGCCGCCACAAATAGTCGTTTACGTTCATCAACGAGTAAGTCTGCCGGCCAGTCATTGGGAAACTGTTTAAGATAAATGCGCGGGATAGTTTCACGCACCTTTCCGTTTGCACGCGGGGCAATACCATACTCCTCCACCATGGCTGCCCAGTCAGCTGTAGTGTAAGGTGATACGGTCAGCGAGTTTGGCGGCGCGGGTAGAACTGTCAACACCACGACGAGGCCGATCACCAGTGCGAGGATGATCGCTTCATATTCAATCTCCCGGTCGGGAAACCATGTGCGCAGTGTGCGAGAAACAGAATGTCGAATTCTACCGATCATAAACCCCAGTATACACTCCTCACTGGCCAGTTGAACATCATGAGATTGACGTCAGCGATTTTGATATTGGCTGCGGGGTTGATCAGCACTTCCTCTAGCCATAGCGCCGATCAAACCACCGGCGAAGAATTATCAGCAACGGTATTGATGTATCATCGCTTTGACGACAACCGTTACCCATCCACCAATACGTCGATGCGAGATTTTCGCGATCACATCGAACTTCTCAAAACCTTGGACCGGTCTATCGTGCCGTTAACCGACATCGTCAAAGCCCTGGACGGCGCGGGCAAGCTTCCAGAAGGCGCGGTCGCCATCACCATCGACGATGCTTATGCATCGGTTTACGACAATGCATGGCCGTATCTACGCGATAACAAAATCCCGTTTACATTATTCGTTGCCACCGAGCCTGTCGCCCGCGGCCAGGAGGGATACATAACACCCAAGCAGCTCCGCGAAATGGCAACCCACCCTGGCGTCAGCATTGCCAATCATGGTCACACACATAGCAGCTTCGCCTTCATGAGCGGCGAAGCTGTCGAAACTGAAATTGAAACAGCCGAAAACCTACTTACCGAATGGCTGGGCGGCACACCACCGCTCCTATTCGCGTTTCCCTACGGCGAAGCCGGGACCGCCGCACTAGAAGTCATTGACGCCCACGGCTTCATGGCTGCGTTCGGCCAACACTCAGGATCAGTTGGGACGTACCAAAACCGTTTTTATCTACCGCGCTTTCCGCTATCAGGTGGCTATGCCGATGAAGGCCGCTTGCGCGAAGCCCTGTCCACACTCCCATTACCGCACGCAAACTTCGCGCCGAAAAACGCTGCCGTCGCCAAAGGTAAACCGCCCGGTTTTATAGAGTTCACGTTGCTCGCCCCGCTGTCTCCAGAGCGCCTCAATTGCTTCTCGGACGGCAATCGACTTGAGATCAAGGCGAACGGCAAGCATGTGCGCATCGCTTTTCCTACCAACGCGCCGCCGCCGCGCTGGCGGTTGAACTGCACGCACCCCGCGCCAAATGGCCGATGGTATTGGCTGGGTTGGCAAACGACTTTGGAAGCAAAATCACGCGAGTAAGGTGTCGGCGTGATGGGCGATGTGATCGGCTATAAACGATTGAATGAACCAGTAACTGTGGTCGTAGCCCTCGTGTCGCCGCAAGGTCAGCTTCTGGCCTGACGTCGCCGCCGCAGCGTCCAGTGCTTCGGGTTTAAGCTGCGTCCCCAAGAACTGATCCGCTAGCCCCTGATCCACCAAAATCGCAGTCGGATGCGCCCCTCGTGCCATGAGCACACTGGCATCCCATTCCGCCCACGCAGCCTGATCATCTCCCAAATACCTTGGAAAGGCTTTTTGCCCCCAGGGCACGTTCGTCGGATTGCAGATCGGAGCAAAAGCCGAGACTGATTGCCAGCGGTCCGGCGCGCGCAGTGCCGTTACCAGAGCGCCATGCCCGCCCATGGAATGACCGAAAATGCCGCGCCGATCCGTTGCAACCGGAAAATGGGCTTCAACAATTCCCGGCAACTCGTCGTTAATGTAGCTCGCCATCCGGTAATGCTTGCGCCACGGCTCATTCGTAGCATCTAAGTAAAACCCGGCTCCCGTTCCGAAATCCCAATCGTCATCCTCACCTGTAATATCTGCGCCGCGCGGACTGGTATCGCAAGCCACGAGCACCAAGCCATGCTCAGCAGCATAGCGCTGCGCGCCTGCTTTGATCATGAACGTCTCTTCGTTGCATGTCAGACCCGCAAGGTAATAAAGCGCCCGACGTTTTTCCTGCGCGGCTTGTGGCGGCGTAAACACGGCGAACGTCATGGCCGTGCCGGTCGCGGCGGACTCGTGGCTGTAAAATCCCATGCACCCGCCAAAGCAGGCCTGTTCGCTTTTTGTAGTGAGAGTCATGGCGCGCTAATACACAATAACGCTGCGAATAGACTCGCCCGAGGTCATCAAATCGAACCCTTCGTTGATGCGCTCAAGCGGCAATGTATGTGTGATTAAATCGTCGATATTGATTTTCTTATCCATGTACCAATCAACAATCTTCGGCACATCGGTGCGTCCACGTGCGCCGCCAAAGGCCGTGCCGATCCACCGGCGTCCGGTAACCAACTGAAAGGGCCGTGTCGAGATTTCCTGACCGGCTCCGGCCACACCGACAATGACACTCACGCCCCAGCCGCGATGACAGCACTCCAAAGCCTGGCGCATGAGATCCACATTGCCGACGCACTCGAAACTGTAGTCCGCGCCACCATCGGTCAACTCAACCAGATGCGCGACCAGATCGCCCTTCACTTCCTTCGGATTTACAAAGTCCGTCATACCGAACTTGCGGGCTAAGGCTTCCCGTTCAGGATTAATATCCACACCGATAATTTTATCGGCGCCGACCATCTTCGCGCCTTGAATGACGTTAAGGCCGATACCTCCCAAGCCGAACACCACCACATTGGCGCCCGCCTCCACTTTCGCCGTAAAGATCACCGCACCGATACCTGTTGTTACGCCACAGCCGATATAGCAAACCTTATCGAAGGGCGCGTCTTTACGCACCTTGGCGACGGCAATTTCCGGCAGCACCGTATAGTTGGCAAAGGTCGAGCAACCCATGTAGTGCATCACCGGCTTACCGTTCAACGAGAACCGGCTTTTTCCGTCCGGCATAACGCCCTTGCCCTGGGTCGCGCGGATAGAGGTACAGAGATTGGTTTTATGGCTGGTGCAGCTTTTGCACTCCCGGCATTCGGGAGTGTATAGCGGGATAACATGATCGCCCTTGGCGACAGATGTCACGCCCGCACCCACATCAACCACTATACCTGCGCCTTCATGGCCGAGAATGGACGGGAAAATTCCCTCCGGATCACCGCCGGACAGCGTAAATTTGTCGGTGTGGCAAATACCGCTGGCCTTGATTTCCACTAACACCTCGCCGGGACCGGGGCCGTCCAACTGGACCGTTTCGATGGAAAGAGGCTTTCCGGCCTCAAAAGCTACAGCTGCACGTACATCCATATTAGCCTCACTCAAGAATCGTTGTTCAATTTGGGGAGAATGCCCGATGGCGACATGTGAATCCTAGTCCAAATCCCAAATCGCTTGTTCCCTCGCCCCGGAGCGGCGACACTTCGCAGTATCAAATTGCGGAGGATACGTACATGGCACGAAAAGTCTGGCTGGAGGCCGCCCTCAACGGTCCATGGACCAAAAAGAACCAGCCACACATGCCCGTGACCGTAGACGAATGCATTGCCGACGGCATCGCCGTGGTAAAGGCCGGAGCCGCCGTCATTCATATTCATGCCTACGACCCCGTCACCGGCATCCAGAACGACAGCCCGGATGTTTATGCCGCCATCATCGAGGGCATCAAATCACAGGTCGATGTTATCATTTATCCCACCATCTCCAGCGCTTCTCAGCCCGGCTCTGAAGTCGGCGTCACCGGCGCTTGGCGCCACACGCCTGCTGATACCCTCGGCGGACGCGGGATGTTGGAATGGGCCATTGTCGATCCCGGTTCGGTGAATTTTTCGGACATCAATGACATCAAGGCCGACAAGCTGGGCATGGTGTACATGAATGTGGAAAGCGACATCCGCGCGGGCATGGCCGTGGCTGAAAAACACAACCTGCGGCCCACCTTCGCCCTTTATGATCCAGGGTTTATCCGCCTCGGATCGGCTATCGCCGCACGCTATCCGAAACTTAAGACTCCCGTATACCGCTTCATGTTTTCAGACCACTTCACCTTTGGGTTCATGCCTAAGCGCTACGGCATCGACGCTTACCTTGCGACGTTAAACGATTGCGACCCCGGCGCCCCATGGATGATCGCCGCTCTTAAAGGCGATGTGACGCCCATCATCCCGGATGCCGTTGCCCTTGGCGGTCACGTACGCACTGGCCTAGAAGACATCGTCTGGGGATCGGAAAAAACCAACGTCGAATTGGTCGAAGTCGCCGCCAAAGCCATCATGAAAGCTGGTGGCGAGCTGGCCACCGCAGCTGACATTCGAGACGAGACAAAGAGCCTGTAAGCGGTGCGCCCCGCAGGATTGACCTGGATCAAGGCCGAGCCTCGGAATTTCCGTTAACTCTTATATTTAGGAGTTGCCCCATGCGCCAAATTTCCGAAATAGTCCGGCATAAGAATCCGATCACAATGCCACCGCACACGACCGTCAAACAGGCATGCGCTTGCATGCGCGATAATCGCATCGGCGCAATCCTCGTCACTGAAGGGGAAACACTTGTTGGCATCTTTACCGCCCGTGACGTTGCCGGACGCGTTGTCGCTGAAGAACGCGATCCCGCGGTGACCACCTTAGCCGATGTCATGACCAAAAACCCCGACTCCCTACAGGCTGGGCGCGTAGCTATCGAAGCCCTAAGAATGATGCAGGATGGCGGCTATCGCCACGTTCCGGTGGTTGAGGAAGGAAAGCTCGTGGGCTTGGTTGCCAAGGGCGATTTCAGTGGCCGCGAATTCGAGCGGTTACAGGAAGAAACTGTGCTTTGGGAACGAACCTGTTAATTCTCGGGTCGTTTACAGCAGGCAAGACGCAGCGTTTCCAGCACCCCGAAACAATGTACTCACCGATGTTCCGGGTTCGGCGCATCGAACCTGCACCCTGCATCCCATAAGGTTCGCTGGTTGCCATGGGCGGGAACTCCGCCTGCATCTTTCAACATACGAGCGAGATGCAACAGGTTCCAGGTCATGAAGGTGGTGTTGCGATTTGTGAAATCATTTTGCGGCCCGCCGGAACCTTCGTCACGATAAGACGGCCCCGGCCCCGCCTCGCCGATCCAACCCGCATCGGCTTGCGGCGGAATTACATAGCCTAGATGTTGTAACGCATAGAGCATGCCCATAGCGCAGTGCTTTGCGCCGTCTTCATTGCCGGTGATCAGACACCCACCAACCTTGCCGTAATAACCGTACTGGCCTTTGTCGTTGAGATCACCCGACGAAGCGTAGAGACGCTCTATCACCTTCTGACAGACGGACGATTTCTCACCCAGCCAAATGGGCGTGCAGAGAATTAGAATATCCGCCTGCTTTACCTTCGAGTACAAGCGCGGCCATTCATCGGTCTTCCAACCTTTCTCTGTCATATCGGGATAAACACCGAACGCGAGATCGTGATCTACAGGCCGGATCACTTCGCAAGCCACATTATTCTTTTGAAGAATTTCCATCGACAAATTGATCAGCCCTTCGGTATGCGACATTTCGGGCGATAACTTCAAAGTACAGTTCAAGAACAGGACCGAGAGATCAGAGTAATCGGCCGGTTTCTCATCACACCACTTCTGTTGCAGACCATTGAGCATAACGGTTCTCCCAGGATTGAATTAAGGCTTCAGGCGTAGCAAACCGTAACACGTCGCTATCTTCCGGTGAGTGATTTGCCGTACACTTCTTTGCGATCGTGCCAGACCATTCAGTGTTGCGGTGCGAAATTTTTCTCAGCGTCCAATATTTATACCGCGTCGCTTTGCAACATTTGTTTCTCGCGAGCGTTTATCTCATGTGTTCGGGCGTGAGTTCATCAAACCGTGTTCATCAAACCGTATAGGAAGATAACAATGACTACTCTCCAAAAAGTTACCGGATTTCCTGGCATAGCTATCTTTGTGTTGGCCTCGGTTCTGACGCTATCGGCGTGCGACAATTCGGACGACACACCGATGGAAAAGGCCGGCGAGGCATTGGACGATATGGGTGATGATCTTGAAGATGCCGTTGAAGATGCCGGCGATGAGATCGAAGACGCCACCGACTAAGCATTCATGCTTGTGTGCTGCGCGCCTCTCACGTTTGGGGCGCGCAGATTCCTATGCGGATTCTAAAAAATGAACCGGCGCGCCAACCGGCGCGTTCAATAACTCATCGTCGCGCATCACAATATTTCCGCGCACGATGGTGGCCTTGGGCCAGCCTGTTACTTTCATGCCGTCATATGGAGTCCAGCCGGATTTGCTGGCGATCCACTTATTAGTAATGGTGCGCTCGGCCCGCAAGTCAACGATGGTAAAATCGCCATCGTAGCCCTCGATAATCTGTCCCTTGCCCTTGAGACTGAACACCCTCTCAGTGCCCGAACTGGTCAGTTCCACAAAGCGCTGCAACGTCAATCGCCCCTCGTGCACATGGTTCAGCATTAACGGAACCAGGGTTTGCGTACCGGTGAGGCCCGACGGGCTGCGCGGATAGGGTCGCGCTTTTTCCTCAAGTGTATGCGGCGCGTGGTCCGAGCCCATGCAATCAACAATCCCCGCATTGATGCCGTCCCATAAGGCCGCGCGGTGCCGCGCATCGCGAATGGGCGGGTTCATCTGCGCAAGACTGCCGAGGCGCTCATAACACTCAGGCGCGGCCAGCGTGAGATGCTGCGGCAGCACCTCGACCGTCGCGATGTCTTTATGCTGGCGCAGAATATCGATCTCTTCCGCCGTCGAGATATGCAAAACATGTACTCGCCGCCCGGTTTCGCGCGCAAGGCGCAGCAGCCGTTTGGTCGAGCGCACGGCCGTTTCCACGTCGCGCCATTCGGCATGCATGGCAACGTCGGCACCGTCCTTGACCATATGCGCGCGTTCATCGAGACGCATATTGTCTTCGCTGTGCACCGTCACCCGCCGCGTGCCCGAGCGTAATACCCGGGCAACGGTCTCGTCGTCGGCCACCAGTAGCGTGCCCGTACTCGCGCCCATAAACATCTTGATTCCGCAGCATGCGGGCAGCTGTTCAAGAGTGCCCAGATCGTCGGCATTTTCCGCTGACGCACCTATGTAAAACGCAAAGTCTGTCCACGCCCGTCCAGTGGCCCGCGTCACTTTATCGGCCAGCGCCTCGGCCGTAGTGGTGGACGGGGCCGTGTTCGGCATTTCAAACACCGACGTAATTCCGCCGAGCGCGGCACCGCGCGTCCCTGATTCTAAATCTTCTTTATGAGTATTGCCCGGCTCACGAAAGTGAACTTGATCGTCGATACAGCCCGGCAACACCGTCAAATGACTCGCATCAAAGCGCGCTTCAGCTTTTGCGGATTTTAAATCGCCTATTGCCGCGATCCGTCCGCCGCGCACGCCAACATCCACTTCCACCGGACCGCCGGGGACGAACACTGCGCCGCCATGAATAATCAGATCGAAAGTTTCGCTCACAACACCGCCCCGTACTTTTAATGTTTAAGCAGACAGCGTTTCGAAAACATCGCCATCAGATCTTCGTCCAAGCATATGCCGCTCATGCCACAAAGCATAGAATAGCAGTATCCATGCTGCTTGTCCGGTCCGCGCGCTGACATCCCGGAATAATCCTTCGACTTTTCCCGGCACGCACATCTCAGCAATGCCCGCTTGCCGCGCGACCAATGGGCCGAGGCGCGCCCCTTCCGCTGCGATCCAGTCCGCCACCGGCACCGTGAAACCTCGCTTTCGTTCAAATGATGCTGCCGCCGGAAAGTTCTCCGCAAGCCACCGACGCACAATCCATTTGCCGAGCCCGCCACGTACTTTCTGATTGGCTTGTAACGAAAACGCGAATTGGGCGACACGCGGATCAAGGAAGGGAACCCTCCCCTCGACGCCGAAAGCCATCAAACAACGGTCCAGTTTGATCAAAAGATCATTAGGCAGCCAAGCCGCGCAATCAACCGCTTGGGCTGCGCGCAAAACTGCGTTTTTGGCACCTAAATCAGCACTTTGTGCGCACAAAATCGCATGTTCAAGCACACCTAATCCCTCACGCCAGCGCTTGGACTCACTCCGCAACACCCCGGAATTCGCCAAAATAGAACGCCGAAACGGGCGCTTAGACAACGGCCAGGGGCGCATTGCGGCGCGATAGCGACCATAACCGGCGAACATTTCGTCCCCGCCCTCACCCGTCAACACCACTTTCACGTCTTTGGCCGCGCGCCGCGCCAGCAAATATGTGGGAACGACCGCATAATCAGGTGCCGGGTCGTCCATAACTGCGGCGATCTTTGGTAGATTTTGCCAAAAGTCGGCCGCAGAAACCTCGACTTCTATTTGCTCCGCCCCGGCTGCTTCTGCCACTGCGCGCGCCGCATCACGCTCATCGTGCACGCCGGTGCCGGGAAATGCCGCAGTGTAAGCTAATACCGGCGCATCATTGAGCTGCGCCATCATCGCCAGCACCGCCGCGGAATCAATTCCGCCCGACAGAAACATGCCGTACGGCACGTCCGAGCGCTGATGCACGGTAATCGAATCGCGCCATATGTCGTTAAATTCCGCCAGCGCCTCACGGTCCGGCCGAGCAACGACAGCCACTGAGAGTATATCCGGATGCTTCAGACGCGCCGTAATGCGTCCGTTTTCTACCACTAAGGTTTCTCCGGGCGCCACTCGGTGAATATGCTCAAAGGCCGTCGCTGCGCCCGTTGAAAACTGCAGCGCTAAAGTTTCATCGCGCACCAGTGTGTTTAGTGATGTTGTCACCAAACCTGCTGCAATCAGCGCCTGAGGCTCTGAGGCAAAACAGAATGCCGTAGCTGTTTCCGCGTAATAGAGAGGCTTAATTCCAAAAGGATCACGTGCAAGAACCAGCTTATTGTCTGCCGGATCATGCAGCGCCAACGCATACATACCGCGCAGACCATTCGCAAAAGCCGGCCCGCGGGCGCGGTACAAATGCAGCGCGCTTTCACAATCGGACCCAGTGATAAATCCCGCTGTGGAAAACGCGCGGCGCAAATCAGGGTCGTTGTAAATCTCGCCGTTGGCGATCAACGCCACCGCGTCAGGGGCAACGAATGGCTGCCGTCCCTTTTCAACATCAACAATGGCAAGGCGCGTATGAACTAGGCCGACATCACCACGATGCAATTCGCCCCGGCCATCCGGGCCGCGATGTGACAAGGCCTTTGCGAATTCATCTAAAATACCATCCGGCAAGGGCCGGCCGTCGCGCATCATGACGCCGGCGATCCCGCACATGCGGTCGCCTAAATGTCCATTTTCGGCGGGAGTTCAGCCGCCAATTTCTTGAACAAGTCCACGTATTGCGGCACGACTTTGTCTGCGGCAAAGGTCTCTGCGTAGGCAAGCTTTCCTGCTGCGCCCAGCTTCTTCGCAAAGTCGGCATCGCGGCAAATCCATTTGATCGCCTCGGCCATACTGACTGCATCACCCACCGGAACGAGCATTCCATTTTCTTGATGGCGGACCAAGAGCCCCGGCCCCAAGCTATCGGACGCGACCACCGGCACGCCTGTACTCCAGGCTTCCGCGACAATATCGCCGACATCTTCTTGCCGGGCAGGATAAACAAAGACATCGGCCGGCGCGATAATGGACGCCAGATCATCGTGCCACCCGATAAAGCGCGTGCGCGGTTTAACGCCGGCTTCGTGAGCCTGCTCCTCAAGACGTGCGCGCCCCTCGCCATCGCCGGCCACCCAGAGGTAATGCTCGGGCAAACGCCTAAGTGCGGTGAACAACACATCGAGGCCCGAGTTCTCCTCAAGCCGTGCGGCAGTTACAATCAATTTTGCAGCGGGCGGTGTAAAATATGTTTTGCGCTTAACCACCTGCACATCCGCTCCCTCGCTCCAGATTTCTGGAACATGAGGAAGAACATGCACGCGTTGCTTTGGCCATTGAGCAATCAGGGCGCGGTCGGCCCGCGCGGATGACGGCATGAAAAGGTGATCGCATTTGGCTAGCGCATTGACGTCAAAAGCAGTCCCCACGCGTCCAAGATGAATAAACGAACCTTTCTCGACATACGCCGCTGTATCGGGTGTCCATGAAACAACAATGTCGGGGGCAAATCGGCGTATCTCGTTGTTGATTTTTCGCCGGTCCAAGAAAGCGAAGCGGCTGGGAAAAGACATTTCCGCCGCAACGACACCCATGGCCGCCAAATGCGCGGTTCGATCTTGATTCTGACGCAGCATCACCCGCTGCACAAATCCTTGCTGTTCGAGCGCCAGAACAAGACGCTCCATCTGCCGCTCAACGCCGCCGTATGGCGCGCCAGACATGAGATGGAATATTTTCAAACAGACATCCTCGCCCTACTTCACTCTAGGTTTCGCACAGCCATAGGGCTGAAGCCAAGGGCTCACTTGGCATGCTCCGCCTGGTCTTGCTCCGGGACGGTGGCCATGAGGTGCCCAAATGCAGCCTCAACATTCTCCGGTTCAAGCTCTCCAATCTGCGGATCGTCGGAGTTTGCCCGCACAACCCGGCATTTTTCACCCCAAGGAGCATAACACACCGGATCGGTTGGACCGAAAACAGCCAATGTCGGCAGGCCCGCGACGGCGGCCAGGTGGCTAAGGCCGGAATCATTGCCAATAAACGCACGACATCGCTTTAAGGCTGCATAAACCGTCAAAAGATCTGCTTGCCCGAACAAGGCCATTGGCCTGTATTCTTTCAACTCCTCAAGAACCGGTGCCGCAGCGTCCGCATCGCTTTGCCCGCCGAAGACGGCAACCCGCCACCCCTCGTAAGGTCCGCCTGTACCCAACAACCTCTTGCCCAGTACTGCAAAACGATCTGCCGGCCACGTCTTGTTGAGGTTTGCCGCCATCGGCGCCAGGGCAAGTACAGGGGGGCCATCGGGAATAAGTCGCTGTGCCACTTCTTCGTTTTTCGGCGCCGTATAGAGAAAAGGCTCCGCCGGTTCCGACAAATTTAGAACCGAGGACAGTAACGGGACACGGTGGATTGTATTATCGGTCGCACCCAGGACCGCACGTTTGCGAGAACGAATAAAATATGAGACGAGCGAGCGACGCAAATCGACCACGAGATCCCACTTTTCAGCGCGCACTTTGCGCCACAGCGAAAACCAATGACCGTCAAAAGGGCGCTTGGTCATAACGATGACATCGTCCAGGCGCGGTACAGCATCGAACAGTGACGCCGCCAGCGGCCCGCAGGCAACTGTGAATCGCGCGTCGGGGTACCGATCAACGAGATGCTTCAAAACACCCGAAGACAATACGGCATCGCCAATTCGCGTATAGGTGATGAAAAGTATTTTCACAGCGTTTTAGGCCGCCGTTTCCTGCAACTGAGAGATAAAGTCCGTCAGTTCATTTGCCGCCATGGGCCATGTGCGGCGGCGCTCCGGCGCACCCGCCGCCTCACTCAGGCCCTTGAACACACCATCGTCACTTAGAATCTGCACCGTGACATTTGCGAAGGCTTCCGCATCCGGCACGATGTACCCAGACTGTCCATTGACAATCCGCTCATCAACACCGCCTAAACCGCGTGCGACAGCCGGCAATCCCGCTGTCTGTGATTCCGCAAGGGTCCAACATGCGAAGTCCTGAGCGTGCCCAGGATACAAATGGACCCGCGAGCTGCGGTACACATCGGCCATACCTTCATCGTTACGCGGATCAACCACCACCACATTAGCCTCAGCAGCGGCCTTCACTTGCTCGAACACGGGAATAATCGCCTCAGGGACTTCATCGGTGCGGATACCTTTCGATAGAACCGCCGAGTAAACAGACAACCGCGCCTCTGGCAAACGAGGGTGGACCAGCCGCGTCCAAATATCGACAACCCAATCGAGACCTTGCAGCGGATGCGTCGTGATAATCGCGTGCGGCTTCGGGGCTTCATCCCGCGCAGCCTGTTTCATCGCATTTTCCGCATAAACTAATTCTTCCGGCGAAAGGTCCGACGTATTGATCGTGGTTTCAAAATAAGCGTTACGCACCCCCGGCGGCACCGTGACCGATTTCAACTTACCCTTGTAATGCTGCGCTTGCGCGGGGCTAACAAACATCAGCCCGGGCTCTAACGAATCCCAAAGCTCTTCATTAGCCGAGGCGCTGAGGTAATCCGGCGCTCCGGTGACCCACAGCACCCGCTTATCGGCATTCCTGATATTGCCCAGGAGTGAAGGTTTGCGCACAGCAATGAGCACATCCGCCGCCCGGGGCACGTTGGTATCACTGAAAGGCACCCAATAAGCACCGTCCGCCATATGAGCGTAAGGCGTCCGGTTCACAACGGTGACATCATGCTGGGCTTGGGACAGCGCGGCGGCCAGGCTTGCCACGGCTTTTTCCGGCCCACCGAGGGGCCTTCGCAGTGAAGTGTAACCGTCGTAGGGAACGGACTCGTCGATAAAAACAAAGCGCATGCGGGGCCTTATACCCCTGCGGCGCTTCACGCGAAAGGGCTGCGACACCTTGCCGCAAGGGCGCGGCGTGCTACATAACGGGAACAGAGGTAATCGAGGATATTCTTCATGGCATTTTACACGTTTCTGCCGCATCGCGGGCTTATTGCCGTCGCGGGGGCTGACCGCTTCAGCTTCTTGCAGGGGCTGGTATCCAACGACATGCGGAAAGTCGAACGCGGCGGAGTCGTGTGGGCGGCTCTGCTGACCCCACAAGGGAAGTTTCTGCACGATTTTTTTGTCTTTCCCCTCAAAGGCGCACTCTTTCTGGAATGTGAGCTGGTCCGCCGCGATGATTTGCTCGCACGGCTATCACGCTACAAGCTGCGCGCGAAAGTGGAGCTAACCGCCGATAACACTCTGGTACCCGGCGCTGCGTGGGGCGAAGGAGCCGCAACGGCCCTAAACTTAGCGGATAATCCCGACGCTCTACTGGCCCGAGATGAGGGTCTGGTTTACCGCGACCCACGGCTGCCGGACGCCGGTGTCCGCTGGGCGTTGCCGCAAGATACGGCAGAAACCGTGCTTAAAACCGCCGAACTGGAAGCTTCCACACCCGAGGCTTTTGACAGCCACCGTCTAGCGCTTGGGCTTCCAGATGGCAGCCGAGATATGGAAATAGAAAAAGCGCTACTGCTGGAAAGCGGCTTTGAAGAACTCCGCGGTGTGGACTTTCAAAAGGGATGCTACATGGGCCAGGAACTCACCGCCCGCACCCATTATCGCGCCCTTATAAAAAAGCGGCTGATGCCGGTGACCATTGACGGTATAGCGCCCCCGCCGGGAACCCCACTAAAAGTTGACGGCGCAGATGCCGGTGAAATGAAAAGCGCGCAGGGAAATCGCGGATTAGCTTTGGTACGGCTGGCCGCCTGGAAGAAAGCTAGTGACGGCATCTTGGATGCAGACGGCTCCAAGATAAAACCCATTATTCCCGCATGGATGACATTACCAGGCGAGGAGAAGGACGACACATCACAAGCTTGAGATCTTTATCCGGGCCTAGCGCCAAGCAGAGAATCACAACTCGCGCCTGATTCTCGTATTTTTTCACATATTTTTAAGATGGGAAATTGGCTACCGGAAAAAACCATGCAGATCGGTGACCGCTCTATCTACCTCTGGACGGTGAAATAGAGATATAGCCGTAACATCAGGCAACACACCAACTTCTGAACGAACGACTAGACCGGACTCAAAGGGCGATGAGGTTGGAGGGGCAGAGTAAGTGCAATGGAATCATCGGGCACCACAGTTCCACTCGCTAGGACAATGCCCATGATGCCCGCCTTGCGAATCAAGCCACCATCCCGGTCCCGCGCTAAGACCGCCGTCATAAGTCCTGGCAGAAAATGATCTAGCTGACGGCACGGGTTTCGCAATCCGGTAACTTCAACTACCGCTGAGCTTCCAAGCTGAAGAATTGTGCCCGTAGGAAGCGCGAGAAGATTAATGCCGCGCGTTGTAATATTTTCGCCCAGATTACCTGGATTCAAATTAAAGCCATCTGCTTCTAGTTCTTTATACAATTCAATATGAATTAGATGAACTTGACGCAGATTAGGTTGCGTTGGATCGCGCGCCACTCGCGAACGATGCTGAACTCTCTCGCCCTGATGAGCATCACCATCAACGCCGAGTCCCGCAACAAGATGAATGCCCTCATGCTTCTTCTTGGAAAACGCATGCACTTCGCATCGACTGACGGCAGCGACACTAGCCATTCTCACCAACGCTAGCTCTTCTCAGCCAATGCAGCCTGCGCTGCGGCCAGCCGCGCAACCGGCACCCGGTATGGCGAACACGATACGTAGTCCAGCCCAACATCATGGCAGAAGCGAATAGACTCCGGGTCTCCGCCATGCTCGCCGCATATTCCCATCTTCAAGCCCTTGCGCACCTTGCGGCCGCGTTCGGCCGCAATGGTCACTAACTCGCCCACCCCGTCCTGATCGAGGCTGGCGAAGGGATCATTCTCGTAAATGCCCTTCTGACGGTACTGCTCGATGATTGACGCACAATCATCACGTGAAAGACCGAAAGTGGTTTGCGTAAGGTCGTTGGTACCAAAGGAAAAGAACTCGGCGGTTTTTGCAATATCACCCGCCTGCAAAGCCGCGCGAGGTAGCTCGATCATAGTCCCGACTAAATATTCGACCGAACTGCCTGCCGCTTCAAACACAGCCTTGGCTGCAGCGTCCACAACCTGCTTCATCAAATCCAATTCTTTGCGTGTTCCGACGAGCGGAATCATCACTTCCGGCAGCACTTCGGTTCCGTCTTTCTTGACCTGCACAGCCGCCTCGAAAATGGCGCGGGCCTGCATTTCATAAATTTCCGGATGGGATATACCGAGACGTACACCCCGATGGCCGAGCATAGGGTTGGTTTCGTGCAAACTTGAAAGCATGTCGCGCACGGACTCTTCCGACACACCTGCGTCTTGCGCCACCTCAGTGATTTCTGCATCGGTCTGAGGTAGAAATTCATGCAAGGGCGGATCAAGTAACCGAATCGTAACCGGCAAGCCCGCCATAATACTGAACAGCTTGACGAAATCGCCGCGTTGATGCGGCAACAGTTTGTCCAGCGCCGCTTTGCGCCCGCCCGAGTCCTTCGCCAGAATCATCTGCCGTACACTGAGAATACGCGCGGGATCGAAAAACATATGTTCGGTTCGGCACAAACCAATGCCTTCCGCACCGAACTTGCGGGCGGTCTTCGCATCGGTGGGTGTTTCCGCGTTGGCCCGCACCCGGAGCCGCCGAATGTTATCGACCCAGCCCATGAGTTTTCCGAAATCGCCGGTCAATTCAGGTTGAATCGTCGCGACCCTCCCGACAAAAACTTCACCCGTGGACCCATCAAGCGTAATCACGTCACCTTCGAGCAAAATATGATCTCGCACCCGCGCTGTTTTAGCGGCCGCATCTACCTTGATGTCGCCGGCCCCACACACGCAAGGCGTCCCCATACCGCGCGCAACAACAGCCGCATGGCTGGTCATGCCGCCCCGAGTGGTGAGAATGCCCTGGCTGACATGCATCCCGCCAATGTCCTCGGGACTAGTTTCACGGCGAACAAGAATAACGACCTCGCCGCGCTTCACCCAATCTTCTGCACTCTCGGATGTAAAAACGATCCGCCCCGCCGCCGCGCCCGGAGAGGCGGGCAATCCGCGAGACAAAAGTTCGCGCGGAGCTTTGGGGTCAAGCGTCGGGTGCAATAGCTGGTCGAGTTGCGCAGGGTCGATACGGCGGACGGCTTCATCTTCGCTGATCAAACCTTCCTGCGCCATATCGACAGCAATCTTAAACCCTGCCTGCGCCGTACGTTTACCGGTGCGGGTTTGCAGCATCCACAGCTTGTTTTTCTCGATGGTGAATTCCATGTCTTGCATGTCGGTGTAGTGACTCTCGAGCTTGTCACGCAAGACGACCAACTGCTTATACAGGTCGGGCATCGACTCTTCCATCGCCGGAAGCGTCGATTGCTGCGCCTGTTTACCGTGGATGGTGATTTGCTGTGGCGTCCTAATTCCGGCGACCACGTCCTCGCCTTGCGCATTCACAAGATACTCGCCGTAGAAAGTGTTTTCGCCGGTAGAGGGATCTCGGCTAAAGCAAACGCCGGTGGCGCAATCATCGCCCATGTTGCCAAAAACCATGGCCTGAATATTTACGGCCGTACCCCAGGTGTCGGGAATGTCGTGCAAAGCGCGGTAGGTGATGGCACGGGTGTTCATCCAACTGCCAAAAACCGCGCCGATGGCACCCCAAAGCTGCTCGTGAACATCTTGTGGAAACGGCGCGCCAAGTTCTTCTGCTATTTTATCTTTGAACGATTCCACCAACGCCTTGAGATCGTCGGCATCGAGTTCGTTGTCGAGCGTTACGCCCTTGTCTTCCTTGGCGATATCCAAAAGCGTTTCCAGATCGTAGTCGTCCACACCGAGGACCACGTCGGAATACATTTGGATGAACCGCCGATAACTATCATAAGCAAAGCGTGCATCGCCGGATTGCGCCGCTAGCCCTTCAACCGTTTTGTCGTTGAGGCCGAGGTTGAGAATAGTATCCATCATTCCCGGCATGGAGGCGCGGCTGCCGGACCGTACCGAAACCAGCAAAGGATTTTTCAGATCGCCGAACTTGCGTTCGGTGATGGCTTCAACATTTGCCAAAGCCTCTTCTACCTGCGCTTTCAAATCGGACGGATAGCTTTTGCCGTTGGCGTAGTAGTAAGTGCAGACCTCGGTGCTGACGGTGTAGCCGGGCGGGACTGGAAGGCCGATGGCGCACATCTCGGCTAGATTTGCACCCTTACCGCCCAGCAAATCCTTCATGGACGCCGCACCGTCGGCCTTACCTCCACCAAAAGCGTAAACCCAGCGCGAAGGGGTGCCTGTGTCTGCTCCGGCGCCGGTGGGGTACAGATCCGGCCTCAGAACGCCTCGCGATACCTTTCCGCCAGTGGCCTCCTCAACCGCTATGACACGCTCGGCAGGCACCCTGTCCCACTGACTGATGGCCTGGGGGGTAACCTTGATGGCCCGGGCCAGTGCCGCCACGCCACCGGATTCGGAAATGGCCCGCTCCAGGGCTTCATTGCGGGATTTATCAGGCATAGCGCACCTCGATGTAAGCAATCCAATATGTAAGCAAAGATGTGCTTACATGTATGAGGAAAGTCATACTTACATTTTGAGGGGCTTCAAGAAGATTCTGCTAATAATGTCGGAGCCTGGGGTCAGCCCATTTTAAGAGGCCGTTTTTAAGCGCCAGTACCGCCTTCGACCTGACCAAAATCCGCGACTCGTCCCATTGCGGCGACGATCCGGGTGAGCAGCCGCAAACGAGCGGCTCGCTGAGCAGGATTGTCCGTATTGACGGTGACTTTATCGAAAAAGATGTCCACAGGCTTACGCAGGGTGGCCAAGGCGGCCATGGCCGCAGCGAAGTCCTCTTTATCTAAGGCTTTTTGGGCAAGCATCTCGGCTGACTCAATGGATTTAAGCAAATTCTCGGCTTCGGCAGCACCCAGGTCTTCGGCAGCGACATCGCCGCCATAAGGCGCGCTGGCTTTCTTCTCTTCAATGCGAACGATATTGGCGGCACGGCGATAAGCCACGAGCAGGTTCGCGCCGTCATCGCTGGCGAGAAACTTCCCAAGGGCCTCTACTCGAGCCAGCAGGCGTACGAGATCGTCTTCACCACCGAGGGAAAATACCGCAGAGACATGGTCGTGACGCACACCTTGATCGCGCAAATGAACTTTGAGCCGGTCTGCGAAGAAATCCATTAGGGATTCGGCGAGGTTCGACGGATTGACGTTACCGATATTGGTGTAGGCGCCGAGAAAGTACTCAAACGTCGTCATCAGCGGCAGACGCAATTTATTTTCAAGGATCAGGCGAATGACACCTAGCGCCGCGCGGCGTAACGCAAATGGGTCTTTCGAGCCGGTGGGCTTTTCATCAATAGCGAAAAACCCGACAAGGCTATCAATCTTGTCAGCCAGGGCGATCACCACACTGACCGGCGAAGTGGGGCAAGCATCGCCCGGACCTTGCGGCGAATAATGTGCGGCAATGGCTTCGGCGACGGCGGCGGACTCGTTGTCGTGAACAGCGTAGTAGCGGCCCATGATGCCTTGCAGGTCGGGAAACTCGCCGACCATACCGGTTGAAAGATCGGCCTTGCATAACAGAGCCGCGCGGGCGACATCGGCCTTGCCTGCACCGGACACATGGTCGGCCAGGAACGCCGCACCATCGACGATGCGTTCCACCTTGTCGCGCACGGTTCCGAGCTTGGCTTGGAACACGCGCTCTTCCAATTTATCTACACGGGCTTCAAGCTGTTGGTCGCGGTCCTGATCCCAGAAGAACTTGGCGTCGGACAGGCGCGCACGCAGTACGCGCTCGTTTCCGGCAACAATGGCTTTCCCGCGATCTTTCGCCACCATATTGGCGATGACCCCAAAGCGATTGGCCAGCGCGCCCTTCTTTGTAGAGAGCGCGAAATACTTTTGATGTTTGCGCATGGCCGACGTCAAAACTTCCGGCGGCACATCCATAAAAGCAGAATCAATCGTGCCAAGCAGCGGCACCGGCCACTCCACTAGCCCGACGACTTCAGCAAGGAGTCCGGAGTCATCATTGATCGTCAAATTTTCTTTGGCAGCAAGCTTGGTCAACCCATCTGCAATCACTTTTGACCGCTCTGCCGGATCAATCATGACAAAAGCTTTTTTCAGCTTGGCCTTATAATCGGCGAAGGATTTAACTTTAAAAGCTTTCGGCGCAAGGAAGCGGTGGCCCTTTGTTGAATCACCCGCCTTCACACCCGCAAACGTGACCGGAATCACCTTGCCGCCGAGAACACATAAAATGCCGTGTAAGGGGCGCACCCAACGCACCGGATTATTGGCCCAGCGCATCGACTTCGGCCAGGGTATTTGCGGTAACGCGGCCTCGATAATTTCCTTTACGACAACCGACGTCGCGCGCCCCTTCTTTTTGGTGACCGCAAAATAAAACTGACCCTTGGGCAGCTCGCGCACTTCGGCGTCTTCGATGCGCTTAAGACCCGCACCCTTCAGAAAGCCTTGGACGGCACCGTCCGGCGCCCCCACTTGCGGCCCCTTGCGCTCGTCCAACGTGTCCGGCTGCGATTTCGGCAATCCGTCCGCAGCCAAGGTTAGGCGGCGCGGTCCTGCAAAAACGGCGATAGACTTTGCCTCTAGTCCCTGAGCCTTCAGTCCGTCACCGATCAGGCGTGCAAGATCATCTGCAGCCCGCGCCTGCATACGGGCGGGGATTTCTTCGGAGAACAGTTCTAAAAGAAGCTCGGCCATGATCTCAACTCGCCTGCAAATGGGTGGGGGCAAGCCAAGCTTCACAGCAGGCTTTCGCAAGCGCGCGGACGCGTCCGATATAGGCGGCGCGCTCGGTGACGCTGATAACCCCGCGCGCATCGAGCAAGTTAAATGTGTGCGAGGCCTTGATGCACTGGTCGTAGGCGGGTAGCGCGAGACTATGACCAAGAAGCGAGCGGCACTCGTTTTCACAGTCAGCGAAACGTTTGAACAAAATGTCGGTATTGGCGTGTTCAAAGTTATGGGCGGAGTACTCCACTTCCGCGCGGTAGAACACGTCGCCGTATTTTACGCCGTGACCATTGAAGTCGAGATCATAGACGTTCTCGACACCCTGTACGTACATGGCCAGACGTTCGAGGCCGTAGGTCAATTCAACCGCCACCGGATTGCATTCCAGTCCGCCCACTTGCTGAAAGTAGGTAAACTGGGTGACTTCCATGCCGTCGCACCACACTTCCCAGCCAAGGCCCCAGGCCCCCAGCGTCGGACTTTCCCAATCATCTTCGACAAAGCGAATATCGTGGGACATCGGATCAATGCCGATGGCGCGCAGGCTTTCGAGATACAGCCCCTGCGGGTCTGCCGGTGAGGGTTTCAGAATCACTTGATACTGATAGTAGTGTTGAAGCCGGTTGGGGTTTTCGCCGTAGCGGCCGTCGGTCGGACGGCGTGAGGGCTGCACATAGGCGGCGCTCCAAGGGTCGGAACCGAGCGCCCGCAAGGTGGTCGCCGGATGGAATGTGCCTGCCCCCATTTCCATATCGTAGGGCTGAAGAATGACGCAGCCTTGCTTTGCCCAGAAATCCTGAAGCGTCAGGATGAGCGTCTGAAAGCTGGGCGCTTTTGCTTTCGATGCGCCCTTCACTGAAACTGCACGCTTCGCCTTGGCCTTCGACTTGGATTGAGCCTTAGGCTTAGCTTTCGATTTAGATTTGATTTTCTTTTTGGTTTTCTTGGCGGCCATGACGATTTCTTTCGACGGAACGGCGGAAGCTAGTGGAGCATATGGCCGGAATCAAGGGATGCAGCGGAAATCGCCGTAATTTCAGCTCTTTTCTTCACAGGAGCATACCGTGCCCGCAGGAATATAAGACCCGCATTTCGGGCATTGTTCCAAGTCCTGGGCAGCAGGGTGCCCTGATTTATACGCCGATGTGGTGCGCTTGCGCCGGGCCCCTCGAACAGATTTGCCCATATCGCCCATACGCCAGCGGTATTTGAACCCCCAAAAGACAATGACGATCACAACCACGGTAAAGAGAACTTTGAGGGCGCTAATCATATCCGGGCCGACCTCACAAACCGAAGCGGGCCCAAAGCGTGCGCTCTTCGACCGCCGCAATGAGATCGGACGCCCAACCACCCGAGACCGTCTCCGCGCTCAATGACGCAGACGATAACGGCCGTCCAAGACGGCGTTCCAACCAACTCATCGGTCGCCGCACTGTCAGGAAGCGCACATCAGGACCGTATTTCCGGCGAATGATGGTGCGCATATCTCCAAGCCCGTCCACAAGCCCTAGTTCAAGCGCGCGCGCGCCGGTCCAAATATCACCGTTGAAGGCCGTTTCATCATCGGCCACAAGCCGCTCTCCGCGGCGCTGTTTGACGGCCTCGATAAACTGGCGATGCATATCGGCCTGAATATTCATAAGCCGCTTCACATCATCAGGATCTTCCGGCTTGAATGGGTCAAGAAGGCTCTTGTGATCGCCCTGGGTATGCACCCGGCGCTCAACGCCGATACGGTCCATTAACCCCTGAAACCCGAAGCCGGCGGAGATAACCCCGATCGAGCCGACAATGGACATTGGATCGGCATAAATCTCGTCGGCAGCTAGAGATAGCCAGTATCCACCAGAGGCCGCCACGTCTTCGGTAAACGCGAATACGGGTATTTTCTTTTCCTGGGACAGATGACGAATATAGGCGGTTATTTGGGCCGACTGCACCGGCGAGCCACCCGGAGAGTTGATGAGCAGGCACACAGCCCGCACGCGTTTGGAGAACGCTTTTTTGATGCTGGGTTCAAGTGTTGCGAGGTTGAGCCCACCGCGGCGAACACCGCCGCCGCCGATCACGCCCTGCAAGCGCAGCACCGTCACGACCGGCACACTGCTGCGTCCGCCGAGATCATAACGAGCCAGGAAATCGTTGATAGCTTCAGGAATACTCATGGGAGGAGAGACTACTGCTTGAAGTGCTTAATGAAAACGACAAAGGCCTACTTTAAATAGGCAGCGGCCGAGCGCCCCGCAACACCTGTTCAGCCTCAGCGGTATAGCGGCCTCCGTCCTCATGCAAAATAAGGCCAGGGAAAAGGGTGTCCGGAGAGCGGCGATCCTTGCCCGCATCTACAATAACACGCTGAGCCGGCTCGCCCGCCTTTGACAGTATCGGGTAGATGCGCACGTCCCCCGCCTTGCCATTTAAGGCGGCTAGTATCTCGGATAAACGCCCCGCACGGTGAACGATGACAAATCGCCCCTTTTGCTTCAGGCAGGCAAGACACGCGGTGATCCAAGCCGCCAAATCCACGGCCCCCTCCATATGCGCCGTCGCGCGCGAGGCGTTCGGCGGTGGACTTCCAGCCTCAGAATACGGTGGATTGGTGAGAACAACATCAAACGCGTTTTTTAACTCTGCAGGCGGTGCGCCGATATCACCGTCTATTATTCGCGCAATTCCGCACAGAGCATTGAGTTCCAGTCCCGCGCGCGCATACGCAGCAATGTCGGGCTGACTTTCAATCCCTGTGAGGTCCAGGCCAGACACCCGAGCGGCGAGACAGAACATTGCCGCACCGCTGCCGCACCCCGCATCCAATATGTGTTGGCCGCCCTTCGCCTTCACAGCAGCGGCAAGGAGCACAGGATCGACAGCCGCCCTATACCCCTGAACGGATTGCCGCACCACGACGCGGCCTCCCAACACCGCATCGTCGGTAAAAGCTAACTCGGCGTGAGTCACATCAGAGGACATACGATTATGTCGATGACTTTTCAGGGGGCAGCTCTTCAGGACAAACGGCCTGAGCCACGCGCCGCGCCTGCGTCAAATCCTCATCGGCCACCATAAGACGGCGCGGCGTCACGCCGACATATGTATCCGCCCAAGCGCCGTCAAATTCAAACACCTGAATTTGCACGTCTGCGAGGGCAGCCTTCAGGGCAGATATCAGTGCCGGATTTTCCGAGCGCAGCAATTCGATCATAGAACCATCCTTTTTCGCCTGCCTGATCCACGGGACTATCATCTTGGCCGATCAGATTATATTTGGCCCAGGGTGCCGCTCCCGCATACAATTGGCAAGGAATGGAGGGCCACCCCGGTGTTTTACCGGCCACCTTGCCACCTTTGGCCTTCCCCCGTATTTTGCGCCGCTCTAGACCACCTGCGCGACGCCTCACGAGCAGCACGACCCGAACCAAAAGGAACCAGCCCCTTGGCCACCGTCGTTAATCTGGACACCAGCCGCCGCGCCAAAACCAAAGCCCTTGATGCTCTGGTTGCGCTGGTGGATGAAGACCTGAAGGCGGTGAATCGCACCATCGTCGAGCGCATGCATAGCCCGGTGGCGCTGATCCCCCAGCTGGCCGGACACATTGTCGCCGCTGGCGGCAAGCGCCTGCGCCCGATGCTGACCCTCGCCGCGGCCCGGTTGTGCGGCTATCCCGGCGAACGGCACATTAAACTGTCCACTTGCGTTGAATTTATTCACACCGCGACCTTGCTGCACGACGACGTGGTGGACGAAAGCGAATTGCGCCGCGGGCAATCCAGCGCCAACGCGATCTGGGGCAACCAGTCCAGCGTGCTGGTCGGCGACTTCCTCTTCAGCCGGGCGTTTGAGCTGATGGTGGAAGACGGCTCCTTAAAGGTGCTGAAAATTCTTTCGCGCGCCTCTTCGGTGATCGCCGAGGGTGAAGTCCACCAGTTACTGACTACCAACGACACTGAAACCAGCGAGGCTCAGTACTTGGAAGTTATCCAGTCCAAGACCGCCGAGCTGTTTGCTGCCGCCGCCCGTATCGGCGCGGTTGTGGCCGAACGGCCGGATGTCGAGGAGGAGGCCTTGCGCGTGTACGGCCTCAACCTTGGGATCGCCTTCCAGCTTATTGACGATGTTTTGGATTATTCCGCCCGTCAGCATGAGCTTGGCAAAACAATTGGCGATGATTTCCGCGAGGGCAAAATCACCTTGCCCGTCATTCTTGCATTCCGCCGGGGCAGCGACGAGGAACGTGCGTTCTGGAACCGCACCTTACAGGATCTTGAGCAAACCGACGCCGATCTGGGCCGGGCGATGGAACTGATGAAAAACCACGGCAGCGTCGCGGACACCATAAACCGCGCCAAACACTACGGCGCCGTAGCCCGGGACGCCCTCGGGCTCTTCCCCGAAAGCGAAATCAAGACTGCCCTTTTGGATATTATCGACTTCTGCATAGAACGGGCCCACTAAGCCCCTGGCGGCCAAGGATTTCCACCGGGTTTCGGGGCGCTTGCGCCCCCCGCCCCCATACGGCTATAAGCACGCCTTCCAGGGATTACTGCTACTGCCGGAGTGTAGCTCAGCCTGGTAGAGCACTGCCTTCGGGAGGCAGGGGCCGGAGGT
>CAXBLG010000048.1:0-24622 GCA_963976395.1 uncultured Rhodospirillaceae bacterium
GCAGATCCAAATCCGCTCCCAGTAATGGGAAACTTACCTCTTAATACCGAGTGCATGTGCACCCTCCCTTTCTTGGCGTCTGCTCCCCAGCTGCCAATAATACCCAAACAAACCGGGGCTCACCTTACGTTTAAATAAGACCAGTCTTAAAACATCTCAAATAGCACTCAGATAATTATGCAGCGAGGTCAACGCAGAGCCGTCTGTGCTCAACAGGCATGCTCCGAGAAAACTAATTGAACTTTCAGGCTCAGCGCACTCACATAACAAAGCGCGCACATCATCTCGCCGGACAGCCCTTATTACAGCCGTCTAGTTACACGGCGACCCACTCTGCACACACAATAGAACGACTGGTCGGACAATGTAAATAATAGATCAAACTGCGGAACAGGTTCGCGGCCGAAGATCCGCAAAGAAATGAAGTCACTTGATGAGTAAATTATTTAAGGAGGTTTTGTAAATAAATACAACTAAAGAGGGATATCAAGCGACCGTAAGATACTCGATCTAGCTTAAATTTTATGGACGCCGGGGCCCCAACTGGGCCCCCCTTACACCGTTCAGAACCATATCGACGACCAGGTCAGCAACGGCATCCGTGGAGGCAGGCCCCGCAGGATCGTACCAAGTATGCGTCCAATTGATCATTCCGAAATATACCATTGCCGCCGGTTTTGCTAATTCCGGCTTTGATCTGAATTCAGGTTGGAGTAGCGAAAAAATATCCGCAACGGCCTGTACCAGTCGCGATTGCCGTCCGATGATGACTTCACGCCGTGCGCGGGGAAGATGGTAAAGTTCGTTGACCAGCACTTTGTGCCGCGAAGCAGCTCCAGCATATAAATGCATCATCGCATGGGTAAGTGTCCGCAGCTTATGGTCAGGACTTACGTCCATGGCAATGATCCCGGATGCGGCATCCCACAGGGTCCGCACATGAGAATCCATCGCTTCGAATAGAATGTCTTCTTTGGAATCAAAGTAATGATAAATCAAAGACTTAGATGTCTTACATGCTTTAGCTAAGTCAGCCACCGAAACGCCAAGGAATCCAGCGGTGGCGAACAGCCTGACCGCATTTTCTATGATTATCTCTCGGCGTTGCGCGAAATCCGCGGCACGATTTCTGGCCATGTTGTCCTCAGACTCTAAAGCAGTTGTAAAACTGGCTTACCCCGCCACTCGGCAGGGAGCAAGAACAACGCAATACTTCAACAGAACCGCAAAATACTGTTCCCGCTTAGATTTTAGCTGGCGGAGAGGGTGGGATTCGAACCCACGGTACCCGGTTAGGGTACTCCGGTTTTCGAGACCGGCCCGTTCGACCACTCCGGCACCTCTCCGTGGTCTGCCAGCGAGCAAAGCGTAAATAGCCGCTTCGGCTCCGTTTTTTGGCGCGCGGACCCTAACCGAAGGCCACGCTCATCGCAACGCTGATAGCGAATGCAGCCTGTCCTGGGCGAACCCTAAGCGGTACCGACGCGGACCATCAAACCAACCACTTGTAAAATAAGTGTTAATTTACACAACGCTCTATATTTTAGCTGAGTGATGAACTGGGGAAGCGCCATTGACTCAGGGGCCCTCGTCAGTATATTCACGCCGCTTCCGCGCGGGTTTATTGCGCTTTTGCAGTGGCCCGCCATTTTCGTTTCTTCAGGACTTAAGACCATGTTCGCAGTGATCAAAACAGGCGGCAAACAGTACCGCGTCAGCAAAGACGACGTTATTGCCGTAGAAAAGCTTGATGGAGAAGACGGCGAAACCATCGTGTTCGATGACGTTTTGATGCTCGGCGACAAAGTCGGTCAGCCGCAGGTCGCAGACGCCAAAGTCGTCGGCGAGGTTTTGCGTCAGTTTCGCGATGAAAAGAAGATCATTTTCAAAAAGCGCCGTCGGAAACATCACCGCCGCCGCAATGGTCACCGTCAGTACCTGACCTTGGTGAAAATCACCGATATGGGGACAGGCATTTCCATTGCACCGGCGAAAGCCGTCGCGCCGAAGACCGAGGCTGCTGAGGCCCCGGCAGACGAAAAGCCTGTCGCCAAAAAGGCGGCAGCAAAAACAACCGAGAAAAAAGCCCCGGCTAAAAAGGCCGTTAAAAAAACGGCAAAAAAGACGTCGTAGTCGGATCGGCGAGGAGATTTAAAAATGGCTCATAAGAAATCAGGCGGCTCGTCCAGAAACGGTCGCGATACAATCGGCAAGCGCCTCGGCATCAAAAAGTTCGGCGGCCAGAGCGTGATTCCCGGAAACATCATTGTTCGCCAGCGGGGCACAAAGTGGCATCCCGGCAAAAACGTAGGCCTTGGCCGCGACTACACGATTTTCGCGCTGCTGGAAGGCACCGTAAGCTTCAAATCTTCGACCAAGGGACGCGTCTACGTATCTGTAGACCCGAACACCAGCCCGGCAGAATAACGCTCGGCGGACATTGACCGTCGGCATCCACGCTGGCGGTCCCGTGGTTAAGAAGGAGACGGACCGCCCGTCTCCTTTTTTATTGCTCAATCTTACAACTAGGCGAGCAGGCTACAGCGCACCGGAAAAGAAACAGGTACACTCTTCGCCATGAAATTCCTGGACCAAGCAAAAATCTACGTGAAGGCCGGCAACGGCGGTAATGGTTGCGTCGGATTTCGCCGTGAGAAGTTTATTGAATTTGGCGGTCCTGACGGCGGCGATGGCGGACGTGGAGGCAGTGTCGTTTTTGAAGCCGCGCGCAACCTCAATACCTTAATCGACTTTCGCTACCAGCAACATTTCAAAGCCGAGCGCGGCACCGACGGCGCAGGTCAAAACCGCACCGGACGGAACGGATCCGATTTGGTGATCAAGGTTCCTGTCGGCACAGAAATTCTCAGCGACGACAAAGACGAGGTACTCGCCGATTTAAGCGAAGACGGCCAGCGCGTCGTTTTGCTCAAAGGCGGTAACGGAGGCTTCGGCAACACACACTTCAAAGGCCCTTCAAATCAAGCCCCCGATCATGCCAACCCTGGTCTCGAAGCTCCCGAAATGTGGGTCTGGCTGCGGCTAAAACTAATTGCCGACGTAGGCCTTATCGGCTTGCCAAATGCAGGAAAGTCTACTTTTCTCGCCGCTGTTACCCGTGCACGCCCCAAAATCGCGGGCTACCCCTTCACCACTCTTCATCCAAACCTAGGCGTTGCACAGGTTGGTGATCTGGAATTCGTCATTGCCGATATTCCAGGTTTGATCGAGGGCGCGCATGAAGGCGCAGGCCTTGGTGATCGATTCCTAGGCCATGTCGAACGCTGCGCGGTGCTTTTGCACTTGGTGGACGGTACGCAAGATGACGTCGCGGCCGCCTACAAAACGGTTCGGAAAGAATTGAAAGCCTACGGCGGTGGACTTGCCCAGAAAAAAGAAATCGTTGCTTTGAACAAATGCGACGCTCTGGACGAAGAAACTCAGGAAGAAAAGCGACAAGCCCTGAGCAAAGCCTGCCGAAAGAAAGTTTTTATTCATTCCGGTGTTTCAGGAGCCGGACGCACCGAGGTGTTGAGAAAAACGGCCAAGATCGTTGAAGGTGCTCGCTTAGGCGTGCCCGAAAGCGCCGACGACGAAGATGAGGAGCACGAGTCCCAAGGATGGACGCCGTGACCGCCGAACAATCTTTAGAAGATTCTCCACTTACCGCCGCAAAACGTATGGTCGTAAAAATCGGATCAGCCTTGCTGGTTGATGATGAAACAGGGGCCGTGCATCACCCATGGCTTGATGCTCTCTGCGATGATATCGCCGCTGCACATGAACGAGGACAAGAGGTGGTCATTGTCACTTCGGGCGCGATCGCCATCGGACGCGGACCTCTCGGCATGAAAGGCCGAAAGCTGCGCCTCGAAGAAAAACAGGCTGCGGCAGCAACCGGACAAATGCGGCTCGCGCACGCGTATCAACAGTCCCTGGCCCGCCACAACATTATAGTCGCTCAGGTGCTCATCACGTTGGACGACACCGAAGATCGCCGCCGTTATCTCAATGCACGCAACACCCTCGACACTTTACTCAAACTGCGGGCAGTGCCCGTAATTAATGAGAACGATTCGGTTGCCACCGCCGAAATTAGATTTGGTGACAATGACCGCCTCGCCGCACGCGTCTCTCAGATGATCAGCGCGGATACATTGATCCTGCTTTCCGATATCGATGGTCTTTACACCGCCAACCCACGCACAACGCCAAGTGCTGAACTGGTGCCCGAAGTGCACGAGATCACCCCTGAGGTTGAATCCATGGCCGGAACGGCCTCTGACCACGGGTCTGGCGGAATGGTGACCAAGCTTATGGCCGCGAAAATTTGTATGGGCGCCGGATGTCGCATGGCAATCGCCCCCGGCAAACAACCGCGCCCGCTAAGTCGACTGATCGATGGCGGACGCTGCACATGGTTTTTACCGGCAGCGGAACCTCGCGCGGCACGCAAACGTTGGGTCGCTGGAAGTCTGCAGACCTTAGGAATATTGGTCGTGGACGATGGCGCTGTTAACGCCCTCAACAGCGGCAAAAGCTTACTCCCCGCTGGGGTTGTTAACGTCTCCGGTGACTTTGAGCGGGGGGATGCAGTGGAAGTGCGGACCAAAGATGGCCGGGTGCTCGGCAAGGGACTGTCGGCCTATGCCGCTACCGATATCAACGCCATCAAAGGACAGAAGTCAGAAAAAATTGAAGAGATACTTGGCTTTCGGGGCCGCAGTGAAGTGATACACCGCGATGACCTGGTGATGGGGTCGTAACTCTTCCCTATGTTATGCTGGACGAGAACGGAGAGTGGCCATGGATGGCACCGTAGAACCTGAAAACGATATTGCGGATATGATGACAAATCTGGGTCGCAAGGCCCGGGATGCCTCTCGTATTCTTGCGGGCACCAGCGCTGCAATCAAGAACACTGCCCTCATCGCCGCCGCAAAGGCCTTGCGGGAAAGCGCCGAAACCATCAAAGCCGCCAACGCACAAGATATGGCATCTGCTAGGCAAAAAGGGCTGACTGCCGCAATGCTCGACCGCCTAGATCTCAACGATGCGCGCATCGTCGCCATGGCAAAAGGCTTACAAGAAATCGCGGCGCTGAATGACCCTATCGGCGAAATCATTTCTGCGTGGTCGCGGCCCAACGGCTTGAAGATCGAACGCGTCCGCATGCCGTTAGGCGTAGTCGGCGTTATTTATGAGTCGCGGCCCAATGTAACTGCCGATGCCGGCGGTCTCTGCCTAAAAGCGGGCAACGCATGTATTTTGCGCGGCGGTTCCGAGAGCTTCCATTCTTCGCGAGCGATTCTTGCCGCGTTGCAGAGCGGTCTGCGCGAGGCTGGTTTGCCCGAGACTGCTATCCAAATGATACCGACAACAGATCGGGCTGCGGTCGGCGAAATGCTCACCATGACCAAGTACATCGATGTTATCGTGCCCCGCGGCGGACAATCGCTTGTCGAGCGAGTCATGCGTGAGTCGCGTGTGCCCACATTCCTTCATTTAACCGGACTGTGTCACACCTACATTCACAGCGACGCCGATCCCGACAAAGCACGCTCGATTGTTCTCAATGCCAAAATGCGCCGCACTGGCATTTGCGGCGCTACGGAAACGGTGTTGATTGATGAGAACATCGCGAGCCGTATTTTACCGCCAATCCTTGAAGACCTTATCACCGCCGGTTGCGAGGTTCGCGGCGACGCGACCATACAGAGTCTAAATCCAAGCGTTAAATCGGTTTCTGATGAAGATTGGGATACCGAATACTTGGATGCTATTTTGTCGGTGAAGGTCGTGAAAAATATGGATGATGCGCTCGCTCATATTACGGCTCACGGTAGTGAGCACACTGACGCTATTATTACCGAAGACCAATCAGCTGCAGACCGATTCATGGACGCGTTGAGCAGCGCCATCGTCATGCATAATGCCTCGACGCAGTTTGCCGATGGCGGCGAATTCGGCATGGGCGCTGAAATCGGCATCGCGACGGGCAAACTTCATGCACGCGGGCCAGTCGGAGTCGAACAACTCACCACGTTCAAATACAAGGTGCGCGGTGACGGGCAGACCCGGCCCTAACTCTGTGCAACGTCTTCCTGCTTTTGGTGACCGGCGGCGACGGCGCATTGGTCTATTGGGCGGCTCGTTCAACCCCGCGCATGCGGGACATCTGCACATCAGCCGTGAGGCTTTGAAGCGCCTGCATCTTGACCAAGTATGGTGGCTGATCAGTCCACAAAATCCGCTGAAGTCTGCGGAAAACATGGCCCCGGCAAGCCAGCGCATGGCGGCCGCCAAAGCGATCGCCGCCGCCAACCCCCGTATATTAGTGACAGATGTGGAGCGCCGAATGGGCGATGCTCGGACTGCGCATTCCTTGCGAAGCCTTTGCCAACATTACCCGAATTTGCGGTTCGTCTGGCTCATGGGAGCAGATAACCTTGCCGAAATTCCTCGTTGGTGGCGATGGACTGGCATCTTTCACACCGTGCGCGTTGCGGTTCTTGACCGTAGTCCTTATTCTTATGGAGCGTTGGCTGGCAGCGCGGCGCGCAGATTTGCGCGGGTTCGAGTAGGGAGGCCTTTGTCCATCTGGTTTCGCTCTCCTCCTTCATGGGCTTACATGGCCGTGCGCCGTCACCCGGCATCAGCAACCGCACTGCGCGCTGAAAATGGCGTTGCCACACCGATAAAACCAATAGAAGGAGGCCGACATCCGCGCTAAAAAAGTTCCGCTCGACTTGGAGAAAATGGTCGATACCATTCTCACCTCGCTTGACGACGACAAAGCTCAAGACGTTCTGTCCATCGACCTTGTCGGAAAAACCAGCATCGCAGATCGCATGATTGTCGCTTCAGGCACCTCGAGCCGTATGGTGGCCGCTATGGCTCAGCACCTCGTCACAAAACTCAAGGATATGGGACTCAAACCCAAGAGCGAGGGTGAGAGGAATGGCGACTGGGTGCTGATAGATACAGGGGACGTGATCGTTCATCTGTTTCGCCCTGAAGTTCGTGCCTTCTACAATATCGAACGGATCTGGGCCGCGCCGACACCTGGCTCCGGCGATGCTGTCCAGCACGCATAGGCGTGGCGCTTAGCTGCGCTCGTTATTCATGAAAGTTGTTGTGGCCGCCATAGGCCGTGCCAAAGCCGGACCGGAGCGCGATTTATTTCAATCCTATACGACGCGCTTGCCTTGGCCTGTCGAACTCAAAGAAATTGAAATAAAGAAAGAAGCGGACTCCAACGTTCGCCGTGCTCTTGAAGGTGCGGCCCTCGTCGCCGCGATTCCAGATCAGTCGCGTGTGATCGCTCTCGACGAACGGGGTAAAAGCGAAAATAGCGAAGATTTTGCGGCGCGGCTTGGTCGGTGGCGCGACGACGGCGCGCGCACCATAGTTTTCTTGATTGGCGGCGCTGATGGGCTGCACGAAACCGTGCGCAGTCGGGCCGATGCGGTTTTATCTTTCGGCGCACTGACATGGCCACACATGTTGGTGCGCGCCCTGCTCGCGGAACAAATCTACCGCGCTCATAGTATATTGTCCGGCCATCCCTATCACCGCGGGTGAGAATAAAACCGTGATATCAAGAGAAAACCCAGCGCATCCCCTAACCTTCACGGTCAGCCCGATAGACCGCGCCGCGCTTTCACGCCCAGACGAGAAAAAAATCACGGCCTTCTTAACCGGAGGCCGTGCTCGCATTGTGCCGGTGTGGAATCAGCGGCATCTGATATCCCCGGAATCGCGCGCCCTTATATTCAGTTACGCCGAAGCAGCGCGCAGTGTTGATCTCAGTTCAATGCCTTTGGTGTTTCTGGGCGTAGACAACGGCGAGCCTTGGTTTGCTTTGGGACTTCCGGGCACTGAAATACCGCCTGACATGGGGGTGCCTGGTAGCTTCGTCATGCTCAACGATGTCGTCACCTTGCTGCCCGCGAACGAGGCCACCGTGCTGGCCTATGCCCGTGCGATGGTAATCTGGCACTTCAATCACTTGCATTGCGGACGATGCGGCGCACTCACTGCGATCTCGGAAAGTGGGCATAGTCGCACCTGCACCAACGTGGATTGCACACACCGTTCGTTTCCGCGCACAGATCCTGCGGTCATTACCCTGGTAACTGATGGCCCGCGCTGCCTTCTCGGGCGCCAATCTCAGTGGCCGACCGGCATGTATTCCACCATCGCCGGATTCGTTGAACCTGGAGAAACTTTGGAGCAAACCGTGCGCCGCGAGGTGCAAGAAGAAACCGGCATTCTTGTGGGCGAGGTTCGCTATATCGCCTCGCAACCGTGGCCGTTCCCCTCGTCCGTCATGCTCGGTTTTCGGGCCGAGGCACTGTCCACTGAAATTCGCGGCGATGATGATGAGCTGGAAGACTGCCGCTGGTTCACCCGCGCCGAAATCGACTCGTTCGGCGACAGGGATACGGACGGCAGCGGATTTAAACTCCCTGGCCGCTACTCCATCGCCCGCTTCCTCATTGAAGATTGGCGGCACGAAAACTAAACAGCCTACTTGCGTGTTCGGAAGGGGTCCGCCGGATATGTACCGAGAATGGCAACTTCTTTGGAGAAGAACCGAAGCTCCTCCAGAGCCAGCCGCAGAGGCCGTTCATCGGGATGACCATCGACATCCGCATAAAACTGCGCCGCCTCGAAATGTCCATCGACCATATAGCTTTCCAGCTTGGTCATGTTGACCCCGTTGGTCGCGAATCCGCCCAGCGCCTTATAAAGCGCTGCCGGCACACCGCGTACGCGAAAAACAAATGACGTGACGTACGGCCCCCCAGTCTTTGCGCTCGTTTTGAGAGGCGTCCGCGACATAATGATGAACCGAGTCGTGTTGTGCGTCGCGTCTTCTACATTCGCCGCAAGCGATTTCAGCCCGTATATCTGCGCCGCCAGTTTCGACGCAATCGCGCCGACGCTTTTATCTTGCCGTTCGGCGACGGCTTTTGCCGATCCAGCCGTATCGCCCACGACGACAGATATAAATTTGTTCTTACGCAGAAAGTCGCGGCATTGGCCAAGGGCATGCACATGACTCTCGACCCGCTTTATAGTCTTCAGCGAAGCCCCCGGTACCGCGAGTAGGTGATGATTCACCGGCTGAAAATGCTCCCCGACGATGTGCAGGCCTGAGCGCGGCAATAAGTGATGAATGTCTGCGACCCGGCCCGCGACCGAATTATCCACCGGGATCATCGCAAGGCGCGCGTCGCCTTTTTGCACAGCCGCAAAAACATCTTCAAATTGCGCGCAGGGCATTGCCGTCATCTTCGGAAAGCGAGCAACGCATGCGATATGAGAATACGCGCCGGGCTGGCCCTGAAAGGCGATGGCGTTTGACGGAGTGCGCGATGTTTTTTTCACTAAGGTTTTAGACGTGCTTTTACGTGCCCCGGATTTACGTGTTGTCGTTTTTTTCATAACCCCACCTCAACCGGCACCGAGAAGACGGCGCGCACGGGCCAAGTCAGCGGGCGTATCAACGCCAAGCGGAATCGTATCCACCAATGCTGCAGCCATCCGCATGCCGTGTTCAAGCGCGCGCAACTGTTCAAGACGCTCTCGCACTTCCAGCACCGTCGGTGGCAGCGCCACAAACTGGCGCAACGCGGCGCGGCGAAACGCATAAATACCAATATGGTGATAGTGCTCGCCCGCACCGGACGGAATGCAATTTCGGCTGAAGTACAGGGCCGGGCCAACGCGTGCGCCTGGCTTCAGCGACATCGCCACTTTCACTGCCGCCGGGTCCGACAATTCGTTCTCGTCGGTGATCTGCGCAACAATGGTCGCGATATCGATGTTCGGGTCTTCGAGCGGCGTTATGGACGCCGCCACAAGAGCGGGGTCGAGGGTCGGCAGATCCCCCTGAACGTTCACCACCACATCGTAGGCCCCCTCCGGGTCAAGCGTTTCGGCAGCGGCATGAACCCGGTCGGAGCCGGACGGCAGATCGGGGTCGGTGAGGACCGCCTGTCCGCCCGCCGCGCTTACAACGTCGATAATTTCCTGATCCCCGGCGGCAACCACCACCGGACCGGCGCCGGCCTGCATCGCCCGGCGCCAGACATGGATGATCATCGGCGTATCGCCGATCATGGCGAGCGGCTTGTCCGGGAGCCGGGTGGCCTTTAAGCGGGCCGGGATGACGATCAAGGCAGGCATGTAAATCCCTTATAGTGTACCGGGTAAACCTGCGCAGAATCGCGCGAACCCAAGGCAGCGGCGAGAAATACAGGAGTTGGCCCCCCCTTCCAAGGCCTTCCGAATGCCGGGGCTGAGGATCAATTCGGACCCCAGAGGCCTTGATTCATATTGAGATTTGAGGTCAAACCCAGTATGCACATCGCAAATTCGGCAAACTCGGATGTGCGCATTCGCATTGGGATTCATGGCATGCCTAACAAAATGACTCTTTACGCCGTCATCGCGGCATTCTGGTTGGCTTTCTTGGCCATTCTCGGGGTGAACCTGATCGGCGGATTCATCATGCCTCACGAGGAAGACGTGGCCACCACCGGGTATCCCGTCGATGTGCCCGAGGAAGACGTGGCGATGGCCGCCGGAGACGAGCCGGCAGCACCGCCCAGCGCCCTGCCGCTAATCGCCACAGCCAGTGTAGAAGACGGCGCCAAGGGATTCCGCAAGTGTCAGGCCTGCCATCAGGTCGACCCCGCGGCCGGCAATGGCACCGGACCAAACCTTCATAACGTCGTTGGCCGTGAGATCGGCGCCGTAGCCAGTTTTGCGGCCTACAGCGATTCTCTGCTCGAAATTGGCGGGGCCTGGACCTACGAAAAGCTTAACGATTACCTGGAAGACCCGAAGCATCTGGCCCCCAAGGGTACGATGTCCTTCGTGGGTCTGAAAAAGGCCCCAGAGCGCGCTGCGGTGATCAAATTCCTGATGGCGAACACGGAAAACCCACCGCCGGTTCCCGAAATCGCTGCTGAAGAACCCGCCATGGAAGAGTCTGCCATGGAAGACGAGGCTGCGGCAGAAGCCCCCGCTGAATAATCATTTATTATGGCGGGCGCCGACTTTTCAGACGCCTGCATTGCGTTGCTGCACCGCCTTGCGGACCGTAGCGGTGAAATCGCGCTTCAGCATTTCCGCACACCAATCGCCGTCGACGCGAAAGGCGACGAATCACCCGTCACCATAGCTGACCGCGATGCGGAATCGGCCATGCGCGAGATGATTCGCGCGGCCTTCCCGGACCACGGCCTTATCGGCGAAGAACATGGCCGCGAACGTGCGGATGCCGAATGGCTCTGGATACTTGATCCCATCGACGGCACCAGATCCTTCATTAACGGCGTACCGCTATTCGGCACCCTTATCGGCCTTTGGCAACGAACCAGCGGTGGCAATGCCCGACCGGTTCTGGGCTGCATCAATCACCCCGCCTTAAAAGAACGCTGGATCGGCGGCACCAACCATCCGACCACGCTCAACAGCGCACGCGCTAAACCGCGCGCCTGCCCGGCCACTGCGAACGCCTCGATGTATTACACCGCCGCTGATTTGTTCACGCCGGACGAAGCCGAAGCCTTCACCACGATTACAAACGCCGTCCATCACGCCCGCGCCGGCGGGACCGATTGCTACCACTATGCAATGGTGGCGTCGGGATGGATCGATTTGGTCGTCGAATCGGGTTTGAAACTGCACGACTACGCCGCCATTGTTCCCGTCCTGCAAGGGGCCGGAGCCGTCGTATCCGATTGGAATGGCGCGCCTTTAGCCCTAGAGTCCGAAACTACAGTCAATGGGCAGGTGCTGGCCTGCGGCGATCCGCGCCTTCACACAGAGGCCGTCAAATTGCTGCAAGGCCGATAACCCACCGCCCCGCACCGCCGATTTCGGGAGACGATTGCCATGCGCCGGGGACTTTCAACACTGATCATAGCGCTCTTAACCTGCGCCAGCGCCGCACCGCCTGCCCAAGCCATAGTCCGCGGCAAGCCCGTGCACGCCCTGGCTCTGTATGGTGAGCCCAAATATGGCCCCGGCGAGACTTTCGATTACGTCAATCCAAATGCGCCGAAGGGAGGGACGCTCACTCTAACAAACCAACGCGATCATACGTTTGATACGTTTAATGGCTTTGCGATCAAAGGAGCGCCCGCGCAAGGCGCTGAACTACTCCATGAAACATTAGCAGTGAGTGGAGGCGATGAGCCGTTTTCAATGTACTGTCTTTTGTGTGAAACCATGGAGGTCGCGGAAGATAATAGCTGGATAGAATTTACGTTGCGCCCGGAAGCCCGGTTTCATGACGGCACAACTGTAAATGCCGATGATGTAGTATTCAGTTTTACTAAACTTACGACCGAGGGAGCCCCAGTATATCGAGTCTATTACACTGATGTAGATCGTGTAGAAGCGCTTGACGAAAGAACGATTCGCTTCACGTTTAAGACAACCAACAATAGCGAGCTTCCTCTCATTCTTGGCCAAATCCCGGTTTTATCGAAGACGTACTGGAGCACTCGGGATTTTAGTGCAACCACGCTCGAAGCGCCGGTGGGCACCGGCCCGTATCTCCTCGAGTCTTTCGAGATGGGCCGCACAGTCATCTACAAACGCAACCCTGAGTATTGGGCGAAAGACCTACCCGTCGTGCGCGGCACATATAATTTCGACCAGATTAGATACGAATATTTTCGCGACAACACCGCACAATTTGAAGCATTCAAGACGGGGGTGTTTGATGCATATCGCGAGGTTACCGCGCGAAAGTGGGCAACAGAGTATGATTTTCCCGCAGCATTGGACGGACGAGTTAAAAAAATAGAACCGCCCGACCTTATGCCGATGACCGTTCAATCATTCATCCTCAACCTGCGGCGCCCCCTGTTTCAAGATCGGCGTGTGCGACAGGCTCTAAACTATGCTTTCGACTTTGAATCTCTTAATCGCACGGCTTTTCTTGGCGCGTACACCAGACTGCGCAGCTATGCTCAGGGATCTGAATTAGAGCACAAGGGAATTCCCACAGATGCCGAATTAAAATTGCTCGAACCGTTCAGAGATCAAGTGCCGCCCGAAGTTTTTACTCAAGAATTCACACAGCCCACAACTGACGGCCTAGGAAATGTTCGCGAGAATCTTTTGAAAGCGCGCGAACTCTTGGCCCAAGCCGGTTGGGTGCTCCGCGATGGGCAACTGATCAACGAAAAGACTGAACAGCCATTCGTTTTCGAAATACTCGAAGTCAACGGCACACCTGATATTGTTGAAGTTCCTTACATCCAAAACCTTGAGCGTCTTGGTATTAAGGCATCAATTCGCTATGTGGACAGTAGCCAGCTTTTCAATCGCTTCAAAGATTTTGATTTCGACGCAACGTCGATCTTATACGGCACTGGATTGAGCCCCGGCAACGAGCAGCTTGAGTACTGGGGATCGGAGTCAGCCGATCGTCCAGGAGGCGCAAATTATGGAGGTGTTAAAGACCCCGTGGTGGATGCCCTCGTCAAGGAAATCATCATAGCGCCAACACGAGAATCTCTCATTACCGCCTTCCACGCCTTGGATCGTGTGCTCACCTGGAACTTCTACCGAGTACTGACCTACGGACGGTCGGGAGAACGTTTCGCGTACTGGTCGAAGCTGCAACATCCAGAGAACTTTCCACTACAGGGCGTATCGCCCTCCGGTGCGGAAATCCAAGCTTACTGGTGGGCAGACCCTGAAGCCGAAACTCAAATTGCGAGCAGTCAGGAGATTGCCACGGATGCCGCCAATCCCTCAGGGTCAGATAACCGTTGGCTGATTGGCGGACTCATTGCGGTCGGGGCGCTGTTAGTGCTTGTTGTCGTGGTACGGCGGCGGCGCACATCGTGATGCGCTTCTGGAGTTTGATCATACCTCCCCGGACTATCTCCGCCATCGTTGTCATGCGGCATGTATTGCTAGGCATTAGTGCGCTCGTTGTTGCAACGCTGTATGCAAACGACGCTCACGCCATCGTCCGGGGCAAGCCGGTACATGGGCTGGCTCTTTACGGCGAGCCTAAATACGGACCAGATTTTGAGCATTTTGAATATGTGAATCCGAACGCCCCGAAGGGCGGCACGTTTATAAAAACCAACGAAGCCTTTCTAACCTTCGACACTTTTAACCCCTACACATTAAAAGGAGCTTCCGCCCACGGATTACAATTGTTGCTTTACGATACGTTGATGACACCCAGTCAGGATGAACCGGCCAGCGTATACGGACTAATTGCACAATCAGCGGAAGTGGCGCCGGACAACTCTTGGGTAAAGTTTATCTTGAGACCGGAGGCCCGATTCACAGACGATGCGCCGATCACGGCTGATGACGTTGTTTTTAGCTTTAACACAATGATTACAAAGGCTGCACCACAGTACCGTAGCATGTATGCCGATGTTGACGTCGTTGAGGCACTTGACGTCGATACAGTCCGCTTCGCATTCAAGACCACAGAAAATCGAAACTTGCCGTTTTTGATCGCGAAGTATCTTCCGATACTATCGAAGGTGTACTGGGAAAGTCGCGACTTCGAAGCCACGTCCTTGGAAATCCCGGTCACAAATGGCCCGTATGTTATTGAGTCCTTCGACGCGGGAAGACAAATCGTTTATCGACGGTGGGACAACTATTGGGGCAAGACTCTTCCGGTCAACCGCGGTCTCTATAATTTTGATGTCGTCCGCTTCGAATACTTTCGCGATGACGTTGTAGAGTTCGAGGCATTTAAGAGAAATGCCTACGATTTCCGACGCGAAGTTAGCGCGCGCAGGTGGGCGACTGAGTACGGGTTTCCCGCAGCCTTAGACGGGCGTGTTGAAACGATGGAGGTCAAAAGTATCGAGCCAATCAGCGTACAGCCGATTTACCTAAACCTCCGGCGATCGCTTTTCCAAGACAGGCGCGTACGCCAAGCTCTGAACTATGTATTTGATTTCGAGGCCCTAAATGCCAATTTGTTCTATGGGCAATACGTGCGGTCTAGGAGCTACTGGCAAGGTTCACCTCTGGAGGCAACGGGCCTGCCTACAGGCGCCGAATTGGCGTTGTTAGAGCCGTTTCGCAACGACCTACCACCGGCGGTGTTCACATCAGAATTTACACAACCGACAACCGACGGCAGCGGCGATACGCGCGAAAATCTACTGAAGGCTCGTACGTTATTGACGGAAGCAGGTTGGGAACTGCGCGATGGTGTTCTTGTGAATGTCGAATCCGGGCAGCCATTTACCTTCGAAATTCTAATTCGCAGCCCAACTTCCGAGCGTATTTTTCTGCCCTATGCGCAGAATCTTAAGAGGCTTGGAATTGAAGCAACACTACGAATGGTGGATACGTCGCAATTCATCAATCGTTTGAACGAATTCGACTATGATGCCACTTATTTAGTATTTCCTCATAACGACCTTACTCCAGGCACCGAGCAATATGAGAATTGGGGCTCACAGGCCGCCGACGTGTCGGGCAGTAACAATCTGAGTGGTGTAAAAGATCCTGTGGTTGATGCATTGATCAAGAAAATCATTGAAGCGGAAAGCTATGAAGACGTTACCGCTGCCACCAGAGCTTTGGATCGAGTGCTGACCTGGAATTTTTACCAGCCCCTCACCTACACTAGTCCGGTTGAGCGATTTGCATATTGGACGAAACTACAAAAGCCACAAATTGTTCCGGCACTAGGCCTTGGACAAATGGGGGAGTTTTCGACCGGAATGGGCGAATCCGTTATCGCGCTATGGTGGTTTGACGAAGCCAACGCCGCCGATGCCGTCAGCAGCCAATTGAACCAACCGGAGACAGCAAGAGACGGCGACAACCGCGGTAGTGGTATGAACGCCTTTGTATGGGCTATTGTAGCAGCCGGTGTCCTTGTCGTTGCGATCATTGGCGTTCGCAGACGGCGGGTTCACAAGTAAGTGTCAGGGTAGTCGCACACTGTGTTTGCATACATTCTGCGCCGTCTGGCGCTCATTCCCCTTACCCTGCTTGGCATTATCACCCTGAACTTTCTCATTGTTCAGGTCGCCCCCGGCGGCCCTGTTGAGCGCGTGCTCGCACAGGTCAGGGGGTTGGATGCCGGTGCGACGGCGGCCTTTACCGGCGGGGGCGGCGACACAGCCGGAGGCGGCAGCACCTATCGCGGGGCCCAGGGGCTAGACCCCGAGTTCATCAAAGAGATCGAGCGTCAGTTCGGATTCGACAAGCCCGCGCACGAACGCTTCTTTCTTATGGTCACCAACTATGCCCAATTCGATTTGGGCGAGAGCTTTTACCGCTCCATAGACGTGGGCGACCTTATCCTCGAGAAAATGCCCGTCTCAATCTCCCTCGGCCTGTGGTCCACGCTTATCATTTATCTCGTCTCCATACCGCTCGGCATCGCCAAGGCGGTGCGCGACGGATCGCGCTTCGATGTTTCCACCTCCTACATGGTGGTCATCGGCTACGCCGTGCCCGGATTTATGTTCGCGATTCTGCTGATCGTTCTGTTCGCGGGCGGCAGCTACTTCAACTGGTTTCCATTACGAGGCCTAACTTCGGACAATTGGGAAACTTTAAGCACTTGGAGCAAAATTGGAGATTATTTCTGGCACTTAACACTGCCTGTTACGGCCATGGTTATCGGCGGATTTGCATCCCTCACCATGCTCACGAAAAACTCATTCCTGGATGAAATCAACAAGCAGTATGTGCTGACCGCGAAGGCTAAAGGTCTCTCCGAGAATCGCGTCCTTTATGGGCATGTGTTTCGCAATGCCATGCTCATCATTATTGCCGGGTTCCCCTCAACCGTGGTCAATATGCTTTTTACCGGCGCACTGCTGATTGAAGTGATTTTTTCGCTGGATGGCCTCGGGCTTTTGGGTTTTCAAGCAACCATCGACCGGGACTACCCGGTTATTTTCGGAACACTTTTTATTTTTAGTCTTCTTGGCCTCATTCTCAATATCATCAGTGATATCGCCTATCATGTTGTCGATCCGCGCATCGATTTCGAGGCGCGCGAAACATGATGACCTCTCTCAAACGTTGGGCGCACAGCCCTCTCACACAGCGGCGGCTTGCCAATTTCAAGGCCAACGGCCGCGGTTTATGGTCGCTGTGGATTATCGCCGCTCTGTTCCTCGTCACACTCTGCGCGGAATTCATCGCCAACGATCGGCCCCTTTTGGTTTCATTTAAGGGCGAGTTGTACACCCCGGTCATCGTGGATTATCCCGAAACCGCGTTTGGCGGTGTGTTCGAAACTTCGGCCGACTTCACCGATCCGTACTTGGTCGATTTGATCACTGCCGATGGCTGGATCATGGAACCTCTGATCCCCTACAGCTTCGATACCATCGATTTTAATTTGGGACGTCCGGCTCCGGCCCCGCCGTCAGGCCGGCATTGGCTGGGCACCGACAACCAGGGGCGTGATGTGCTCGCCCGACTGATCTATGGCTTTCGCCTATCGATGCTTTTCGCTTTGTCCTTGACCATTGTTTCTACAATTATCGGCGTGGCCGCCGGCGCCGTGCAGGGCTACTTCGGCGGACTTATCGATTTGCTGTTTCAGCGGTTCATCGAAGTTTGGGGCGGACTGCCCCAACTGTTCATCATCATCATCGTCTCGTCCATCGTCATCCCCGGATTTTGGACCTTGCTGCTGGTGCTTTTACTATTTAGCTGGACGGCCCTTGTGGCTGTGGTGCGTGCTGAATTTCTGCGCGCCCGCAACTTCGATTATGTACGCGCGGCAAAGGCCCTCGGCATGAACGATGCCAGTGTTATGTTCAAGCACGTGCTGCCCAATGCCATGGTGGCGACCATCACATTTTTGCCGTTCATTTTATCAGGTGCCGTAGTGGCCCTCACTTCTTTGGATTTTCTCGGCCTCGGCATGCCGCCGGGATCGGCATCCCTCGGCGAGCTTTTGCGCCAAGGTAAAGAGAACCTCAACGCGCCTTGGCTCGGCTTTACCGGATTTTTCGCCATCGCCGGCATGTTGACGCTGCTCGTGTTCGTCGGCGAAGCCGTGCGCGATGCTTTCGATCCTCGCAAGAATTTCGCCTAACGGTCCGTCTGAATGTCATCATCACACCTTTTGCAAATCTCCAATCTTGATGTCGTTTTCGGCAAGGGAGAATCCGCAGTTTCCGCGGTGAAGGACGTGTCCTTCTCGCTCGAAAAAGGCGAAACGCTAGCGCTCGTCGGCGAAAGCGGATCGGGCAAGACCGTGACGGCCCTATCCATTCTCGGCCTTCTCCCCTATCCGCGCGCCAAACATCCGGCGGGAAGCATCACCTATGCCGGACAGGAGTTGCTGGGCGCGTCCGAAGACGTCTTACGTAAAGTGCGCGGCAATCGCATCGGCATGGTCTTTCAAGAACCCATGACTTCGCTCAATCCGCTGCATTCCATCGAGAAACAGGTTGGAGAGGTACTAGACGTTCATGCCGGTTTGGAAGGCAAAGCAAAGCGCGAGCGAATTCTCGAACTCCTCTCTCTGGTCGGATTATCCGATGCCTCCAAACGGCTGACGGCCCTGCCTCACGAGCTTTCCGGCGGGCAGAGACAGCGCGTCATGATCGCGATGGCGCTCGCCCTCAACCCCGACATGCTCATCGCCGACGAACCGACGACCGCGCTGGACGTCACCATACAGGCGCAAATCCTAGAGCTCTTACGCGACCTCAAGCAGCGCCTCGGCATGGCTCTGCTCTTCATCACTCACGACCTCAATATCGTCCGACAACTGGCGGATCGGGTGTGTGTCATGAAAGACGGCGCGATTGTTGAACACGGGCCGGTCGTTGAAATCTTCGACGCCCCGCGACACGAGTACACCAAACGCCTCATGGACGCACAACCCAAGCCGACAACGCCGCGCCCCTTGGAGGGCGAAGAAATTATCGGCGCCGACGATCTCAAAGTTTGGTTTCCTATCAAAAAAGGACTCATCCGCCGCACGGTCGATCATATCAAAGCTGTGGACGGCATCTCTCTTTCTATTCCAGCCGGACGCACCTTAGGTGTCGTCGGAGAAAGCGGCTCGGGCAAAACAACCCTGGGGCTCGCCCTTTTGCGGCTGATCAGCAGCACCGGCGAAATTCGGTTTGAAGGACGACGCATCGACGACCAACCTTCCAAAGACTTGCGCGCCATGCGCCGCCATATGCAGGTGGTGTTTCAAGACCCTTTCGGCTCGCTCAGCCCGCGTTTATCCATCGGTCAAATCGTCGAGGAAGGCCTCACGGTTCATAAGCTGGGAGATTTGTCTGAACGCACCGACCGCGTTGTCGAAGCCTTGACGGACGTCGGCTTGGACCCGTCGGTCCGCGACCGATACCCCCACGAGTTTTCAGGCGGGCAGCGTCAAAGAATCGCCATCGCCCGAGCCATGGTGCTGCGTCCAAAATTCCTGATGCTTGATGAGCCGACCAGCGCGCTTGATGTTTCAGTGCAAGCGCAGATTGTCGATTTGCTCCACGCACTGCAGGAAAAATACAATCTCGCGTATCTATTCATCAGCCATGATCTGCGTGTGGTCCGCGCATTGGCCGACGCCGTTATGGTTATGAAAGACGGCGTGGTCCGCGAGTCCGGCGCAGCTACGCAGATATTCAACGACCCTCAAGACCCCTATACCCGGGCGCTGATGGCCGCAGCCCTAGACCTTACGGTTACCCCTTCTTAACCAATGGCCTCTACGGTTATGATGTATAGGCCTGGGTGAAAATTGGCACTCCCCTTGCGGCGACCGCGCACCAGGACCATAGTGTCCAAATCAAAACTTGGGTCAAAGACCGGCGATATAGATCGAGCTCATGAACGACGAAGATGAAGATTCCAAACAGGCTGTTTATAACGTCGATGTCGACATCTCCGTCGTTCTCGGCCAGTCGAACCTACGCGTCAATCAGCTCCTGAAGCTTGGACGTGGCGCCGTCGTGGAGTTGGAGCAAAGAACCTCCGATCCTGTAGAAATCTTCGCCAACGAAGTGCTCATTGCGCGCGGCGAGGTGGTTATCACGTCCGGCGATAAAATCGGCGTCACACTGACGGAACTGGTCAAGTCCATTTACAATAAAGCGGAATAGCGCCGAGCCGTGATTTCCGCGGCAACCAATTCCGCTCACCGGCGTTCATGACATACTTCTTCGCTGGAAGATCGAGCCGCAATCTTTTAAACACTGTCTTCACAGAAGATCGCGCCCTTTACATTTCGCAGGCATAGGTTCGCCGTCCCTCCATGCGCATGCTCTATCACCACACTCTCTTGGCCGATGCGCGAAAAGTACGCCTCGCCCTCGGCGAGAAGCGTTTGGAATTCATGGAGCAATCGATAGAACCGTGGCACCGAGACGACGATCTTCTCGTACTTAATCCCGCCGGCAAAGTCCCTGTGCTGGTAGACGAGGATGGCATCACCGTCTGCGGCGCCAATACCATTTGCGAGTATCTCGACGAAGTTTATGCCGAACCACCCTTATTAGGCCACTCCCCGGCCGCACGTGCCGAAGCGCGGCGATTGGCCGATTGGTTTGACAAAAATTTTCACGACGAGGTTACCCGCTATCTCGCAGGCGAAAAACTCATGCGCCGCATGAGCGAGAACGCCGCCCCAGACTCTCGTGCGCTAAGAGCTGGGCGCGAAAATATTCACACTCACCTTCAGTACATTGCTTGGCTGACAGAACGGCGCAGTTGGCTAGCCGGCGATCACGTCACAATTGCCGACATCAGCGCCGCCGCCAATATATCCCTGGTAGATTATTGCGGGGATGTGCCTTGGGACGATCACCCCCTGGCAAAGGAGTGGTACGTGCGCTTCAAGTCGCGCCCATGCATCAGACCACTTTTGCGCGATGTGATCGGCAACATACCGCCTGCCCGCATTTACGACGACCTTGATTTTTAAGTCGGCGTTACGGCTGCGCTTCAACGTTGACGTCTAATTTTTCGATATTCGCACGGGCCGCGTCGGCGGCTGATGAATCGGGCGCCAGCTGAATTGCCTTCAGCCAGTCTTGGCGCGCCGCAGCCTTCTCATTGTTCATCTGATATAGAATTCCGCGCTCAAGCAGCGCGCTAGCATTGTCGGGGGCAGCTTTTAATGCGCGATTAGCATCTTCCATCGCCAATTCCGGTGCATCCACATAACGATAGGCACTCGCGCGAAAAGCCAGGGCGTCCGAATTGTCGGGGTCAGCCGCGATCACATCATTCAGATCGTCAATGGATTCCCAATAATTCCGGGCCGCAGCCAATGTTTCAGCACGATCTATAAGAACTGCGATGCGGTGCTGATCAATCAGCGGCAGTAAATCAAGCGCGGTTGTTTGCGCGGCATAGGCTCTTTCCAATTTTCCTTCCAGTAACCACGCTTGCCCGGCTTGCCCGAGAAGACCCGCGCGCACTACAGTACTTTCACGCGAATCCTCCGCCATCTCCTCTAGGCGTGTTGCCGCTTCGCCATATTCCTGAAGGCCGATCAAAGCAACCGCCTGGCAATGGCGTGCGGGCTCTCCTCCTCCAAGGCCAAGCCACATACCGGAAAATTCAAAACCACGCTCAGGCGTTTCCCGTGCCAACGTCAAGCAGCCGTCGTAGGTTGCGCCCGGATTTTCCAAATCCGGTGCCGGCAGCGGCTGTATGGTCGGTGGAGAGGCGTCTTGGCCATAAGAAGCAACCGATGCACCGGCCAGCAACGCGCTTAACCCGATCACAAAGAGACGAAATGTCATCAGGTCTGCACCCGGCGGATCAATTCATCCAACACCATACAGAGCCGCTCAATATCGGCGGCCTCGGACAATCGATGATCGCCGTTCTTCACAAGCAGAACGTTCACATCATCTCCAGAAATATTTTCGGCAAGCCGCATCGAAGTTTCCCATGGCACGGCTGTGTCCTTCTGGCCGTGTATTAAACGTACCGGGCATGAAAGTGGGATCGGACCGCGCAACACCAGATTTTTGCGCCCGTCTTCGATAAGCTGCCGGCTGATCGGATAGGGCCGCACGTCATAGTCACTTTGCACATTGACGATACCCTTTGTCTCTAGCGTTTCGCGCTCGGCTTTCGACAACCCGGGCCACGTTATATCTTCGGTAAAATCCGGGCCGGGAGCGATTCCAATTAATCCGGCAACATTGTCAGGTCGCGCCAGCGCCGCACGAACCATGACCCAGCCCCCCATGCTGGAGCCAACAAGAATTTGTGGACCTTCGGTCAAATGATCAATGACCGCTGCCGCGTCGTCCGTCCACCGGGAGATGTTTCCATCCTCAAACCGCCCGGTCGACGCACCGTGACCAAACATATCGAAGCGGATGCAGGCCCGGCCCGCGCGTGCACAATACTCGGCAAGAGCCAAAGCCTTAGTCCCGTCTCGGTCGGACATCAAACCGTGCAGAAAGACAATGCCGGGCGACGCCCCCGCCACCTTGTTGTAGGCAAGCTTGGCACCGTCCGAGCGTTCAAGAAATTCAGGAGATTGAGTCGTCATCGTAAATGTACGTATCTTTGACAGCCGTGTTACAAGAAAACCGAGGCGACCTTATCACTTTCGCTTTGGTCATTTCACCCCACGCCATTTCACTCATGGTCGGCATGCACTCTACAACTGCGATCAAGACAAATCTGCAAGTTCTGCCACGCCTGGTTATGGGCGGAGTCGAACGCGGTACCGTAGATATTGCTAAAGCCCTCGTTCAGGCAGGCTGGCGCGCGCTCGTAGCATCGGCCGGTGGACCCATGGTCCGCGAGTTGGAGCGCTGCGGCGCTGAACATATCACTTTGCCTCTGGCGACCAAGAGCCCGCTTTCTATCCGCCGCAACGCCGACCTCCTCGCCGACCTAATAAGCACGCAGAAAGTCGATATTGTCCATGCACGCTCTCGTGCACCGGCCTGGAGCGCAAAACAGGCCGCAACCACGACCGGCATTCCACTCATCACAACCTTTCACGGCGTTTATGGGCTTGGCCCCTTCGGACTAAAAAAATCCTACAACCGCATCATGACGGAGGGAGAGATCGTCATCGCGGTTTCCGAGTTTATTCGCACCCACATCATGACCAACTACAACGTGCCTACCGAACGTATTCGCGTTATTCATCGCGGCGTGGATCTAAATGCATTTGATCCAGATCGCGTCCCGCCCACGCGTTTGATTCAGCTGACATCAAAATGGCGGCTTCCTGAAAACGCGCCGGTAATGATGCTGCCCGGTCGCTTTACGGCGATTAAAGGTCATATTCTGCTCGTTGATGCGCTGGCCGAGCTCGCCCGCCGCAGAGGAGGATCGCTTGATATGCGGTGTTTGATGGTCGGGAAAAATCAGGGTCACACGTCCTATAGCAATAGCATCCTTGAGCATGCCGTTGCACGGGGCGTCGATGGCAACGTTCAAATCGTTGACGATTGCAATGACATGCCTGCCGCCTACATGGCGACGGACGTGGTCGTCTCAGCGACCACGCGCCCCGAAGCCTTCGGCCGAATCATGGCAGAGGCGCAAAGCATGGGCCGGCCCGTTGTCGCGCCGGCACATGGCCCCTCAGAGGAGGTCATTGTCCCCGGCGTCACCGGCTGGCTCTTCACGCCGAATGACCCCATCTCCCTGGCCGATGCTTTGGACCGAGCGTTGCGGCTGCGGCAAGATGAACGCATGACCCTTGCCGAAATCGCCGTCGCGCGGGTTCGGGATCATTTTACCAATTCCGAAATGTGCGCAAAAACACTGGCTGTATATAACGATGTCCTCACCAGACATGGAACCGGCGCTATCGCTTCGTCATGACCAAGTCGCGCGTTCTTGTCATCGCCGCCGAAGGGCTCAGACGGTTTATTCCCGCTCTTGGCGCCGCAGCCGCTATCCGCTCGCACCACCACGATGCTGAAATCACCGTTTTAACAGCCCAGGCAACCGCATCATTAGCCGAATCATCCCCCTATTTTAATCAAGTGTGGATCGATGATCTGCGGGGCCGATGGGATTTTACCCGGCAATGGGGATTGCGTTCGCAGTTACAGGCGCAAAAATTTGAGCGCATCTACGACCTTGATACATCCGCGCGATCCACAAGGATTTTTTGGCTTATGTACGGCCTCCAAGGACTTCCCTTGCGTCGGCGGCATTTGCCTTGGTCCGGGTCCATCAAACACACAGCCCTCGCTCCCGAAACGCGCCACTGGCACGCGATGCATACGCTCGACCGCTGGGCATCGCAGTTATCCGCCGCTGGCATTTCGGGGATGTTGCGGCCAGATCTATCCTGGGTCGCGCGTAATGTGCAGTCCTTTAACGTGCCCTTTCGCATGCACGAACCTTTTATCCTCATGGCTGCCGACTCCGGCCCCGGATTATCATGGCCGGTATCGTTCTACGCGGATTTGGCCCAATCCCTACATAATGAGGGGCTTATCCCGGTCTTGGTCGGATTCAATGTGTTGCCCGAGTTCTCTGCTGCTTTAACGCGTGCGTGCGGACCGGCCGTCAACCTCATTGATCAAGTTTCACCGGAAGATTTGGTCTTTCTCTCTTGGGCCGCCTCAGCCGCCATGGGGCCTGATAGCGGCACCATGCACCTCACCTCATC
>CAXBLG010000049.1:0-23945 GCA_963976395.1 uncultured Rhodospirillaceae bacterium
CGGTAAACTCCGTCCAAAATTGATGAATTTTATCGATTACGCAGGCCTTAGCGGGCCCCTGAGAAGCAGGAGTACCGATAGGTAAGCTCGGCTGTCCGAAGCAAGCTTCCGGAATGTTCGGTTGATTCGCTCTGATGTGCGCGAAGTGCCATTGGGAATATTCAGGATGTATGGCCAATTGTTTGTCGGCCCAAGTGGCTGCATCGGCAATGTTGTATGTCTTTCCTGACGCCATGTCGGATGAAAGCATGGCCCCGACTTTCGCCTTTGTTTCAGGCGTCAGGTAGTGCTCTGCGATCAGCGCAACGATGCGATGACCCCGATCATCCCACGCCATCGCTTTATAAGGTGCTAAGGCCAGCAAAATAAATAGCGCTATTGAAACAACCCATACACGCATGAATACCTCCTCCGATTCGAAACCCTTAAAAAATACTCGGCCCAATTCGTCTGCGGGACATTGATCTCTGTCAAGACTATGGTTGCGAAGTCACTACAACGGATTTTAATTGAGTTCTGCCCGACACGAGTAACAAATTCTCAATCCATTTTCTCGCCAATATTAGACATGGCTGTTTGCACGAAGCCGACTTAGGTTCGGAGAACAGGCGGCTTCGCGGGCGGATTTCAAAGAAGATATAGGTATCAATCACTTATTCATCATAAATCGAGACTATGAGAGCATTAAATCGATGCCCTTGAGCTCGGTCGATGGTCGTCCGCCAGAGCTGCTGTAACGTCTTGGTCGCCAAGGCGTCTATTACTATCTCCTGTTTCTCTGGCGGGTAGGGATGGCTCGCAGATGGCCACTCTGTTTTGGTGCCTGGGGCGACAGAGCTGCGGGGTTTTTGTGCCCGGGAGAGCCTTTGGGCGGGGTTATTGGGACGAGATGTAGTGGCCGACGACAAAGCACATGAGGCGCAAAAGTTGCAGCTTGAGGGCAAGAGCGTCGGAATGGTCGGCGACGGCATCAATGATGCGCCGGCTTTTGCGCAAGCTGACGTGGGATTCGTCATCGGCACGGACACCGACGTTGCCATTGAGGCGAGCGACAAAGGAAGTCTCGTTGGTATCGTGACCGCAATCGAGATTAGCCAATCGACGATGCGCAACGTGCGGCAAAATTTCATCGGAGCCATTGGTTATAATGCGCTGGGCATTCCAATTGCGATGGGCGTGCTTTACCCGTTCATAGGCTTGCTTCTGTCCCCGCTGATCGCAGCCGCAGCTAAGGCTTTCAGTTCGGTGACGGTGGTAACCAACGCCAATCGGCTTCGATTTTTCATGCCGAGGAGGAGCGTATGATTATGACACCTGATCGTTGGATAATTCTCGTCGCGGGAGGTGCTCTGGTTGCCTTTATCGTTTGGTTTTTCTGGCTGAAGCGGGCCAAAGGCGTACGCGCCTCAGAAACTTCGAATGGATATCAGGAGGCGATGGTTCTGGCGGAGGGGGAGGGTACACCGGACACGATCATTGTTCGTCACGGCAAGCCGATCCGCATCAACTTCCGGCGTGAGGAAACAGTTGCGTGCTCAGTGAAAGTCATTTTTTCCAACTTTAATAAAGGTGCTGATCTGCCTAGCGGCGAAACGGTGCCCATTGAGATCATTCCAAGTGCACCTGAGGAATACGACTTTTTCTGTGCCATGGGCATGTTTCGCGGCAAGCTGATCGTGCAATAGTGAGGTTGATATGGACAACCAAAATCACTTCGATCATAAGCCCCAACCGAAAGAAAGCGGCTTCTGGAAATCCCGCTCAGGCATTGTTCTGATCGGCTTTCTTGCTGTCGTTGGCTTTCTGCTTGCGTACGAGCATCGTGTGCATCTGTTCACCGGAGACGCCATGCTTATAGCGCTGCTCGGCTTTTGCATAATCATTCATCTTTTTATGCATGGCGGCCATGGGTCTGATGAAGGCGGTCACCACCATGATAACAGTGGTCCAGACGGAGGACGGTCGTGAATCACGCAGATCCTGGATACGGTCTTTGGTTTTTGGTTATTTTGAACTCGGCTATTTTCATTATCTTCGCTTTCAGCTTTTTTAAGCCTCGGACGGGGCGGGATTGGAGATCCTTCGGCGCATTCTCGGCCTTCCTGATTGCTCTGTTCACTGAGATGTATGGATTCCCACTGACCATTTTTTTTCTGTCAGGCTGGCTGCAGAGCCGCTTCCCAGGCGTCGACTGGTTTGCTCATGACTCCGGTCATTTGCTTGAGATGATATTCGGATGGCGTGGCAATCCACACTTCGGTCCATTTCATATCCTCAGCTTTGTCTTGATCGGGGGCGGGTTTTATCTCCTGTCGGCAGCGTGGCATGTGCTTTATCGGGCGCAAAAAGCGGGAAAATTGGCGCAAACCGGGCCGTATGCCCGCATTCGGCATCCTCAATACGTCGGGTTTGTTCTCATTATGCTCGGATTCCTATTTCAGTGGCCGACGATCCTCACCCTCGTCATGTTCCCGTTCCTGCTCCTAATGTATTGGCGCTTAGCATTGCATGAGGAAAGACAGGTTGAAGCAGAAATTGGCGATGCCTATCGATATTATTCTGCGAGAGTGCCTCGCTTTGTGCCGCGACTCCAAGATATCTTTGGCTCCGCTCGATCGGAGGAACGCTAGTGGCGGTGCGAGCATCAGGTTACTGGCTGAGGCTGTGTCCGCTGTGATCTCGGCAGAGGTACGCTGCGCTGCCATGCCATGCCTAAAGCCTTATCGTAAAGCATTGCCAGATCATTTTACCTGCGTGGAAGCTGTGCGGTTCCATGCTGAACGAAATTGTCGGACGCCCAGGTTCATTAGCTGCACCGATCATATCCGTAATCATGTCCCATATCTCTCTTAACCTTACCTTAGTGTCTTAATGGAACATGCATTTCATCTTTTTCTATTGATCATTGTAGCGCGGCTATTTGGCGAAATTTCTGAACGGCTGGGTCAGCCCGCCCTAATAGGGGAGATTGTCGCGGGCATAACTCTTGGACTACTTGCAATGTCTCCATTGACGATTGATTTGATCGATCGCCTGCCATCAAGTCCTTTTCTCGAAATCGCGGCGGAGTACGGAATATTCTTTGTTGTCCTGGTTGCTGGGATGGAGATGCGGCCAAGCGAAATTGTATCACAATCTATGCCATCGCTCGCGGTCGCAGTCGGCGGAGTCGTCCTGCCCCTCGCCGCAGGATTTGCTCTTGCATGGGCTTTTTTGCCCGATACATCGTTGAGACTTGCGCAAGCCTTGCTTGTGGGTGTGGCGCTATCAATATCGGCGATCCCTGTAGCTGTTAGGGTATTGCAGGCGCTTAATCTGTTACATGATCGTGTTGGCCACATGATCGTATCTGCCGCGATATTCGACGATGTTATCGGTCTCGCATTACTCGCCATTGTGCTCGGCGTGATCGAGACCGGTGCCGTTCCGGACGCACAAGCAGTTTTTCTGTTGCTTGGAAAGGTAGCTCTCTTCTTCGGTATCACGGTTGGGATTAGCTATTTCATTTTGCCTAGTCTGTACAGAGTCGTGAGAAGATTCCAGATACCGGCATTGCAGTTTAGTACTCTTATGATAACAGCGTTGGGATTTTCCTTCCTTGCAGAGGCTCTGGGGATGGATTTTATACTTGGACCTTTCATTGCCGGCTTGTTCTTCAATGAGAAGGTTGTGGAAGAAGCGGCGTATGTCCGGGTGAAGCAGAATGTAGACGACGTTACAGATGGTCTGTTAGCGCCTCTTTTTTTCGTCTCTATAGGAGCGCGGGTGGATGTGACGGCTGTTGCTGCAGTGCCAGTTTTTCTCGCTGCTCTAATTGCGGTTGCCTTTCTTGGAAAGTGGATTGGAGCTGGTATTCCTGCTCGGATTCTCGGGTTTTCAACACCGGATGCCGTAGCGGTAGGAGTTGGTATGAGCGGTCGCGGTGCGGTCGAGTTGGTTGTGGCGAGCATAGCGTTGGAGGCTGGGTTGTTCGATCAAACAGATACCATTGTTGCCAATCTTTTTTCGGCGCTAGTTATCATGGCTATCGTCACTACTTTAGCCATGCCCATCATGCTGCGAGCTGTACTTGAGTTGAGCAAGGGCGCCGGGGGACGGCGTACAAGCGGAGAGTGAAGCGTTATCAAAGTCTTCCTCCAGGAGTGGGGCGAAGCAACACCTCTACAACAGCAAATCTAACTACGACGTTACGAAGTTTGATGGCGTTATCTTTCAGTGAAAGTCTACAGGTGAAGAAATATTTGAGCGCTAACGGGGGATTGATCGGGGAGAAGTCTCTACACTGGATATCGATATATAAGAATAGCATAGGAGAGTGAAATGACGATTGATGCGGCACCGGTAATCTGGTTCGATCATCTCAGGCGCGAGGATGTGCCGCGCGTAGGAGGCAAAAACGCGTCACTTGGCGAGATGATTGGTAATCTCACCGCTAAAGGTATTAAGGTACCGTCGGGTTTTGCTACGTCAGCCGATGCGTATTGGTTGTTTGTCGAAGAAAATGACCTTAAGGAGATCATTAGATCGACTCTTGTCGATCTCTCCAATGGTAAAGTAACGCTAACTGAAACCGGTCAAACCATTCGCCGCGCTTTTCTGCGCGGTGAGTGGCCAAAAACAACTTCTAGTGCCATCATCTCCGCGTACAAGGAGCTTTGTCGCCGTAGTGGCAACATTGACGCGGCTGTTGCCGTCCGGTCGAGTGCAACAGCTGAAGATCTGCCTGATGCAAGCTTTGCCGGGCAACAGGAAACTTATCTAAATATTCAAGGGGAATCCTCGTTGCTCGACGCATGTCGCCGTTGCTATGCCTCGCTCTTCACCGACAGGGCCATTAGCTATCGGCAAGCGAAGGGTTTCGATCACCTTAAAGTCGCGCTCTCGGTCGGAGTCCAGAGTATGGTGCGGTCCGACACCAGTGGGGCCGGCGTCATGTTCTCAATCGATACAGAAACCGGATTTGATAGGGTCGTGCTGATCAACGCTGCCTGGGGCCTTGGTGAAAATGTCGTCCAGGGTGCGGTTGATCCGGACGAGTATCAAGTCTTTAAGCCGCTCCTGTCCGATCTGTCGCTGTCGCCGATCATAGAGAAGAAGCGCGGCGAGAAGGCGCTTAAGATGATTTACGGCGGGGGCAATGACGGTCCGACCATGAATGTCCCGACCTCTAAAGCGGAGCGTGCTACCTTTGTTCTCAACGACGCAGAAATCCTGACCTTATCGCGCTGGGCCTGCATTATCGAGAATCATTACGGTCAACCTATGGATATGGAATGGGCAAAGGATGGAGAGAGCGGCGAACTCTTTATTGTCCAAGCGCGACCCGAGACCGTCCAGTCTCGACGTGAAGCAGGTACGCTAAAGCATTATCGGATCAAGAGTAAGGGTAAGAAGATCGTCTCAGGCCTCAGCATCGGCGATGCTGTAGTGGCCGGAAAAGTCTGCGTGATCGAGAACGCTCGAGACATTAGTCGTTTTGTTGACGGTGCCGTCTTGGTCACGGGCACAACGGATCCTGATTGGGTGCCGATCATGAAGCGGGCAACGGCGATCATAACCGACCATGGCGGGCGAACATCGCATGCGGCTATTGTTAGTCGCGAACTCGGCCTGCCGGCCATCGTCGGCGCCGGCAACGCAACCCATGTCCTGCACGATGAACAAACGGTGACTGTATCTTGTGCCGAGGGCGATGAGGGATTCGTTTACGAAGGAACCGCCGAATTTGAGTCAGAAGATCTCGACCTTAGCGCCATTCCGGCCACTCGCACCAAGGTAATGCTCAACCTTGCCAATCCCGCAGCAGCGTTTCGCTGGTGGCGGCTTCCCACGGACGGTGTTGGCCTCGCGCGGATGGAATTTGTTATCAACAACCATATTAAAGTCCATCCGATGGCTCTCGTCCGCTACGAAACGCTTAAGGACGAGGCGGTGCGACGCATTATCGCAGACCTAACCGCAGGCTACCAGGACAAGACCGAGTATTTTGTTGACCGGCTTGCTCATGCCCTTGCGCGCATCGCTGCTGCACACCACCCGAATGCCGTGATCGTCCGCATGAGTGACTTCAAGACGAATGAATATGCCAATCTCATCGGCGGGGCCGAATTCGAGCCGAAGGAGGAGAACCCGATGCTTGGGTTCCGCGGCGCGTCACGCTACTATTCGCCGCGGTATCGGGAAGGATTTGCCCTCGAATGCCGAGCTATCCGTCGTCTGCGCAACGAAATTGGAATGAAGAACGTGGTCGTGATGATCCCCTTCTGCCGTTCGACAAAGGAGGCTGATCGTGTTCTCGACGTGATGGCCGCGAACGGGCTCAAGCGCGGCGAGGACGATCTCCAAGTCTATGTGATGTGCGAAATCCCCTCGAACGTGATTCTCGCAAAAGCATTCGCAACACGGTTTGACGGATTCTCTATCGGGAGCAACGATCTCACACAATTAACCCTTGGTGTCGACCGCGATTCTGAAGCTCTCGCAGACCTCTTCGATGAACAGGACGAGGCCGTCAAATGGATGATTAATAGTGTTATTGCGGAGGCGCATAAAGCCAATGCTAAGATCGGCCTGTGCGGCCAAGCGCCGAGCGATTACCCGGAGTTCGCCGAGTTTCTAGTTGCGTCCGGTATCGATTCTATATCAGTGACTCCCGATAGTTTTTTTGAAGTCAAGCGCCATATTGCGGCCGCTGAGGCCGCCGGTGCAAAAAATGGAGGTGTAAGTAAGGGATAGAGGGTAGACCCTAGCCGCGCACTTAATCACGTGGTGGGTTAATTCATTTTAGGGTTACGCTTAATGCTCGATGTGACTCTCATGGCGCGCATCGTCAGTGTAGCTTGCGTAGTTTGCATGGCTCTCGCTCCGTCATTTATGGCGGAGCGGACGCGATAAACTATTCGTCTAGCGTTAAATTGCGATAGGCATAATTCATAAATCCGGAGGAGGACGGCATTAGCGTCTAATGAGGCAACTGCGAAGGCCAGTAATTATTTCTCATGCCGCAATCGAGCGCTGGCAACCCGATTGGATTGTTAATTTGGCACTTTCTGCACACAATGACGAGAATATCATCTCAAAAATCAGATAACGCAGCATTACTACTCGCTGATATCGGCGGAACAAACGCACGTTTCGGTGTTCGAGATGGGCGCGGACGTATTCGTTTCCTTATGAGTGTTCCGACAAAGGAAATTAAATCGCTCGCGTGTACTTTGAAGCGTCTTTGCGAGGGATCTCCACAACACCTCAGCGGAATCGCGCTTGGAGCGGCTGGCCCAGTCCGGAATGGCCGGGTGACGCTTACCAATGCGGCCGTATCAATAGCTGCAAAAGATGTGGCTGCTTTAACGGGTATCGAAAGAGTTCTATTAGTGAATGACTTGGCCGCTGTCGGCCGAGCAATCCCTCACGTGAGGAAACATGAACTTCGATCAGTTGTTTCTGGCGTGCCCACGCCTCACGCGCCGAAGGTCATTGTCGCACCCGGAACGGGTTTAGGTCACGCAGTATTGGTTCCTGGTAAATTCAGAAGCTGGAATGCCGTCGCCGGAGAGGGAGGGCACTGTAGGTTTCCAATATCCGTGCTAAGTGAAGAATCGGCATTGCAAGGACTTCATTCTTTGCACCCAAGTACATGGGAAGAATTACTTTCGGGGCGGGGCTTGGCGGCGATATATCGCACTAAAAGCCGGGGCCGCAAAGATCTTGTGCCTGAGCAAATAACCCGATGGGCCTTAGAAGGAAATGAGACAGCTTGCGCGGCGGTGTGGGCATTTTCTTATCTGTTAGGGTCTTTTACACAGCAAATGGTGCTGGTAGCAGGAGGGCGTGCAGGATGCTTTATCGGGGGAGGTCTTGTGCCTGGTCTCGGTGTATTATTTAAAAAAGAAGCGTTTCGTCGGGGGTTTTATGCGGGCCAATTCGAACGCGGGTATGTGGCTGGCATTCCTGTTCACCTCATCATCACTCAGCTTGCGGCTTTTCGCGGTCTTGCCGCTCTATTTGACGAAGTGCACAGTTAAGCAGTTCTTCCTTCTATCTATATCGGATTCTCCGCAAATTGACCTTGGGTGAGTTCGGACATCTTCTTCCACGAAGCTACAATTCAAGTATGCCCCATATTTTCGACCGAACATCTAAGAGTTTCCTGTAGAACGATTTTTCTTAAGTTTGTATCGGCTTTCGTGCGTTTCCATGGCGACCAGCAGAAAATAGAGTAAAGCGCGAGGAAGGTTGTCCACAATTCAAGTGAAACTGGCTGAATCTCGAGGATAGTGCCGGCGCCGGACAGTTTAGAGACGGGCAGCGATTCCCCTGTGAGCATAGATTCGTCAACAGAGAGATTGTGAGTATCTAAAAGCCGAAAATCAGCCGGAATTGTTTGCTCCGGATTCCAGAAGAACGATGTCCCCTAGAGCACGCTGGTGTGCATCAATCTCACGTGTGTATGGAAGGAGCAAGATTTGCGGAAGTGGGCGTTCTGCGCTTTGAAGGTCATCACGGTACATCTGGATTTAAAGTAGAACGGCTAAGCGATCAGTCATGATAATGAATTATGGCTCGGATACATATAAATTATCGCTCTCTGGACTATGCGGGAAAATAGCCCTCCAATTCATATCAGAAACCACTTATTATGATTTGCTGTGATCATCCCGCCAGTGCATGCTCTTCCTTTCGCGTAAGAGTGTGGCGTGAGTTCTCTGACTGTGCGTTGATCATCATGGGCACGAAGTCATCGGTCGGCACGGACAGGCGTGCAAGCATTTGTGGCGTTACTATTGTGATACCGGTAGCGGTTCGGTGAAAGCGTCGGGCGTCCTTCTCAGCATCTTCACCGACGACCAAACCGCCCGGAATTACGCTGCCGTCGGCAACGATGCATCGCCGTAACCGGGCGCCTTCTGAAACACGACAACCCGGCAGAAGAACCGATTCTTCAACTATGGCCGAGGAACCGACTGATGTGCCGGCCGCCAATACGGAATCAATGATCGTCCCTTTGGTGGGGGCCTTATCAAACGGCGACTTGGCCGTGCGCCACCGAAGACGGCGCGGCCCGGTCGGCCAACTTTCATCATCAAGATCTAAATTTGAGCCCTTCCGTACGATATCTATACTTGCTTGCCAATATGCTTCAATCGTTCCGACATCACGCCAATACGGTTCTCTTGCATTTTTCGGCGCAACGCAGCTCAGGCTGTAACGATGTGCGAATAGTCGGCAACGACCGACGAGATGCGGAATGATGTCCCCACCGAAATCACGCCGGGAACTGTCACGGGCGGCATCTTGCTCCAGTGCGTCCAGCAAGACTTCCGTGTTGAAGACGTATATTCCCATGCTAGCCAGGGCTCTGGTAGGATCATTGGGCAAGCAAGGCGGGTCCGCCGATTTCTCCAAGAAAGCGTGGATTTCACCTGCTTCATTGACATCCATGACTCCAAATCGACTGGCTTCCTTCAAGGGGACTTCCACGCAGGACACCGTTACTTCTGCACCTCGGCGTTCATGCTCTGCGATCAGTGCGCGGTAGTCTTGCTTGTAGATATGATCGCCCGCGAGGATCAGCACATGGCGGGGGCGGAGTAGTCGAATGCGGCCAATGTTTTTGTACACGGCATCAGCCGTTCCCGCGTACTCTGCAGTGTCAAGTGACCCGGTCCGCGCTCGCCACAACTCGACAAATTCGTTCGGGTTAGGCCAAGAACGGCACCAGACGCTCTGGAGGTGTTCAACGAGCTGTTCGGGTTTATATTGGACGGCAACCGCAATCCTGCGAATACCTGAATTCATACAATTTGATAAAGGGAAATCAATGAGGCGGTGCCTGGAACCAAACGCCAATGCTGGCTTAGCTTTCTGGTCGGTCAGCAACCCCAGACGTTTACCGCGTCCTCCAGCCAGAACAACAGCTAGAGTTTCCGCTGCAGCATAATTGCGCGTTGTTGAATACCTCATCATTCAAAATCCCTGGCTGCAGACTTGTCGAAGAAAGGTCTTCCCTTAATTTCTTATAGCCCGAGGGAGGGTGAGCATGCCTTGACAGACGTCAATTAAGCGCACCGGGAACGTGTTGTTTCTGTATAATATTAATCGGGGAATATCGTGGTCAAGGGCGCCGTACAGTGAGAGTTCTTTTTGTGGCTGCTGAGGCGTATCCGCTGGTCAAGACGGGCGGCCTCGGCGATGTGGTGGGGGCTCTCCCGAGCGCTCTAGCTCGACTCGGCGCAGACGTGCGGGTGATGATTCCAGCCTACGGCGGCGTCGTGGAAGCAATTGGCACTACAGCAGCAGGATCGGCACTCGGGCCACTCCTGCCCGGCTTCTCTGCCAGGCTGCTTTATTCCCGCGAGCTGACATCAGGGGTGCCCTTAATGCTTGTGGATTGCCCAGACCTATACCAGCGAAAGGGAGGGCCTTATCAGAACGCCGGCGGTACAGAGTGGCCGGACAACCATCTTCGCTTCGGCCTGCTCGCCCGGGCCGCGGCTTTGGTGTCCATTGCTGGAGAACTATCCGGTTGGCGCCCTGACATCGTTCATGTGCACGACTGGCATACGGGATTGGTGCCCGTTTATCTCAAGGCTTGGGGCGGTCCGGTACCACGGACCGTTCTGACTGTGCATAATATGGCCTATCAGGGGCTTTTCGCTGCCGGCACCTTGGGGCCGCTCGCATTACCCAGGGAGAGTTTTGCACCTGAAGGGTTAGAATTTTGGGGTCAAGTCTCCTTCCTTAAGGCTGGTTTAGTTTATGCGGATCGCATCACCATGGTCAGCCCGACATATGCCCGAGAGGTACGGCAAGCGCCCGCAGGCGAAGGATTGGAAGGCGTGCTTGCAACCCGAGAGAAGGATATTGTGGGTATCGTCAACGGGATAGACGATACCATTTGGAATCCATCTATAGACAACATGATTGTACAAACCTTTTCACCGTCTACGCTGACGCAGAAGCACGAAAACAAGATCGCACTTTGCCGCGAATTGTCGCTTGATCTTCAAAAGAATGAACCTGTCATTGGAATCGTCGGCCGCCTTGTGCCACAGAAGGGTATCGACCTCGTCCTTAAGGCTCTATCTAACATTATTGCTCTTGGCGCCAAGGTAGCTATCCTTGGGACCGGTGATACCTCTCTGGAAAAAGCGCTTCGGGCAGCCGCGAAAGAGCTGTTAGGCAGCGTTGCCGTTCGCTGTGCTTACGACGAGACGCTAGCCCACCGGATCATGGCTGGAAGTGACATGCTCATGATGCCGTCCCGCTATGAGCCTTGCGGCATGACGCAGCTCTATGCCCAACGATATGGTACACTGCCCATTGTGCGGCGCGTTGGCGGGCTGGCCGATACCGTGCACGATGGTGAAGACGGATTCACTTTCGACGCTGCAACACCTGAGGCCCTTGTCGAGACATTTCAACGGGCGCTCAAGTCGTATCAACAATCACAGACGTGGCGTAAGCTTCAGGCGCGGTGCATGGCAAAGGATTCCTCGTGGGACGCGCGTGCGGGCGAATACCTTGAACTATACAAGAGCCTAATCAATGCCAGTGTGGAGCGGCAGTAATGGACCAAGCGACGTTAAATTTCGATCAAAGCCTGTGCGAGATTAACACCAACGATCCAGAAGAGATCAGGTGCGAACTCATTCGTGCTCTTGTGACGATGGTGGGACGCGATCCGGTTTATGCACAAGAAAGGGATTGGTACGCTGCGCTGGCGTTTCTTCTGAGAGGGATACTGAGCCATTATTTGGCAGAGTCAGGACGAAAAATTCACGAGACAGGTGCCAAGCGCATATATTATCTGAGTCTAGAATATTTGCCTGAGCGTATGTTGCCGAAAGTGCTTCTCGATCTGGGTATTACAGAAAACGTGAAAGAGGCGTTGAGGCGTCTCGGCTTGTCTCTAGATACTCTTGTGGCGCTTGAGACTGATATGGGTCTTGGCAACGGCGGTTTAGGTCGGCTCGCAGCATGCTTTCTCGATTCCCTTGCCACTCACCGTTACCCAGGATTTGGGTATGGCATCCGCTACGAATTCGGGCTCTTCTCGCAGGCCATCGAAAATGGCCAACAAGTGGAACATCCAGAACCTTGGCTTCGTTATGGAGATCCGTGGCAATTTCGTCGACCGACAATCACGTACCCTATTCGATTCCATGGCCGCCTCCAGCGGTCCTCCCGCTCGGACGGGCGTGATGAGTGGCATTGGGTTGACGGTGATAACGTCACTGCCTTGGCTTACGATTTGCCCATATCGGGCTACCGGTCAAACACGGTATTGTATCTTCGCCTGTGGGCAGCTAGTGCGTCGCGCGATTTCGACCTTCGCTACTTTAACGAAGGAGATTACGTGCGAGCCGTCCAGGACAAGACGATTTCCGAGAGCCTATCGAAAGTCTTATATCCGAATGATTCAACTGCCGTGGGCCAGGAGTTGCGCCTCAAGCAGGAGTACTTCTTTGTATCTGCATCGCTTCAAGACATTCTTAGACGGCATCTTAAGTCGAATCCCAATCTGAACAACCTCGAGGAAAGGGTCGCTATTCAGCTCAATGATACGCACCCGGCGCTGGCCATACCTGAGATGATGAGGTTGCTTGTCGATCAGCATAACTTCAAATGGGAAGACGCCTGGAGCAAGACGACATTGATTTTCGGCTATACTAACCACACCCTGCTCCCGGAAGCTTTGGAGACGTGGCCGATCGCAATGCTGGAAGGCATCTTGCCTCGCCATTTGCAGATCATCTATCAGATCAACGAAGCCCACCTCGCACAAGTCAAGGAAGCATTTCCGGGCGAAATGAGAAAACTTAGACAGATGTCTTTGGTTGACGACTCCTCTCGCCGCATTCGCATGGCCCATCTTGCCATTGTCGGTTCTCATCGTGTGAACGGCGTTTCACAACTGCAAACGAGGCTTCTGCGCGAGATGATGTTCGCTGATTTCGAGAAAATGTCTCCCAATAGATTTCTGTCGATCACGAATGGAATAACACAACGATTATGGCTTTTGACTGCCAACCCGGATCTAGCCCGGGCGATTACGGCTCGTATCGGCGATGCGTGGACTACGAGACTGGAGCATCTTGAAACCCTTTCTTCCTTTGTTGATGATGAAGCGTTCCGAAATGAAATTCAGCGTGTGAAGGCGAACAATAAAGCGAGGTTGGCATCTTTCATACGCTCAACCGTCGGCGAGACGATTGACCCGCATTCGATGTTCGACATTCAGGTCAAGCGAATCCACGAATACAAACGACAGCTATTGAACGTTCTACATGTTGTTTCACGTTACAGGCGTATTAAAGAAGGAGACTCTGCAGTTCAGCCGCGGTCTATCTTTATCGGTGGAAAAGCAGCCCCTGGATACGACATGGCGAAGCACATCATTCAATTGATCTGTGATGTGGCAAGGACGATCAACAACGACCCTGAAACGCGGGATCTATTGAAGCTATTGTTCATTCCAGATTATAAGGTTTCAGTAGCCGAGGTCGTTATCCCAGCGGCTGACTTGGCTCAACACATCTCAACGGCGGGAACCGAGGCATCTGGCACCGGCAACATGAAATTTGCAATGAACGGTGCCCTGACGCTCGGCACTTTAGATGGCGCGAATATCGAAATCAGCGACGCAGTAGGCGAGCAGAATATATTCCTATTTGGTATGAACGCGGAGCAAGTATCCGAGTTGCGGGCCAAGGGATATGATGCTTGGACTTATTACGAGGAGGATAAGCAGCTGAAAGCGTGCATCGACATGATCGGAGGAGGGTACTTTTCCCCCGACGAACCCAATCGCCACGCAGTCATACGGGACTCAATCTTGTCTGGTGGCGATCATTTTTGCGTGCTGGCAGACTATCGATCTTATATGAATGCGCAGGATCGTATAGATTCTGACTTTTCAAATCCGGACAATTGGGCGCATCGGACGATTCTGAATATCTCCCACATGGGCCGATTTTCGTCGGACCGAGCGATACATCAATATGCTGAAAAAATATGGGCGATCAAATCACTCTAGTTTTTGGAACCGCGACGCTCTTGGGTCATGGTATCCACAACCTCGCTCCAAGCGTCATGCAGTCGGAGACACTCGAGTTTGATGGGCAATTTACGGCTCCAATTGTCATACTGATTTGTTGTGCCGGGCATGTTGAGTTGGCTGGTTTCTGCCATGATGTCGTCGAGATTGACGAGAGCGAGCAACGCGCAAGAGCGCGCGAGAAAGCGGTGAATCGCTGCAATTAATGCAAAATTGGAGAGGCTCTCGTCGGCGTCGTCGGGTATAAGGCTCTGTTCCTTGAGCGCGGCCAATAAAAGCCGCCGGTCCAGCGCCCTGACCGAGTATTGTTCTTGGGCTGGATAGGAAGGATCTAATCTGAGCCGGACCTTGATATCCTGTCCTTCCCAGAATCCTGTAAGGGTCGGCAGATCGTGGGTGTTCGCCTGCGCGACACAGTGGGCAGGATATGCCTGAGGCGGTTTAAATCCGCCTTCACCTTCGCGTTCGAAATACAACAGCCGCGTGGAGAGATGGCGTTCTCTCTCCATCCGTTCCCTAAATCCCTCGGGTACCGTTCCGAGGTCTTCTCCTATGATCACGCATCTATGACGCCAGCTTTCTAGAGCTAAGATGGCGAAGAGATCGTCGGAAGGGTAGTGAACATAAGTTCCGTCTTCTGCGTTTGCTCCAGGCGGTATCCAAAACAACCTCTGCAAACCCATTGCATGATCTATGCGCAGTGCCCCGGCGTACCGCATGTTGGCGCGCAAGGCGGCGATATAAGATGCGTATCCCGTTTGCCGCATGACCAACGGATTGGGCGGGGGAACGGCAGTAGTGAAGTCATCGGGCGGGGCACCAAAACGTATGCCCAAAGGATAGAGGTTTTGATCGAGCCATACATCCGCCCCGTCTGGGCTGGCGCCAACCGCCAAGTCGCGCATAATGCCGATTTTCATACCTCTTGCAGTTTCTGCGGCGCTTTTCAGTTGGCGATCAGCAAGCCACTGCATGATCATGTGGGGGCGCACAAGGTCCGGATGAGCATCCGTCCATTTTTTCACGTAGATTTCCTCCGGGCGCTGATATTGCTCCGGCCACGTAGGCCACGGACTGCCGGAAAAGCTCTCGCTCAGTGCGCAGAAAACCGCAAATGTTTTCAGGGTGGCTCCCCCATCCTCAATGAACTCTTTGAGATCCTCCGGCTCATTTCCGGTCAATTCGGCGGCGAGGTGCCGCAGCGCTTCAAGTTTGAGTGAGGCCACTTCAGCATAGGCGATTTTCTCGGACCCGGCCGCAGCCGCAATGCGTTCAGCGAGGTGATCGGCGGTGATGCCCGCTTTTGTAGCCGGGCAGTTCTCCAACTCAGGAATACGAGACAGGTCGATGTAGAGCGGGTTTAGAAAACGGCGGCTGGACGGCCAGTAAGGGCTGGCTGAATCAGGATTCGTCGGAAAAAGAGCGTGAAAAGGATTAACAGCCACCACATCACCACCGCCCTCTGACGTTAATGTGATCAACTCCTTCAAATCGCCAAAGTCGCCGATGCCCCAATTTTTGTCCGATCTAATGGTGTAGATATGGCACGCCGTGCCCCATAGCCTTTCACTTCTCGCGAGCCAATCGGGTTGATAGGCGTTGGGTGGCGCGATAATCAGTGATCCTTCCGAGCTATAATCACCGCATGCGACTGACAATCGATGGTAGCCAAAGGGTATATCGGTCGGCAACGACACCCCGTACCGTATAAACCTGAGTCCCTCTATCGACATAGCCTCAGCGGGGGCTAAGCTAGACACGGCCACGTCCTTGCGCCTCAGCTCGCCATCTTCCTGCGCGACTTCCCATCGGAGCGAACGGTCCAGCGCGGTCTCTGGGAGAGTCAACGAAAATGTCGCCTGAGGTGCGCGCAGAACGGTCACGGGTGAAATCATGTTTTCCCGGCTCGGCAGCGTTAACCTGCGCAAACTGATTTCCGCTTCATTAGGAAAACCGGCGGGTAGTCCCATTGCTTTCAGTAAAGCGCGCTGCGTTTCAGGTGTGCTTTGGTGAAGATGTCCGTGCAAGTCCCAATAGCTGGAAGCGATCCCGGCCGCAGCTGTAAGGCGGCTTAGAAGACTGTCGTCAGTCATCGGTAGAGCCGCCGATGATGATTGCAGATGCATGTGCGTCTAACGGATAGCGGAGATTCGAGAGAATATGCGATGAAACGCTGCGGGACGTGTCAAGTAGCACGTTCCATCCAGTTCCAATCGAAGAAGCGGGGAGTTGAAAGCAGCGCGTTTTGCTGCCGGCATTCATCAAGATGATTAAAGGTGGCTCAGCTTCGCCCATGAAAAAACCAAAACACTGAAGGTGTGGATCATTCCAATCACTGTCGGTCATATCTCGCCCGTCCGGGTGAAGCCATATTATGTCTTTAGAGCCATCATCGGCTATGGGTCGGCCCAAGAAGAAATGGGAACGGCGGAGGGTAGGCACGTCCTTCCGCAAGGCGATAAGCCGCTGGACGAACTGCAGGAACTTAACGTCGTTCGGGTCATGTGGCGACCAATCAATCCAACTGATTTCGTTGTCCTGACAATACGCATTGTTGTTGCCCCGCTGAGTGCGTCCAAGCTCGTCGCCTGCCAGCAGCATGGGCACCCCCTGAGACGTCAACAATGTGAGCAAGAGATTACGCTTCTGTTGCAGTCGGAGTCGTTCAATCGAAATGTCCGTTGTCGGCCCTTCGACGCCGCAATTCCAACTGTAATTATAATTGTGTCCGTCGCGATTCTCTTCGCCGTTGGCCTCATTGTGCTTATGCGCGTAGCTGACCAAATCAAGCAAGGTGAAACCATCGTGGCTTGTAATGTGATTGATGCTCGATGTGGGCGCCGGAAATAGATCGCTTGATCCTGCGATGCATGTTGCTAGTGTTGCCGTTTGATGAGAGTCGCCGCGCCAAAAAGCACGAACCGTGTCCCGATATTTATCGTTCCATTCGCTCCAAGTGGTGGGGAACCCACCAAGATGGTGTCCGGTGATGTCCCAAGGTTCCGCGATCATCTTTAATTGTGACAGGATCGGATCGGTGGAAATTGTTTTTAGTAGTGGCGCCTCCCGCTGAAAGCCGGTCTCCGTTCGTGCCAATACGGGAGCCAAATCGAACCGAAAGCCGTCTGCGCCCATCTCCATGGCCCACATTCTCAGTGAGTCTAGAATCAATTTCTGTACTTGAGGATGGGATACTTGCAGAGTGTTTCCGCATCCAGTGTCATTCACATAGGTGGTCTTATCTGCCGGATCCAAGGCGTAATAGCTGGCGTTGTCGATTCCTCGCAGTGAAAATGTCGGGCCGTGTCGTCCACCCTCTGCTGTGTGGTTAAAGACAACATCCAGAATTACTTCTATACCAGCACAATGAAAGGTTTCGACCATACTTTGAAATTCATTCCGACTATCCGATCCGGCATAGCGCGCATCGAGTGCGAAAAAGTTGTAGGGATTGTACCCCCAGTAGTTTGCCAGACCCTGACGGACCAAGTGGGGTTCGTCGGCGAATGGAAAAATTGGCATCAGTTCAACGGCTGTAATACCCAACTTTTGCAAATGGTCTATCACGGCGGGCGCAGTGAGGCCCGCAATACGGCCTCGGTTCGACGGCGGCACCTTGGGATAACGCGTCGTCATTCCCTTGACGTGAAGCTCGTAAATGATGGTATCTGTCCACGACGTTTGCAGCCTTGTGAAGTCGGATAGCCCTACCGTGCCCGTGACTATTGCTTTTGGAACGTATGGTGCACTATCGCGCGTGAAAAGAGAGCGGTCCTCCGACGGGTCGTCGGTGCGATGAGTATAAAGCGCTTCGTTCGATACAACTGGGCCGGTGAGAGCCCGGGCGTAGGGATCGACTAACAGTTTGTGGCTGTTAAATAGGTGCCCCCGCTTTGGCTGATACGGACCGTGGACACGATAGCCGTATAAAAGACCGGGGGCCGCCTCTGGGAGATATCCGTGCCAAATGTCTTTGGTGCGCGCGGGCAATAGAAGACGCTCAACTTCGCGGCCGCCTCCTTCGGAAAAAAGGCAAAGTTCGACTTTCTCACCGTGCGCCGAGAAAAGGGCAAAGTTAACGCCATGGCCGTCCCAATGTGCGCCCAGAGGATCGGGCGCGCCAATATCCAGGCGATCCATCACGCTGGTTGTAGAATGAGTGCGGCAAGAGGTGGCACGGTAAGCTCTAACGAATGAGGTTGGTCGTTCCATGGTACACTTGCCGCGATTGCGCACCCGGAATTGCCTACGTTGGATCCGCCGTAGATCTCCGAATCCGAATTAAAAAGTTCGCGATACTCGCCCGCGCGGGGAACGCCTACACGGTATCGGTGGCGGACGACCGGCGAAAAGTTACACACGATAATCACAAAATCTGATCTATTGGATCCAAAGCGCAAAAACGAGACGGCATTATTGTCTTGATCGTTTGAGTTGAGCCAGCAGAAACCATCTGGTTCGCAGTCGCGTTCATGCAGTGCAGATAATGACTGATAAAGCGTGTTCAAGTTGCGCACTAGGGTTTGTATGCCTTTGTGGTCTGCATTGTCTAATAAGTGCCAGTCGAGACTGACATTGTGATTCCATTCTTGCCATTGTCCAAACTCACAGCCCATAAAAAGTAATTTCTTGCCCGGGTGCGTATAGAAAAATGTTAAGTAAGCGCGAAGATTGGCAAACTTCTGCCAGTGGTCCCCCGGCATCTTGGAGAGCAAAGAGCCTTTGCCGTGAACCACTTCATCGTGAGAAAGAGGTAAGATGAAGTTCTCATGGAACGCATAAAGCATACCAAAGGTGAGGTCGCCGTGATGATGCTTTCGGTAAACCGGATCGTGCCGCATGTAGCGCAGAGTGTCGTTCATCCAGCCCATGTTCCACTTGAAGCCGAAACCAAGGCCGCCGGTGTAGGTGGGCCGAGATACTTGAGGCCAGGCAGTCGACTCTTCGGCTATGGTGATGGCGCCGGGACAGGTGGCGTAGACAGCTTCATTTAGTCGGCGCAGAAAGTTGATTGCGTCCAGATTCTCATTTCCACCGTATATATTTGGCACCCACTCGCCCGTACTTTTGGCATAGTCCAGATATAACATTGACGCCACTGCATCTGCTCTTAGGCCGTCCATGTGATAGTCTTCAAGCCACGAAAGGGCATTGCAAATGAGGTAATTGGCCACTTCAGTGCGGCCGTAGTTATAGATCAGTGTGTCCCATTCCGATTGTCGGCCTTGGCGGGGATCATCATGTTCATAAAGACATGTCCCATCAAAACGAACCAGCCCATGACCGTCCTCGGGGAAGTGGCTCACGACCCAATCAAGAATGACGCCGATTCCCTCGCGGTGGGCACGGTTTATAAAGGCTCGCAGATCGTCCGAGGTGCCATAGCGGCTAGTGGGTGCAAAAAGTCCGAGCGGCTGATAGCCCCAAGAACCGTAAAAAGGATGCTCAGAAATGGGCAGAACTTCAATGTGGGTGAAACCCATTTCCTTTACATATGGGATTAAGCGGTCCGCGATCTCTCGGTAGGTCATGAAACTGCCGTCGTTGTTCCGAGCCCAAGAGCCTAAATGAACTTCGTAAATCGCCATCGGAGTATGCCGTGGATCGCCCTGCTGGCGGCGTCTCATCCACTCATCGTCGGACCATGGGAACGTACTCGGAGCGCAGACGACTGATGCGCTTCGGGGAGGAATCTCGTGCGCTCCCGCGAAAGGATCGGCCTTTAACGGCAGGTGGGCGCCAATCGCCGATTGAATATCAAATTTATAGGATGCTCCCGGCAGGACGCCATCAACGAAAACCTCCCAAACGCCTGACGATGCGCAGGGTCGCATAATATGGTAATCGGGGACCCATCCATTGAAGTCGCCTACTACGCTGACGCGTTGGGCATTGGGCGCCCATACCCTGAACCACACCCCTTCAGCGCCATCCCTATGTCCGAAGTGTGCGCCCAATTTCTTATGAAGACGCAAATGCTTCCCTTCGCCCATCAAATGATGGTCGAATTCACAAAAATTATTCATACAAGCGTATTCACAGTTGAATAACAGGGCTGATGAAATTCAGTAGACACTTTTACCCACTAAACCGCTGAAATGTTTCTGTAGGGTGACTTCCTTGCGGCTTTCGAGCTGGGCCGTTCCTTGTGAATGTTACGCTTAGTCCGCAGCCAATGATCTATGGTCCGCCCATTCGGGTGGCCTTCGGACTCCCAGTAACATAGATTCGTGACGGACTTGGTGGCGGGGCTCATGCTTATTTTCTCGTTTGCTTCCGTTGTGGTTCCGAGAATATGTAACTCTTGTGTCGGAAATCTAATGGGAGGCGATTCTTGTGTTCTCGCGTTCTAGTCGGATGGCGCGCAGTTGCCCAACAACAGCCGCTATTTGATCAAGGTGACTGGGACCGTAGCCGACTGAATAACTTTCGTCGCGACGGATCCCATGAATAATCCTTTCAACGCTCCAAGGCCTCTCGTTCCCATAATTATTTCTTGGCACTTTGCTTTTTCCGCATAGGAGACTATTTCCTTCGCTGCTTCCCCGCATTCCACATGGAACTCTGCACGAAGTTGACTTTTTAGAGACTTAACTTTTTGTTTTGAATCGAGGCGCTTGAGTTCTGAAGCCTTCCATCTATCGACCACTTCCTGGCCGAGATAGAGGGAGGGCGGAATCTCAGGTTGCACATGAAGAATCACGGTCGAAAATTGGTCCCCCCGCTGCTTGCGCGCAAGTGCATATTCAAGCGCTCGGATGGAGTGATTTGAGCCGTCAATAGGGAGCAGGATTTTCCACATAGAGAGATTCCGTTTTCGGTGTTCGTAATATTTCTTCCACCGCAATCGCCGGACATAGGTCAATGCCTAAATCAATGTGCCTGCGCGAAACTCACATTATCTGAGTAATCTTAATATCCCGCATTGCCGCGAGCATTGACGACAGTCAACACTAGTATCCTGCGGTATGTTAAACTAGCTCATTGCGAATGTCGGTCAAGGATTACATAAGCATTGGATTGGGTGGTAACCAAATAGCTTGTTGCGTGGCGATGGAGCGCGACTGTGTAGGGTCCAGAATCACTCATTCTATTTGTAGCCCGATATGATTGTGCAAACAATGTTTGTGGCTGTCCTCCTTGTGGTAAACTTAATAAGTATTGGCCCAATCAAATTTTCCTTTGAAAGTTAAGGCGGACGTCGAACGTTCTAAATCGCGTGGTTTGTCGAAGCTGCAAACGCTTCGGCCAGCCATAGAAAAGCCCGCATTTACGATAAACTGGTGGTGACCGCACGAGTAAATGTATTCGATACAGCAGCGCTGGTGAGAGCCATTGTCGACAATCGGCTCAAAGGAGCCGGTTTGGATGTGCTCCCGGAGGAACCGCTGATCCGCGAGGAAGCCGAGATTTTCCGTGCACCGCCGAACGTCGAATACGACCTTAAGGCGCTGGTTGCTAATCATGTGCTTCTGAGATTTCCGAACGTAATCATAACACCGCACATCGCTTATAATACGGACAGTGCCGTTGAACGTATTGTCCAATTCACGCTCGACAATATTCGAGCCTTTGGAAGGGGCCAGCCGCAGAACGTCGTGCGATGATAGGCATCCTGCCGACGGCTATTGTCAGGTGAAACCTAAACGGTCTGGAAAGACTTTAATGCGGGTGACCTCAGTCGGCAAGCCGTGACCAGCCAGCGAAAGTAACAACCCAGTAGAGTTGGTTTATCCTGTGCCGAGGGAGTGCCCGTGATACATAAGCGCTTTCAAATCACATCAAGTAAATGGAAGTGACAGCTATTGCACAACGAACTTTGTGAAGGTGATCATTATGAGTCACAAATACATACCGGCTCTTCGTTTTCATTGGCTCACTGGCCTTTACGATCCCATCGTCACGCTAACGACTCGCGAAAGTGTATTTAAGACCCGCTTGATTGAGTTGGCGAACTCTAGCCAGGGTGCGCGCGTGCTAGATTTGGGATGTGGTACTGGTACGTTCGCGATACTCCTGAAACAAAAACGGGATGATGTCGTTGTTTCAGGGATAGACGGAGACAATGTCGTTCTTGCGAGGGCAAAACAAAAGGCTGCAAAAGCTGGTGTAAATATTCAATTTGATCGGGGCCTAGCTTTTGCATTGCCCTATGCGGACGAGACATATGATCAAATAGTTTCGACGCTCTTTTTTCATCATCTCTCATGGGAAAACAAGATTGGTACGCTAAAAGAAGCTTTCCGCGTTCTCAAGCCGGGGGGCCGCCTTCATATCGCTGATTGGGGAAAAGCCACCAGCTCATTGATGCGAATACTTTTCTTCGGTGTCCAATTGCTCGACGGATTTAAAACAACGGCGGATAATGTGAGGGGGCTGCTACCGGAGGCAATGCGAACGGCTGGCTTTGTTGATATTGCAATCAAGGAGGAGATATCTACGATGTTCGGAACATTGTCTTTGTATCAGGCTTCTAAGCTTTCGTGAGGTAGGTGACAGCCGCTATGTGCATGCGTAATGAAGTGCTCGCCCCAAATGTACTCTCTTGCTATAATGTACTCTCTTGCTATATTGATATTGATTGTTTTGCTAAGGCCATTCGAAATTCCTCAAAATAATCAAAATAAGAAGAACAAAGCATGTGTTGGTCTGAGCCTGTAAGCTTTGTAGTCGGTGGAACCCTGATTGCAGGCGGAGTGTTCGCCGGCTGGAAAGCAATCAGGATAAATAAAAGATATTTTCCTGTTTCACAGATGCCAACGCTTGCGGGGCTTCAGCAACTATTGGAAGGCCATGTGTGGATGGGAGTGAATACTGTCGACCCATCGATGATTTGGTGGGCCTCAATGGGATATATCTTCTTCTCATGGCTGATGTGGCCGGTCTGGATACCATTCAGCATTTATTTTTTGGAGCCTCCGGCGAGTCGGCGCAAGTTGCCATTGTTGGGCTTCGTCATGGCGGGGCTTGCTTTCGGTCTAATACTTTATGTTCCACACATTTTCCATCCCGAATGGGTGGATGTCAGTATCAGCCGGCACTCACTCGCCTATGAAGATACCATGTTTCTAGACTATTTGATTCCTCGGGCATTGACTTACTCGATTTACATTTTCCTGCTCGTGACACCGGCCATGATCTCGACCTATCTGCATATGCGCCTTTTCGGGTTAACGCTGATTGCCGTCTTAGTCGTGGTATATGCGTTTTTGACCTACGCTTATATTTCTTTCTTTTGCCTACTCGCTGGCTTGGCAACCTTTCACCTGATCTACATCATCGTGCGGAACAAATGCTGCCGTGAATGCCCGGAACTATTCGGATAACATTAAAAGCGATTGTTTCAGTCGCGGTCATTCTACTTAGGAAAAACTCAGCTAAAATCCGCTATAGTGTCATCACAACCATAATCTTGACAGAGATCAATGTCCCGCAGACGAATTGGGCCGAGTATTTTTTAAGGGTTTCGAATCGGAGGGGACATTCATGCGTGTATGGGTTGTTTCAATAGCGCTTCTTATTTTTCCGGCCCTAGCGCCTTAAAAAGCGTTGGCGTGGGATGATCAGGCTCATCGCAACGTTGCGCTGATCACGGAGCACTATCTGACGCCTGAAGCAAAGGCGAAAGTTGGGGCCCTGCTTTCATCCGACTCGGCGGCAGGAAAGACATACAACATTGCGGACGCAGCCACTTGGGCCGACATACAGTTGGCCATGCACCCTGAATATTCCCAATGATACTTCGCGCAAATTGGAGCGAATCAACCTAACATTTCGGAATCTTGTTTCGGGCAGCAAGCCCTGCCTATCGGCACTCCTGCTTCTCAGGGACCCGCTAAGGCCTGCGTAATCGATAAAATTCATCAATTTTGGACGGAGTTTACCG
>CAXBLG010000050.1:0-23567 GCA_963976395.1 uncultured Rhodospirillaceae bacterium
TTCGGGATCAAAGTGAGACCACTTTTCACGCGTCTGGGTGAATGCCGCGACCTGGTTTTCGAGCTGAGATTGAAATTCTGCGTTTGCCTCTGACGGCATTTCGCGCAGCACAATTTTTGTGCTTGCGCCGTATTCTTCCCAAGCCTCAAAAACGTAGCGGAGCCAGCCTTCTATGCTCGGGCGGGTCCAATCGGGCAGATTGTCGAAGTCCTGATACAAGGTTAGCGCTTTATCCCAAACCTCTGACAACATTTCCCGAATGATGTCCTGTTTGCCGGCAAAGTGCGTGTACACGGTTGCGCGTGAGGTTCCCGCAGCCTTCGCAATGTCTTCAATGCCCGTAGCTTGGGGGCCTTTTTTGACAAACAACTCGCGCGAAACTTGGAGAAGTCTTTGTCGGGTATAATTTTTCTGCTGCTTGCGCAGTGGAATGGGTTTGGGCTGAGTCATTACCTAAATCTCAAACGCGTTGACAAAAAACTTATACTCACACTTATTGGTAATATATTTTCATATTAACAATCTGAAATAGAATGTTACGTAGTGTTACTATACACTAGGATGGTGACATGACACTGTAGAATACAAGTCGCATTTGTAGGTTCAGTGGCGGCGTTCCGACAAAATTTGGGGCGCTAAATTGCGTTGCTCGAGCCACAAAGGCGCAAAGAACGTGTTGAGATATGCTGCTAGCTAGGGAGGCGAAGCATGTTCTCCATTCGTGGTGGGACGAAATTTAACAATAACGATTGGCTTCGAGGCTGTGTGCTGCCGATTGGCGCTGCGATTGGCTTTGGCTTATCGGCATCCACCGCTGTTGCCGGCGAAAGCCGCGGATTTGTGGTCGACTGGTTTCACGTGGCAACGGCTTATGTAGAATCCAATTGCCCTGATGGGCTCAACCCGCTTTCCGACGAGTTTTATAAAAGAGAATTGCGGCGATTGGGTTATGCCAATCAGGAAGTGGAAGACCTCATGAAGGACTTCCCTAATGGCGGATACATTCCTGTCACCACCATGCGAGGTCGCGTTAACGGCGAGCCCGTAAATGTATATGCAAATCCCTGGACACAGCCCGATCCGAATCTCACACCTGTGACCGGCAATAGAGGCTTTGGATTTAACCTCGACGGAAAAATGGGCAGCGAAGATTTCATCGATCCCATCAGCGGTGAGCAAGGTGTCGACAATCAGATGTATCGTGCCATGGGGTGCATTCAGAATTTTGCATTTCACGCACCGGATCTGCCGATTTATCCCTATGCGCAATGGGATTTGACGCGCGATACAGCACCGGCGTGGCTGATCGAAATTCGTGATATCGACGACTTTCAAAACGATGACGACATATCAATCGTAATGGACAAGTCCGTCGATGCGATTAGACGCGATACAAATGGAGATGCGCTCGCGGACATGACGCTGCGTGTCGATCCGAACTCCCGCTCACGCACCGTGGTTCAGGGCCGCATCGAAAACGGCGTTGTTGTCTCGGAGGCTTTCGACGCCAAGTTGGAAGCTGACCCGATGCTGTTGCCGCTGTTTGAATTTAGTAACGCGCGTCTGCGTCTGAGCCTGAAAGAGGATGGTACGGCTGAGGGGATACTTGGCGGATATCAACCTTGGGAGGCCCTCTATTGGAGTTACGCGCAAGGTGCATGGATTGTCGAGCATAGTGCGGGTATCGATATTCCGGGTGTTTACTACGCTTTGAAAAAACATGCTGATGCGGACCCCGATCCAAAGACCGGCGAAAATAAAGCAATTTCGACGGCGTGGTGGGTCGATGCCCAACCCGCAATCATTGTGTATCCCGAAGAAGCTCAAACAGCGGATGCGACAAGCAATCCCTAGCTGGCTGGAGCGGGTCCGACAGGAGACGTGTTTCTGATGAGAGAAGCGTTTGATAACAACGTGAAAATTACCCCACGCTTACGGAAACTTCGCTGTTTTAGTGCGTTGAGTGTAGTGATTGGTGCTGTTTTTGCGGCTGGCTGCACACCTACTGAGATGGCGGCTAGTTCTGGTGCCGTGGAAGAGGTGTCCGGTGCGGGCGGCCCACCGGTCATGCGTCGCTTAACTGAAAGTCAGTACGAGCAAGTTGTTCAGGATATTTTCGGTCCGACGGTTGAGTTGGGTGGGCGATTTGAGCCGGACCCACGTGAAGGCGGTTTGCTCGCCGTTGGTGCGGGTAAAGTTAGCGTAACCACTTCAGGTTTGCAGCAGTACGATATTATGGCGCGTAGCGTTGCTGCACAGGTTACGGGCGAAGGTCGCCGCGACACTTTAGTTGGGTGCGCCCCCGTTAACCTTGAGTCTCGCGATGAGGCCTGCGCCAGACAGTTTTTAAAGAAGGTGGGCCGGTTATTATATCGGCGGCCACTGACGGATGCCGAATTAGATGCTCGCGTTGAAAATGCGAACGTGGCGACCGACAAATTCGGTAACTTTTACGAAGGTCTTGAAATGGGCCTCGCCGGCATGCTTGTTGCGCCGCAGTTCATTTTTAGGCAGGAAACATCCGAGCCTGATCCGCAAAGCCCCGGCTCTCTTCGTCTGGATGCGTTCTCCAAAGCGTCTCGTTTAAGCTTTTTCCTATGGAATTCGGCGCCCGATGATCAGTTGTTGGCCGCGGCGGCGAACGGCGAACTGCATGACAGTCGGGGCATCGCCCGCCAAGTTGAGCGGATGGTTGCCTCGCCGCGCCTTAAGATTGGTGTGCGCGCCTTTTTCTCGGACTTGCTTGAATTTGATAAGTTCGACGAACTGTCCAAGGACGCCGAGATTTTTCCGAAGTTCAATTTTATCGCGGCGGAAGACGCCAAAGAACAGACGCTACGAACAGCTGTTGATCACTTGGTGACCCATAACGGCGATTACCGCGACCTTTTCACAACACGTAAAACTTATCTAACGAGGTTGCTCGGGGCTTTGTACCGAGTGCCGGTCGTGACGCCCGATGGTTGGGAGCCTTATGAATTTTCGGAAGATTCTCAGCAGGCGGGCATTTTAACGCACGCGAGTTTTGTTGCACTCCACTCGCACCCAGGCCGAACCTCGCCAACGCTTCGCGGGAAGGCACTGCGCGAAATCTTGTTATGTCAAAAAGTTCCCGACCCGCCAGGGAATGTGGACTTCAATATTGTGCAAGACGCTTCGAACCCAGATTTTAAAACTGTGCGTCAGCGGCTGGATGCTCACGCAGGCGAACCTATGTGCGTGGGCTGCCATAAAATCACCGACCCTATCGGGTTAGCTCTTGAAAGTTTTGATACGATTGGCGGGTTCCGCACCACGGAAAACGGTACCCCAATAAATACAAGCGGTGAATTGGATGGCGTCGCTTTTGCAGATGCTTCTGAATTAGGGCAGGCGGTTCACGATCACCCGGGAGTTTCATCGTGTCTGGTTAATCGAGTGTTCTCCTATGGGGTAGGCCGTACACCGACCAAAAGCGAAAAAGATTGGCTCGACACATTTGTTGAAAATGTTTTTGCGAAAGACGGTTACAAATTTCCACAGCTTTTACGGCGCATCGCGATGAGCGACACGTTTTTCCGTATCTCACCGACTGAGGCCGACGCAGAAGCGCCGGCGATGGCCTCGGCTCAAAACTTCAAATCGGAGAGTGAGCAATGAGTGCAATTATGAGAGCCGCTAATCGTCGGACAGTTCTCCGCGGTATTATGAGTGGTGCCGCTTTATCGGTGGGGCTTCCCTATCTCGATATTTTTCTGAATTCCAATGGCACGGCTCTTGCGGCCACCGGCGCCCCACTCCCGACTTGTTTCGGAAGCTGGTTTTGGGGGTGCGGTTTGACGCCAGGACTGTGGGAGCCAAAAACAATCGGCGCCAATTATGAGATGTCGCCCGAGTTGAAGCCGTTATCGGCCTTTAAAAGTCAGATGAACGTCTACAGCGGGATGAAAGTATTTCTAGACGGCAAGCCGCCGACACCGCATCAAACCGGCCATCAAGGTGCATTGCTCGGTCACGTGCCTAAAGCGGGAACGCGGCCCGATTACCCCAGTCTTGACGTTTTGGTTTCCAATACGATTGGCACGAAGACACGGTTCCGATCCATTGAAGTGACCGGCGGCGGCAGTCCCAACCAATCCGTGAGTCGCCGTAGCGGTAGTGCTCTTAACCCGTCTGAAGTATCTCCTGTCGCGCTTTACACGCGCTTGTTCGGACCTGATTTTAAGGATCCCAACGCCGCCGAATTTGTTCCTGATCCGAAGGTTATGGTGCGCAAGAGCGTTTTGTCGTCGGTTTCCGACGAGCGCGCGGCATTGATGAAGGAACTGGGATCCGCCGACCGCGAACGGCTTGACGAGTACTTCACTTCGTTGCGTCAATTGGAACACCAATTGGCCGTAGAACTTGAAAAGCCGGCGCCGATGGAAGCCTGCACGAAGCCTGGAGCTGTTGAAGAAAGCGCCCCCGGTCTTGAAATCGACGCGGTAGTGAAGAATTTGAAGTTGTTTTCAGGATTGTTGGCGCATGCCTTAGCCTGCAATCAAACTCGTGTTTTCAACGTTTCATTCGCCGATGCAACGTCATCTGTTCGGCGAGGCGGCGAAACGGCGACGCATCATATTCTTACACACGAAGAAGCCCTTAACGAAGATATGGGCTACCAACCGCGAGCGCAGTGGTTCAATGAAGTAATCATGGCCAGCTTGGCCGATCAAGCGTCGGCGTTGGCGAGCGTCCGTGAAGGCGATGGCAGCCTTCTTGACCGGACATTGGTTCTCGCTTCTAGTGAAACCGGCTTCGCCAAGGTCCATTCGTTGGAGAATATTCCAATGATTACGATTGGCTCGGGTGGCGGCCGTGTAAAAACCGGATTGCATATTCAAGCAAAGGGTGACCCGGTCACGCGTGTGGGCTTGACGCTTCAGCAGGTTTTGGACGTACCAGTTAGTTCGTGGGGCACAGAATCAATGGAAACCTCAAAGACTCTGTCGGAGGCTGTCGCTTAGCGCGCGTCACGAAACTTTTTCATCTTGCCGCTCCGGCCCGCACTTCTTAATCGGAGAGTGGGCCGGTGTTCGTATATGCAGTATGTTTCTGCCATGCACACAACTCGGACGTTGTGCCCTGTGCTTTTCTACAATGAATAGGACCAAAGAATGAGACAAAACCATCGGCATGGATTTCTCATTAGCGCGGGACTGGTGATGATTGTCGGTTCTTTGTCAGCATTTGCCGCAGCGCCGGAAATCGAACAGATCATGAAAGAGCGCCATGAAAATTTCGAACATATGGGCGAGGCGTTTGAAGACATTGATCGGGAAATCAAACGGGCATCACCGGATATCGGACGTATTCAGCGGCATGCCGGTCAGATAGATGCTTGGGCTCAGGATCAGATCCACTGGTTCCCGGTCGGAAGCGGGCCTGAGTCAGGGATCAAAACCGACGCCAAGGCTGAAATCTGGGAAAGACCCACTGAGTTTAAAGCCCTGCAGGATGAGTTTGTTATTGAAGCGCGGGAGCTGAAAAATATCGCCGACAATAGCCCTGTTGATATGCTTGCCGCACAAATTCATAAAACTGGGGAAGTCTGTAGCCAATGCCATGAGACTTACCGAAAGAAGTTCAGTTTGTTTTCGATATTTGGGTTTTAACTAAACCCTGCGGTCTTGAGGACAGGGCGCATGTTGCGAATCACATTCATTCACTGCTGCCTGCGCGAGGTGGCGCGCCGCGATATGCATAATGAATGTCACATGGATTATGGGAGAGGCTTCAAAAGGCGCCATTCTCTAACCCCTTAAGATTCCTATTTTTATTGCCCTGCGCCTCAAAAAATGCGAGAGAAAACGGGTGGGTGCGCGGGTCGTTCGTGCCGTGAAAGAGTCGGCAGTTGGACTTATTTGCGGCACAATTTACGGCGAAGCTAATCTACTAACGGGTGTTGTTTTAGGTGCCTGACATTAAGTTAGATGGATTTAAAGGGAGTAAGGGAACAAATGGAAAAGAAAAATCTCTCACGGCGTGTATTGCTTGAGCGAGGCGCACAAATCCCGCTTGGTGGATTGTTGCTGCTGGCCGCAGGCACAGGGCGAGCATCCGCTGCAGATCATGGCGTTTGCGTCGATCTTGAAAATTTGGACGCCGGTCAAAAGAGCATCCGAGACTCTCTGGAGTACGTGGAAGAGGCGGCTGATCAATCCATGTCATGTCAGCATTGCGGGTTCTTCACCCCGACAGAAAACGGGTGTGGCACGTGCATTATCTTTAGTGGTCCGGCCCACGGTCGGGGCCATTGCGTTTCCTGGAGCGCAAAGTCCTAGTCAGTCGAGGTCTGCCAGCGTCTTGGTGGGTTCTCATGCATGGCAGGGACGGCTGAGTCATGCCTCAGCCGTCCAATGCTTGTTCCTCGCAAGTTAAAGGCCCTCCCAGCGGAGGACTAAAGAGGCCGTAATGAAAACTGGAATTCGCAGACTGTGCCATTTCATTGCGGTATCGGGGGTAATTGTGAGCGTGTTGCCCCTGGCGGGCTTCGCGCGTGATGCCTCCCCTGAACAGGTTATATTTGCGCGCAAGGCCAATGAGCGCGAACTGGGCGGGGCTTATGCCGAACTCAGAGATGAGCTGAAGAAGAAAAAACCCCTGCAATTTCTTATCAGAGAATACGCTGGGCAAATTTCCAGCTGGGCTCAGGATCAATCCTATTGGTATCCCGAAGGCAGCGGTCCGGCTTCCGGCGAAGACACAAATGCAAAGCCGGAGATCTGGACCGAGCGGGAAGAGTTTGATGCGCTGTATTCCGCATTTCTTGCTGAGACGGCTAAGCTATATAAAATTGCCGACACTGAAGACAACGTCGCTCTGGCGACGCAGTTAGATGTGACCGGCCAAGCCTGTGTCGCGTGTCACGAGCGTTTCAAAACGAAAGACGAACACGAGTTCGAATTCTGACTTTCGTTGTATATGGCTGTTCGGAGGCGGGCCTGTTGAGCGCTGATCCTGAACGCCAAGAGGTGCGGGCGCATCATATTGCTAAAGGCTGATTCAAAGTCCGACTCATCCCGAATGGTCCTGGTTCAAGTCTGGGATTTTCCCGTTCGTCTTATGCATTGGGCTTTGGTGCTCTTTGTACTCTTGTCGTGGTGGAGCGCGGAGAATGATTTTCACGAAATTCACGTGTGGTCGGGCTACGCTGTTTTAAGCCTTGTTCTGGCTCGCCTTTACTGGGGGCTTTTCGGCAGCACCTCTGCGCGCTTCGCAAATTTTGTCCGGGGGCCACGGACTATCTGGGCTTACACCCGCCAAGTTTTTAAAAGGCCCGGCATAATCTCTTCCGGTCACAATCCGATGGGGGCTCTTAGCGTCGTCCTCATGCTTGGGCTCTTACTGGCTCAGCCGGCGCTTGGACTTTTTGCCAAAGATATTGATGGCCTGCATTCCGGTCCCTTATCTCGCTTGGTTAGCTTTAAAGCGGGACGTGTGATCGCCGAACTCCATCATTTGACCTTTGAGCTATTGCTTATTTTTATCGTCCTGCACGTAGCCGCGGTTGCGTTCTATGTTCTGTACAAACGAGACGGCATCATTGCGGCTATGATTTCGGGGTACAAGAACCTCCCTCATGCGCCTGAAACAAATAGGTCATTTGCGCCCTTGTCCCGCGCGGCCCTGGCATTGGGCGTTGCGATTATTTTCGTGCTATCACTACATTTCCTGGGGTTAGCACTTTAACGTCGGGCGCCTTGCGAATTGTAACTCTTGTTACACGCGTGACCTTTATCTTTGCTTCGAGCCAATGCTCATTTCCTGTGTTGAGCGGCTGATTTGGACATGCAAAGATTGAGTTAGTATTTTTGGGGCCGCGATAGCGGAAAATGCAATCGTCATCAGGGAGTAAGGTTGCCGCGATAGTGCGACAACCGAAGGGAGAGCATCTATGAGTAAACGCAGTCTATGGATGGGCGCGGTGTCAGTCGTGGTTCTGGCCACCGCCTTGACAGCCTGCTCAGAGCAGCAGGCCGACGTTAGTTGGCCCGGTGTCAATGGCGGTCTGGATAACCAGCGGTATTCCGCAATAGATCAAATCAATACGTCCAACGTATCTCAATTGTCCGGGGCGTGGTTTCATGAGTTTGACGCGGGACCGCCGCGTGAAGTGCCTCGCGGAGCTCCGGTCGTGGCAAACGGCAAAATGTTTGTCGCGGGAACGACGAAAGCATACGCGCTCGATCCAAAAACAGGCGCAACGATTTGGGAGCAGGAGTTGCCTGCGTCCACCTATGGGCTGTTTAAGGGCGTTGAAACCGGTGACGGCATGGTTTTCGTCGGCCTCGGTAATTCACAGGTTGTGGCGCTGAAGCAAGATACGGGTGAACAGGTTTGGGTTGCTCGTGTCGGTGATGAAGGTGCGACGCGCGGTCAATTCATCTCCGGTGGCCCGATCTATGTGAATGGTGTTGTCGTTACAGGGCTTGCCAATGGTGATTATGGCATTCGCGGTCGTGTAGTCGGATTTGATGCCAAGACAGGCGAGACGGCCTGGACATTTCATACCGTTCCCTTCGAAGGTGAGCCGGGCTACGAAACGTGGCCACAAGACCATGATGAGTGGAAGCCGGGTGGTGCAGGGGCTTGGGCTGCGCCTGGAGCTGATCCCGAATTGGGACTCGTTTATGTCACCATCGGCAATCCCATTCCTCAGTGGGGTGGAGAAGCTCGCGAAGGCGACAATCTCTATAGTGACTCAATCATTGCGCTGGATGTGAAGACAGGCGAGTTGCGGTGGCACTACCAGACGACTCACCACGATATATGGGAAGCGGACCTTTCATCGGCCCCGGTTTTGTTTGACGCGGTTGTTGATGGAGAAACGCGCCCATCGGTCGCCATTATGACGACCTATGGGTACTTGTTTATGTTTGACCGGGCGACGGGCGAGCCCGTTTGGCCCATCGAAGAACGGCCCGTGCCGCAGAGCGAGCGCTTGCATACATCTCCGACGCAGCCGTTCCCGGTGGGCGCCGACAATATCGGTCCTGACTGTGCACCTGAAGACATGATTCCTGCAGGCTTCGAAGCGCGCTGTCACTACGATGTATTTGATTATGATACTCCGAATTATATGTACCCGATCTTGACCACGCGGGCCGCGCCTATGGCCTATAACCCGCAAACCAAGAACTTCTATGCAACGGGTGCGATTTGGCCGATGTGGCTAAAGCGGTTTGAGGACCCGAAGTACTTTGGAGCCAATCCCGCAGTGCCGGGCATCAAGTACAAAGGCCTTCTTGCCTCCATGAGCAGCGAAACCAACAAGCTGGTTTGGGAGCATGAAGTGCCGTTCCGTACCCAGCAAAACGGCAGCGGATTCATGGCGACAGCCGGCGGCCTTCTATTCCACGGTGAGTCTGATGGTTACTTAAACGCCTATAGCGCAGAAACCGGCGAAACGCTTTGGAGATTCCAAACCGGATCCAGCGCGAATAACGCGGTGGCGAGTTATGCCATCGACGGCGAACAGTACATAACCGTGGCCTCCTCGGCCGGGGTGTGGGCGTTTAAGCTCGGCGGTGCCGTGGAAGAACGTGACGCGCCGCCGACACCTTCAGAGGAAACCACTTTTGGAGGCCGAATCGTGTCGGCTGAAGAAATCGTTATGGCGCCGACGCTTCCGGATGCAGGGTTGGAGTTCACCCGGCATGCGGTGGACGAATACGCTTACCTTCCGAAGCGTACGCGTGTTGCCGCAGGGACTAAGCTGACGTGGAAAAACGAAGGAACAGTCCCCCATTGTGCAGAGGCAATGGACGGTTCGTGGTCAACAGGTATGGTTGCGCCCGGTAAGTCCACGACCATAACCATCGATACAGCAGGAGAATACACCTACTCTTGCGGCGAGCACCCTTGGTCGCGTGGCCAGCTGATCGTCGAATAATTATCTAGCTATTATGTTAAAGCGCCGCGACGGAGACGTTGCGGCGCTTTTTCATGAGCGGCTTAGGGTTTAATGCCGAGAGCTTTTCGCCGTCGGTATTGTTCGACCATATAGGCACCGGCCGCTACTGAGCCGCCATCCACAGGCAGGATTGTTCCGGAAATATATCCCGACTGTGGCGATGCAAAAAATGCGACGGCATGAGCGATTTCCTCCACGACACCAAGTCGTTGAACCGGAATGTGATTAGCGCGTTCCTCATAAACATCTTTCGGCCATGCGGAGCGCAACAACTCGGTATCGATTGGTCCCGGCGCTACGGCGTTCGCGGTAATGCCGTGATCAGCCAATTCCAAGGCCATGGCGCGCACCAACCCGGCGACGCCCGCTTTCGCTGCACCGTAGGCGGCCAGATCAATCGGTCCCATGAGAGCCGCCACAGATGAGATGCAAATAATTCGTCCGTAGCCGCGCTTGCTCATGTCGCGTGCGGCGGCTTGTGAGCAGTAAAAGGTGCCGGACATATGGGTGCGGAGTTGAGCCTCCCAGTCCTCTTTGGACAATTCGAGAAAAGGGCGTGCCTTCGAAATCCCGGCATTGTTCACGAGAATATCGATTTTGCCGAGGGTGCCGACAGTCTGCGCTGCTAGCGATTGAACTTGGTCGTAATCTCCAACATCCGTCCGGACGACGAGGCTCTTGCGGCCGAGTTCCGTGACCTTTTGTGCTGTTTCTTGCGCCCAATCCTCGTTGAGATCAGCAAGTGCGACGTCGGCGCCTTCATGAGCTAACCGTAGCGCGATCGCCCGGCCGATGCCGCGTCCGCCACCTGTAATAAGGGCTGTTTGCCCCTCCAATTGCGCCATTACACCCCTCCTTTAATGGCTTTCGCCACGCCTGCAATACGGTATATAACTACACCGAATAAGAAGCTACCATTGAGTATGGAATTACATAACGCAGATTGAGGAAGCCGTCACAATTTAGAGATGGCCTAGGCGATGGATCGTGGTTTTCAATGTGCCGCTAGCCTCGCAATTCACCACCATTTGATGTCTGCGGGATTCAAGGGGAGACCACATGGAATTTGATCTTAGCGAACAGCAGCGCATTATCGTTGATACGGCGCGCCGTGTCGGCGAAGACTTCGGCCCCGACTACTGGCGGAAGCAAGACGCCAATAAAGCGTTTCCGCGCGAATTCTGGGATGCCGTAAGCGCAGCAGGTCTCGCCGGCACAATGGTGCCCGAGGAGTACGGCGGCAGCGAGTTGGGGATATTCGAAAAGGTTCTCATCGTTGAAACTCTCGCGGCGGCCGGCGGCGGCGCTACCGTTGGCCAGCTCTTTATGATTGGCCCGATATTTGGCGGTCTTGCGATCCAGCGTTTCGGAACACCCGAAATGAAAAAAGAATATCTGCCCAAAATCGCGAATGGACTGATCGTGGCGATGGCGCTCACTGAGCCCAACGCCGGCAGCAATAGCCTTGAAATTCAGACATTCGCTGCGCGTGACGGAAACGGCTGGAAACTCAATGGCCGTAAAATGTGGATTACCGGAATGGAGGCCGCAGACAAGGTACTTGTTGTCGCGCGCACGACCAAAATTCAAGATGCACCGAAGAAAACCGAAGGTCTTTCGCTTTTCATGATCGACGTCAAACGAAAAGGTTTAGAATTCTCGCCCATTGATAAATGCGGAACGAACACCTTGTCATCGTCCAATGTTTTCTTTGACGATGTATTAATCGACGGCGGTGAACTGATTGGTGATCTCGACAACGGTTGGCGTCATCTTTTGGATATTCTAAATACAGAACGCATTGCCGCTACGGCGGCTTTGGTTGGTACGGGAGAGCTTGCGACCAAGCTCGGTGTGGCCTATGCCAATGATCGCACGGTCTTTGGTGGCAAGCCCATATCGTCCTACCAGGGTCTTCAGTTTCCGATGGCGCAAGCCTATGTGGAGATCGAATCGGCGCGATTGATGAATTACAAGGCGGCCTGGTTGTTCGACAATGATCGTCCTAGCGGCGCGGAAGCCAATATTGCAAAACTGATTTCCGCACGTGCGGCCGAACTGGCAACCGACCGTGCGATGCAAATGATGGGAGGAATGGGGTACGCTAAGGACTCTCATGTTGAGAGATTGTGGCGTGATGCACGGTTGTTCCGCATTGCCCCGATCTCTGAAGAAATGATCTATAATTTTGTTGCTATGCAAAATTTGGGAATGCCGCGCTCATACTAAGCGCGAGGCTATTGATTAAGGAGTGGGAGGAGAGATGACGGATACGATTTACGACATCTTTGTTGAGTCGTCGGATAAATCACCGGAAAAGGCATTTTTGTGTATTCCGAACGAAAAGCCGGGTGCCAGCAAAGACATCTCTTATGCCGAGGTGCGCGAACAAGTGGCCGCTTGCCGGCAACTTTATAAGGATGCAGGCTTTGGTCATGGCCACCGCGTTGCTCTATTGCTCGGCGCGCGGGCAGATTTCGTCGTTCACTATCTCGCTCTCAATGGTCTGGGCTGCACCATCGTACCGGTCAATCCAGATTACCGGCATCCGGAACTTCTGTATCTGGTAAGCCATAGCGAATCTGACATAGCGGTCGTCCTGCCGGACCGCGTTGCAGATTTAGAAGCTGTCGGTAAAGAGTTGGGGCGACCATTTCCTGTAATTGACATCGATCAATTTAGCGCCGGTATTCCTGGTGCTGTGCGTCCGGCACCTGAAAGTGGAGCGCCAGGGTCTGCCACGATAGCTGCGATTCTTTATACGTCTGGAACCACGGGTCAGCCGAAAGGCTGTCTTCTAAGCAACGAATGCCATTTAATTTGTGGAGCCTGGTACCGAGACCATGGCGGCGTACTGACCATGGAGCACGGAACGGAGCGGTTCTACAACCCGAGCCCATTTTACCATGTCAATAATCTCTCGGTGGGTTTGACCTGTGTGATCCTGACACGCAACTGCCTCATCATGGTCGAACGGTTCAGCCCGAGCCGTTGGTGGCCCGAAATCATTAGTTCTCAGGCGACGATCGTTCATTACCTGGGCATTATTCCCTCCATGCTGATGAAGTTGCCGCCTGCTCCCCATGACCGTGGGCATACGGTTAAGTTTGGATTTGGCGCGGGCATTGAGCCGCAGCTTCATGGTCCGTTTGAAGAACGGTTCGGATTTCCGCTGGTGGAAATATGGGGGATGACGGAGACTCCCCGGGTCTTTGCGGCGAATTTTGAGCCACGGCAAATCGACACACGCGCCTTTGGTCGGCCCATGAACGGCTATGAGGCCAAAATTGTAGACGACAACGGCCAGGAAGTACCTCGCGGCGAAATGGGCGAACTTCTCGTGCGTACGGCTGGTTCTGATCCGCGTCATGGATTCTTTTCCGGTTATCTGAAAAATGAAGAGGCAACCGAAGACTCATGGCGAGACGGCTGGTTTCATACGGGCGATATATGCACCCAAGCTGACGACGACATGCTTTATTTCGTTGACCGTAAGAAAAATATCGTCCGTCGAGGAGGGGAAAACATCTCGGCTGTCGAGGTGGAAGCCGCCGTACTCACTCACCCTGCTGTCGCTCAAGTGGCGGTTATCGCTGTGCCGGACGATTTACGTGAGGAAGAGGTTATGGCGTGCATCGTTCTGAACGGCGATGTTGAAGTAACGCCGAGTCTGCCAAATGAGATATTCGCATGGTGCGATGAACGTATCGCTTACTACAAGACACCCGGATGGATGATCTTCCTGGACTCACTTCCGCTGACTCCCTCTCAGCGTCTACAGAGAACCAGGATTTTTGATCCGGGGACCGACCCTCGCGTTCAACCGGGAGTCATAGATCTTAGAGATCAGAAAAAGCGGAACAAGTAAGCGGCGAATCTCAGCCCGCGAGAAGTCGCAACGGCGTTTCCAAAGAACGCTTAACAGCGCTGAGAAAGGCCTCGGCAACCGCGCGGGGCATTGCGGTTTGATCGTAGGATAAGATTAAGCCGATTTCCTGCACCAATACCGGTTGTTTATGTTCATCCGGTCTAAAGGAGTCTTTGGGTGCGCCGATCCCAAGCGCTGATGAGTAGCCTTGGGGTACCGGCAAGCTCATGTAACTCACATCCGACGATCCGGTCTCGGCAACGGCAATCGAGGCTCTCTCACCATTACCTTCAAGCTTGGATAGGGGCTGTTCCTGTGCTGCGGCCGCTTCAGCTATTATAGCCTTCAATGTCTTGCCGGAGACGTTACTAAGGACCGGCGTGAGTGCTGTCGCTCCGCGCGGGTGAAGCAGGCCAATGTTTGTGGACTCGCTCTGAACAAACTCACCTGATGACGATTCAACTTGATTGGCGTCCGGGCATTGTAGCAAAGACTTGGCAACAGCGAGGCAAGCAATGTGAACGGGTGTGACCCATTCGGCCTCGGGTACGTCGCCGAGTTTCTCAACAAGAGTCAGAAGCTCTCCGGCGTTCACAGCCGCAAACAAAAGGCCGGTGTTTGCAGACAAGGCGCTGGGGACGTTGCGCCTGGCACCACCAGCTGGCTGTGCGCTGGAAACATCCGCAGCCTTGATACGACCGCCGGGGCCACTGCCGGTGAGAGACCTAAGATCAATGCCGCCCTCACGTGCCATCCGGCGCGCGAGGGGCGTGGCGACAACGCGTGCGTGCGGGGACTTAACTCGCGGTGCATGCGGTTTTTCAGGGACGGGGTTGGGCGCCGAAGCTGCTGGTAGTGCTGCTGTTGACTCAGCTGTTGCTTGGGGTTGTCCCGAAGTCTTCTTCGGCGTGGGTGCCTCGCCTGACAATGACCACCGCGCGATTGGCGATCCAACACTTACTGTCTGTCCGCTACCCGCCACGTGTTCGTTCATGAGCCCTTGGGCGGGGGCTTCTACCTCGTTGGCAATTTTCTCGGTCTCGACCACGGCGATAATCTGTCCGGCGTCAAAGCTTTCGCCGGGCTGAACACGCCATTCGGTAATCGTGCCCTCGGTCATAGTTAGGCCGAGTTTGGGCATTACAAGAGTAGAGGAATCGGCCATAAAGTTTACCGCCCTTTAAACACGGCCTTCCGTTTCTCTGAGAACGCGCTACAGCCTTCGTGAGCATCTTCGGTATCGAACACTAAGCTGATCATGGCTCGTTCATGAGCAAGCGCCGAGGGCAAGGGCATTTCGAGCCCCTCCTGGATGGCGCGCTTTAAAAAGGCGAGAACCATCGGTGATTTGTCGGTGATCTTTTTAGCGACGGCCATGGCCTCGGTCATCAAATCGGCTTGAGGAACAACGCGATTGATGATGCCGAGCCGGTAGGCTTCTTCGGCATCAATATGTTCGCCTGTAAACATTAATTCATTGGCCCGGCATTTCGAGATTTGCCTTGGAAGGCGCTGAGAACCGCCGCCACCCGGAAACAGTCCGAGAACAATTTCTGTCAGGCCGATGCGCGCGGTATCAGCCATGAGCCTGATATCTGTGGACAGAAGCAACTCCATGCCGCCGCCGAATGCATATCCATTGATCGCGGCAATGTTGGGTTTGTCGCTTGTTTCAAAGCGCCTGAAGGTGTGATGAACCTGCCCGGCAAATTTCCAATAGTGATCAAGAGCGCGGCGACGATTGAGTTCGGGGATATCGCCGCCGGCCATAAAAGCTTTCTCTCCGTTGCCGGTCACAATGATAACGCGGACCTCGGGATCGGCTTCGAGCTTATCTAGCGCTGATTCAATGGCGTCTAGCATCGGTATATCAATGGCGTGCAGAACCTTTGGCCTGTTGAAGGTCAGAATGCCGACATGATCTTTAACTTCGGTGAGTACGAGATCGTCACTCATATGTGTCTCCCTAAGGTGCGCGTTATGCAAGAGTGCGGCGGATCGCCTCTGCTATTTTATTCGTACTTGGAACAAATTCATTTTCGAGTGACGGTGCGTAGGGCGGCGGCATAAACGGCGCAGCTACGCGAAGTGGCGGGGCGTCGAGCTCATCAAAGCCGACATCAACCATGCGCGCGATGATTTCTGCGCCCACGCCAAACGCCTCTACAGCCTCGTGGCAGACTACCAAGCGGTGGGTACGGGATAGAGAGGCAAGTACGGCTTGCTCGTCCCACGGCTGGATCGAGCGCAAGTCTATAACTTCGACCGAAATTCCTTCGGAAGCTAGGATTGTTGCGGCTTCGAGTGATCGAGATAGCATTGCGCCGTAGGTCACCAAAGTGACATCCGTGCCGTCACGAACAATATTCGCCTTGCCGATCTCGACGTGGGGGGCGATATCCGGGAACTCGCCCTTCATCGCGTATAAGGATTTGTTTTCCACGTAGATCACCGGATCAGGATCATCAATGGCGGCCCTCAACAGTCCGTAGGCATCAGGGATCGTGCTCGGGCATACCACTTTTAGTCCGGGAACGTGGGCAATCCAGGCTTCCAGGCATTGGGAGTGCTGGGGTCCAGCACCGACGCCGCCGCCATGGGGTGTGCGCACAACCATCGGTACCGAGAATTGGCCGCCAAACATGAAGCGCGCCTTAGCGGCCTGGTTCACGAGGGCGTCCATCGCCAAGGTGATGAAATCAATAAACATGATTTCGACCACCGGCTTTAGCCCGCTCATCGCTGCACCCACGGCGGCCCCGGTGATGGCGGCCTCCGATATGGGTGTGTCCCGCACTCTGTTGGGTCCAAATTTATCCAGTAGCCCTTTCGTGACGCCAAAGGGCCCCCCAGGTCCGGCTACATCTTCGCCGAAGACAACGACGTTTTCATCGGCTTTCATAGAGTCGACGAGCGCGCGATTTATGGCGTGGGCGAAGCGTAATTCGGTCATGTTAGGTGCTCACACGCGGAGTGTAGACATCAGCCAAGGAGGCGGCGAATTGCGGCGAGGCGCCGCCTCGTCCTGCGGCAACTGCCTGTTCAATGCGGTCCATTACGGAAGATTTAACAGTCGCAATTTCGGCTTTTGAAAGACCGAGCTCTGTCATAAGTTTTTCCATTCTTACGACGGGGTCTGACTGAGTGGCCCGTTTGATATCTTCGCTATCACGGTATTTTTGTTGATCGCCTTCAAAATGTCCCCGAACACGATGTGTTAGACATTCAATAACCTGAGGCCCTTCACCGGTTCGGGCATTAGGGACCAACCGCTTTGCAGCCGCCTGTACGGCGAAGACGTCATTGCCATCAACTGTTATGGACGGAATACCAAAGACCTTAGCAAGGTCCGGCAGTTTGCCGATAAATTCGCGGGAAGTGGGTGAAAATTCGGACCAGCCGTTATTCTCGCATACAAAAACAAGCGGAAGCTTCCACATCGACGCCAAATTTAGGCACTCGTGCAACACGCCTTCTGCCAGCGCGCCGTCGCCGAAAAATACCACGGCGACCGAATCCCGTTGTTTCACTTGATGAGCAAATGCGCTTCCTAAGGCAATTGGCAATCCAGCGCCGACGATGCCATTGGCTCCTAGCATTCCGACAGACGCGTCCGCCACATGCATCGACCCCCCGCGGCCGCGACAGTAGCCTTCGTCCTTGGCCATGATTTCCTGGAAGAGGCGATTTAGATCGACACCCTTGGCGATGGCATGGCCATGGCCTCGATGATTCGAGGCGACCGTATCGTGTGCTTCAAGGGCAGACATGATGCCAACGGGCACCGCTTCCTGCCCGACCGACAGGTGAATAAAGCCGGGAACCTCGCCGTCGGCAAATAGGGTGCCGAGACGCAACTCGGCTTCTCGTATGGTCAGAATCTCCGAATAGAGCGCAAGCGCTTCATTCCGACTCAACCCGTCATCTGGATGCTTGGATTTTGGCGGCTTTACATTCGTCGATCGGGGCATATTCGGATGTCTTTCGGTACTGAACATAATCAGCGCAGACGCTTTGTCTCCGGTCTTTACTCGGTATTCCAAGGGATCCCAGCATATCAAGATTTCGCGGTGTGTAGATTGGCGCCGCTGTCCCTACTTCACTCAAAGTGTATGTATGAAAACCGGTGAGTTTACATTTATACCAGTAAGAATTACCGTCCGTAAAGGCTGGAGAGGACTAACGGAAGCGGCCGGTTCAACCGTCAAGTCTTGCGGGTTAAAGTAAACCGCTATTCTTTGGCACCTCTTAAATTTCATAAGCATGGACCCAAAGTATGGTTAAGGCAGGCAAACGATCTACCAGGGCTGGAGATGACACGCTCTGGGACGAAGTGGCGACACTCAAGCGCGAACGCATCTTAGCTGAAGCGGCAAAACTTATTGCCGAGCGCGGCTATCACGGCACGACAATCGACGCGATTGCCGAAAAATTCGGAGCTACTAAACCATTTGTTTATTACCATTTCGAATCGAAGGCCGACCTGTTGGTAGAAATTTGTCAGCGGGGCACTGTTCGGGCTTTGCAGGCTGCCGACCGCGCCATATCGACAAACGGAAGCCCCTGGGAACGCCTGGATCAATTTGTGACGGATTTCACGTCCATTGCTCTAGAAAATCACGATTACGTAGCGGTGTATTTTCGCGAAGAAATAAATCTTCCGCCGGTTCACGCCGACCGCATCAATAAGATGCGCAAGGAAATCGACAGAAAACTGACGCGTCTTCTTGAAGAAGGCGTTGAGGCCGGCGAATTTAAAGTCGAAGACTCGCAAATTTGCTGCCTCGTGATTGCCGGCATGGTTAGTTACGCTTTTGCTTGGTATCGCGAAGGCGGCCGCCTCAGCACCATCCAGATCGCAGCGCAGATGCGACATTTGGTTCGGAATATGGTTACTTGATGCCGTCTGTGGCACAGAAACCGTGCCGAGTGCTATATAAGCCCTCTGAGTGAGAGTTCATCTTTGAGATAGGCGTAGTAAATCGGCGCCGCGATAAGACCCGTCACACCAAATGCGGCTTCCATCACAAGCATGGCCACCAAAAGTTCCCAAGCGCGTGCTCTAATGCGTGTGCCGATGATACGCGCGTTTACGAAGTACTCTAGTTTATGAATTACGACGAGAAAAACTAAAGAGCTCGTAGCTATCAAGGGCGACACACTTAAGCTCACGATTACAATGACGGTGTTAGAGATTAAATTTCCCAGTACGGGAAGCAAGCCTACGATAAAGGTTACGGCAATCATGGTCTTTATGAGCGGAAGGTGAACTCCCATAATGGGTAAAATAATCGCGAGATACGTCGCGGTGATTGCTGTGTTGAGTGCGGAAATTCTCACCTGTGAAAAGACGATATGACGAAAGGCGCCGGCCAAGACCACTGTTCGTTTCGTTAGGGCTTGTGCGAAGGGCCCTTCGCTGGGGTGCGCCGGACCTATATGGAACGAGACCAATCCGCCGATGATCATGCCGATAACGACGTGGAAAACCAACCGAACCACATCCTGGCTAACTCCGCCAACCTGACCGGCGTGCTCTTGCAACCATCCTGCCGCTAAGCTTTGGATATCGGCAATATTGCTTGGCAAATAGCTGTGGGCCCACATCGGAAGGTATTGCCGCGCTGTGCCGATAACGTCGGCCATCATCTCCAGGAGGCGCGCTAGACTATCGGGTCCGGTTGTCAGCGCAATGATTTGTGCGACGCCGAGCGTTGCCGCCACAATAAGAATGCCTGCAGGCACGGCCAGCGCGATTGTCCGCCCAGTGCCATGCGCGACACCAAGGCGTCGCAAGGGAGGTAGCGTCAGTTGGACCAACTGATAGATGAGTAACCCGGAGAGCAAAGCCGTGAGAAGGCCGAGTTCAAGGACGGTCACAAGGGCAACGAGCGCCAAGACTTGTGACACTATTTGCATTTTTGATGTTTCTGTCACGTGGGCTCAATCATGCCGGATTGGAGTCGGCGTTACTGTTCAGGTGTCAACTCGGTGCGAAGAAGATCACCTAGGTATGTACCCATAAAGTTGATCACGCCATCTTTATTGAGGTGATCGGTGTCATAAAAAAAGGCGTCATCATTGGCAACGGTTGTAAAATCGTGAAGCTGAAAGCCGTACGCGTCCAATACAGCCCGTACTTTTGCGTTAAACTCTTCTTCGCCGGATAACTTTGTCAGAACGCGTTCGGGAAGAGGGGTTTTTATAGCGACAAGATTAATGCCGCGGTCGGCCAATGTCGCCGCAAGCCGGTCAAGTTCGGCAATGTATTTATCGATCGTTTCGGAGTTTATCGATTCAGGATACAAAAATGCCATGCGGCGCTCATCAATCCGAGCATTTGTCCGGTACGTGCGGGTGAACTTACTTTGTTCCGAGTCACTAAGGTCAGGTGCGAATCTCTCGTGATTGTTGATTTTGTAAAAGCCGGTTAAATATCCGGGAATGAGTCCGCGCGTGCTGGGAAATTGCCAAAGTGTGTAAAGAAGATCCCAATCAAAGGGCGCGCGTGCAAGTAACTCAGGGTCATCTATCCTAACTTCATTCCACTGTTCTGAATAAAAAGCAAAAGAGTCTATAATATAAAGAACGTTCTTCGCGGCACGGTCTGCCAGAAAGTACTCAGTAAAAAACCGGGCGGGGACCGGGCCTGCGCCTTCAATCGACAAATTCATAATTGAAGTCTCGGTCAATTTTTCTAGCCGCTGATTCATATCTTCAAAATCAAACGGCATCGCGTGGGATGCGCCAAGCACAATATAATCGTACTCTGCTTGAGGCGCTGTGTTGATCATAAACAAGCGGTTTCGCTTTGATGTGTCGAGTACAGTGATTTCCGCAAATGCGTAGATCGCTCCATAAATCAGCAGACCGATGACCAGCACCAGCATCCAAAGTCGGCCGTCACCGCGTTTATGGGCGTCTTCAGTAATGGCGTACTCTAACTCTACGTCCTGCGATATCACGGTAAATGCCTCGCTAGAAATTCATGTAGACGAAGCCCTGGGTGCCCCACATTCCGATAACGAGAAGGGAGAAGCCCACTGCGTAGTAGAAGGCCCACCGGACAATAGCGGGCCCGTCGGCCAAGCGTCGAGACATAGGTTTCTTCTCGTCCAATATCTCAACACCCATCAAAAACACAATTAGCCCAAGCGACAGGTAAAACTCTGTGTCCCAATTGTAGTTCGTAAGCAAGGCGGGAAGTTGAGGTAGGGAAGACCAAATGCGTTTGAGGACCCCTAAAGCATTGTCGATTGAAGAAGCGCGGAAAAAGACCCACGCAAGGCCTACAAGATGGAATGTCAGAAGCACGGACATCAATGTCGTCAGAACCCCTGGCAAGCGAATATGATTTGCCAACCACCGGCGCGGGGCTTCAATGGCCGTGTGTATGACTTGATATAAGCCGTTGAGGCCACCCCAGATCACGAACGTCCAGTTGGCGCCGTGCCATAGGCCGCTGACCAAGAAAATGATCATGACATTGGCATACTGGCGCCATGCGGAGACGCGGTTGCCGCCAAGGGGGATGTACAAATAATCGCGGAACCAACGCATTAACGACAAGTGCCAGCGTTTATTCCAAAATTCCGGTACGGACTTCGCCAGATACGGCCGGCGGAAGTTTTCCATAAGGCGGATGCCGAGAATGAGCGAGGCGCCGATCGCGATATCTGAGTACCCGGAAAAATCGCAATAAATCTGGAACGCATAAAAATAGACAGCGACAACGACTGTAACGGGTGACTGAAACGCCGGATTGGTGAAGCCCGCGTCAACAAAGACCGCTAAACGATCAGCGATGACGACTTTCTTAAACAGGCCCCAAACAATCAACTGGAGACCAGTGATGATCGCGATGCGATCCACCGTGATTGGTTTTGCCAGTTGAGCAAGAAACGCGGGAGCCCGTTCTATGGGGCCGGCAAGGAGTTTCGGAAAGAAGGCAACGTAAACGGCAAGCTTGCCGAGGTGGCGTTCCGGCTCGATGGTTTTGCGATAGGCATCTACAATATAGCTGATGCACGAGAACGTATAAAAAGAGAGGCCGACGGGCAGGATAATGTCCAGCCTGGGAAGTGCGACAGCATCGCTAATAATATTGAGATTTGTAAGAAGTGGTTCAAACGACCCCATAAGGAAGTCGAAATACTTAAAAAGAAAGAGCGATGATAGTTCGACAAGAATTCCGGCAGTTAAAAGTAAGCGTCGCGTTGTTTGTCGGAACGGTTTGGCTACAACGATGCCGAATCCATAAGCGACCAGCGTCGTTGCGGCGAGTAAGAACAAATACTGCGGATCGAACGTGGAATAAAAATAGTAGCTGCCGATAAGCAGCAGGCTCCAACGCCAACGGTGCGGCACAACATAGTAAGCACCCACGACAACAGCGAAGAACAACAGAAAATTAAATGAATTGGGTAACATGCGCCGATCATCCCCCTATCGGCGAAATTGGAACGTAGTGGCTGTATATGACGCGCCGACCTTAGCTTCTAAGTCACTAAAACCTTAAACCGTTGCCGGCGCGTCACTACAATACCTTAGTACGATGTCCACAAATCCAAAAGTTCTTGTGGTAGCTCAGGTGGTTCAATTGACGGGTTAAAATTCGCCGCCAAATATTTCTTCATATCGGTTATCTGCGGCTCGGTCAGTTGAGGCGAACGGTCCGCATGTCGATCAAATAACCCATCCCAACCTTGTGCATCGAACTGCTGCAACACGATCGGCACAAACGCGTGGCATATCGTGCAGTTGTTGATAATCAAGTCCCGAGCTTCGCCGCACAGTGCTTCGTCGACGTTTTCAGACGGAACGCAGCGGAAAATCTCGTTCATATCCAAATCTTGCGCGTGCGCACTTTGTCTGTCCGACATAGCCACAAGTCCTACCGCCATAAATAAGGTAACGGCAACCTTGCGCAGGGACGTGCTTTTTGAAAGGTCTAGCATTTGTATATGTCCAGAACGTTAAGCTGGCGGAAGGGAGTAGTTTTCCAATTCCGGCGGCAGTTGAGGCACAGGGTTTTCCGGATTGAAGTGTGACTTCAAAAATTTGCCGATCTCTGCATAATCTGCGTCACTTGTTTCCTGCACGCGCTGCCTGTGAGCGTCCAAAAAGGTATCCCATTCAGCTTCGGTCTTTTGCGCCTTCACGAAGGGCGTAAATACATGGCATGCGGTGCAGGTGATTAGCGTTGTATCGCGAGCGGCCAAGCAGGCATCCTCACTCATATCACCAGCCGGACAGAAAAATATTTTCTCGATATCTAGCTCTTGCGCGCTGGCCGCTGTTGGCTGACCAAAAATGCCGACTAGTGCGACTGCTGCCGCCGCCATGGTAGTCCGTAGGGTTAAGCTACGGAGATTGTAAGTAAAATTCAGCATCATGTGCCTTGCCTTTCTTTCGGTATTTCGTCCGTCGTGTTGGTTACATCTTCATCTATAGAATAGACCGGAACAGTGATTTCTCGAACCATCTTATCTTTGGGAAAGCCCTTGTTTGCAAGTTCAAGAATTTTTGCTCCTGTCTGATCATCATAAAACTGTTCCTCGCACTCATGGCAGACAAAGGCTGGAACATTCTCAACCACCACTAACCCCTTGTCTGTCCACATGGTTACATGAATTGCCGTGGGTTCAGTTTTCTTCCCGCACTCAATGCATGCCATGGGAGAGGATTGGGAGGTTTGTGTGTTCAAACTTATTTCTCCACGTGTTCCGTTAGGCAAAAAAGGATACGGCGGGGATCACGCCCCCC
>CAXBLG010000051.1:0-22604 GCA_963976395.1 uncultured Rhodospirillaceae bacterium
CTCCTTCATGGCAAAACCATACCTTAGGGAGGACCACTTCATAGGGGGCAGATCATCACCGGTAAAAACTTCGGTTGTCCTAAGCTTCGCCCTCGTCTTGCTGGGTGGTGCGCTGTTGCTGGCCTATCCGCTTGGATGGGAGGTCTTATATTACCCCTCCCCGGGGCTGCCAGGCACTCATCTTGGGACGGCTGGGGGCTTCTTTCTACTTGCCGTCGCTCAGTACGCGGAGTTCAACGAACGCTACCAAAGATGGGTTGTTCCGGCTGCGAGCTTGGCCTTTACGCTGGCGTTATGGCGTATAGTTGAGGTGCAAACTGGATTGAGCTTGCTCGACGGACTCCAGAGCTGGATTATAGGTGCGCCTGAAAACGTCCCGACCATGGGACAAAATACAGCCATTGTGATCGTGGCTCTGGCGTCGGCCTTTATATTCAAGCGGATCCTTGATGTCCGATTGGCGCAGGCGTCTTTGGCGGTGGCCGTATTCTATATCCTCGTGTCGTTGACAGGGTACATTTTCGACATTGATGATTTTTATGGCGAGATGTCGCCAATCACCGTCGCCCTGCTGTTTACGGTAACCCTTGGGCTGGTTTTCCGTCTGAGTGAGTATGCTCCTCTCAAATATATTGCCGCGAAGTCCGTTGCGGGCAGGTGGCTACGCATTAGTCTGGTGATTACCACTGCCAGCATTTACACCCTGTCGTGGCTGGCCTTGACCTATGGAAGTATTGCGTCACAAATCTTCCCTGTAGCTGTTGTGAGCGGCGTCGGGATTCAGGTGGCGTTATTTCTCACGGGGGCTGTGCTCATCGGTCGTCACGACGAATCCATAACCAAGCAGGCGTTTGAACTTCAGGCTTTAGCGCGTGAAGCCGAAATGGCGAACATGGCTAAGTCGCGGTTTTTGGCCACAATGAGTCATGAGTTGCGCACGCCCATGAGCGGCATTTTGGGTATGTCCGATTTGATGCTCATGAGCAAACTCGACAAGGATCAGGAAGACGTGATGGGTATGCTCACCCGTTCCGCGCGATCCTTGCTGGATTTACTCAACGACATTCTCGACTCCTCAAAGATCGAAGCCGGGCGTCTTGATGTCGAGCAATTACCGTTTCGCCTGTCTGAGATTTTTGACGACACTTACAACCTGTTTGTACAGCTAGCGAGTGAAAAGGGACTGATCTTCGAGAATAACCTTCCCGATGTTTATCAGGATGCGGTGATTGGTGATCCGCAGCGCATTCGGCAGGTGATCACCAATTTGGTAAATAACGCAGTAAAATTCACGGAAGAAGGCGGGATTACTCTGGTCGTTGAACAAGAAAGTGGCGTGGGCGACGAAGTTTTGCTCCGCATTTCTGTGCAGGACACGGGGATCGGTATTGCGCAGCATAAAATAGAAGGGTTGTTTAAGCCTTTTGCCCAGGCTGATGAATCGACGTCGCGAAAATATGGTGGAACGGGGCTTGGCCTGACCATTAGCCGCCAGCTCGTGGAGTTGATGGGCGGCACTATCTCAGTATCGTCGGAGCCGGGTAAGGGGTCGGAGTTCTCATTCACAGTTCCCTTGCAGCTGGATCAATCCGTGGCCGACAGCACGATTACCAGCCTAGAAGTTCGGCGCAAGTCGGTGTCGGAGGCTGTGAAACGTCAAGCAGCGTCTTTGGCGGCAGGTGGCGCTCGGAAAATACTGCTTGCAGAAGACAATGACGCTCTACGCTTTTTTATCTCGGTTATGCTCAAAAAATTCGATCACGTGGTCACGACCGTGGAAAACGGCGCTGAGGCCGTCAAAGCCTACAAAGCAGGTCACTATGACGTTATTCTCATGGACATGCAGATGCCGGTTATGGATGGGGCTGAAGCAGCACGTATCATTAGGGAACTGGAAAATGACTCCGGGGTACGGAGGATGCCGATCATTGCGCTGACCGCAGATATTATGAGCGAGCATCAGACTGAATACATTGCTGCGGGTTGCGATGTGGTTGTGTCAAAGCCGGTGGACTGGAGTGTCCTTGGCGCGGAGATGGAACGTTTATGTGGTCTTGTAAAAAGCGGCGGCGCGATTCAACCGCCGGAACGTATAGAAGGTGTGGGTATGTCTGATTCAAATTCACCTGCGGCGGCACAGCAAAGTTCTCAACCGGTGTTAAATCGTGCGACTATTTCAGAGTTGCAAGAGATGGTCGGTAAGGACGCCTTGATAATGGCGCTGCAGTCGTTTGTTAAAAATGTGCTGAAATGTTACGGAGACTTGCAAAATGCGCTGTCGGAGAACGATGCGGAAAAAACGAAACGCTCCGCTCACTCTCTGAAGGGACTAACATTGCAATTCGGGGCAGAGCAGGCCGGTGAATTGGCGCGGTCCATAGAGCAAAGCGATGATCCGCTTGGAGACGGCGCTTCAGCCATGCCCGCTCTGGGGCCATCGCTCATTGAGGTCTGTGGCATTTTAGCCAAAGACTACGCCCTAGATGTTCCATCGGATTTTGCTGATCAACTTGGCCGCCCCTAGGGCTTATCGGTCAACTAGACCGCTAAGTTTGTAAACCAGCCGTCTTTTACATTCTTTTCAATATCGCGCTCGACCTCGTCCGCGATTATGAGCGCAGGTTTCTCGAAATGACCAAAGGCTATGTATTGGACCCGACCGCGCTGCATACCGATGACATTACATCCGCCGGACCTGATGCGGGAGCGCTTGCGGGCAAAGTTGCTGGATGCGTCCAAAGAGTCCATTGACGGCGCGATGATTGAACCTGGCAATTGTGGCTCATGCACAGGGTGGGCTAACTGGGGTGCTCGGGCCAGCGCTCCCAAGGATGTGTTTGTGCTGACCTGCGGCGGGACGGGTAGTCTGCATGCCGCTGGTTTTCACAGTTGGGGCACATGTCTCACTCAAACAGTAGCTGTACAAGTTACCTGATTTCTTAGTCTTGGTGGTGTGGCGCGGTTTTGTGGTGCTCCGCTAAAAGGTCCGCACCAAAATCGCCATTGAAATCGCGCCAGACTGTGTGGATGTGATTGGCATCGTTTTGGATGTTGTCATACTCCACAAGGAATGTTGGCCCTTGCAGGCGGTAATAATGCGGCTCGCCGGGTGCCGCGTTGCCGATCCAAGCAAACACGATGTTTTCAAGGCCGGCGTCGCGAACTTTCTTCATACGAGCTTCGGCCAAGGCGGCTGGAATCGTGCCCGCATATTCATCGAGCAGAGCGATGACAGCCTGGCGTTGTGTTGGGCTCATTTGTGCGGCGGGCAGGCCGTTAGTTTCGAGCGGTGTTACGCGCCGTTGATTGCTGGTGAAGATGTCGCGCGGAACTTCGGTGGCAATCACGGCCTGGGCCCTTTGCATATTGTCTAGCGAATTTAAAAGGGCGCGGGCCATGTCCTCCTCACGGGCGAGGACACGCAAACCTTTGCGAGGTCCGGCTTTTACGTTCGCCGGATTGGTGCCGAGAAATGTGGGAGTAGTCGCCACCATCTCGCCGTCCACGATTGTAAAATGCAAGGAGATATGATGGCCTTGTATGGCCCAGCCCCAAGCGGAGTCTTGCGCGGGGTCGCCGAAGACAGCGATGAAATACGAGCCGGGGTCACGCACCGGCATTTCGGTATCCATTGATGCTTCCAGATCGTGGAGAATTTCTTCAAGGCTCATAATGGTGGTGGCCTTGATGTAGCCCTGCTGTCCAAGCCCACTACTCAGGAGAGCGTGTGCGAGAAGGGTTTGTGTTGCGGTGAGGTCTTTGAGTCGTATGCCGGGGCGCGGATAAGCAAAGCGCCCTTCAGCGGGAACAAAATGCCAATCGGTGCGATTCTCGTCAAACGGGCGCGTGGCGGTGGTGCGTTGCGCCGGAGAAAGCGCCGTTAAAAAATTCTGCACGGCGCGCGTCATGGTCTGAGCCGGGGTGTGCACGGTGCTGCTCGCGGTCCACGCAATCGTGTGCGGCGCTAAGATGAAGAAAAGTGCGGTGATGAGAACGCGAAAGGTCGTCATGGTGCCCTCCCAAACTCCAGTGTTTATGGAGTTAACAAAAATACGGAATCATCCAGCTGATGAATCTTGCATACAATCGGACCGCATATGGATTCGGCGAATTTGAGACTGTTCTTAAGGTCTTGCAGTGAAACTGTGAATTTGGTGCGTTGTATATCTGTACGTTCAATTTGTTGCCATTTGAATTCACCTGATATGGGTGGGGCCCGATCAATCATGTGCATGATGGCCTTCGCAGTGTTTTGTGCACCGTCCGGTGGGAAGAGTGATTCAACGAGAGTTCGGTCCGGGGGCGGTAGCGTTCCATTCAATAGCGACTGGAGCAGTTTGGCGGCACCTTCCGCAGATTGAACTGTGTGATTGACTTGTTTCATGGTGAAGCGATCACCCCAAGTCGAGTCGAGATCAAGATTGATGGTGGGCACATTGGCAACAGCGGCTTCCAGGCCCGTTGTAGAGTTGGCGTGAAATACGGCTTTGGCGCCAAGAATCCAGGATAGAGAGGACGAACCTTCGACAACCTCGGCTTCGGGAAATGAATCTCTCCATGATTGAGCCTGCTCAGCGGGGTGAGGCCGGATAACAATTCGGTGATCGGGTGCTAGCTGCGTGATTAAAGCGCGCATGCACTCAAGGCTCGAATTTTCGACTTTAATGCGAAATAAAACCTCCTCTTCGCTGAGATCAGCTCCGTTCAATAGTGTGGTAATTGCTGTTCTAAGGTTTCCCCAAATGGAGTTTACGATCGCAAAGCCGGTGTTGAATAAAAGGTAAGGGGTTTCGTTTTGAGGCTCGAATTTTGAGCCTCGTAATGTTTCTATTCTAGGGGATCCGGTTACGATGAATTTGTCGGCGAAATTCGAATATTGACTAGACAGAAGACGTGCATGGGCATCACTGTCCACCACAAATTTGTGGCAAGCTTCAACGGAGTTCGGCGCGACGTTTACTAGAGAGTCTACAAGAGGTAAGGCTTCTTCGTCCGATGCGATAACCTTATGTCCCGCATCCCGCACTTGCATCATGCCCCCGCCCTGGATTTGATTTGCCGTGGGAAATAGATAGCAACCCTTTGGTGAATTATATCTGTTTGATCCAATGGCCCAACGTTGCCCAACAACAACAGAGATGCCAGCTTTCAACAAATACGCCGCAATCAACGCACGTGAATCCAGGTCGCGGGATTTTAGTTCGCATAAGAGATAGGAAATGGCATGCATCAGAAAATGAATGTCTCGAGCGTTATCTGGGCGGCAAATATAAACAGGATTCATCATCCGGCCGGCGGGTCATGATCCTGTCATAAAACTCGCCCGCACGGTCGACCATCGGGTTGATGTCGGTGCCCAGCAGAAACCCTGTTTCAGCAAGCATCAGGGCTGCGCTTGCATAGGCTTCACGATATTTTTCGCGAGATGGGTAGCGTTCCTGGATGGAAAGGCGCGGGTCTTCGTTTGCAAGCCGCTCACTCTCGGTGCGCGGAAAGGGAATAAATCCTCCGTCCTTCCGGCTGAGGCGTTCTGGCGCGCCGGTGGCCGCATTTAACAGATTCCAACCGGTGTAGGTGCCGAGTGGAACCGAAATGTCGGGGAGCTGAATGCCACCAGTATCAAGGCCATCAGCGTTGGGGATCGGCACAAGGGCTGTGTAGGCGCGACCGAACTGCGGCGGTACAACATCGGCGATACCTTGAGATGCAAATCGCTCTCCAAAGTTCAAGCGCAAGGGCTGAAATAGATGGGAGGGTTTGCGCGCGCTGGGAATAGTCGGGAATGCCTCCAGATAGGCGTCAAGATCGCCCAGCGTCATGCTCGTTCGAGAAGGGATCGTCGAGGGGGCTGGATCTGCGTTCAGTGTGACCCAGGCGTCTAGCTGGACCAGAAGGGCGCGCATCACCGGGCGGTCATCTAGTGGACTGCGGCAACTGGAGAGGTCTTGACGCTCTGCTCCACTTGTTTGTTTCAAATGCCCGCCGGAGATCGTGAACAGTCTCGTGGAAGGATGGGCTGGGAGATCGGCATTGCCATCCGCTGTTGTGTGGGTGAGTGATGCGCCGCGTGTCCAATAGTCTGTAGATGTATTCACGTAAAACAGTTTGGGGAGGACCCCTCCGGCTTGCTCGAGAGTGCTGCCGGTTTGACCTGTCGCAGGGTCGTCTTGGTTTGCTGCCGCGAATGGAAATAAGAACGACGCGGAATCCATATCGAGGTTCGCGGCCGGTGCTCGGGCGGGTTGAGCAAACCGCGTGTTAATGTCTCCGCGTCCACCCCCGATTCCACTGAGGAGTGCCCCATTAAAAGCGAGCCGTCCCCGTCCGTCGGCAGTGAGACCAAAGTGGACCATGGTTTGGAGAGCGTGAGCGGACTGTCCGCTGCCTACGGCGAGAATGGTCTGTGGAAACTGACCGCCGGAAACAAGGAGTGGGTTGGGCGTGTTGTGGTCGTCGGCACGGCGGGTGCGGAAAAACAGCAGAGCGTCGCGGATACCGGCAAGTCCCAATCCGGAAACATGCGGAGCGCGCGCAAAGTAGGTGACCGTATAGACGGTGCCGGGCTCGAACCCGCTATCGAGCGTGACGTACGCGGGGTCATATACGTTTTGACCATCGACTTCGCGGCCAAAGCGCCATTGTGCGCGCGGTATGGCTGTCCGCGGTCCAAGCGGGGTGCCGCGCACCAAGAGACGGGCGTCAGGATCATCAGGTCGGAGAGGACTATATCCGACAGATAAGGGTGGAAACTGCCGGGCCGAGTTTACCGTTTCGGTCACGGTGATTTCATTGGCAATTCGTCCGTAGATCGTATCTTCACCGCCCGTGGCAATCGGGAGGTCCGCACGCAGACGTCCATCACCTGGAGTGATGTCCCAACTCCAGCCCGTCCACAGCAAAGTATAGCCTTGCTCCATCAAAAACCCGTTGCCGGGCTCAACGCTTGCGGACGGCATGTACGGTGCGGAGGCGTCATTGAACATCGCGAGCATGCTCGTTCCGCCGAGGTTGGCGGGCTCGTAAAGAACGCGATTGTTGCCTCGGTTGGGGTCAACAGGACGCAAGAGCATAAAGTCGGCGGTGAAATGAATATTGCCGCGGGCGTCACGCGCGGCGAGCCGGATATCGGCAATGCTTTGATTTTCCGGTGCGCCGGCTGATATCGCAAAATACAATCGTCCGCGCAATTGCTCGTAGGGACCGACCTTGCCGAAGGGCTCTCCGTCGGCAAGCAGGGTTCGTTCCAGGACTTCGATGCGCTCAACGTCGGCTGCGGCCGGCAGCGTCAGAACCGGCAGCACCGCTACAACTGTAAGCGCAAATATGGATCGCAGCCAAAATGCTGACAGATAGGACATTATATAGAGTGGACCCCGATAAACTCCGCTTTAGGCAGTATGCCCAATCTTTGGCTATAGTCCCATGAGAGAAATTCATCGATGTTAGGAGATTCTTTCAAATGACACTAACCAACCCCTGCGATTTAACGGGCCGCGTCGCGCTGGTTACCGGGTCCAGCCGCGGCATCGGCAAAGCCATCGCCCAAACACTTGCCGCGGCAGGCGCCAAGGTGGTGGTTACCAGCCGCAAGGTTGAGGCCTGTGAAACTGTGGTTGCTGAAATCGAGGCAGCCGGAGGGCAGGCTCTGGCGGCTGCATGCAACGTTTCGCGCAAGGAGCAAGTAGAAGCCCTAGTGCAAGTAACCCGGGAAAAATTGGGGGATATTTCCATACTCGTTTGCAATGCGGCGACGAACCCCTCCTATGGCCCCATGGCGGATTTGGAAGACAAGGCATTCGAGAAGATTATGGGCACCAACGTAGGGGCCAATATTCATCTGATCAATTTGGTTGCGCCGGGTATGGCGGCGGCGGGTGGCGGATCAGTTATTTTGCTGTCCAGCATCGCCGGGATCATGGGATCGAAGACCATCGGTGCCTACGCAATTTCAAAGGCAGCTGACATTCAGTTGGCCCGAAACTATGCGGTCGATTTAGGACGACAGAATATTCGCGTGAATGCGATTTTACCCGGACTAATCCGTACCGAGTTCTCGACGGTGCTTTGGGAAGGTGAGCGCGGCGAGAGGTTTATCGAGCGCACGCCCTTGGGACGTTTGGGGGAGGCGGAAGATATCGCCGGCGTGGCTCTGTTCCTGGCGTCGGATGCGGGAAAATTTGTGACGGGCCAGGGGATTGTCGCGGATGGCGGCGTATCGATCTCGGACCCTTTCTAGAAAAAATCGAACAAGAAAAAGATGCGGCGCCGCTTCGGAAAAGCGGCGCCGCATGTGTTCGAGACTTATAGAATTACCGAACGACGATCAGAATATCTTCGCCATTGCGGTTGATAAACAAGGCGGCTTGCTTATCCCCTGACATGGCTTCTGTAAATTCTTCGACGTTGGATATATCCTTGCGGTTGACCGAGACAATGATGTCACCAGCACGCAGGCCGACTTGAAACGCCGGGCTGCCGCGCTCGACGTTACTGACGACAACCCCCTGAACCGGTGCGCCGCTTTCGGTGTTCGAGAAGCTGGCTCCAGCCAGACTCGGCCGGTCTTGCATGCGCTGGACCGTTTCCTGCGCGGGTTTGCCGATGGTGACGTTGATGTTCCGTACTTTTCCGTCACGAACCACAGTCAGTTTAACGGTGGTGCCGATGGTCAACAGGCCGACGCGGTTTCTGAGATCGTTCGACCCTTGCAAATCGGTGCCGTTGAATTGGGTGACAACGTCGCCGGTCTTAAGGCCTGCGTCTTCTGCCGGTGAGCCGGGTTGAACACGGCTGACCACTGCGCCTTGGGTTTCGTCCACACCAAGACTTTGTGCAAGTTCAGGCGTGAGGTCGCCGATCACGATACCGATTTGGCCACGGCGGACTTCACCGTATTCGATCAGTTGCGCCATAACGGCTTTGACCATTGTGGTCGGGACCGCGAATCCAATGCCGATGTTGCCGCCGTTGGGGCCGAGTATGGCAGTGTTAATGCCGATGAGTTCGCCGCGCAGATTAACAAGTGCGCCGCCGGAGTTGCCTGGATTAATGGCCGCGTCGGTCTGGATGAAATCTTCCCAGCCTTCGATGTTTAGGCGCGACCGGCCAAGCGCGGAGATGATGCCGGTGGTTACGGTGTCGGACAGACCGAACGGGTTGCCGACGGCGATCACGTAATCGCCGACATTCATGGACTGAGTGTCGCCGATGGGAATGTCGGTGAGGTTGTCGGCTTCAATTTTCAGAAGCGCGATGTCGGTTCCTTCGTCACTGCCGATAACCGTGGCCGGCATTTCACGCCGATCTTTCAGGCGGATTGTAATTTCCGTTGCGCCATCGACGACGTGATGATTGGTAATCACGTAACCTTCTTTCGCATCGACAATAACGCCGGAGCCGCTGGATGCGCGTTCTTGCGGTGCGTTTTCTCGGGGGCCACCGAAAAACCGAAACAATGGATCGTTGAACAGTGGGTTGTTAGCCATGTCCACTTTGGCTTTGACGGCGACATTGACGACGGCGGGAGCCACACGATCTACCAGCGGCGCCAGGGTAGGGATGCCGTCACGCATAGTGAGGAGCGGCGATTGGGCTGCGTCCGTATGTGTAATTGCCACGGGTATCGCAAGGCCCACTACCAGGGCCACCGCGATGGCGGCTGTCGTACGGTGAAAAGGTTTGATCATGTGTCGTAGGCCTTTCGTTGTGTTTCTTCGTAAGCCGGAGGGCGCCGGAGTTTAAAAATCTCACGCGGGGGATACGCCCGTGAAGATGTATTCAAATGTTAGCTGTACGGCTTGCTATATCAATCGGGGTAACAGGTATTTAATGTGCCACTCTCGTCATTTTTGCAGGTCTATTAAGCTTGAAAACGGGCTACCCGATCATGCCGCAGGCTCGGCCATAGACCCCTAATATGAACTTTTGAGGGTCGTTGATTAGACACGTGTCTGCCGACGATATGCGGTTTTCCTTGACACTCAGAGGTGCTGACTTGACCGTATGCCGGTGTGATTGAACCGAAGGAGATTTACCGATGAGCCGCCTATCAACACGCCTAAAGCCCGGGATCTCTCGTGCGCATTTTCTCAAGCTGGTAGGCGCGGCAGGCGCCTTGGCTGCAGCCCCGAATTTGCCCTCCTTTGCGGCCGAGCGACCCCTGGTTATGCGACCGATTCCCAACAGCAAAGACGGAGAGCAGTTGCCGGTCATTGGATTGGGAACCGCTCAGGACTTCGGCGCGCGCCGAGAGATTGAAGATAAGACGCAAGTTCTTAAAAGTTTATTGGATGGCGGCGGCAAGATTATCGATACGGCGGCCAACTATGCGGGCGGCAGTTCTGAGGAACTGATCGGCGAGATTTTGGGAGAGCATAATTTACGCTCGAAAGCCTTCATTGCCACTAAGTTCGGTGAACGCGGACGCGAAAACGGCATAGAATCCATGGAAAGGTCCTTCAAGAGTTTGCGCACCGATTTGATCGATTTGATGTTTGTTCACAATATGATTGATGTGGATACGCACCTTCCGTCGTTGCGTGACTACAAGGATCAAGGCCGCATACGGTACTTTGGTGTGACCAGCACCGGCCGCAATCAGGATAATCTTACGCGCTGGATGGATCAGCTGGACTTCGTAGAATTCGCCTACGCCGTGGACTTCCGCGATGCCGAGCAGAGACTTTTGCCCATGGCGGCGGATAAGGGCGTTGCCGTGCTCATTGCTCTGCCGCTTGGTCGGGATCGGCCGCTAAGCGCGATGAGGGGTAAGGAAGTGCCTGAATGGGCGAAGGTCGAGCTTGGGTGCCATACGTATGCCCAGCTGCTTCTCAAGTTCGTTGTCTCTCATCCGAATGTCACCGCTGCTATTCCTGGAACCAATAATCCGAAACATATGGTTGAAAATCTCGACGCGGGGCGCGGCCCCATGGCTGATGCGAAGCAGCGTGAACGCATCGCGGCCCTCTGGGATTAGGGGCGGGATCAAGCGTGTGAAATATTTTGGCCGCGATATACCACGCAGCGATTTTCTTAAATTGGTTGGTGCCGTGGCGGCTGCCGCAGCTCTGCCTGCGCACGCCCAGACAAGAGACATGTTAAGCCGTGCTATTCCCAAAAGCGAAAATGGCGAGCGGCTGCCGGTGATCGGACTCGGGACTTATGGTGCATTTCGCGAGCGCGGTGATGCCGCCGCCATGGAGAAAAAAACTCAAGTCGTTCGCGCACTTCTCGCGGGCGGTGGTAAAGTCATTGATACAGCTGAATCCTATGATGAGTCTGAGGCCCTTTGCGGTGAAATTATAGAAGCGCTTGGCATGCGGGCGAACGCGTTTATTTCCACAAAAATATGGCAGACCGGGCAAGAAAACGGACGTGTGTCCATTGAAAATGCTTTTAAGGCGCTGCGTGTTAAAACAATTGATCTGATGCACGTACACAATATGGTCGATGCGGCGACTCATCTGCCGACTCTTGAAGACTTTAAATCTCAAGGCCGGTTCCGGTATATCGGGATGTCTCATTCGACGCCGGGTGCTCAGAACGGCCTGACGGACTGGATGGCCACGAACAAATTAGACTTTGTAGAATTCAACTATTCGGTTGATGTGCGTGGGCCGGAACAAAGGCTTCTGCCTATGGCCGCAGATAAAGGCATAGGTGTTCTGGTCGCGATGCCCTTCGGAAGCGGCGGATTGATCCGAGCAATGAAGGGTAAGGACGTGCCTGCGTGGGCGCGAGAAGAACTAGGTTGCACAAGCCACGCACAGATGCTGCTGAAGTTTGTTGTATCCCACCCGGCTGTCACGGCCGCCATTCCGCGCACGTCAAATCCCCGCCATATGTCTGATAATGTTGGCGCGGGATTCGGACCCATGCCCACTGCCAAACAGCGCGAACGTATCGCAGCGGTTTGGGAAACTGCGTAGCCCAGGCATGTTGTCACAACGATCCAAGTACGCTCTTAGGGCCATGATTATGTTGGCGGCACGCAAACCCGACGACCTTGTGTTGGTGGCCGACATTGCTAAGACACGCAAAGTTCCCAAAAAATTCCTTGAGTTGATATTGCTCGATTTAAAAAATCAGGGCCTGTTGCGTAGCCGCCGCGGTAAAAATGGTGGTTATGGTCTTGCCCGGCCTCCGGCCGAGATTACGTTTGGTGAGATCATTCGTATTACAGATGGCCCTCTGGCACCGCTCGCCTGTGCGAGCCTAAGTGGCTACCGAAAATGTGATGACTGCGAGGATGAAAAATCCTGCGCCATACGCCGGGTGATGAGGGGGGTGCGTGATTCCATGTCGGCTATCCTCGATAAAGCAACCCTAGCGGATGCCCTTAAGAAGTAGAGAATCTCTCCCTTCCCAGGGCAGACTGGGAAATTTCCTTTCAAATTTCATTGTCTAGTGAAAAGGTAGGGTTGTGGGAGGCGACAATCCACCGCGGGGGGCGCAAATCTAGGCCGGTTCGTGCGGCGCTTTGGCGTACTTTGCGCCGTAGATTGCATAAGGATATGGCTATGCGCGTCTCTGTTACAGGACTTAGCCCTGAGCGGGCGGCGAAGACCCTGGTTGTTTTCGCCTACGCCTTTCTACTATTGATTATTTTGGGTGTTGGCGACCCGTCGCACCTCTAAATCTGGTGTGTGTTGAGTCCAAATCACACTATGCAAGGCGTTGGCGTCATGTTCCGGAGCGTGACATATGGGGGCTTGGGTCGGCACAATCGGAGTGTCAGGGTAAATTGATCTCGGCAGAAGGATCGGCTCGGACAAAGAACAATGAAACAGGAGCGCAGGATGGGACTCTTGGCTTGGCATGAAATCGCACGACGCTCTGGACGTCACATTAGTATGGCATCCAGGCAGCGGTTGATTCACAGCCTTGCGCTCCGGGCTTCGGCCTCAGCGGAATTTCCCGGCACCCTCCGTTAAATTGCACAGATGAGTTTTTTGGATTTCATAAGTCCGGCGTATTCGCTGGCCGGGTTCGCTGTCGGGGTCTTGGTCGGGATGACCGGTGTCGGGGGCGGGTCGCTCATGACCCCACTCCTGATTCTGACGTTCGGCATTCATCCGGCGACGGCTGTGGGCACCGACCTTTTTTTCGCCGCGGCCACAAAGACCGGCGGCACACTCTTTCACGGTTTCGCCCGCACTATCGATTGGCGTGTGGTGGCGCGGCTGGCGATGGGCAGTGTGCCGGCGACCGTTATGACACTGCTTGTGCTCTATGCGCTGGATATTAAAGGAACCGCGGCGCAGGGATTGATTACCGGGGTTTTGAGTGTCGCACTGTTTGCAACGGCCCTGGTCCTTATTTTTCACAAAAAGATACTGAAGGCGTACAGCAATTGGGTGGGCGAACTGCCGCCGGAACGGACGGTTAGGCTCACCATCATAGTCGGTGCGGTGCTTGGTGTACTGGTGTCGATTTCCTCGGTAGGTGCCGGCGCCCTTGGCGTAACTGCCTTGATCGCCCTTTATCCGCGCCTTCCGTTGGTCCGTATTGTCGGTTCGGACATCGCTCATGCCGTGCCGCTTACACTGCTGGCGGGCATAGGGCATTGGCTGCTCGGGTCTGTCGATGGAACGCTTTTAGGATCGCTGCTCCTGGGCTCGATTCCTGGTATATTCCTTGGCAGCTACATTGCGGGCCGTATTCCGGAGAACGTCCTGCGGCTTATTTTGGCCACAACCTTGCTGCTTATTGCTCTTCGGCTTGTATTTTAGGCGTCCGGCTTGCCCGGGTTGCCGCAAGGAATTCTCTAAGATGGCCAATGCTGTTCATAGTTTTGTTTTGTTTGTGTTTGCGGTTCTGGTTTTGCCAGCCGCTGCGCAGGAGATGGAGCATCCGCCGCCGCCCAAAGCCGCTCCGCGTGTCGGAGTTACCGAGATGTCACTGCCGCCGCCCGGCGGAATCATGGTATTCGGCGCGAGCGGAGACCTCGGCCTAGAAGTGACCCGTGAGTTGATCGAGCAGGGCATCGATGTCACGGCGATGGTGCGGCCGACCTCAGATACCGCGGCTCTTGAAGAGATGGGTGTTAAGCTTATTGAAGGCGATGCCCTTAGTCTTGATGACGTGACCCGTGCGCTCAGCTCTGGCCCGCTCCGGGCGGTCATATCGGTGTTGGGCGGACGGCGCGGCGACTATCGGGTTGATATCGGCGGAAACAAGAACGTAACCGACGCCGCGCAACATGTGGGCGTCTCAAGGCTCATACTCGTGACCGCCATTGGCGCCGGGAACGGCGAAGACGCAGCGCCCTGGTATATTCGCTATTTCATGACCGGATACTTTGAAGCCAAAACCGCTGCGGAGATTGCCCTGCGGAACTCGGGCCTGACCTACACCATTGTACGACCGGGCTGGCTGCTGAACAGCGAGCCGACCGGTACAGCGGGCCTCGTTGATGACCCAAAGGCGTTTAGCTGGATTGCCCGCGCCGATCTCGGCAAGTTGATCGCAGATAGCGTTGAAGATGAAGCCACGTACAACAAGGCGCTGACAGCCTTCGACCCCGAGCTCGCAGGTGTATTGTCGCTCTTTCACTAGCGGGCGAAGATCACGGCGTAGTGGTGTAGGCTCGGCTGCACTCTCAATTCAAATGATACGAGGCGCTTATGGGATGGCTTTATCTTATGCTCGCGGGTGCGCTGGAAATCGCGTTCACCACGTCGCTTAAATATGCCGATGGGTTTACAAAGGTTGTGCCCTCGCTTGTTTTTGTTGTGGCCTACGCGGCCAGTGCATGGTTCCTGGCCAAATCCATTCAAACAATTCCACTCGGCACGGCCTATGCGGTGTGGACCGGCATTGGGGCTGTGGGTACGGCCCTTGTGGGAATCGCGATATTCGGCGAGCCTGCGACGGCGCTGAGGCTTCTGTTTCTCGGCGTTATCATTTTCGGAATTGTCGGCCTCAAAGCGGTGTCCGGCTGAACCGCACCTCGCAAACCTTAAAGATCAACCGCGATTTTAAATCCGCCGAAGATCATGCGCTTGCCGTCGAACGGCATTTTGCTGGGGTCTACTCCCATTTTGGCTAGGCGCGGATCATTCATGACCGCAGCGTTGACCTTGTCGCGGTGTTTGCGTGACTTATAGACAATCCACGAGAAGATAACAGTCTCGCTGGGCTTGAGTTTTACGCTGAGCGGGAACGAGGTCAGTTTTCCTTTGGGAACGTCGTCGGCGACTGCCTCTTTGTATTCTAGAGCGCCATGCTCCATCCAAAGCTTCCCCGCCTTGCGTGCAAAGCGCAGGTACGTTTGCAAATTCTTCTTAGGGACAGGGAGAACAAATCCGTCGGTGTAAGCCATCTCAAACTCCTAAGATTGTCGTGCTGAGTTGCATATGTGCCTCCGTTGTTTCTGATGTGATGGTCGTTGAACCTAAAGGGCGCTTGCCAAGTATTCTTCAAGCTGATCGAAAGTGCCTTTAAATCCGCCCTGCATGGACTTATGGCCATCCAGGAAGGTTTGACGTTCCGTGTCGTTCGCATTGATGGGGTCGGCTCGCAACGCCATCGTTGTCTTTCCGTTACTCTCGGTGAAGGTGACGGTGTTCAGCACTTCCAGCGGCCAATCAGCGCTCATGAAATGGCGCGTCGTTCCGCCTTGTTCATCGGAGAAAGAAACCACGAATACAAGCCGTTCGGGAGGCAAGACTTCGCGGAAAACGAACTTACCCCACATGATTGCTCCGTCGGGCATTTCCAGGCCGTAGTGAAAGAGTCCGCCAGACCGCAGATCCAGTTTCGCTTTATTCATTTTGAAGCCCTTCGGGCCCCACCATTGAACGAGATGCTCGATCTCTGTCCAGGCTTTCCATACCAGGGCGCGTGGAGCATCGAATGTGCGCGTCACGGTAAAGGCAACGTTATCGGCGCTTAAGGCGTTCATATGTTGTGTCCTTGATGTGATGTAAGTGTTGGTGCTTACTTTTAAGCGGCTTGCGATAGATAGACGGCGAGCTTGTCCCAACTCTGCGCCCAACCGTCTTTCATGCCGCCGAGCATGAATTTGGTGACATCGGCCGTGCCGGTGGCGGTGGTCTCGAGGGTGATTTTGGTCTTACCGTCAAAGTCTTCGAACATGACGATGGTCAGGCCGTCGAGGAGTTTGTTGCCGTCTTCGTCGAAGGCATCGTTGGTAAAGACCAATCTTTCTTGATCCCTGATCTCGCGATAGACAGCTTTCATGGGGTGATCGGTATTTTCCGGACCGCGCATAGTGAGTTCCATGGAGCCGCCGACGCGAAGGTCAACCTTGACGCTGTGATTGGTGAAATGCTCGGGACCGAACCACTGAACAAGGTGCATAGGGTCGGTCCACATTTTCCATATCAGGGCGCGCGGGGCATCGAACACGCGAGTCAGGACCATGGAGCGTGTGTATGGCGGGGCGCCGTCCGGCGCACCGGTATCGGACTCAATTTTAGTGGTTGCGTCCATGTTTCTTATCCTTCTTCTGCAGTTTGCGAAGATAGCCATCCAACCGGTCGAAACTGGCTTCCCAGAATTTCCGGTAGTGTTCGACCCAGTCGTTGATGTCTTTGAGCGGCGCGGCGTCCAACTTGCACGGACGCCATTGGGCTTCCCGACCACGGGTGATCAATCCGGCTTGTTCCAGAACTTTCAGATGCTTGGAGATGGCCGGCATGCTCATGTCGAACGGTTCGGACAATTCCGAGACCGTGGCTTCGCCAGAACTCAGTCGGGCGAGGATGGCACGGCGGGTGGGATCGGCGAGGGCCGAGAAGGTTGCGCTCAGGCGGTCTTGGGTCATCGTAAGTAACCAGTCAGTTAAATAACTAATTGGTTAAATATAAGCTTTGCCAAACTCCGTCAAGCACCTTTGTAAAGACGCCTGTGTGACTTTTGGGTGATTTCCCTAGTTAGTGCAGATTTTCGATGATCGCGGCGATGCCTTGTCCGCCGCCGATGCACAAGGTGACGAGGCCATAACGCTTGTCGGTGCGCCTTAGCTCGTAGATCGCTTTAACGGTAAGAATTGCGCCGGTGGCCCCAACGGGATGGCCCATAGCGATGGCGCCGCCGTTAGGATTGGTTTTTTCCGGATCAAAGCCGAGATTTTTAGAAACGGCCAGGGCCTGCGCGGCGAAGGCTTCGTTGGACTCGATGATGTCGATATCGGCGAGGGCAAGCCCCGTTCTTTTCAAAACATTCTGAACCGCTGGAACCGGCCCTATGCCCATCTCGCTGGGCTCGACGGCCGAATGGGCGTAACCGACAAGGCGAGCGAGGGGAGCGATCCCTTTTTGTTCAGCGGTGCCCGCGTCCATCATGACCAACGCAGCGGCGCCGTCATTGATGCCGGACGCGGAACCAGGCGTTACAGTGCCGTCTTTCTTGAAGACCGGCTTGAGCGAACCAAGATTTTCCATCGTCGCGTCATCGCGAACATGCTCGTCCTGATCAAAGGCAACCATGCCTTTGCGTGTTTTGACCTCAAAGGGAAGAATCTGATCTTTAAAAATCCCTTCGCGGCAAGCCTTTGACGCGCGTCTATGACTTTCGACGGCAAATGCGTCTTGCTCCTCGCGGGTGACTTGCCATTTAGCGGCAACATTTTCCGCGGTCACGCCCATATGGCCGTGGCCAAAGGGGTCGGTCAGCGTGCCGAGCAGCATGTCGACGACCTTGGCATCGCCCATCTTCTGGCCCCAGCGCTCGGAGGGCAGCGCGTAAGGCGCCCGGCTCATGCTCTCCGCGCCGCCGGCAATGGCGACGTCAACGTCGCCCAAAAGAATTTGCTGTGCGGCGGACACAACGGCCTGCAGACCGGAACCACACAGACGATTAAGGGTCAGGGCCGGGGTTTCGATGGGCAGCCCGCCTTCGATCGCTGCAACTCGGGCCAAGTACATGTCGCGCGCTTCGGTGTGGATGATGTTGCCGAAGACACAGCTGCCGACGTCCTTCGGATCAATTCCGCTGCGTTTGACTGCCTCGGCGACACAAGCCGCTCCCAGCTTGGTCGGTGGTACATCTTTCAATGATCCTCCGAACGTGCCGATAGCGGTGCGAACGCCCGAAGTAAAAACAACGTCGCGTAACTGGGTCATGATGCCTCCCGAAGGGCTTGCTTGTAGCGGAGTGGCCCTGGTTTGGACCGAAAAAGAAGTGGCGGGAGCGACGGGACTCGAACCCGCGACCTTCGGCGTGACAGGCCGACGTTCTAACCAACTGAACTACGCCCCCGCGTGGGCGGCAAACCGTGCCGATGATGTCGCGGCTTCGGTTGCGAGGGCGGGGTTGTAACAGGACTTCCCCCCACGCGCAAGGGTAACGGCGCTCTTGAAAAGTGATGTATTCTGCGGAGAGCAGAGGCCGTATCCGCTTTTGGAATTGCATCTATGTTGTTGTAAAGCCGCGACAGCATTTTGCTCTGAAGTGCATGCGCGTTTAATTGATTTTGAGATCAAGGCGCAGTGGGTCACGACGCTTTCTCGTGGCAGCGACGGCACCCCATATACGGCACTAGGTCCTGTCAGGGCAATCTGCATCAAATCGGGGTCTTTCTGGCAATATATTCCAAACATTAATGTTTTTCGGCCATGGGCCAACGTGAATCAGCCTTTGATTCGGCTTGGGGAGGCTTTATAATGCTTTTGACTAAAAACCAATGGAACTTGAATGAGTAAATCAATGGCGACCCAGAGGGGAAAGCCAAATGTTGTTGCCGGATACGGTGGTGCACATGGCGCGCATAATGTGCTGCCTATGCCGTCCAAGCCCGTAATCGGCGGCACTACCGACGATTCACGGCTTCTGAATGTCGCTGAAAGCATCAGCAACATGGGACATTGGCACGTTCAGATCCTGACCGGCGTCGTTACCTGGTCCGACGCGATGTACGACATCTTTGGCGTAGATTCCGCCACCTTTATTCCGAGTATGGACACCACGCTGGTCTATTGTCATCCCGATGACCGGGACCATGTTTCGCAGGTTATGGGTGATGCCGGAAAAAACGGCAAAGATTTTGAAATTGACTTCAGAATCACGCGGCCGGATGGAGAACACCGGACACTTATTTGTAAAGGCCAGCCTGAGTTCGATGATGACGGGCATATGGTGGCCATGTTCGGCGTTACCACCGATGTCACCGAAGCGTTCGAAGCTATCCGCTCGATCCAGGATCAAAAGGAAATGCTGGGCCTTGCGGCCCAACTCGCACATCTTGGTCATTGGGTCTGGAACCGGGATGAAAACCGTCTGTCTTACTGTTCGGACGAATTAGCACGAATTTACGATGTAACGCCGATCCAATTTGCGGAGTTATTTTCTCTTCCCGATGCGATGGCTAAGTCCGTTGTAATCGGCAGCCGGCGTCGGTATCAGGCCCTAGTTACTAAAGCTCTGGTTAGCGGCGAGGCTTACGATGTCGAATACCGTATTGAAACCCGCGCTGGAGTCCTGAAGGACATTCACGAAATTGGACAGCCCATTTTCGATGAAAATGGTCGATTGGCGCGATTTATCGCGACAGTTCAGGACGTCACGGAAGCAAAGCAACGCGAAAATGATCTGAACGATGCGAAGTGTGTGCTGCAAGCTGTAGCCACGGCCTTGAAGATCAGCGAAGGCAAGCTGCGAGACGTTATCGAAGGGTCTATTCAGGGCATCGTCGTTCTTCACGACTTTCGTCCAGTATTCGTAAATCAAGCCTATGCCGACATTCTCGGTGCTAAAAGTCGCGATGACATTCTTAGCGCTGGCGATATACGCGGGAATATAGTCGCCGGCGGGGTGGAGTGCGCCACGAAATTCTGGGACGAGGTTATGAAAGGACCGCCGGATGCCAAATCGCAGCGCCTTGCCGTTCTGCCTACGTTTGATGGTCGGACCGTTTGGGCAGATACGATAGGCAGGCGGATCGAATGGGATGGCGAGCCAGCGTTTCTTATGATGGTTCTCGATGTCACCGAACGCCATCTCGCCGAGGAAGAACTCAAGAATAAGACTCTAGAACTGCAGGAACTCAATCAGCAAAAGGACAAGCTTTTCTCGATCATTGCTCATGATCTTAAAAGTCCATTCAACAGCATCATTGGATTTTCCGACCTTCTTGCTCAAAAGGCAAAGGAGCTTCCACCTGAGAAGGTGGCCGATTACGCTGAAGTGGTACGAGAATCAGCCGCCGGAGTGCATGATTTTCTCGACAACCTTCTGGCATGGGCATCCATTCAAATGCGCGGCGCTGAGCTACATGTGACCCCGCTGAAAATGGCAGAAGTTTTTGATGCCGGTGTTGCTCCCTTATTGCACATGGCGGGAGACAAGGGTGTTGCCATCGACAATCAGATTGGCGATCTCATCGCCATGGGTGATCAATCGTTGGTGCCGATCGTTCTGCGCAATCTGGTGTCTAACGGCATAAAGTTCTCTCACAAAGGCGGCGTGGTTCGCATACGTGCTGATGTCGTTTCCGAGGGGTCGTCGCCAATGGTGCGTGTATCGGTTCACGACGAAGGCGTCGGAATGGGCGATATCGCGTTGAATGATCCGTTCGCGCTAAGCGGTACAGCCTCCGGCGTGGGTACGAGCGGGGAACGGGGAACGGGCCTTGGGCTGTATCTGTGCCGCGACATCGTTAAGCGGCACGGCGGATCCATTTCGATAGAGAGTTCGCCCGGCTGCGGTACATCGGTGCACTTTACGTTGCGGTGTGCTGATGTAAATCAGGACTCCCTCGCTTAAGAAGTTTTCTCTCCAAAGCCGCTTTGGGCTGGAAATCCGGGTGCGCGGACGGTACACCGGGTTCCGATATATCTCTCACGTGAACTAAGGTGTGCGCAGTCGCGCCTGACAGCGATAGGGTTAATGTCCTCCACTTCTGGCGAAGTATCCTTAATCTGGGAAGATGAAGAGCCAGGCAGCCCGCAATGGTGGCTGGCCCGTGCACATGAGTCCGTGGATGAAAAACGAGATTTCTTCATCGCCGAGGATAACATGGCTGGATATTTACTTGGTGTGGTGCGCCGTCCACCTGCTAGCCGATATAAGGTCATTGCGGCCGTTCCCCTTCTGAATACGGCTGCCCGGCCCGATGCTATTTCCGGCGTTAAGACTGCGGTTGCCCGCTGGCTGATGTCGGGGCCGCGCGAAAATATATGGCGCTGGCGTTTTGCCCGGTGGTCCAAATTGATATGGACTCATATTCCGATTGCTGCAGCCGGCTTTAGTGTTGGTGCAGTGCTCGGATTTCTGGTCGCTTTTATCGCAGTATCGTCAGGTCTTGTCGGCTGGCCGATGATAATTGCCGGTATTACGATTGGTGCGATGGCTGGCCCTGTTTTGAAATTTTTCGTGGACAGGCGCCCGAAACATTCCGCCGCTGGTCCGTGGACGCGGTTTACTATTATCACACTCGCGGCTGCGTCCGGCGCCGCCTTGGCAGCCAGCGGCGTATTCACTCAGGTCTGGGGTGCTTAGGTTATTTAATCGAAGCGGGGTCGTAATTCAGGATCGACCCCAACCAGCGCTCTGCTGTTTCAACCGACATATCCTTGCGTCGGGCGTAGTCTTCGACTTGATCCCGCTCGATTTTGCCGACCCCGAAGTAAGCGACTTGCGGGTGGGCGAAATAAAATCCGCTGACCGCAGCTGTCGGCAACATCGCAAAGCTGTCCGTAAGCTGTACGCCCGCGTTCTTTTCGGCGTCGAGCAACTTCCACAGGAGGGCTTTTTCGGTGTGATCAGGACAGGCGGGATATCCAGGCGCCGGTCTTATCCCTCTGTATTGCTCTGCGATAAGATCGTCATTGGAGAGCTTTTCATCGGGGGCGTAAGCCCAAAATTCCTTGCGGACCCGCTCGTGCATGCGTTCGGCGAAGGACTCGGCCAGGCGATCCGCGAGTGCCTTAAGCAAAATGGCGCTATAGTCGTCGTGATCTCTCTCGAACTCGGCCAGTTTTTCTTCAATACCGATGCCCGCTGTAACTGCAAAGCCGCCGATATAATCAGCAACACCTGTTTCCTTTGGCGCGATGAAATCGGCGAGTGCCGCATTGGGCCGTAATTTATCACGGCTGCTATCGCGTTTCATTTGCTGGCGCAGAGTATGTAGTGTGAGTATCGCTGTCTTGCGAGTTTCATCTGCATACAATTCGATGTCGTCGCCGACGGCATTGGCCGGCCAGAAACCGATCACGGCTTTCGCCGTTAGCCATTTTTCACCAACAAGTCGCTGCAGCATGGCCTGGGCGTCGTTAAATAGATTTTGCGCGGGCTCTCCGACCACGGGATCATTTAAAATTGCGGGATAGCGTCCGGCCAATTCCCAGGTTTGGAAAAATGGCGTCCAATCAATGGTGCGGGTCAATTCGGCCAAGTCGTAATCGTCAAAAACCGTAAGTCCGGTCGTCAGGGGTTTTTCCGGGGTGTATCCATTCCAGTCGATTTTGGTTCGATTTGCGCGGGCGGCTGCTAGAGGCTGCCTGGCCTTTGTTAGTTGATTGCGGGCATGCGTCTCACGCATTTTACCGTACTCGGCCTTCACTTCGGCGCTGTAGTTGCCGCGCAATTGCTGAGAGATCAAGTTGCTAGCGACGCCGACGGCCCGTGATGCATCTGGA
>CAXBLG010000052.1:0-22584 GCA_963976395.1 uncultured Rhodospirillaceae bacterium
GTGAGGGTGGTCGTACCGTCGGCGCCGGCGTCGTCGCTAAAATCGTCGAATAACGGCAAGTTCGGGGTCAGGGCGGATTTTGCACCATATATCAGGTGTTTAAATCCCCTTGATCAACCGACCGGGGCGGGGTATAGACCCCTCTGCGCCGGTCGGGGCTTCCGTGTCGACCGGTTATTTTCGTATTGCCTGATTCTCAGGCCCTGTTGGGTGAAAGAGTGAGGCAGTGAGTGGCGGCTGAAGGGCGCATTAGCTGACGCACCGGAAACTTCGAAAGCGAAAGAGAATCAATATCTTAGGGGTGTAGCTCAACTGGTAGAGCACCGGTCTCCAAAACCGGGGGTTGTAGGTTCGAGTCCTATCGCCCCTGCCAAGATAGGAAGCTGGGGTCGCTGCAAGGCGGAGACACTTTAGATTTAGAGACTCTTTTTTAGGCGCGATGCGTCGTTTCGCGGGTTCTTCGGGCTAGCTTGCCATTCAGGTGTAACGGTTTCGGGCGTGTATCTTTCATATGGCGAAAACTTCTCCAGGCCTATTTGTCCGCCAAGTGCGGCAGGAAATGTCCAAAGTCACTTGGCCGAGCCGCCGGGAGACTGTGGTGTCGGTGATTTTGGTATTCGTGTTCAGCGCGATCATCGGCGTGTATTTCCTCATCATCGACCGAATTTTGTCGTTCGGCATATCGCTGATTTTCGGTTGAGGGCGTAACGCACATGGCAGCTCATTGGTACGTGCTACAGGTTTACTCGGGCTTCGAGAACAAGGTCGCGCAATCGATCCGCGAGCAGACCGCTCAGCACGAGATGACCGACAAGATTCAAGAAGTGCTGGTTCCTATGGAAGAGGTGGTGGAAATTCGCCGCGGTTCCAAGGTGAACGCCGAGCGCAAATTCTTCCCAGGTTACATCCTCGTCAAAATGGATTTGACGGATGAAGCTTGGCACTTGGTCAAGAACACGCCGAAGGTGACCGGTTTCTTGGGCAATGGCAGTAAGCCGCAGCCCATCTCCGACCGCGAAGCCGATCAGATTATGCGGCAAGTTCAAGAAGGCATCGAGCGGCCCAAGCCCTCGGTCATATTCGAAATTGGCGAACAAGTACGGGTCAGCGACGGACCGTTCTCGTCCTTTAACGGCGTTGTTGAAGACGTGGACGAAGAAAAGGCGCGGCTCAAAGTGTCCGTGTCGATCTTCGGTCGGTCAACGCCGGTTGAGTTGGAATACAGTCAGGTTGAAAAGCTTTGATCTGATTTGAGGTCCGCGGGAACGGAAACGTTCGCGCGGTGGTTTCTGCGGGAGGCTTGCCCATAAGTCCAAGGGTGGCCGTACCGCGGACCCGGCCCGCCGGAGGGTAGAACCGGCGCTTATGCTGAGGAATTAAGATGGCAAAAAAGATAGACGGATACATCAAGTTAGAAATACCGGCCGGCAAAGCGAATCCTTCGCCGCCGGTAGGTCCCGCGCTCGGTCAGCGCGGTGTCAACATTATGGAATTCTGCAAGGCGTTCAACGCCGCGACACAGCAGTCTGAAGCCGGTGTGCCAACGCCGGTGGTCATCACTGTGTACTCGGATCGCAGTTTTACATTTGTCACGAAGACGCCGCCGACAAGCTTTTATCTGAAGCGCGCTGCAAAGCTGCAGAAGGGATCAGGCACGACCGGCCGCGGCGCGGCAGCGGGCAAGGTGACCAAGGCTCAGGTGCGGGAAATCGCTGAAGCGAAAATGCCGGATCTGAATTGCGCGACCGTAGAATCAGCTATGGCTCAGGTTGAAGGTTCAGCCCGATCCATGGGCTTGCAGGTTGTGGAGTAAGGGTCATGGCAAAGATTGGAAAACGTTTAAAGAGCAGCTACAGCGGTATTGATCGCAACGCGAATTATACAATCGCGGACGCTGTCAAAATTCTAAAAACCACAGCAGTTGCGAAGTTCGACGAAACCATCGAGGTCGCGATGAATCTCGGAGTTGATCCGAAGCACGCCGACCAGATGGTGCGCGGTGTTGTTGCCTTGCCGCATGGCACGGGCAAGACCATGCGCGTTGCTGTGTTCGCTAAGGGCGACAAGGCGAAAGATGCCGAAGCGGCTGGTGCAGATTTGGTGGGCGCCGAAGACCTGGCTGAAAAAATCACAGCTGGCGAGATGGGTTTTGACCGTGTCATCGCCACACCCGACATGATGGGTGTGGTCGGTAAGCTCGGTAAGGTGCTCGGCCCGCGTGGTCTGATGCCGAACCCGAAACTCGGTACCGTGACGACCGACGTCAAGACGGCCATCAAAAATGCCAAGGCCGGCGAAGTTCAGTTCCGCGTTGAGAAAGCGGGCATTGTTCACGCTGGTGTCGGCAAGGCCAGTTTCAGCGCCGAGCAACTGCAAGAAAACGTAAAAGCTTTTGTAAACGCCATCGTGAAGGCGAAGCCTACGGGCGCTAAAGGCATGTACGTGAAACGGATTTCCCTGAGTTCCACGATGGGGCCTGGGGTGAAGATCAATCCTTCTGATGCATACTCCGCTTAAGCGGTCTGTATCGAGGAATTGAAGAGATTTCGTAGTCGGCTCTGAGTTAGGGCCGGCGCGGGAGCGCAGCGGGAAAGGGTTTAGGCTCGGAACCGCTGTGTACCCTGTCCGAGACTGATGGTGCCCGATCCGGTTTCCGGTGACGGTATAATGGGGCAACCCTCCATCACAGACGGGAGTGGCAAGACCGTAAGGTTCGATTGCGCAAAAGCGTGGGCGGACGTGAGGGCTTGGGCTTCTGGGGCAGGACTAGGCCGCCGGGCTGTAATGGTTTGGCCCAGCGGATGGTTAAATTGGTCCGAGACTACCGAGAAGCGCAGGCAGATCGGCAAGACGGGCCTCAGTAGCGGAGACGAAAGTGAACCGAGAGGAAAAGCAGGAGTTGGTGTCTACACTCCACGCTACGCTCGCGGAGCAGTCCTTTGTTGGCGTCACCCATAATCTTGGGCTGACGGTGACTGAGATGCAGGACCTGCGCAAACGTATGCGTGAAGCAAATGCCAGCTTCAAAGTTTCAAAAAACCGGCTCACGCGTCTTGCCCTTGCTGGCACGAAATTCGAGGGCCTAGCCGACTTCCTAAATGGACCGACGGGAATTGCATTCTCCAAGGATCCTGTGGCAGCGGCCAAGGTGTGCTCGAAGTTCGCAAAGGAAAACGACAAGCTGGTTATTCTTGGCGGCGTTCTTGACGGAGAAGTGATGGATGCAGCGGGTGTTAAAGCCCTTGCAACTCTTCCCTCTCTCGACGAATTGCGCGGCAAGATCGTGGGTCTTCTCCAGGCTCCTGCGACAAAGATCGCAGGCGTTTTGGCGGCACCCGCAGGTCAGCTTGCCCGTGTCTTTGCGGCACGCGCCAAACAAGGCGAAGCCGCGTAACGCCAACGTCGCAACATTTTATTGAATCAGGAGACCTCAAATGGCCGATCTTGCCAAACTCGTAGATGACCTTTCCCAGCTCACGGTGCTCGAAGCCGCCGAGTTGTCCAAGTTGCTAGAAGAAAAGTGGGGCGTTTCCGCAGCCGCACCTGTGGCAGCAGCTGCTGCCCCGGCGGCTGGCGGTGAAGCTGCTGAAGTGAAGGACTCGTTTGACGTAATCCTCGCCGAAGCAGGCGCCAACAAAATCAATGTGATTAAGGAAGTGCGCGCTATTACAGGCCTTGGTCTCAAAGAAGCCAAGGACCTTGTAGAAGGTGCACCGAAAGCGGTGAAAGAAGGCGCAAACAAAGACGAAGCCGAAGAGATCAAGAAGAAGCTCGAAGGCGCCGGCGCCAAAGTAGAACTGAAGTAAAACGCGGTTCTAAAAGTTACGACGCGGGCCAGTACGCAATGCAAAGTGTGTGCTGGCCCCGTCCGACTTTTATTAACCGACGACGAGAAGTCTGACTCTGCTCTGCCGCTAGAAACACGATGTTCGTGTGTTTCTAACGCTAGTGCAGACCACGGCAAAGTTCGTGGAATGGTAACAATCGATCACCGGTGATTTTATCGGTGATCCATCGAAAAAGGACGAGGAACGCTTATGACCAAATCCCTCAGCGGTCTTAAACGTGTGCGCAAAGACTTCGGCCGCATCCCCTTAGTCGCGCCCATGCCGAATTTGATCGAGGTGCAAAAAAGCTCCTACGACAAATTCCTGCAAGCTGAATCACCTCTGGACGTTCGTCAGAAATCCGGACTTTGGGATGTCTTTAAGTCGGTTTTTCCGATTAAGGATTTTGCCGGCAAGGGCGAGCTTGAGTTCGTGGGCTATGACCTTGAGGCACCCAAGTACGATGTTGAAGAATGCCAGCAGCGCGGTTTGACGTTTTCGGCACCGTTGAAGGTTACTTTGCGCCTTGTGGTCTGGGATGTTGATGAAGAAACCGGCGCTCGGTCCGTCCGCGACATTAAAGAGCAGGACGTCTATATGGGCGATATGCCGCTCATGACAGATCACGGCACGTTCGTCATCAACGGCACTGAACGCGTTATCGTGTCACAGATGCATCGCTCACCGGGTGTGTTTTTCGATCACGACAAAGGCAAAACGCATTCCTCGGGTAAGTATCTGTTTGCCGCCCGTGTCATTCCGTATCGTGGCTCTTGGCTCGATTTCGAATTCGATTCCAAAGATCTTGTATACGTGCGTATCGATCGCCGTCGGAAGCTGCCGGTCACAACGCTTCTATATGCACTCGACAATTTAGAGACGGAAAAGCTGCGCGTGAAGCGCAGCAAAGACGATCGCGCGGTCGATGCCCAAGAAGTAAAGGGAATGTCATCGGAAGAAATCCTGAGTTTCTTCTACGACAGTCAGGTTATTTCGCGCGACAAGAAGGGTTGGCGCACGGATTATATCGCAGACAAAATGCGCGGTATGAAATTGATGTTTGATTTGGTCGACGCGAAAACCGGCCGGGTCAAAGTCGAAGCCGGCGGCAAGTTGTCGCCGCGTATTGCTGCAAAGCTTGAAAAGGACGGCCTAAAAGAGCTGCGCCTTCAACCGGAAGAATTGATCGGCAGGTACGTTGCCGAAGATATCGTCAACACGAAGACGGGCGAGATCTATATCGAAGCCAGCGACGAGATTACCGAAGAGATTTTGGCGGCGTTGGACGAAGCCGGCGTTGACGAAATGAAGGTGTTGTTCGTGGACGGTATCCACGCAGGGCCTTACATCCGCAACACGTTGGCGCTCGACAAGAATACGAGCCGTGATGAGGCGTTGGTCGATATTTACCGCGTGATGCGTCCGGGCGAGCCGCCGACATTAGAAACAGCTGAAACGCTCTTCCAAGGCTTGTTCTTCGATTCCGAACGGTATGATTTGTCGTCGGTCGGCCGCGTGAAGATGAATGCGCGTTTGAACATGAGCAATGATGACGTGCCTGATACGGTTCGTCATCTGCGCAAAGACGATATTTTACGCATCATCAAGGTGCTGGTCGAACTCAAAGACGGCCGCGGCGAAATTGACGATATCGATCACCTGGGTAACCGTCGTGTGCGCTCTGTCGGTGAGTTGATGGAAAATCAGTACCGGGTCGGTCTGTTGCGTATGGAGCGGGCGATCCGCGAGCGCATGAGCTCGGTTGATATCGATACCGTCATGCCGCACGACCTGATCAACGCGAAGCCGGCAGCCGCGACGGTTCGTGAATTCTTCGGCTCTTCACAGCTGTCGCAATTTATGGATCAAACAAATCCGTTGTCCGAAATTACTCATAAACGTCGTCTATCGGCGCTTGGGCCAGGAGGACTAACGCGTGAGCGTGCTGGGTTTGAAGTGCGCGACGTGCATCCTACTCATTACGGTCGCATTTGCCCGATTGAAACTCCGGAAGGTCCAAACATCGGCTTGATCAACTCGCTGGCTACGTTCGCGCGGGTTAATCAGTATGGCTTCATTGAGAGCCCATACAGAAAAGTTGAAAACGCACGGGTCACTAAAGACGTTGTGTATCTGTCGGCGATGGAAGAGGGGCGCTACAACATCGCCCAAGCCAACGAGCCGGTCGATGACAAAGACGTTTTGGTCAATGATCTGGTTAGCTGCCGCCGAGCGGGTAACGCGATGCTGCTGCCGCCTGGGGATATCCATTATATGGACGTATCGCCGAAGCAGTTGGTGTCGGTAGCTGCTGCGCTCATCCCCTTCTTGGAAAATGACGATGCGAACCGTGCGCTTATGGGTTCGAACATGCAACGTCAGGCCGTTCCCTTGTTGCGGGCGGAAGCGCCTCTCGTTGGAACAGGCGTCGAAGAAGCTGTGGCCCGGGATTCCGGCGCCGCTACGGTGGCGCGCCGGTCTGGTGTTGTTCAGCAAGTGGATGCCGAGCGTATTGTTGTGCGCGCGACTGAAGAAACCGAAGCCTCCGCACCGGGCGTGGACATTTACCGTCTGTTGAAGTTCCAGCGTTCCAACCAGAACACGTGTATCAACCAGCGACCGCTGGTGAAGGTGGGTGGTTTGGTGACCAAGGGCGACATCATCGCTGATGGCCCGTCAACCGATTTGGGTGAACTGGCTCTCGGTCGGAACGTGCTGGTCGCGTTCATGCCGTGGAATGGCTACAACTTCGAAGATTCCATCCTTATCTCTGAGCGTATCGTTCGGGACGATGTCTTTACTTCAATTCACATCGAAGAATTTGAGGTTATGGCGCGTGATACCAAGCTGGGTCAGGAGGAAATCACTCGTGACATTCCTAACGTTGGTGAAGAAGCTTTAAGAAGCCTCGACGAAGCGGGCATTGTCTATGTCGGTGCCGAAGTGGCGGCAGGCGACATTCTCGTCGGCAAAGTCACACCCAAGGGTGAATCGCCGGTTACGCCTGAAGAGAAACTCCTTCGCGCCATCTTTGGTGAAAAGGCTTCCGATGTACGCGATACCTCTTTGCGCGTACCTCCTGGTGCTCAGGGGACCATCGTCGAAGTGCGCGTATTCAATCGCCGCGGCGTCGATAAGGACGAGCGCGCGCTCGCGATTGAGCGTCAGGAAATCGAAAGTCTTGCTAAAGACCGTGACGACGAGAAAGCTATTCTGGATCGCAGCTTTAATGATCGCCTGAAACCCCTGATCATCGGCAAGAAGATCGTTGCCGGACCCAAGGGCGTTGAAATCGATTCGAAAGTGACTGACGAAGTTCTGGCAAATCTTTCCCCGGGTCAGTGGAAGCAAATCTCCGTCGCCAATGATAAGACGATGGAAGAAATCGAAGACATGAAGCGGTCGTTGAACGACAGCTTGGTGGTCATCGACAAGCGGTTCGAGAACAAAGTCGAAAAACTGCAACGTGGTGATGAACTGCCCCCGGGCGTTCTGAAAATGGTCAAAGTCTTTGTTGCGGTGAAGCGCAAGCTTCAGCCGGGCGATAAGATGGCCGGACGTCACGGTAATAAGGGTGTGATCTCGAAAATTCTTCCGATCGAAGATATGCCGCACCTTGATGACGGAACCCCGGCGGATATCGTTTTGAATCCTTTGGGCGTGCCATCGCGCATGAACGTCGGCCAAATTCTTGAAACTCACCTGGGCTGGGCGTGTCGTAATCTCGGTCAGCAAATTGGCCGGGCGCTTGATGTCTATCGCACTAGCCACTCTGATCGTGAGCTGCGGGCGGCAATGAAAAGCGCATACGGCGAAAAGACCTATAAAAAAGACCTTCATGATTTGGATGAGTCTCAACTCGCCGAAATCGCGGGAACGGTTCGTAACGGGATCGCGATTGCCACGCCGGTTTTTGATGGGGCTCGTGAAGCCGATATCGTCGAGATGCTGGAAACGGCGGGGCTGGATACATCTGGACAGGTCACGCTTTATGATGGTGCGACCGGAGAGCCGTTCGATCGGAAAGTGACGGTGGGCTACATTTATATGCTCAAACTCCATCACTTGGTGGACGATAAGATCCACGCACGTTCCATTGGACCGTACTCACTCGTCACGCAGCAGCCGCTGGGTGGTAAGGCACAGTTCGGCGGACAGCGGTTCGGTGAAATGGAAGTTTGGGCTCTTGAAGCTTACGGCGCGGCGTACACCTTGCAGGAAATGTTGACGGTTAAGTCCGATGACGTGTCTGGCCGTACCAAGGTTTATGAAGCGATCGTACGCGGTGACGACACATTCGAAGCGGGTATCCCAGAGTCCTTCAACGTGTTGGTCAAGGAAATGCGGTCCTTGGGTCTCGATGTCGAATTGAGTCACAGCGATAAGTAGCGTCAGCGGAATTTGAAAAGCCGGTGCGAGGCGATAGGCCAAACACCTTGTAGCTTCGACCGGCGGTCAAGGCTCCTTTAGGAGAAAAGACAGATGAATGAACTAACAAAAATTTTCGGCCAAGTTGCAGGTACGTCTGAGTCTTTCGACCAGATCCGAATTTCTCTAGCTAGCCCGGAGAAAATTCGATCGTGGTCCTACGGCGAAATCAAAAAGCCGGAAACCATCAATTATCGCACCTTTAAACCGGAGCGGGACGGTCTGTTCTGCGCGCGTATCTTTGGCCCGATCAAGGATTACGAATGCTTGTGCGGTAAGTACAAGCGCATGAAGTACAAGGGCATCATCTGCGAAAAGTGCGGCGTTGAAGTCACGCTTTCGAAGGTGCGCCGTGAGCGCATGGGCCACATCGAGTTGGCCGCGCCGGTTGCTCATATCTGGTTCATGAAGTCTCTGCCGAGCCGTATCGGGCTTTTACTCGACATGACGCTGAAGGATCTCGAGCGGGTTTTGTATTTCGAGAACTATATCGTCATCGAGCCGGGCATGACGCCGCTACAGCCGAAAGAGTTGCTGAATGAAGACAGCTTCCAGAACGCTGTCGAAGAATACGGCCAAGATAGTTTTCGCTACGGCATTGGCGCTGAAGCCATCCGTGAAATTCTGACCTCGATTGACCTTGAAGAACTCAAGGCGGAAATGCGTATCGAGTTGAAGGAAACCGGATCGGAAGCCAAACGTAAGAAGTTGGTTAAGCGCTTGAAGTTGGTTGACAGCTTCCTGGCCTCCGGTGCGCGTCCGGAATGGATGATCTTGGAAGTGATTCCGGTCATTCCGCCGGAACTGCGTCCGCTCGTTCCGCTGGATGGTGGCCGTTTCGCGACCTCAGATCTGAACGATCTTTATCGCCGCGTCATCAATCGTAACAATCGCTTGAAGCGTCTTATTGAATTGCGTGCTCCGGAAATTATTATCCGGAACGAAAAGCGCATGCTTCAGGAATCAGTCGACGCCTTGTTCGACAACGGTCGTCGTGGTCGCGCTATCACGGGCGCTAACAAGCGTCCGCTGAAGTCACTGTCGGATATGCTCAAAGGCAAGCAAGGGCGGTTCCGTCAGAACTTGCTTGGTAAGCGCGTAGATTACTCCGGCCGTTCGGTTATCGTCGTTGGTCCGGAATTGAAGCTGCACCAGTGCGGTATTCCTAAGAAAATGGCGCTCGAACTATTCAAGCCCTTCGTCTACTCAAAGCTTGAGTTGTACGGAATGGCCACCACTATTAAAGCGGCCAAGCGCATGGTGGAAAAAGAGCGGCCCGAAGTTTGGGACATCCTCGAAGAGGTGATCCGCGAACATCCGGTTCTATTGAACCGCGCGCCGACATTGCACCGTCTCGGCATTCAGGCGTTCGAGCCTGTGCTGATTGAAGGTAAGGCCATTCAGCTGCATCCGCTGGTGTGTACTGCCTTTAACGCCGACTTCGACGGCGACCAAATGGCCGTACACGTACCGTTGTCATTGGAAGCGCAGTTAGAAGCGCGCGTGTTGATGATGTCTACCAACAACATCCTCAGCCCGGCCAACGGCAAGCCGATCATCGTACCGACTCAGGATATGATTCTCGGCCTGTACTACGCCACGATGGATAATGAAGGCGAGAAGGGCGAGGGCATGATGTTCGGCAGCGTTGCCGAAATTGAACATGCGCTGCAAGCCAAGGCCGTGTCTTTGCACGCCCGGATTAAAGCTCGCTATACGACGGTTGATGAAAATAACAAGCCGGTAACTTCGGTCGTAGAGACCACACCAGGCCGTATGCTGCTGGCGGAAGAATTGCCGCGCCACGCCTCGGTGCCCTTTGAGCTCGTGAACCGCCTTCTGCGTAAGAAGGACATCACCGAGGTCATCGACATCGTTTATCGTCACTGCGGCCAGAAAAAGACTGTTATTTTCTGTGACCACATCATGGTGCTGGGCTTTAAATTTGCGGCGCGCGCCGGCATTTCCTTCGGTAAGGATGACCTGATCATTCCGAAGTCGAAGGACGGCATGGTCAAGAAGACCGAAAACCAAGTGAAGGAATTCGAGCAACAGTATCAAGACGGCCTGATCACTCAGGGCGAGAAGTACAACAAAGTGGTTGATGCTTGGTCGCACTGTACTGAAGAAGTGGCCGAGGCCATGATGAAGGAAATTCAGAAGATTGAATCTGGAAAGTCCATTAACTCGGTCTACATGATGGCGCATTCAGGTGCGCGTGGTTCTGCCGCTCAGATGAAGCAGCTTGCCGGTATGCGTGGTCTTATGGCCAAGCCGTCGGGCGAGATCATCGAAACGCCGATCATCTCGAACTTCAAAGAAGGCTTGAACGTGCTGGAGTACTTTAACTCCACTCACGGTGCGCGTAAGGGCCTTGCCGATACTGCGCTTAAAACCGCGAACTCCGGGTATCTGACCCGGCGTTTGGTCGACGTCGCTCAGGACGCGATCATCATTGAAGATGATTGCGAAACCACCGAAGGCGTGACGACGACTCCGCTGATGGAAGGTGGAGACATTGTGTTGTCCCTGGGCGAGCGCGTCTTGGGCCGCGTGACAAACGAAGACATCTTGAATCCGGAGACCGGTGAAAAGGTGTACAAACGCGGCACGCTTCTGTCTGAAGCGGAAGTGGAAGTGATTGGGAAACTCGAAATTGAGAGTCTCAAAATCCGCTCACCGCTCACATGCGCGACCGTTGGTGGTGTATGTGCCAGATGTTACGGGCGCGATTTAGCGCGCGGGACCATCGTCAACACCGGCGAGGCTGTCGGCGTTATAGCAGCGCAGTCCATCGGTGAGCCGGGCACTCAGTTGACCATGCGGACGTTCCATATTGGCGGTGCGGCGCAGCGTGGCGCCGAGCAGTCGAGTATTGAATCCGTGTTCGACGCCAAAGTGACAATCATCAACCGTGCCGTTGTGAAGAACAGCGACAAGATCATGATTGTGATGTCGCGTAATTGCGAAATCGTATTGGTGGACGACCTCGGACGTGAGAAGGCCCGCCATCGTGTGCCCTACGGCGCCAAACTGTTTGTCGATGACAAGCAGCAGGTGGAGAAGGGCCAGAAGATGGCCGAGTGGGATCCGTACACCTTGCCGATTGTCACCGAAAAGGCCGGTATCGTTCACTACATGGACCTCGTTGAAGGTATCTCGGTGCGCGAGACGCTCGACGAAGCCACCGGTATCGCCTCCAAAGTGGTGGTCGATTGGAAGCAGCAACCGAAAGGTTCCGATTTGAAGCCGCGCATTACGTTGCGCGACAAGTCAGCGGAACAAGGCGGGGAAGTGCTGACCTTGGACAACGGCCTCGAGGCTCGCTACTTCCTCAGCGTCGATTCTGTTCTGTCTGTGGATAATGGCGAGAAGGTCAACGCGGGCGACGTGCTGGCCCGTATTCCGCGGGAAAGCTCGAAGACTCGCGATATTACTGGTGGTTTGCCTCGGGTGGCGGAGCTGTTCGAAGCCCGCAAGCCGAAGGATCACGCCATTATTGCCGAGATTGAAGGCCGGGTGGAGTTCGGTAAGGACTACAAGGCCAAGCGCCGCATTGTCGTGAGACCCGACAAGGGCGATCCCTCCGAGTACATGGTGCCGAAGGGCAAGCACTTGGCCGTTCAGGAAGGCGATTACGTTCGCAAGGGCGACCCGCTGTTGGACGGCAATCCGGTGCTCCACGACATCCTGCGTGTCATGGGCGTCGAAGCGCTGGCCCAGTATTTGATTAAAGAAATCCAGGACGTCTATCGTCTCCAGGGCGTGAAGATCAACGATAAGCACATCGAGGTGATTGTTCGCCAGATGCTGCAAAAGGTCGAGATCGTCGATGGCGGGGATACTACCTTCTTGGTCGGCGAGTTGCCGGACAAGCTGGAGTTCGATGCGGAAAACGCGAAAGTGAAGGCCGAGGGCGGAAAGCCGGCACAGGCTTTGCCGGTGCTCCAGGGCATCACCAAGGCATCGCTGCAAACCCAATCGTTTATTTCGGCCGCGTCTTTCCAAGAAACGACTCGGGTGCTCACCGAAGCCGCTGTGACCGGCAAAGTGGACAGTTTGATCGGCCTGAAGGAAAACGTGATTGTTGGACGCTTGATCCCGGCTGGTACGGGCGCGCTGATGAACCGCTTGAAGTCCCTAGCCGCGACTCGCGACCTGGAACTTCAGGCCAACAAGGCGCCGCCGGTTGCTCTGTTGCCGGCCGAAGAACCGGTCGAATCCACCGATACGGAGGCCTCCATTTAGGCTCCATCACTAAAAACCGCCGTTTTTGGCGAAATGGGGGGCTTCGGCCCCCCATTTTTTTGCTCATCACTTGCACCCAAGATGCCCGTAACCCTGTGAAAAATCGAAAAAAAACTAAGTTCAATCAGCGCTTGACGGGGTGAGGGGCCATACGTATATTCCGCCCCGTTCTTGAAGGCGTCCGGTGGTAGAGCCGTTTTTGCGCTCTAGACGCGGATAGCAGTCGAACAAGCAAAGACATAGTGGTTCTCAGGGGCCAATTTCGTAACCGGAGCTTTTTAGTTCCGGAAGGACCGGTGCACCCGGTTTTTTCGCGCTTTGGGGCGTTGCAATTGGCGTGTTCGATTGCTGCGTTGCCATAAGGGGCGCGGGACGATGACATTTGAAGTTAGGGCCGGGTAGGCCGAGGGATTTATTAAGATGCCGACGATTAACCAGATGGTCCGGAAGGGCCGCCGCACTCCGATCAATCGCAACAAAGTGCCGGCGCTGCAAAGCTGCCCGCAAAAGCGTGGAGTGTGTACGCGCGTGTACACGACAACGCCGAAGAAGCCGAACTCGGCTCTGCGTAAGGTGGCTCGTGTGCGCCTGACCAATCAGTTTGAAGTCACCAGCTATATTCCTGGTGAAGGGCATAACCTTCAAGAGCACTCCGTGGTGATGATCCGCGGCGGTCGTGTGAAGGATTTGCCGGGTGTTCGTTATCATATCATTCGAGGCACGCTTGATACGCAGGGCGTGAATGACCGTCGCCAACGCCGTTCTAAGTACGGCGCGAAGCGGCCGAAGTAAGCCAGTAAGAGGGTCTCGTCATGTCACGCCGTCGTGCAGCCGAAAAACGCGAAATTATTCCTGACGCCAAGTTTGGCGATACGGTTCTCGCGAAATTTATTAACTCCATCATGATTCATGGGAAGAAGGGTGTGTCTGAGCGCATTGTGTATGGCGCTTTGGACCGGATCACCCAGAAGGCGGGTCAAGACGCCGTGAAGGTTTTTCATGAAGCGATTGAAAACATTAAGCCCACGGTAGAAGTGCGGTCGCGTCGCGTCGGTGGCGCAACGTACCAGGTTCCCGTGGAAGTGCGCCCGGAGCGGCGTCAGGCCTTGGCATTCCGCTGGCTTGTCTCCAATGCGCGTGGCCGCAACGAAAGCACCATGGTTGATAGGCTGTCCAACGAGTTGATGGATGCTGCGGCAAATCGCGGTGGTGCTGTTAAGAAGCGCGAGGATACACACCGTATGGCTGAAGCCAATCGGGCCTTCTCGCACTACCGCTGGTAAGCGTATCCATTCCGCGCGAAAGAACTGAATTATGAGTATTGATACCCCCCTCGAGCGTTACCGTAACATCGGCATCATGGCGCACATTGACGCCGGAAAGACGACGACGACGGAGCGCGTTCTGTATTACACCGGCCGTTCGCACAAGATCGGCGAAGTTCATGACGGCAATGCCACCATGGACTGGATGGAGCAGGAACAAGAGCGCGGGATCACGATTACGTCTGCGGCGACGACCTGTTTCTGGAAAGATCATCGCGTCAATATTATCGACACTCCTGGTCACGTTGACTTCACCATTGAGGTCGAGCGCTCGTTACGTGTTCTCGATGGCGCTTGTGCCGTTTTTGATGCTGTCGCCGGCGTTGAGCCGCAGTCCGAGACAGTGTGGCGTCAGGCCGACAAATACATGGTGCCGCGTATCTGTTTTGTAAACAAAATGGACCGCATGGGCGCTAATTTCGAGCGTTGCGTCGAGATGATTAAGGACCGTTTGGGCGCTCGTCCGTTGGTCATTAACTTCCCGATCGGTTCAGAGGCTGATTTTAAGGGCGTTGTCGATCTAGTGACCATGAAGGCGCTGGTTTGGCAGGGCGAAGACCTGGGCGCTGCGTTCGATGAATTAGAAATTCCGGCCGATCTGAAAGATAAGGCGGCCGAGTTGCGGCACGCTCTTTTGGAAGCGGCTGTCGAGATGGACGACGCTGCGATGGAAGCCTACCTCGAAGGCAACGAGCCTGATGTGGATACGCTCCGCCGCTGCATTCGTAAGGGGACAATCGACGAGAAGTTTGTGCCTGTTGTCTGCGGCTCCGCTTTTAAGAACAAGGGTGTGCAGCCGTTCCTGGACGCTGTCGTGTACTACCTGCCGTCACCGCTCGATCTTCCGCCGGTAAAGGCTTTGGTGCCTGGTAAGGAAGACGAGGAAGTTACGCGTGATTGTAAGCCTGATTCGCCGTTTTCGGCGTTGGCTTTTAAAATCATGAACGATCCGTTTGTGGGCTCTCTAACGTTCATTCGTATTTATTCGGGCCGCCTTGAGAGCGGGTCGGGTGTGTTGAATACGGTGAAAGACAAGAAAGAGCGCATCGGCCGTATGTTGCTCATGCATGCCAACAACCGCGAAGAGATCAAGGTTGCGACGTGTGGCGATATCGTGGCGTTGGTTGGCATGAAGGACACGACAACAGGGGATACCCTGAGTGATCCCTTTAAGCCGGTGATCTTGGAGCGTATGGAATTTCCCGATCCCGTCATCGAAGTGGCGGTTGAGCCGAAGACGAAGTCCGACGTCGAGAAAATGGGTGTCGCTTTGTCCCGTTTGGCAGCTGAGGATCCTTCGTTCCGTGTAGCTTCCGACCCTGAGAGTGGTCAGACCATTATTAAAGGCATGGGCGAGCTGCATCTTGAAATTCTAGTCGACCGGATGCGCCGCGAATTTAAAGTCGAGGCCGACGTTGGCGCGCCGCAGGTGGCATACCGCGAGACAATCTCTAAAAAGCACGATGTCGATTACACCCATAAGAAGCAATCGGGTGGTTCTGGTCAGTACGCGCGGGTCAAGATTACTTTTGAACCCCTTGAGCCAGGTTCGGGATATGTTTTTGAGAATAAGGTTGTCGGTGGTTCGGTTCCGAAGGAATACATTCCGGGTGTGACGAAGGGTCTTCAATCTGCGCTGGAAAGCGGCGTTATCGCAGGATTCCCGGTCACCGACTTGAAAGCGACGTTGTACGACGGTGCTTATCACGATGTTGACTCTTCGGCTCTGGCTTTCGAAATCGCCGGTCGTGCGTCCGTACGTGAAGGTTTGCCGTTAGCAGGCCCGAAGCTTTTGGAACCTGTCATGAAGGTCGAGGTGGTGACACCGGAAGACTACATGGGTGATATCATCGGCGATTTGAACAGTCGTCGTGGCCAAGTGGGTGGTATGGATCAGCGCGGCAATGCGCGTGTGATTAGCGCCATGGTTCCGCTGGCTAATATGTTCGGTTACGTCAATACATTGCGGTCCATGAGTCAGGGCCGCGCGCAATTCACCATGCATTTTGATCATTATGAGCAAGTGCCGAGTAACGTGTCGGATGAGATTCGCGCCAAGATGGCCGGGTAATATTCGTAGCATAGGTCGCAACCTCCCAATCAACGGAGCGAGATAATGTCGAAAGAGAAATTTCAGCGGAATAAGCCGCACTGCAATATTGGGACGATTGGTCACGTTGACCATGGGAAGACGTCGCTGACTGCGGCGATCACGAAGGTTCTGGCAGAAGCTGGTGGAGCGACGTTTACGGCGTACGACCAGATTGACAAGGCGCCGGAAGAGAAGGCGCGCGGGATCACGATCTCGACGGCGCACGTTGAGTATGAGACGGAAGCGCGTCACTACGCGCACGTTGATTGCCCGGGTCACGCTGACTACGTGAAGAACATGATCACGGGCGCGGCGCAGATGGACGGCGCGATTTTGGTTGTTAACGCCGCGGACGGCCCGATGCCGCAGACGCGCGAGCACATCCTTTTGGCCCGTCAGGTTGGCGTTCCGGCGATTGTGGTGTTCCTGAACAAGGTTGACCAGGTTGACGATCCCGAGCTTTTGGAGCTGGTCGAGCTGGAAGTGCGCGAACTTCTGTCGAAGTACGAGTTCCCGGGCGACGATATCCCGGTGATCAAGGGTTCTGCGCTGGCGGCTCTGGAAGACAAGACCCCTGAGATCGGCCGGGATTCTATTCTTGCGCTGATGAAGGCGGTTGATGATTACATTCCTCAGCCTGAGCGTCCGAAGGACAAGCCGTTCCTGATGCCGATTGAGGACGTTTTCTCGATCTCTGGCCGGGGCACGGTTGTGACGGGCCGTATTGAGCGCGGGATTGTTAAGGTCGGCGAAGAAATCGAGATTGTCGGCCTGATGGACACGACGAAGACGGTTGTGACCGGGGTTGAGATGTTCCGCAAGTTGCTTGATCAGGGTGAGGCTGGCGACAACGTTGGCTGCCTGTTGCGCGGCACGAAGCGCGAGGACATTGAGCGCGGCCAGGTTTTGGCCAAGCCGGGTTCGATCACGCCGCACACGAAGTTTGAGGGCGAGTGCTACATCCTGACGAAGGACGAGGGCGGGCGTCATACGCCGTTTTTCTCGAACTATCGCCCTCAGTTTTACTTCCGGACGACGGACGTGACGGGAACGATTGAGCTTCCGTCGGGCACCGAGATGGTTATGCCTGGGGACAATATCTCCATGACGGTGAACCTGATCGCGCCGATCGCGATGGACGAGGGGCTTCGCTTCGCCATCCGTGAGGGTGGTCGTACCGTCGGCGCCGGCGTCGTCGCTAAAATCGTCGAATAACGAAAAGGTATTAAGCGGCATTCACCATTTGGGTGAATGCCGCTCATTTTAGGAATAGGCCATGGTCGATAACCAAAACATCCGCATACGCTTGAAAGCGTTTGATCATCGTGTGCTCGATCAATCCACTAAGGAAATCGTAGGCACCGCCAAACGTACAGGCGCGCAAGTGCGCGGACCTATTCCTTTGCCGACACGTATCGAAAAGTTCACGGTAAACCGTTCACCGCACGTTGATAAAAAGTCGCGTGAACAATTTGAAATCCGTACTCATCGCCGCCTTCTTGATATCGTCGATCCGACACCGCAAACCGTGGACGCGCTTATGAAGCTCGACCTCGCTGCTGGTGTTGACGTCGAAATCAAGTTGTAAGCCTGGCTGCTCGCGAAGGTTGGACAAATGCGTTCCGGTTTAGTTGCTCAGAAAATAGGGATGACCCGCGTGTTTAACGCGGAGGGTAATCATGTGCCTGTCACCGTTCTCCAGGTTGACGACGCGCAGGTTGTAGCTCAGCGCACCCAAGAGAAAGACGGTTACACCGCCATTCAAATTGGTGTGGGCGTTCGCAAGGCCTCGCGCACAAATAAGGCGCTTAAAGGTCACTATGCGAAAGCCAATGTGGAGCCCAAGCGCAAGCTTGTTGAGTTTCGCGTTGATGCGGACAAATTGGTAGATGTGGGCGCGGTATTTGCGCCGTCTCACTTCCTGGCTGGTCAGTTCGTCGATGTGACGGGCACGACGATCGGTAAAGGTTTTGCGGGCGCCATGAAGCGCTGGAACTTTGCCGGTCTTGAAGCCACTCACGGCGTCTCGGTCTCTCACCGCTCGCATGGCTCGACCGGTCAGCGTCAGGACCCGGGCAAGGTGTTTAAAGGTAAGAAGATGGCCGGCCATTTAGGCCAGGAACGCGTTACCATTCAAAACCTTGAAATCGTTTCAGTCGATGACGACAAAGGCTTCATTTTTGTGAAGGGCGCCGTGCCCGGCCACGATGGCGGTTATGTTCTGGTGAACGATGCCGTGAAACGCGCGATGCCGAAAGATTTGCCGCTGCCTGCGGGATTGAAGGCCGATAAGGCTGCAAAGCCGGCGGCTCCTGCGGAAAGCACCGAAAACACCGAGAACACTGAAAGCGCCGAGAGCGCCGAGAAGGGCGAATAGCAATGAAGTGCGACGTCATAAATCTCGATAAGAAGAACGTCGGCTCGGTCGAGCTGCTGGACAGTGTGTTCGGCCTCGAGGTGCGCGGCGATATTCTTCACCGTATGGTGCGTTGGCAATTGGCGAAGCGTCAGGCCGGTACGCATAAAACTAAAGGCATCAGCGAAATCAGCGGCACATCGAAAAAGCCGTTTCGTCAAAAGGGCACAGGTTCCGCTCGCCAGGGTTCGTTGCGTGCGCCGCATATGCGCGGTGGCGCAGTAATCTTCGGGCCGGTCGTGCGCAGCCATGCTCATGATTTGCCGAAAAAGTTTCGTAGCCTGGGTTTGAAGACGGCTTTGTCGTCAAAGGCCAAAGACGGCAAGTTGGTGATTTTGGATGGTACGTCGGTTAAAGACGGCAAAACCAAGTCTCTGATTGCGCAACTTAAGACGCTGGGCTGGACATCGGCTCTTATCATTGACGGTGCGCAGGTGGATGAGTCCTTCGCGCGTGCCGCCCGCAACGTTCCGGGTGTTGACGTGCTGCCGAGCCAAGGCATGAACGTTTATGACATTCTTCGTCGCGATACGCTGGTTTTGACTAAAGCCGCAGTTGAGAAACTCGAGGAGCGGTTCAAATGAGCAAGCAGGATAAAACCAGCGCGGTAGAGGCGGATCTGTACGACGTGATCAAATCGCCTCTTATCACTGAAAAGGCGACGATGGCCTCTGAACACAATCAGTTCAGTTTTCGTGTGCCGATAAAGGCGACGAAGCCACAGATTAAGAAAGCGATCGAATTTTTGTTCAAGGTTGACGTTAAGGCCGTGAACACCTCGATCACGCAAGGCAAGGTGAAGATGTTCCGCGGCAAATTGGGCGTGCGGAGCAATACTAAAAAAGCGATCGTGACATTGGCCGAAGGCCAGTCGATCGATGTGACTACGGGACTCTAAGTCATGGCGTTAAAAACATTTAATCCTGTTACGCCCTCGTTACGCGGCACCGTATTGGTGTCTCGCGGAGATCTGCACAAGGGCAAGCCCGTTAAAACTTTGACGCAGGGCATGCACTCGACAGGCGGGCGTAACAATCAAGGTCGAACCACCAGCCGGTTTATGGGGGGTGGTCACAAGCGCCGCTATCGTATGGTGGATTTCAAGCGCAAGAAACGCGACATGCCGGCCGTTGTGGAGCGGTTAGAATACGATCCGTACCGCACGGCATTTATTGCGCTCATCAAGTACGAAGACGGCGAATTGTCCTACATCTTGGCGCCGCAGCGTATGAAGGCGGGTGATACGATTATCTCTGCCGAACGCGCTGACGTGAAGCCGGGAAATGCGATGCCGCTGAAGAACATACCGGTTGGCACCATTGTTCATAACGTTGAACTCAAGATTGGTCGTGGTGGACAGATGGCTCGGTCGGCGGGCTGTTATGCGCAGCTGGTCGGTAAAGACTCTGGCTACGCGCAGTTACGCGTCTCTTCCGGCGAAGTGCGTTTGGTTCGTGCCGAATGCATGGCAACCGTGGGTGCGGTATCTAACCCCGACAACCAGAACATCAAGATCGGTAAGGCGGGACGTAACCGCTGGCTCGGACGCCGTCCGCATAACCGCGGCGTTGTGATGAACCCGGTCGATCACCCGCATGGTGGTGGTGAGGGGCGGACGTCCGGTGGTCGTCATCCGGTTACTCCGTGGGGTAAGCCCACGAAGGGTAAACGGACCCGCAATAACAAGCGGACCCAGAATTTGATTATGCGTAGCCGTCATTTGGCTAAGAAGAAAAAAGCGTAAGTAAAAGCTCAAGTCGAGCTTTAGAAAACGGAGATTGAACGTGGCACGTTCTGTATGGAAAGGCCCCTTTGTCGATGGTTACCTCCTGAAAAAGGCGGAAACCTCGCGGCAATCGGGACGCAACGAAGTGATCAAGATCTGGTCAAGACGTTCGACCATTTTGCCGCAATTTGTCGGCCTCACTTTTGGCGTCCACAACGGCAAAAAGCACATCCCAGTTATGGTGACCGAGAACATGATCGGCCACAAATTCGGTGAATTTGCTCCGAGCCGGACGTTTCACGGCCATTCCGGCGATAAAAAAGTCGCCGGGAAGAAAGGCTAAGTCATGAGTAAGAAGGCAACGCCACGTCGTTTGGACGATACGGAAGCCAGGGCTTTTTCTCGCTCTATACGGGTGAGCCCGCGCAAGCTGAACCTTGTTGCGCAGTTGATCCGCGGCAAGAAGGCTGAGACCGCGCTTGCGGATCTGACTTTTTCCCCGCGGCGTATTGCCCGCGAAGTAAAGCGTGTTTTGGAATCGGCGATCGCGAATGCCGAGAACAACCATCAACTCGATGTTGACCAGTTGGTCGTGAGCGAAGCCTTCGTCGGCAAGGCTCTGGTTATGAAGCGTTGGCGCCCTCGGGCCCGCGGACGCGTCGGTGCCATTCGCAAGCCGTTTAGTAATCTTACGATCGTCGTTCGTGAGAAAAGGGAGACTGCCTAATGGGTCAGAAGGTCAATCCGATTGGGCTTCGGCTCGGTATCAACCGGACGTGGGATTCTAGATGGTATGCTGCAGGCCGCAACTACGGCACGTTGCTCCACGAAGATTTCGAGATTCGTGCGTATTTGAAGAAGCGTTTGGCCCAGGCCGGCATTTCTCGCATCATTATTGAACGTCCTGCGAAAAAAGCACGGGTAACGATTCATACGGCGCGTCCGGGTGTGGTCATTGGTAAGAAGGGTGCGGACATCGAAGTGATCCGCAAGGATCTTCAGAAAATGACCGGCAACGAAGTTCATCTCAACATTGTTGAGATCCGCAAGCCGGAAATTGATGCGCAGCTGGTGTCCGAAAATATTGCCCAGCAACTAGAGCGACGGGTCGCGTTCCGCCGTGCCATGAAGCGCGCTGTTCAGTCAGCGATGCGTCTTGGAGCGGAAGGCATCAAGATCACCTGTTCCGGTCGTTTGGGCGGTGCTGAAATTGCGCGCACCGAGTGGTACCGCGAAGGCCGTGTGCCGCTGCATACACTGCGCGCCGACGTGGATTACGGCGAAGCATCGGCGAAGACGACCTACGGCATCTGCGGTGTGAAAGTTTGGATCTTTAAGGGCGAGATCCTGGAGCACGATCCCATGGCGCAAGACAAGCGCGCCGGAGATCAGGGCGCCCGTCCTTAAGTACGGAAAAACCTAATTTAGTGGCAGCGCCCGCAGGGCGCTGTGATGGAAGCGGATAGACGACATCATGTTGCAACCGAAGCGCACAAAATACCGCAAGGCCTTTAAGGGCCGTATTCATGGCAATGCCAGAGGCGGAACGGTCTTGAATTTCGGATCGTTCGGTTTGAAGGCCTTGGAGCCCGAACGCGTGACCGCGCGTCAGATCGAAGCGGCTCGCCGTGCACTGACTCGCTACATGAAGCGCCAGGGCCGTGTATGGATCCGCATTTTCCCGGATCTTCCGGTGTCTAAGAAACCGGCCGAAGTGCGGCAGGGTAAGGGTAAGGGCAGCGTCGAATATTGGGTGTGCCGGGTGAAGCCGGGCCGCATCATGTTTGAAGTGGACGGCGTATCGGCAGAGATGGCGCGCGAAGGTTTTGCGCTGGCGGCGGCAAAGTTGCCCATCAAAACCAAAGTCGTGACCCGGATCGGAGGCTAAGATGAGCGACGCAAATGAAATGCGGGCCAAGAACTCGGACGAGCTGGAAGGTCAGCTTGGCGATTTGAAGAAAGAGCAGTTTAACCTGCGCTTTCAACAAGCGTCCGGACAACTCACAGATACGGCTCAGTTTCGCCGTGTGCGCCGGAATATTGCGCGGATAAGGACGATCTTGCGCGAACGCCGCGATGGCGCGGCATCGTAAGCAGGACGAGAGGACACAGGTATGCCTAAGCGGATTCTTCAGGGTGTTGTCGTCAGCGACAAGCAGGACAAGACCATTGTTGTGCGGGTAGAGCGGCGGATGCGGCACCCGATCTATAAGAAGTTTATTCGGCGCAGTAAGAAATTCGCGGCCCATGATGAGGGCAACACCGTGAAGGTGGGGGATATCGTGCGTATCCGCGAGTGCGCGCCGATTTCTAAAAATAAGACGTGGGAATTGGTCACGGACCAACCTAAGTAACCCGCTGTTTGTGACCTAAGGACGTAATGTCATGATTCAGATGCAATCCAATTTAAGTGTTGCCGACAACTCGGGCGCTCGCCGGGTGATGTGCATCAAAGTGCTTGGCGGCTCAAAACGGAAGTTCGCCGGTGTCGGGGATGTCATCGTTGTGTCCGTGAAGGATGC
>CAXBLG010000053.1:0-22438 GCA_963976395.1 uncultured Rhodospirillaceae bacterium
TGGTGTTCGAATCCTGCGCCAGATAAACGGTGTAGTTATCATGACCGTTCATATCCCCTGGTTTCGCATCCCCGCCGTATGTCCATAAAGCGTACCCCTGATAGGTCCACTGCTTTTGCCCGTCGGCGCGCGTCTCTATATTCCAAAACCCGTGCGGCGATGCATCGGCGCCTGCGAGAAACGGACGCCACTCGTCGCATTTGTTAAGGCATCTTGGATTTGTTCCCAGGTCACGCCCCACAGCAGGCCTAGCAGGTTGACCGCGCCGCAAGCTATGACCTCCGCCGCTTTGAAGAATGTGCCCATCACGGCGATAAAGCGTTAAGCCCTCAGCCGTTGCGAGCACACGGCCCAAGCCGGGGGTCGATTGCACCGAGACCACGGACGGCATGAAGTAGCGTGCAACTGCCGCCACGGTCCAACGGTCGTCCGTGCCCACACCGTTTGCATAGCCCGGCGCCATGTCATCCGCATGGGTGTAAAGTGGCTGGCCATTATAGGTCCACTGCCGAATACCGTCGGTTCGCGCCCGGAATGCGAAATCGCCCATAGCCTTGGCCAACTGGGGCGCGGCCAAGGGAACCCACTTATCGCAGGATGCGCCGCAATTTTCCGCAGCGGCGGGAGTGTCCCCCGCAAAAGCATAAACGGTGTGGCTGCGCGCATCCACAAGGGCAAAAGCAGCCGCATCAGGCACTTCCTTCACCGAGAAACCGGGCGGTATTTTGACGTCGCTAAAGGGATAGAACTTTGCCGCCGACCAGCCCGCCGGCATGGGTTCGATTTTCGGAGGTCCGCCTTGGAAATCGCCGCGATTTCCGCCCCCGACCGGCTTGCCGGCCCCATTCAACCGGGGGGCGCCAACAGCAGCGGGGCTATCTCCACCGACCGAACCTGGGTCAACGTCGTTTACGTAGCTATAGAGCGCCTTGCCATTGAGCGCCCACTGACGTGTACCATCGTCGCGGAGCACGGTGGACCACTGACCATAGATATTTTCAACATCAGGAGTTGCCTCGCTTGAAGCTAAAAATGGTTTGAATGTTGACGTGCATTCACCTGTGCACAGAGATTTGCCGATAGGATCTTGATCCCACGTATAAAGAGTTAGACCTTTTTCATTCGCGTAGACAAACTCGTCCCTGGCGAGTGCTGCAGCCGTCAGCGCGCTGAGATCATAACCTTGCGCTTTCCCCAGCGGCTCCAAGGTCACACCCTGAGGTGTGGCAATCGGAACCGTATAAGGCTTATGTGCTACTGAAATTTCCGGGGGCGTCGAGGCGCATGATGAAACCGTTATGGCAGTGAGCACGAGGTAAAATGAGCCGATGTATTTCATCTTAAAATCTCCCAGATCTAAATTTAGATCAGAACATCCGTAAACGTGCGCGACGTCTCGTTGGATAATTTACCCCATGTATTGACGGGTACGCCCATGACTTGCTGCATGGTCAAACCGACACGAGTTGTCGGATTTCCGGGTGCGGCTATATGGAGGCCTGTCTTCAGTCGCCCGCCGGCGCTGCCTAGGGTGAAGATCGGCATGTCGTCCATGGAGTGAGTGCGCGCATAGCCGTGGTCGGTTTGCCAAAGCAAAAGCGTGCGGTCTAGGACAGACCCCGCTCCTTCCTGATACCCATCAAGGCCCTTCACAAAGGCGGCAAACGTATCCATCGAGAAATTGATGAACCATGTGGTGTCCGGCTGGTAGCCCAGTTTGGGATCAATTGGCTCTTCATGGGTCAAACTATGCCAATCGCGAACCAAGCCTGGTTTGCGAATTTGCTGGGTATCGAAATAAACGTTGAACACTCGCGTTTGATCACAGGCAACCGCGTGAGCGAGCAGCGCTCCGAAAAGCCGGTTACTTGATTCAACCGAATCCACACTGGTGCCAGTGGCGGCATCCTCCAGCGCTCCGGGAACCACACACGCCTCTAAGGGAGCGGGCTTGCTGAGTTCGATTTCGAGCTGTTGTTCAATCTGCCGCAATGACGTGAAGTACTCATCAAGACGCGCGCGGTCTGCGGCTCCCAATCTGTTCATAATGTCACGGCGTTCATCGGAGAGCGCGGAAAGCACACTACGGCGCGCCATGACTTGGGGATCGGGAGTGAATTCGGCCGCGTTTGGATCGTTAAATTCCGGACCGAAAATCCTTGTGTACAAAGCGGCCGGCGAAGGTTCCGAAGGATTCACCGCGCCGCCGCGGCGACGGCTCCAGCTTTTTCGCGAGCCGTTCAAGGCAACCTCAAGCGAGCGAAAGCGCGTACGTGCGCCGACAACATCCGCGATGATGGCATCCAGGCTCGGGTCGGCATCTGTACCATGTGGAATAGATCCCATTGTCGCCACTTCAAGCGTGGTGTCATGAGTATCCAGTGGACGCCCATCCAGAAAATAATTCATTCCGCTGAAAATGTTCATTTTGTCTTTCAGCGGATCGAGCGCCTTTAACTCAGGGCCACTTTTGTAGTTGGCACCGATAGTGTCTGGTTTCCACCGTCCCGGATTCAGTCCAAGGTTTTGAATCCATGAACCAAATACCACGGGCAAAGGCGCGCCTGTTGCAGCAAGTGCTGTTCCGTTGTTGTCAAGAAAACAGTCCAAAAAGGGTAGGCTGAGCGAGACAGCCGTGCCATTCATAGCTCCGCGCAGAATTTTTCTGCGGCTTAATTTATCGCTCATAGACATTCCTCCCGAAATGAAACCGCGGCAAATATCGTCATTTGACGGAAGCCGAAGCGGTGTTTAGGTCTGCACGCGGCAATCTATACAAAGCATCGCTCACAGCGATTTGACGCATAAGATCGGTTACCCGAAAGCCGCTTTGCTCAAAGCTTTCATCCAGATTATTAACCCACTCTTTGTCCGATGGAATTGGGCTGCGGCCCAGTGCATACGAAGATAAGCGGTCTACAAGGCAAGATGTTGTCACGGTGTCTTGATAGACAATTTGTGCAAATTCGCCGACATCGCTGAATTTTGATCCGTTGAGTTCGCCGCCCGGATCGATGTCCGCGCCATTATCGGTTGTCCGGTATTCCCCGGAGCCGTCAAAATTCTCTAATGCCAATCCGATGGGATCGGTAATCTTGTGACATCCGGCACACATAGGTTCCGACGAGTGCACAGCAAGGCGCTTACGAGCTGTCGCATTTCTGAGATCACCACCTCCCTCAAACAACGTGAAATCCACGTCGCCCGGGGGTGCTGGCACTTCCTGGCACATCATGATCTCGCGCAGGGCCTTGCCGCGAATGGTCGGGGAACTACGACCCGCCGGGGAATGCAGCGCTGTGAATGAGATTTGAGTAAGAATACCCTGATAGGGATCAGTCTCTGAAAATTCGTAGCTTTGCCATTGGTCCGGAGAACCGTTTGGGCCGTTCTTATAGACAGGAACCCGATAGATACTTCCTAAATCCGGCGTCAGGAAGGTCCGCTTTGTCGTAAAAACCTCGCGGTAGTCAGCGCGCCGTGTCAGCACCACGTCCAGGACAGTCCTTATGGTTTGCTCCCGCGCTTGCTCGGCAACCACCGGACTAAACTTCGGAAACAGTATTGAATCTTTTGCCAAGTCTTCAAATGCATCAAAGCGAAAGTTGTCGTTGAAGAATGCTCTAAGCCCCGCCTCAAGACGCGGTGAGGTCAGCATACGATCCACCTGCCGGGTCAATCCCTCTTCCGTATGCAGATCGCCATTTGCAGCTGCTTCGAGCAACGCCGCATCCGGCCCTGCATTCCAGAGAAAAAAGCTTAACTGCGCGGCTTTCGAATATGAATCTAACCTATAGTTGCCGGCGGAGTCCGGGTCTGGTTCGGCGCGCTGCTCTCGAAACAAAAAGGCCGGGGATGAGAGCATTCCCGCAAGGCTCAGGGACAAGCCTTCATAAAAATCAGCGGTCAGTTCAGCCCCCGTACGCGCGGCGCCGACATAGGCCTCTAATTGCGCGTCTGTTAGCGGTCGGCGATAAAGCAAGAACCCCGCTTCGGTGAAAAATGACTCGGCACAGCTATCATCGGCTTCCGTTACAGATTTCGGGGCACATGGAATGAGCAATTCACGGTGCGCTTTATCCACCACCGTATCAGCGATGGCGCGGCTCATGGCGTCGTATTGCTCCATGCCAGTGGCGGTCACGCTAACAACGCTTGAACCCACCGCAAGCAAGCCGTCTTCACGTAGGTCGGGCTCAAAACGCCCGCCCAAATCTATATCGGCCCCGAAAACGTCCGTAATGATATTGCGATATTGCGACGGCGTGAGGCGATGCGTCACTGTTTGAACTTGTGCAACCTGCTCTTCGCCGAGGGCCTCAGTTGATTGGCCGGACAGCGAAACACTTGCCGCACAAACAATGAGTGCGACATGCCAGGCATGACCAAACTTACGTTGGTTATTCTTCATAAACAGGCTCTGATCCATAAATTTAGTTCCTCGCGGCATCGAACGTGCCGCTAGATGCCGAAGGATTGCCAACAAAGGCGGGTACCGCTTCAATATAATAGGCTGCTGAAATCGACATGTTTTGGCCCGTCACCGGGTCAGGGTCGGCATCAGCGTATCTCTTCATGAGATGATAAAGTTGAACGGCATCGCCAATCACTTGCTGTTCGCCGCCAATGCCTAAGTTCCCGAATCCCCAGTAAAGATCCTGCCAGGGCTGATACCCACCCATAATTCCGCGGATCGATTCATCTTGGCTGACGTCTAACCGCAAATGAAAGTTGCGCAGCGCTAGCTCAGGAGCCACCAGCGGATTTTGCAGGGCTCTAAAATCACCCTGGTCGGAAACCGTAACTACGCCTTCCTTGATCTCGCCCTGATACTCGTTGTGTGATCTCGGATCGGGATCGATACGATAGGCCATATCGGCGCGCGGGCTTGAGTCGTCGTTAACTCGTATGTGTTCAAGCGCCCGATCAAAGGTCACTGTGACGGGACCATCGCGCGTTAAATCTTCGCCCGTTACCGTGATGAGCCATGCGGGCTGCGAACTTGCCAATTGCCCCCAGGCCCATGACCAGTAAGTCGGAGACACGTCGAGCGTGCCGCGAAATGCACGGGCACACCCTAGGGCACGATATAGTTCGTGATCGACGCCCACTTCATACGTTTCCGGATCTTTGAACCCGCTAGCTTGATCGTCTTCTCTGTCATCCAAATCGAAACCGTAGGCAAATTCGCCATCAAGTCCAGGGAGCTTTAGGTCTGCAGCGGACGCTGGATTGGTAAAAGGGTTGGTCGGCTTCCCATCAACGCGCCCACGCTCCATCATCATCGGAGCAAGACGATCGTCTCTCCGTCCTTCCAAGAAGTTCTGCCGAATGTCCTCGATTTTTTGCGGATCTTCTCCAAAAGCTTTGAGATATTTGAAATACACCTCTTCAAGTGCCGGATGCACACCTTCCGAACAGTCTCCCTCTTGGGAATACGTGGCGTGCGCAAACCAACTCACGACGTAGCCGCGCGACTGCTCTGCTGCGGCCGAAGATGCTAGCAGGCCATTGAAGGCAAGGCCGACGGCAGATCCGAGCAAGACTGCTACACGAGGTGAAGACTTTTTATTTACCGATGCGGAGAGTGTCATGAAATACATGTCCTACAGCTACCAGCAGCGCGAAAAGTGATGCACGGTCACGCACTGGATTTGTATAAGCTTGAAAAGCTCTGTTGGCCTCACGGACATCAACATCAGACCCTCCCGTGTGGCCTACTCAACGCTCCCGAGCCACTAGGCCTTATGTGTAGCCTTGATGGTAGTATGAGCGGCAACTTCACGTCTACAATCGAATGAACGGTCGGACAATATAAGACCGTCTATGTCTTCAAGAATGGTAGACGCGCAGTTTACTTATCAGGCGCCGCATTCAACACCTTCTCCGGTATTCGCCGCGGCATATGGAACGCTAAAAGCAGAGCAATCACTCCGACCACCGCACTGGCGCTGATACCGGCCGAAAACGACACCGAGTCGGCAATTGCACCGGCAATGAGAGGACCGGCCACCATGCCAAGGTCCGAACCCATTTGATAAACAGCGATGACGGTTCCGCCCTGTCCTCGGGTTACATCACCAACCGCGGCCGAAGAAGCGGTCGTGCAAAACGCCGTAGCCACGCCGAGACCACCGAGGCAAAGCAAATAGCTGGTCAGACCCGGCCAAATGATAAGCCCTGCCAAACTCGCTAGGAGAAGTCCCTCTCCAATCAGAAGCGGTAGCCTACGTCCCACCGTATCCGTAAATTTGCCGGTAGCGGGCAGAGCGATCACTTGAGCCAACGACCCGAGCGCTAGGCTAATGCCGATCCATTCTGGCCCCTCATTAAGCACGTTCAACAGAAACAGCGGCATTAAGGACGCCCGCATTCCGTAAGATATCCAACCCAAACTGAAATTCGCCATAACAGCAGCCCTGAAAACGCTGGAGCGAAAAGCTTCAATCAATCCCACGGGGTCTATCTTGGCTTGCGTCTTCGCTCCTCCATCGGCTTGACTATGACTCAGTATCCGCCACGCGATGACGCCGCTGGCGGCCATCATCACGCCATAGACAAAAAATAAAGTCCGGGGCTCCAGGAACGTCGAAAGCGCGCCTCCGAGCGCGGGGCCAGCCACAAGGCCCACGTTGAAGGCGCCCATAAACAGGCTGACCGCACGCCCGCGTGCATCTGGAGGTGCCGCCCGTAGAAGAACGCTCATGGCGGCCACGGTATACATTGCGGAGCCGATACCGCTGAGACCACGAAAGACTATCAATTGCCATGCGGCTTGAACGAGCCCCGCGAGGACGCTTGTGATCGCCAAGATGGCGATACCCCAAAGCATCATCTTTCGCTCGCCAAAAATGTTCCCTAACCGACCCACCGGGACCGATACGAAGAGACGCATAAGAGCGAAGACTGAAATCATCGCACCGACGGCAGCGTTACCGGCGCCGAGTTCAATAGCGATCAGTGGTATCGCCGGAGCCTGGATACCAAAACCAATCGCCACAAAAAGGCTTACAAAACTGAGCCCCTTAACTTCGACGGGGAGCCCTTCAAACAACTTCACTCTAAAGCCTTTCGTGGAACGCGCCGCGCATTCTGCAATGAATTAGGCGGCCGATCCGCTGTGCACGCTGATTTATTTTCCTAAGTGCTCATCGAACCATTTGACAATATACGCGTTGGCATCCGTAGCTTCGGGCATATCCGGCTGAGCGAACGAGAAACCATGCCAGCCGCCTTCAGCGACATATATCTCGGCGTCCACTCCCACCTTCAAGAGTTGAGTGTGCATATAGGCCGATGGGCTGAGATCACCTGAGCGTGTTCCCGATACGAGTAAGGTGGGCGGAAATTTTGCGAGCACCTCCAATGAAGTTGCGGGAGCGGCAATCGGATCATTCGAATCAACGCCTCCCATATAGCCTTCAGTTGAGACCTCAGAAGGATTTAAAGGCGGAGGCGAGTACAATCCGGCAGCGCCCCATGGCCCCGTGTCCCCGCGCCCTCCTCCGGCGCCCGAGCAAAACACGCCTATGCCACCGGGGTTAGGAAGATTTTGGGTTTGAAACCATGCCGCGGCTTGTGCCGTTAGACGTCCACCTGCAGAGCAACCGTAAATGCCGATATTTTCTGGGGCATATTCTTTGAGAAGTTCGGCATAAACCAATGCAACATCTTCGCTTGCGGCCGGGTATTTGTGTAGCGGGCCTTGCCGATAATCGACGGATATGACCTTGATTTTCATGAGACCAGAAATGGGAATAGACTCAACCAACCCTCCGATACCCGCGCCTGTATTAAACCCGCCGCCATGCAAATTAATCAAAACGCGATTAGTATTCTTCTCTGAAACCCCGCCTTTGGGCACCACAACGTCGGTTCTCACTCCCGCCATAGTTTGTTCTGTGACATCTACAGGATAAATCTCTTGCCAGCGCATAAACTGACGGTTCATGACCTGCTCGTCGAAAACTTTCCAGTAAGCTTCCCAAACCTCAATGGGTTGATCGTAACCCGGAGGCGCCGGCCAGCCCTGTAAGTTGCCAAGCTGCTGGACATAAGCCTGCTTCATTACCGGACTGATCATTTCCGACATCGGGAACGCATGGGCAGGTAAATGCAACGTGCCGTCAGCATCCCACATCACTTTTCCGCTCGCTTGATAGGCGGAAATGTCGTTGCTATTCGGCGCAGGCCGCATCACTTGCTGATAAAATGAAGTGATAAGGAAAACCGCGCCTATGCCGATGGCCGCGCCAAATGCCATTCTCAATCTCATCGCTCCCTCCCTCACCGATAGTTCTGAAAAAAGTTTCGAACGTCGTTAGTAAAAAACTCCCCTTTTTCAAATGCAGCAAAGTGGCCACCATCCGGAGAATCATTACGCTGAACGATGTTGGCGTAACTACGTTCAAGCCAGGAAGTTGGTGGCGGAAGCGCGATGTCTTTTGGAAAAAGGAGGAAGCCGACCGGAACCTGAACCTTCTCGCCAAGCGGTGGCCGACGTCCACTGCCGTCCAATAAGGAACAATAAAACCACGTCGGAGCGTTTGACCCGTTCAACCAATACAGCATCACGTTCGTAAGAAGATGATCCTTGTCAAACGGCAGGTCTTTAACGTCCTGGTCGTGATCCGACCATCCATGGAATTTTTCGAGTATCCAGGCCGCGCAACCGGACGGTGAATCTTGCAAGCCATAGCTCAGGGTTTGCGGCTTGGTGCCGTGAATCTGATGATAGGCAATTTCTTTCGCCCGGTGAGCATTATAGCGATCCATCCACTCCTGCTCTTCAGCGCTCATAGGAGCATCGTCCGTAACTTCGGGTATAAAACCGCATATATTGAGGTGAACCGCTTTCAGCTTTTCCGGATGATCAAAGGCAAGCCAACTGGTGATAATGCCGCCCCAGTCGCCGCCTTGCGCGACATAGCTCTCGCACCCAAGCACTTTCACCATCAACTCATCCCACAAATGGGCGACATCACGAGGTTTCATGGGAACGTCTGGTGCTTCAGAAAACCCGTATCCGGGCAAACTTGGCAGAACGACAGTAAAGGCATCTTTTTCGTCGCCACCGAACCGTTCGGGGTGAGCAAGCGGCTCGATGATATCCAAGAACTCGACGATCGACCCGGGCCATCCATGAGTCATGATGAGGGGCTGCGGATTGGAGCCAGACCCTTTTTCGACAATGAAGTGAACCTTTTTTCCGCCGAGCGAGACCAAGTAGTTGGGATACTTATTGATCAATGCTTCGGCCTTGCGCCAGTCGTAGTGATTACACCAATACGAACAGATGTCTTTCATGTACGCGAGGCTGGCCCCATAGGTCCAAGGCGGAGCTTTGGCCTCCAACGGCCAGCGCGTCTTACTTAAACGCTCGCGCAAATCATCAAGCACCGCGTCCGGCACCGATACCTTAAACGGCTCAGCTCCAATCGGATCGTGCATATTCCCCCCTAAGTGCCCGCTCGGCTGCAGACGGGCCAAACGACGTAAATCCCAAATGGCTTCTGGCAAATGGTAGCCGGATTAGCTAGTCACGTGTATTGGAATTTCACTTTAGGCATCGTTGACATGAGCCGCAAACCCAAAGCCACTCAGGTTAAACCGGATTCATCCGATCTTACCGAAATGCTGACCACCATGGTTCTGATCCGGACCTTTGAAGAGCGGGCTCATGCCCTCTATCACGAAGGCGTTCTAAAGGGGACGGCGCACTCTTCTGTCGGCCAGGAAGCGATCGCGGCCGGAGCCTGCAAAGCTTTGCATAAGAACGACTTCATTCTCAGTCATCACCGAGGCCACGGGCATTGTATCGCAAAAGGCGCCTCCGTTGACCGCATGATGGCCGAACTGATGGGTAAAGCGGACGGATACTGTGGTGGGTTCGGCGGCTCAATGCACATCGCCGATTTCGATTTACACATTCTAGGCGCAAACGGAATCGTGGGTGCCGCAATGGGATTAGGATTAGGTGCATCCCTGGCAGCGCAGTTAGCAAAGACAGAACAGGTCGGAATCGCATTCTTTGGTGACGGTGCCGCCAATGAAGGGATTTTCCATGAAGCCCTTAATGCGGCCGCGCTTTGGAAATTGCCGCTCATTTTTCTTTGTGAGAACAATCAATACGGCCTGTCGATGTTGGCTTCTGCGGTCACCGCCGGCGGTTCGATTGCTGCTCGAGGAGACTCCTACGGCATTCCAAACAGAACCGTTGACGGTAACGACGCGGGCGAAATGTATGCCGCGGTGATGGAGGCTGCGGTCCACACGCGATCGGGTAAAGGCCCCGTTCTCATTGAAGCGCATACCTATCGGCTGGACGATCACAACATGCGGCCAAGTTGGCCCAGATACCGCAGCGATAAAGAAGAAAGCAGCGCGAAGAAAAACGATCCTATCGTGCGATGTCTTGATGTGCTGAAAAAGAACAAGGCTTTAACTGCAAAGGCTTACGACTCTATTGTTCAAAACGCCCGGGCCGAGATTGAGGCCGCCGTTGATTTTGCGAAGGCCTCGCCCGAGCCAAGCGTTGAAACATTAGAAGCGGCTGTCGCCGTTCCGCTGCGTTCGATTCCGTCACCTGACCCCTCGCCGGGCTCGCGCAAATTGACGTACGTCGAAGCCATCAATGAAGCCATGACTCAGGAGATGTCACGAGACGAGCGCGTGTTTTTGATTGGAGAAGATATCGCGAAAATGGGCGGCGTCTTCGGCGTCACGCGCGGCTTGCTCGATAAGTTTGGACCCGCCCGGGTGATTGACACCCCGATTTCAGAAGCCGCAATTGCCGGTACGGCGGTCGGCGCTGCCCTTTCCGGGTATCGTCCGGTCGTAGAGATTCAGATCTTCGATTTTGTCACGCATATGATGGATATGATCGTCAATCAAGCCGCGAAGCTACGCTTTATGCTAGGTGGTAAGGTCAAAGTACCGGTGGTTTTCCGTGGCCCTCAAGGCGGCGGTGTCCGCCTTGCCGCTCAACATTCACAATCTCTTGAAGCCTGGTTTGCGCATGTGCCCGGCTTAGTCGTGCTCGCCCCTTCAAACCCATACGATGCTAAAGGACTTATGGCGGCGGCGATCCGAGACGATAATCCGTGCATCTTTCTTGAGCATAAGCTTCTTTATCTCGGCCAAGCCCACCCCGTACCCGAGGCCCCCTACGAATTGCCCATCGGCAAAGCATCGGTTACGCGCGCGGGGCATGACGTGACCATCGTCGCGACCATGAGTATGGTTGATCGTGCTTTGCAGGCGGCTGACGCTTTGGAAAAGGACGGTATCTCAGTTGAGGTTATCGACCCTCGTACGCTGCGTCCCTTGGACTACGGCACCATTGTCGACAGCATCAAGAAAACCAATCGTTGTCTTGTTGTGCATGAAGCTTGGCGTACTGGAGGTCTTGGCGCGGAAATCGCCGCGGAAATCAGCGAGCTGGCCTTTGATTGGCTGGATGCGCCCGTAACCCGCCTGGGGGCCCGTGATGTACCCATGCCCTTCAATGCCGGTTTGGAGCGGGCTGTTATTCCCTCAACAAAGGACATAAGTGCTGCAGCTATGGCGTTATGCCGGTAGTGCCGCCTCACTCCTAGAACTACCTAATACATTGTATTCTAAATAGATTTTGATGATTCTCGGGGATAGGCTTTATTGTCCTATGAACACTAATGGTTTTTAATTGGAGCAAAATCAAATAATCTAAGGTTGAATAACAAATGCTACGGGAGCCGAGATGAGCCTAGTCTCTCAAGTACCGACAGCCTCTGATTTCTCAAAGATCACCTTTTTGGTGGTCGACGATAAAGCTTTTTACCGCGATATGGCCCATACGGCGTTGACGCGCGGTAAAGCCAAAAACATCGAACATGCTTCGGACGTTGACAAAGCGATCCAAATTATCGCCCGCTTGGGCCGTCGAATTGGGTGTATTATTTGCGATTGGGATATGGCGCCCGCCGGTGGCTTGAATCTGTTGCGCATGGTGCGCTCTCGCTCTCTTTCAACTATGCCGGCGAATACGCCTTTCGTCATTTTGACTGGTCGCGCGGACTCTGCCGCTATCAAAGCGGCTATGTCGCTGGATGTTAGCGGCGTCGCTATTGCTCCGTTATCTTTCGACAAGTTGATTAAAACCATTTCGAATGCTGTTACGCGCACCTGGACTTTAAAATCGCCAGAACACTACACGTCCGTGCAACTTGTTCAGTCGACAAAAGCCGCTCCACCACCTGGAACGACGCAAAAATCACCACAGGCGCGGTCCGTGCTGTTGAAAGACGGAGTTACCAACCAACCGAGCAATCAAAACACGAGCGGCGGCGTGAAACTGGCCCAATCGCATACCGCAGTACGTAAGGCTCCCATTGTTGACGAGCCCGAACTCCGTAAAGTTCATATGAGCAACTTGGCCCGCGTTGAACCCGGCGACATCGTTGCTCGGGACATCAAGGACAAAGACGGGAAAATGCTTGTAAGCGTCGGCACCGCACTTAGTGCTTCAATAATAGAGCGCCTAAAGGAGCATTCCGGGGGGCACCCAGACAGCTATCATTTATGGGTCGGAGAATGGGATAAATAGGCGGGCAGATTTGCGACATTTTAGTCCGGCCAGTTTGACACCCCTTGATCCGTTCCATCCTCAATCCAGAACAAAGCCTCTATTTCGGTGATTAGACCCTTCTCTACTTTGAAGCGCTCCGCCAAGTGGACGGTGCTGGGGCTCGGATCACGCCCATCAGAATAGGATTTGCGGTTCGGATCGGCTTTGGTGCCGGGTATGCGAAGCAAAGTGTAGACCACTACGTTGTTAGTTTGTTCATCCACGAAGTAACGTGTGTTCGCGTGCTCTGTCATGTCGGGCTGCAATTTTGTGCTGTCCCGCAGAGCTTGTTCACCAACTGCCGTCACTGCCCCCTGTTCGGTGCGCCGCGCCATCTTGGCAAAGGGAACATTGGAAGCGTCATGAGTAATCAGGGCATCAAGGTAGGCCTCGGCCGCACTGATCATGCAGTCCCGATTATCGTCAATACAATCTGGCTTAACCTGCTGCCCAAAGGCCGGACTTAGCACGCACCCGCCCATTGCAATCACGACCGTTACATAAAATAATTTGATTTGATTGTGCATCTTACCCCTCCAAGCGAGCTTAATACGCGCTCAGACTCCAGTTTTTCGGATGCTAGTCTTCCCGGTCACATAGTATCCGCCACTATTTGTCAGGGGCGCTTCTAGTGTAGGATACATCATAATTTGAAAGTCGGAGGAATATTCATGGCTGAAACGAGTGACTCTGAACAGATGACAAGACGATCGCGCATTGCGCTCGGCGCCGGACTTGCGGCCCTCGTTGTCTTCCCGCTGCTGGCTCTAGGCCGAGCTCTAGGTCTTTGGGAAGCCCCTCTGATTTTAATCGGCTTGGCATTCTTGATCACTGTTGCAGGAATGATTACCGCGCTCATCATGGGCGCCAAGAGTCTTCTTCAACGAGGTGATCGTCCCTGGAACGACACAAATGTGCGGAGTGCTCTGATCGCCATTGCACTTGGCGTTGTCGTTGCAATTCCGGTGATTTCATTTTTGCATCTGGGATTCACGTCTCCGCCTATTCACGACATCACCACCGATACAGAGAACCCGCCAAAATTTGTGTCTCTGCTGGCTGAACGCAGAGCGACGAATGCACCAAATTCGGCCGATTACGACCCGGAAATCGCTGAGCAGCAAAAGGCCGGCTATCCCGAATTGGGCCCTCTGGACTTACCTATTCCGCCTGACCAAGCGTTCCGGCGCGCGCTTGAAGCGGTCGATGACATGGAATGGCGCCTTGCCGCCGCCGTCCCTGAGGAGGGACGCATCGAAGCCGTCGATGTAACATTCTGGTCCGGTTTTATTGATGACATAGTGATCCGGGTAAGCCCTCGGGGAGTTAATGAGTCTCGTATCGATGTGCGCTCTCTCAGCCGTGTCGGCGGCGGTGATGTCGGTAAAAACGCGGCGCGCATCCGGGACTATCTCGAACAGTTACAATAAACCGTCGGGTAGCAAGATCATCATGCGTATCGACATCGTCTTCGACACAGTATGCCCCTGGTGTTTTGTGGGCAAACGCCGGTTCGACCGCGCGCTTTCAATGCGCTCCAGCTTACGTGCCGAAGTGCGTTACCGCTCGTTCCTGCTAAATCCTGATCTTCCGCCGCAAGGTGTTGACCGACGCGAGTACCTGGAACGCAAATTCGGCGGCGTGCACCAATATGACAGGATTGCCGAGGCCCTCATTATTACCGGGCGCAGCGAAGGTATAAATTTCAATTTAAACAGAATCAAACGCACTCCGAATTCGGCTAACTCGCACCGACTAGTTCGCATGGCCCACGCACAAGGTCGCTCGGGGCAGGCTGTCGATTTGCTGTTTAGAGCATACTTTGAGCAAGGGTTGGATATCGGCGATTTAGATATACTACTCGACCTCGCCGAAGAGCTTGGTTTTGAGTACAATGATGCAAGAGAACATCTCGCCGACGATACGGATTTGAACGCGGTTTATACCGAGAACGCCCGCATGCACCGCTTAGGGATCACAGGGGTTCCCTGCTACATCTTTAATGATAGCCGCGCTATTGCCGGAGCACAGGAGCCAGAAATCCTGACACGGATGTTGGATATGGCAGCCGCTCAAGAGTCGGAACTCCCCCCAATGCAAAGCAACGGCTGAGCATTAATGATGAGTTTTTACTGAATTACTATTTCCACGCGGCGGTTTCGAAACTCGTCAACATCATCTTGAGTGGGAATTAAAGGCTCAAACTCACCGCGCCAATAAACCTGCATGACGGCTGCGGGCACACCACGTTGGCCGAGAATAGTGCTCACGGCCAATGCTCTGCGCTGGGAAAGTCCCAGGTTATAAAACCGCGAGCCCGCAGTGTCCGTGTGGCCGGTTAATGTGACGGCCGCCACGCCCCCTTCTTTCACCAGACTGGAAATGCGCGCAAGCAAGTCACGCGCGGGTGTCGAGACCAATGCGCTGTCATAGTCAAAAAACACCATGAATGTGCGTGGCCCCGATGCTTGGGTCGTTGGAGAAATTCTCAACTGCGGCGTGGCAACACCCGGCTCAGCCGCCATTGCAGCGGGCATTGCGGCTAACACATACGCCATGCAAAGCGCGAGGCAGACGATTACGCAATATTTGCTTTTCATGCCTTGCTCCAAACGCGACGGGCAGCGAGCCTAAGTGCCAGTGCCGTTAGCGGTTCGTACATTCGGCCATTCTAAATTTTAACGTACCCAGCGGCAACCTCTCTAGGTGGCTGATGCAATCTCAGCCATTTCCCTTAGCACGGTCTGCAAACCTTTAACGCGCGCACCCGGAGTCTCCCACAGGCGCATAAAGACCAGTTTGTGGTCGGGCCGCAGTTTAACCGTGCCCGATTGCTTGGATATGAAATCCACCAGACCCGCGGGGTTCGGGAAGGTGTTGTTACGCAGCGCGACTACCGCCCCCTTTGGCCCTGCATCAACTTTTTCTACATTTGCTTTACGGCACATAGCCTTGATGGCAACAACGTCGAGGAGATTCTCAACCTCCGGCGGCAAGGGACCGAAGCGGTCAATGAGTTCAGCGGCAAAGCCATCGATTTCCTCGCGCTCTGCAAGGCCGCCGATGCGCCTATATAAAGACAGGCGAATGCCGAGATCTGCAACATAGGTGTCGGGAATTAACACCGGCGCCCCGGTATTGATTTGAGGCGACCATTCTTCAGTAGCATCGTCAATATCAGGCGCTTCCCCTGCCCGCGCCGCTGCCACGGCCTCTTCCAATAACTGCTGGTAAAGCTCCACACCGACTTCGCGGATATGACCTGACTGCTCTTCGCCAAGAAGGTTTCCGGCGCCCCGAATATCTAAATCGTGGCTGGCGAGCGAAAAACCTGCACCGAGACTGTCCAAGGTTTGCATCACATCAAGGCGTTTCTCCGCATTTGCGGTCGGTTTGCGATCAGCCGGCAAAGTCAGGTAGGCGTAACCTCGGGACTTCCCGCGTCCGACACGCCCTCGCAACTGGTAAAGCTGAGACAGGCCAAACATATCGGCGCGATGAATAATGATGGTGTTTACCTGAGGCATGTCTATGCCCGACTCAATGATGTTCGTGGACAACAGAACGTCGAACTTACCATCGGCGAACGCTGTCATGACGTCTTCCAGATCGGTTGGTCGCATTTGCCCGTGCGCAACCGCATACTTCACTTCCGGCACCAATTTATCCAGCCGTTGAATAATCGTGTTGATATCCGCAACACGAGGACAGACGTAAAAGGTTTGGCCGCCGCGAAAGCGTTCTCGCAAAATCGCTTCGCGCACAACCACCGGATCGAACGGCAGCACGAAGGTGCGAACAGCTAGACGGTCCACAGGTGGCGTCGCGATTAAGCTTAACTCACGCACCCCGGTGAGCGCTAACTGCAATGTACGGGGAATAGGCGTTGCTGAAAGTGTCAGCACGTGAACTTCAGAGCGGAGCTGTTTCAAGCGCTCCTTATGTGCAACGCCGAAATGCTGCTCTTCATCGACGATTAGTACGCCGAGATTTTTAAAGGAAACATTCTTGGCCAAGAGTGCGTGTGTGCCGATGACAACATCCACAGTACCGTCTGTTAGACCCGCCTTGACCGTGTCCACATCTTTGCCCGTGACGAGCCGGGACAGTTGACCGATTTTGAGAGGAAATCCGGCAAACCTTTCATTGAATGTCTTGAAATGTTGACGGGCGAGCAAGGTCGTTGGAACAACGACTGCAACCTGCAATCCGGTCATTGCAGCAACAAAAGCGGCGCGCAACGCCACCTCAGTCTTGCCGAAGCCCACATCTCCGCAGATTAGACGGTCCATGGGCAATCCCTTGGTTAAGTCGTCCAAGGTATCGGCAATGGCTTTCATTTGATCTTCGGTTTCGACATAGGGAAAGCGTGCGCAAAACTCGTCAAAAACGCCATCCGGGGGCAGCACCTCCGGCGCCTCTTTCACCTGCCGGGCTGCAGCAATGTTGATGAGCTGCTCGGCCATATCGCGAATACGTTCTTTGAGTTTTGATTTACGCGCTTGCCACGCCGCGCCGCCAAGGCGGTCGAGTTGCACCCCGGCCTGCTCAGACCCAAACCGGGACAGAACTTCTATATTCTCAACAGGCACATAAAGGCGATCATTCCCATGGTATGTAAGTTGCAAGCAATCGTGCGCCGCACCGCCGACGGTTAAAGTTTCAAGTCCGTCATAGCGACCGATCCCGTGTTCGACGTGAACCACCAAGTCGCCTTCAGAAATTTGGGAGGCATCCGCAATAAAAGCGTCTGCACGGCGACGTTTTTTTGCAGCACGTATGAGTCGGTCGCCCAACAAGTCTTGTTCGGTAATGACCGTGATATCTTTAGTTGTAAAACCACGCTCCAGAGGCAAACAAATCGCGACCAAACTAGATGTATCCGCAGCTAGAAGATCGCTCCATGTTTCAACGTCGGAAACATCAGAAAGGCCATGGTCATTTAGCACTCCCAAGAGGCGGGACTTTGAACCCGCACTGGCCGCCGCGAGCACAACTTTACGCCCACCAGCCTGTTCGCTATGGACGTGGGCGGTGAACGCCTCATAAACGTTTTCATTGGGCCTAGCGCGCACATCCCCAAAATCCCGACCGAGGCGGGCACCGGCGTCCTCAGCCCCTCCGACGTCCGCGGCCTCATAGGTACGGAATGCGGTAACACTTCTGGCACTGAAAAGACCTGACCATTCCAGTTCATTCAGAAACATCAGTTCAGGCGGTATGGGGTGATAGACGATGCCACTTTCCTGAAGGGAGATTTTAGACTCCTTGGAGCTAGTGGCATCCACCAGTCGTCTGGCTTCGTAATAGTCACGGATTGTCTCCTGACGCACAGCTACAGACTCTTCGATATCGTGATCTAGGCTGATGCTGGCTGTCGGGACATAGTCGAACAGCGTATCAAGGCCGTCATGAAACAATGGGAGCCAATGTTCCTGACCAAGAAAATTTCGCCCTTCGGATATGGATTCATAAAGGGTATCGCCGCTTGCCACCCCGCCGAAAAGTTCACGGTACTTGGTTCGAAACCGAGCGATGGACTCTGGATTGAGCACCGTCTCGCTCATGGGTTTGAGCCACACAGAGGTACGGTTGCCCGTTGTTAATTGGCTCACTGGGTCGAAGGTCCGGATCGATTCAATGTCGTCGCCGAACAGATCAATTCGCACCGGCTCCTCAAGCCCCGGCGGGAAAAGGTCTATTAACCCGCCGCGAACAGCGTACTCGCCCGGTTCCATAACCTGCTCTGCGCGCACATAGCCATTCGCCGCTAAAAAAGCATCGAGTTTGTTTCGGTCCAGATTCTTTTGAAGGGCAATTTCAAGCCCGGACTCCCGAAGGGTTTCGGCTTTAGGAACCCGCTGCAGGACCGCGCTCACCGTCGTTATGACCAATCGGTGTTGACCTTGAGCCGGTGGTGCCGTCAGGCGTGTCAGCGCGTCAATACGCCTGGCCATAACCTCAGCATTTGGCGAGACCCGGTCGTAAGGCAAACAGTCCCAGGCCGGGATTGTAATGATCTCGATATCAGGTGCGAAAAAGGCAACGGTTTCGGAAAGAACCGTCAGGCGCAGCTCGTCCCGAGCAATATGCAGCGCAGAATCCCGAACAGCGGCCCGGGCACGTTCCGCTAAAACCAATGCGTCGTAGCCTTCTGGTACACCGTGAAGGATCCGCGCCTTAATTTTCTGGAGAAACCCGTCCACGCTTAGCGCTTCGTCAGGTTCTGATAGTAGGACAGAACACCGTCAAACAGACTTCCGACCCAGCGGTCCGGAACGGGCGTACGCCCCATAAACCAGTCCATGAGGTCCGCATCCGCGACGTCGAGCAATTCGTCGGCCTCGTCCAGCTTGTCGTCCGGTAGATTGACGACGTTTTGCCGAAAGAATCCGCCAACGACCGCATCGGATTCTTTCGTCCCGCGGTGGGTCGCCCGATAGAGTATTCTCTTACGTCTAACGTCCATTGGAATATGCAAACCCAGAGTTTAGACAAAAATAGCCCCTGGGTCGGGCCAAGACTGACCACCCACGAGCGAGTAGGGTATATAACCGTTAGCGTTCACTCTGTCAGCCCATCTGAAAGCCGCTCTGAAACCCGCATGGCCTCACTTCGCCCTTCGATCCTCAATCCGTTATTTGCCGCCGTGGTAACCCTACCCGGCATCGGGCCGCGCCTTGTCAAACTTGTCGAACGTGTTGCCGGCGCAAAAGTTGTGGATCTGCTGTGGCACCTGCCGGTCGGGATTGTGGACAGGCGCTTTGCCCCTAAAGTGGGCGAATCACCACCAGGCAAGATCGCCACGATCACTGTCGAAGTGCTTTCGCACGCCCCCCCGCCGCCTCGCAATCGGCGCGTTCCTTATCGGGTGAATTGCGGTGACGAGACCGGACTGATTACCCTGGTCTTTTTTCATGCCCATGCCGACTACCTGGAGCGGACTCTGCCCGTTGGAGAACAACGAGTGGTCAGCGGGAAAGTCGAATTTTTCGACGACAAACGTCAAATGACCCATCCGGACCACATCGTACCCCTGACTGAGATAGAAGATATAAAACGGGTCGAACCTGTGTACGCCCTGACGGAGGGTTTATCACCCAAGACCTTGAGCAAAGCTATTCGGGCTTCTGTGAATATGGCGCCAGACCTCCCAGAGTGGCTAGACCCTGCTTACTTAAACCGTCAGCAATGGCCGTCCTGGCGCGAAGCTATACAATACGCCCACGCCCCGAAGGACTCCTCCGCTCTCGAATTATCCGATCCCATTCGCGAAAGATTAGCGTTCGACGAGTTACTGTCTAACCAACTCGCCCTTGCTCTTGTGCGCTTGAAAACGCGAAAGCAGCGCGGACGGCCTCTCACGGGCGATGGAAAGCTCCGCCGGAAGGTTGAAGCCGCACTGCCCTATACGCTCACAAAGGCGCAGAAGCGCGCTCTAGGAGAGATCGCCGAGGACATGGCCGGTGAATACCGCATGTTGCGCCTTCTGCAGGGTGATGTCGGGAGCGGAAAGACCGTGGTTGCCTTGATGGCAATGTTAACCGCCGTTGAATCCGGGAGTCAGGCCGCACTTATGGCCCCCACGGAAATTCTCGCCCAGCAACATATGGAAACGCTCAGACCGCTTTGCGATTCAGCCGGTATACGGATAGAGGTGTTGACGGCGCGCACAAAAGGCAGCGCTAGAGCCACTTTGTTGGATGACGTGGCGGACGGACAGGTGAATATTCTTGTAGGAACCCATGCGCTTTTCCAGAAGGATGTCGATTTTCGCGACCTTGCCTTCGCGGTCATCGACGAACAACACCGATTTGGGGTTCATCAGCGCCTTGAACTGACAGCGAAAGGCAATGGAACTGACGTTCTGGTTATGACAGCAACGCCAATTCCGCGCACCCTCACCCTTACCGCTTACGGCGACATGGACGTCTCGCGGCTCGATGAAAAACCGCCAGGGCGAATGCCGGTGGATACCCGACTAGTAAACTTGGAACGCTTGTCGGAAACAGCCGATGCCGTGGTGCGCGCTGTATCCGGCGGAGCCAAGGTGTATTGGGTCTGCCCACTCGTCGAAGAGTCCGAGAAAATCGATTTGGCAGCGGCAGACCAGAGATACGCCCATTTGCGGGCGCGGCTTGGAGAACGGGTCGCACTTATTCACGGGAAAATGAAACCCACTGAAAAAGACGCGGCCATGGAGTCCTTTTCAGGACATTCAGAAAATGGGGCAAAAGTTTTAGTCGCGACCACGGTTATCGAAGTCGGCGTTGACGTTCCGGACGCCACGATCATGGTTATTGAGCACGCCGAACGATTTGGGTTGGCTCAATTACATCAGTTACGCGGACGCATTGGACGGGGCGGTAAAAGCGGTACTTGCCTGCTGCTGTATGCGGCGCCTCTCACAGAGACGGCGAAAGCCCGCCTCGCCAAACTGCGGGAAACCGATGATGGTTTCCTGATTGCAGAGGAAGATTTACGCCTTAGAGGCGGCGGCGAAGTACTCGGCACCCGCCAAAGTGGACTCCCAGAATTTAGATTGGCTGACATCATGGCGCATGGAGACCTGCTGGCGGCTGCCCGTGATGACGCCAAGCTCATTATTTCTCGAGACCCCGACTTGGAAACGCCGCGCGGTAAAGCGCTGCGTACCCTGCTTTATCTTTTTGAGCAGGACGATGCCGTACGAATGTTGAGGTCAGGATAGTCGTTGATCTTCAATTGGCCGCGTGCGGTTTGGTGAATTAAACTTATAGAATGGACAAATTTAATGGATTTGCAGGCCAACATTGAAAAATTCTTTGCTGACTACATCCGTAATTGGAACGCTCAGGATTTGGACTCTCTTGCTGCCGCATTCTCGGAACCCTGCATCTTTGTTTTAAGTTCCGGCACCACCGTTCTTCCTGACAATTCATCCCTAAAAGCCTTTTATGCAAAGGCTTTTGACGGCTTGCGCGCAAGCGGTTTCAACCACTCGACCCTTGATAGAGTCAAAGCGCAAGCCTGCGCAGATGGATTGGCAATTGTGGATGTTTTGAATGTGACCCGACATCGAAAGGACAATTCTGTTATGGAGGCAATTGATTGTCATTTCACTATGCGCCAAGTAAATGGCGTTTGGAAAATTGTGACAGCCGTATGGTGCACACCGGGATGGCGTGAGACCTAATGGGCGTCAACTTTTATTGAAGGGGTCAAGGGGGGCGATTTCTTGTCCACATAGTCCGGTGTCACGATGCCGCCTGAAATCACCATTTTCAAGGCGTCTTCAACAGTCATATCGAGCGTTATGATCTCATTCCGATCTAAGAAAACGAGATAACCGGATGTCGGATTAGGCGTTGTCGGAATATAAATATTAAGCATTTCCGACTTGGTCTTTTCTTGCACCTCACCATAGGTTTTGCCAATGACAAAGCCGAGTGTCCACATATCCCGCCTTGGGTACTCAAGCAGAACCACCTCTCGGAAAGACTTCGTTTTGTCCGACAGCACCGTTTCAAATATTTGCTTGAGCGCGCTATAGATACTGCGCACAACAGGCATTCGATCAACGATCTGCTCACTCCATTTGATAAAAATCCGGCCAAGAAAATTCGCGGTTAGAAATCCGATCAGCGTCACGACAGTGATCAAGATTGCGATTCCAAACCCTGGCACCGACACCGGAAAATAAGTCAGTGGATTATAAGGAGCGGGAATTAGGCCCGAGATGAAATTATCAATAAAATCTAGGATGGCCCAAGCCGCATACAGAGTGATGCTGATAGGCGCTGTAACCAACAATCCCGCAAACGTGGCATTCTCAGCATTCGTGGTGATCTACAG
>CAXBLG010000054.1:0-22199 GCA_963976395.1 uncultured Rhodospirillaceae bacterium
GGTGCCAGGCAGTCGATCATGGCGGCTTTCCATAACCGGTGCACACCCGCACTCATGAGATCGTTCATAAGATCGTATTTCGGCGCAACCGCATCGAACACGCCGCGCACAAGTCCAACCTTCTCGGATTCCGCAACGGTGCGAAAGCCGAAATGGGTCGATCCTGCGGCCTGTTCTTCCCGTTCCGCGCGCGGGTGAGATATGTTGGTGTCACCAGTCATGGCGGGACCATAATCTAAGGGGCTGCTAAAAACCACGACTCCGCGCATACCGCGTTCGGCTGAAGGTATTAGGCCCCGGCCGCATTGAGAGCGAGATTCTAATGCCTGAATTGCCTGAAGTTGAAACGGTTTGCCGTGGGCTCGCGGCGGTCATGGAGGGGCGCCAGATTGCCCGGGTGCTCGTCCGACGGCCCGATTTGCGTATTCCGTTTCCAAAGAATTTTGCATCTCACCTCAAAGGCCGTGTGGTTCGCCGGATTCACCGCCGGGCGAAATACATTCTAATGGACCTTGATGACGGCAATGTTCTTATCATCCATCTCGGCATGTCGGGTCGCATGGTGATTACAAAAAATCCAGGTCCGCCGGAAACTCATGATCATGTGGTGTTTACGACCGAAGACGGTACCGAGGTGCGCTATAACGACCCGCGCCGCTTTGGCCTCATGGCCCTCGCACCGGAAAAGGACTTGGATCACCACCGGCTTTTTCACCATCTGGGAATTGACCCGCTCAGCGACGCTTTCACGGCGGCCATGTTCGGAAAGGCCCTCAAGGGCCGGGCCACGGCAATCAAATCGGCGCTTTTGGACCAGCGCATCGTTGTCGGAGTCGGCAACATCTATGCCTGTGAGAGTTTGCACAGGGCGGGCATTTCACCCAGGCGTAAGGCGGGGACGATTGCAGGTAAGCGGGCCGAGTCTCTGGTGCAGGCGATCAAGCAGGTGCTAGCCGAGGCCATCGCGGCCGGTGGCTCGTCGCTGCGTGATCATGTCCAACCGTCCGGCGAGCTTGGATATTTTCAGCATGCCTGGAAAGTCTATGGCCGTGAGGGTGAGCTCTGCGGGTGCGCGGGCGACAAAACCAAGGGGGCGTCCATCAAACGAATCATCCAGGGCGGGCGGTCCACATTCTATTGCACGCGGTGCCAAACCTAATTTGAGCGCGTTCCGGCCTGCGCCAGGCCCGACTTTAATCATAGGCGCGAGTCGTTTTTGGACAGGGCGGATCTGGCCCCCAGATGCGTGGCCGCTGCCGTCGCCTGCCTGTTATCTGATTGATAGAGGTAAAAAAGGGGCCTGAGTGCACGGTTGCCGCGGCTCGGAGCCGAATAATCGCCGCGCCGGAGTTGACGGCGTCCGCTCCATCCCCTATAAGCCGCGCTTCTTTTTCGGCAACAACAACAATGGATTGATCCGAGATTTTCGGGTCACGGATTCTATGGCACATCACAGCTCAGCCAAAAAACGCATTCGTCGCAATACACGCGCAGGGATCGTTAATCACGCGCGTCTCAGCCGGATTCGCGGTCTTATAAAAGTCGTTGAAACCGCCATCGGTTCCGGCGATCAGCCCGCAGCTATTGCGGCGCTCAAGCAGATGGAACCCGAATTGATGCGCGGCGCTCGTAAGGGCGTGGTTCATAAAAATACGGCTTCTCGGAAGCTTTCAAGGCTTTCCGCCCGCGTTAAATCAATCGCGGCCTAAACTAACTCATCCACGAAATTTTATTCGGCGAGCACCACAGCTGTGATGCTCGCCGAGTCATTTATGCATTGCGTAAACCGCTCTGTTCATTCCGTTGAGAATCAACGGCATGCGCCTTTGCGAGGGCGCCGCGTATAAATTGAATCGTGTTTTTTCCGCGCGCTTTCATCACTCAACTGTCAAGAAATCTTTGCGCTTGTGTCATACGCATCGAACGCTAAATTGTCGATGTCCACGCGGTATTGAATTTGAGCGCACGGTTACAATTAATGTCGGTGCGACGAAGACGAACCGCAAAACATCAACGACTGCAAAGGCGAGAATTAAGAGCTGTTTCGAATTTCATTCAGCTCTACGAAGCCCGTTGCTCATTTTGTGCAATGGCATCGCACTCTCAATCTATGCAGCTTTGAAAAGGATAAAAGAGAATCGCTTTCACCGGCAACGGTACGGGACTTGAAGCGTTTCTTGTGAAGTTTAGGGGCTGTTGCTTTTTCGGTTGTTGCGGATGTGCCGTTGTCTTTAAAAGAGGCGGCCTGATGCGAGATGGTTTCGAGGGGATCACGGAGCGTGACACGCGGGGACGAAGCGACCGTCGATCAAGCCGAATGGGATCGCGTTAAAACGCGGCTTAAACAAGAGTTCGGTGAATCGGCGTTCAAGAGCTGGGTGACGCCTATCACAGCCAGTGTACTGCGCGACGGCGAAGTGGAACTGATGGTTCCCACGCGCTTTATGCGCGATTGGATTTCAACACATTATGCAGAACGGATTCGGGCTTTGTGGAACGGGGAAAACCCGCATGTCCGCAAGGTTATTTTGAAAGTCGGTGCCGGCGCGCGCGATACTCGCCTTGCCCAGTCGCGGCCGCCGACTCCCGTTGCGCCTCCGGGCGCCCAGCGCTCGCGGTCTGTTGCAACCGATTCTTCACGATTAAAATCCGCATCTACGCTGGGGGCCGAACTCTCGGCGCCGCTCGATTCCCGCTACGTGTTCGAAAACTTTGTTGTCGGCAAGCCGAATGAGTTTGCTTACGCGGCGGCCAAGCGCGTGGCTGAGTCGGATCAGGTCAGCTTCAATCCTCTGTTTTTGTATGGCGGTGTCGGCCTCGGCAAAACACATTTGATGCATGCCATCGCATGGGAGATTCGCCAGCGCACACCAACTCGGCATGTGGTTTATCTTTCGGCCGAAAAGTTCATGTACAGTTTTGTAAGGGCGCTCAGAAACCAAGATATGGTGTCCTTTAAGGAACAATTCCGCTCTGTCGATGTGCTGATGATCGACGATGTGCAGTTCATCTCCGGCAAGGATTCGACCCAAGAAGAGTTTTTCCACACATTTAACGCGTTGGTGGATCAGGGCCGTCAGATCGTTCTGTCTGCGGACAAATCCCCGTCAAATCTGGAAGAAATCGGCGATCGGCTGCGGTCGCGTCTGTCGTCCGGTTTGGTCGCCGATTTACATCCGACAACCTTTGAGCTGCGTCTTGGCATTCTTGACGCGAAAGCCGAGCATCTGGGCGTGCCGGTCCCGCAAAAGGTGAAGGAATTTCTCGCTCACAAAATCACCTCCAATGTACGTGAGTTGGAAGGGGCGCTGACCCGCCTCGTGGCCCATGCTCAGTTGGTGGGCGGTGCCTTAACCTTGGAAACAGCCCAAGATTTGCTTCAAGACTTGCTGCGGGCCCATGATCGCCGTCTGACCATGGAAGAGATCCAAAAGCGGGTCGCCGAGCATTTCAAGATTCGCGTTTCGGATATGAGTTCAGCCCGGCGCTCGCGTGTTGTGGCCCGGCCCCGCCAGGTGGCGATGTATCTGTCCAAACAGCTAACGTCTCGCTCCTTACCGGAAATCGGTCGGGCGTTCGGCGGGCGTGATCACACTACGGTGATGCATGCGGTGAAGAAGGTTGAGGAACTGTCGAAATCCGACAGCGCCTTTGCCGAGGACGTCGAACTGCTCACGCGTATGCTCGAAAGCTAACAGGCGGCGGGGTTTCCCTGGACGCTCGCTTCAAACTTTCAGCCATTTTCAATCAATTTGAGCGGCTCGTCGGCCACGGCTAGGCACTTGCGTCCCCCAACTGCGGAACACCAATAAACTCAAGGGCTGCTGATCGATTTCAGTCTCGCAGCCCGGGCCGTTTTTTCGCAGTTTTTCCTAGGTGCTAAAGACCCCTGTGATATACTTGGCAGTTCTCGTCACACGACGGCGTCGCGCCCGTGGGGACCGGGGCAAGGTGCGGTTTTTGCCGCGTCTGCACCGGCAGGGGCCGATTTGGCTGTCGTGTTTTCGTAAGGCAATAAGAACAGAATTTAGAACATGAAACTTATCATTGAGCGCGCAGCTCTCCTCAAATCTCTAGGCCATGTGCAAAGTGTGGTGGAGAGGCGCAATACCATCCCGATTCTCTCAAATGTCCGCTTGGATGCCGGCAAAAACCAGCTGTCCTTGAACGCGACGGACATGGATATCGAGATTGTTGAAAGTACCACGGCCGAGGTCGGCAAGGGCGGGTCCACCACGGTACCGGCGCATACCTTGTACGATATCGTCCGTAAGCTGCCGGATGGGGCTCAGGTCGAAGTGGTCTCATCCGCCGATGGTGGCCAGATTGTGCTGACCGCCGGCCGGTCGCGGTTTAATTTCGCCTCTCTGCCGGTCGAAGATTTTCCGGCCATGACCGACGGCGATCTAAGTCATTCGTTCAAGCTCGCATCGGCAGACCTCAAGTCGCTCATTGATCGGACCCGGTTTGCCATTTCGACCGAGGAAACCCGCTACTATCTGAACGGCATTTATCTACACGCGGCTAAAAGTGACGGTGTTGCCGTCCTTCGGGCTGTGGCGACAGACGGACACCGCCTTGCGCGCGTCGAACTTCCCTTGCCCGATGGCGCGGCGGGGATGCCCGGTGTTATCGTGCCGCGGAAAGCCGTGGTCGAAGTGCGCAAACTGATCGAGGAAACCGAAAGCGACGTTGAGATTGCGCTCTCTGATTCGAAGATCAAATTCAGCTTCGATAATGTGACGCTGACTTCCAAGCTCATTGATGGAACGTTCCCGGATTATGAGCGCGTTATTCCCACCGGCAACGACAAGGTGCTCGAAGCCGAGTGCAAGCTTATGTTCAATGCCGTGGATCGCGTTTCGGCAATCAGTTCGGAAAAATCCCGGTCCATCAAGATGAGCTGCGATAAAGGGCTGGTGACGTTATCAGCCTCAAGTCCCGAAGCGGGCAGCGCGGTTGAAGAGGTCGAGGCCACCTACGACTCCGGAAATCTCGAAATCGGGTTTAACTCACGTTATTTGCTTGAGATTCTTGGGCAGATCGAAGGTGATGCCGTTCGCTTTACGATGGCCGACGCGGCCTCCCCCACAATCATGCGCGACGTGGCGGACGCCTCCGCCGTGTACGTGTTGATGCCGATGCGCGTGTGATTGCACTTCGGGAGCGTTCTGTGGCTGCTACGGCGATGCACCTTTCGTCATCTCCCGCGATGCGCGCTGCATCACCGTCCGCGACTGACCGGGTCGCCGTTGGGCGGTTGACCCTTACGGACTTTCGCTCCTACCCGGGACTTCGCTTGGATATAGATGCGCGGCCTGTGGTTCTGACGGGGCCGAATGGTGCGGGCAAAACAAATCTTCTGGAAGCCGTGTCGTTTTTTGCGCCGGGCCGTGGATTGCGCGGTGTGAAACTTACCGAGGTGGGGTACGCCCCCGCGCGCGATGCCGCCGATGAAATCAAGAGTCAGGAACCCAAGGACCAAGAAATAAAAGGACAGTCCTGGGCTGTTGCCGCAACTCTTTCCACACCGGGCGGGCCCATCGATATTGGAACAGGCTTTAATGCGGGCGAGGCCCGCAGACTGGTTCACATCAACGGAGAAGCGGCCAAGGGTGCGGGGGCGCTGGTCCAGCATCTCGGAATTGTTTGGCTCACGCCGGCCATGGATCGATTGTTTACCGATGGTCCCGGCTCTCGGCGGAGATTTGTCGACCGGCTTGTGACCACTTTAGATGCTGATCACGCGGGCCGCACGGCCGCTTATGACCACGCCTATCGTCAGCGCCTTCGACTTCTGCGCGACGGGGATGGAGATGAATCTTGGTTTGCTGCCCTTGAAGACACGATGGCGCGGCACGGCGTTGCCCTTGCTGCTGCCCGTCACGACTTTGTAGAGCGGCTTAACCGCGAACTGGGCGCTTCGCCCGGACCATTCCCGGCTGCGCATTTAACGCTTGAAGGCACCGTTGATCAGTGGCTGAGAGAAATGCCCGCGATAGATGCTGAAGACGCAGTACGGCGCAGCCTTATGTCAGAGCGCCGCGGCGGCGAAGATGCCGGTGCTGGACCGCACCGCTCTGATATCGCGGTGGTCATGGTCGCACCGGGTCATAGCTCTCATGGTCAATCGGCGGCAATATGTTCGACAGGCGAGCAAAAAGCTTTGCTTGTTTCGCTGATGCTTGCTCATGCACGTCTTCAAAAAGAGCAGCGCGGGCATGTGCCGATTCTCTTGCTTGATGAAATCACGGCCCATCTCGACCCTGATCGCCGGACAGCGTTGTTTGATGAAATTTTGACGCTGGGCGCTCAAGCCTGGATGACCGGGACCGATATTTCACTTTTCGCCGGACTCGGTGACCGGGCCCAATTCTTGACTGTTCAAAACGGTGCCTTAATCCCCGGCACGTCACCCAACTGATCGCCTTTCAATCCAAAGCCGCCGCACCTATATGGGCGGCTCACCAAAGAGATAACGCCATGACCTCTCCTGCAGCCAGTCCGAAAACCGCCGACAAAGCTTACGACTCCGAGTCCATCAAGGTTCTTAAAGGCCTGGATGCGGTCCGCAAGCGGCCCGGGATGTATATCGGCGACACCGACGATGGCTCGGGTCTTCACCATATGGTGTACGAAGTGGTGGACAACGCCATCGACGAATCGCTCGCCGGTCATTGCGATCGTATCGACGTTGTTCTGAACGGCGACGGCAGTTGCACGGTCCGGGACAACGGGCGCGGCGTTCCGGTGGACATCCACAAGGAAGAAGGCGTCTCGGCGGCCGAAGTCATTATGACCCAGCTGCATGCCGGCGGAAAATTTGACCAGAATTCATACAAGGTATCCGGCGGGTTGCATGGCGTTGGCGTGTCGGTCGTCAACGCCCTGTCCACTACATTGGAAATGCGTATTTGGCGCGGCGGCAAAGAGCATTTCATTCGCTTTCGCGATGGTGTTGCTGAATCGCCGTTGATTGTGACCGGCGATGCCCCTGAAATCACGGAAGGGAATCGTTCGGGACAACGTAAAACGGGCACCGAGATATGTTTTCTGCCGTCCAAAGCGACCTTCACCAAAACCGAATTTGATTTTGGCACCTTAGAGCATCGCTTGCGCGAACTTGCTTTCTTGAATTCCGGTGTGTTCTTGAACCTCACCGATGCGCGACACGCCGAAGTTAAATCTATTGATTTACATTATGAAGGCGGCATTGAAGCTTTCGTGAAATATCTGGACCGCACAAAACAGGCGCTACACGAGCCGCCGGTGACTCTGATTTCTGAGCGGGACGACATTACCGTCGAGCTGTCGATGGAATGGAATGACAGTTATCACGAAAATACTTTGTGTTTCACAAACAACATTCCTCAGCGGGATGGCGGCACACATTTGGCTGGATTTCGCGGCGCGTTAACACGCACCATCAATCAGTACGCCAATGCGCAAGGCATGGGCAAAAAAGACAAAGTTGCTTTGACCGGCGATGATATGCGCGAAGGTTTAACCTGCGTGTTGTCGGTGAAGGTTCCCGACCCAAAATTCTCGTCCCAAACCAAAGACAAGTTAGTGTCCTCTGAAGTGCGGCCCGTTGTAGAAAGCGTGGTCGGCGAGAAACTGGGCGAGTGGTTCGAAGAACACCCGGGCGAAGCCCGCAAGGTGGTCGGCAAAGTGGTTGAGGCGGCATTCGCCCGCGAGGCGGCTCGCAAAGCGCGCGAACTCACCCGCCGCAAAGGGGCGCTGGATCTTGCCTCGTTGCCCGGCAAACTGGCGGATTGCCAAAGCCGCGATCCGGCGACGTCTGAAATATTTATCGTCGAGGGTGATTCTGCCGGCGGCTCGGCCAAGCAAGGCCGCGACCGAGCGTTTCAAGCGATTCTACCGCTCAAGGGAAAAATATTGAATGTAGAGCGCGCGCGGTTCGACAAGATGTTGGGCTCGGCAGAAATCGGCACGCTGATCACTGCGCTCGGCACCGGAATCGGTCCCGAGGAATTCAACATCGAGAAATTGCGTTACCACAAGATCATCATCATGACGGACGCCGATGTGGACGGGAGTCACATTCGCACGCTCTTGCTGACATTCTTTTATCGGCAGATGCCTCAAGTCATCGAGAATGGTCATCTCTATATCGCCCAGCCGCCGCTGTATAAGGTCAAGAAAAGCAGCTCCGAGGTGTACCTCAAAGACGATGAGGCGATGGAAGAGTACCTCATCGGGACCGGGCTTGCGCAGGCAACGCTGATCTTACAGGGCGACGGTCAGGTGGCCGGCGAGGACTTGCGCAGCCTGATCTATAAAGCCCGTGATATCAAAAACAGCCTCCAACTTTTGTCACGCACCTTGCCGCTGCGCATTGTCGAGCAATGCGCGATCGCCGGCGCATTCAATCCTGATGTTATGTCAAATGTCGAGCTCGCCCGTCAGGCTGCCGACTATGTCGCCAAGCGTCTCGATCATCTTGAAACAGAATACGAGAAGGGCTGGGTTGGTGAGGCTGCTGCTGGCGGCGGGCTAAAGTTTTCACGCACGGTGCGCGGTGTGACCGAGGCTTACGTTATGGATGGCCGTACGCTGCAGTCGGCCGAGGCCCGGCATCTAGATGGTTTAGCGGCAGAACTGCAAACCACTTACACGCGTGAATCCACGCTTCAGGTGAAAGACGAGCAAACCGTCATTTCAGGGCCCGTCTCTCTCGTCGAAGCCATCATGAAGTACGGCAAGAAGGGTTTGTCCTTGCAGCGCTATAAGGGTCTCGGCGAAATGAATCCCGAGCAGCTATGGGAAACGACCCTTGATAAGTCCGCCCGGACTTTGCTGCAGGTGAAGGTTAATCACGCCGATGAGGCCAATGAAGTATTCTCGACCCTCATGGGCGATGTGGTTGAACACCGCCGCGACTTTATCCAGGACAACGCGCTCTCGGTCAGAAATCTTGACGTTTAGCCCTGTGCTGCAGGCCGCCTGAGCGGCCTGCAGCCTGGTTTAGTCCCGGCCTACCACGATCTGTACGCGGTCATCGCCCTCGTCCAAGGCTTCGATCACGCGTTGATGGTCCTCCCATGTATCGGCGAACTCGTTCACGGCCTGAATCAGCAGTTGGTCCAGGCTCTTGCCCATGACGGCGGCAAGGTTTTCAACGCGGGCTTTCAAGTCCGGCGAGAGATCGATGTGTACGCCGCGTGCGACGGGGCGTGACGTCGGCTTTTTCGCGGATGTCTTCTTCCGCGCAGGCTTCTTGCGCAGAGTCTTCTTCTGCTGAACTTTCTTCTTCTGCGGTTTCTTTCGTTGAATTTTCTTTTGCGGAGCCTTCTTCCCGCGGGTCTTTTTCCCCGGGACTTTTTTCTTGGTCTTGGACGCGCCCGTCTTAGGGGCCTTTTTCCGCGCTGCTTTCTTCTTTACCGCCATAACAACTCCCTGTTCGCGAACGGCCGCTCGTTGTCAGCGGTCCGTAGCGTGTATGTCTGCGTTCTAAACCCAAATCTTCATGGGGCTTTGTTTCTTAGGGCATATCGCAGCAGGGGTGAAGGTGGGCGCGCTTGTAAATTTTTCTAACGATCATCGAACAGTCGTTTAGAGCCGTCGCGCTGGAGACTGACCTGGGATATGCCAGTTCCGAGCACGGTCGACTTGACGCCTACGACCGTCAAAAACAGCTTTTTTATACCTTCTGTTGTAGCCAGATAGATGAGAAAGGCTACATATTGAAGTATCTAAGGTTGTAAATCAGAGCGATTATGCGAAATATTATTACGTATTTTGCCCAACGCGCTGGATTTGCGTCCAATTGTGGCCCTCTTAAGGACGGCCTTAGTAATGGTCTGAAATATAATCAAAAACGCAGACTGTTTGGTGCCAAGTCCGGTCGGATTCAAAGGCTCAAATTCTATAAATTGGAATATAATAATATTAATACCGTTTATATTTGTAACTATACACCAATATTATTAATTATAACGACATATAATTTTTATTGCCTGGATGTCGGTGTCCCTCCACATACTCCGCGCATCACAAGGATCGCCAGTTAATGGTGGCCACCGCGCGGTGCGGGAGATCGCCGCAATTGGGGAGGGCCCAGAGGCCCAAAACAATTACCGGGAACGGTTCCGGTCTCTGAACACAGGGGTACGCATAAACCAGCCAGACCTTTACGGCCTGGTAACGGTGCTGTGTTGAAACAGGACAAGGAGGCCAACCGTGGTCGAGACGCAACGTATCTTTTCAGCTTTCCGATTATGCCTCGCGCCCGTGGTACTGGGCGCCGCTCTACTGCTATCCGCTCCGGGTCCGGCACAGGCCGCCGACATCCCCTCTGATATGAAAATCGATTATTCCAGCATCGCCGTCACCAAGGACGAGCTGGTTTGCCTTGCCCTGAATGATTACTGGGAAGCGCGAAGCGAAAGCATGGCCGGCCGTATTGCCGTCGCCAAGGTTGTTCTCAACCGGGCTATGGACCGCCGCTTCCCCCCCAATCTTTGCGATGTGGTGAAGGAAAACCACATGCAGGACGTGCTGCACCGGTGCCAGTTCTCATGGTACTGCGATGCGCGCGCCGATACGCCCCACGAACGCAAGCAATGGCGCACGTCTTTGAAGATCGCTGCCGCCGTGTTGCAAAAAGATGCCGCGATTCCCGATCCCACCGGCGGCGCGCTTTGGTATCACGCCGACTTCACGCGTCCGCACTGGTCGGCGGAATATGAGACGACCACCATTATCGGTCATCACATCTTCTACCGCGATCCCAACGAGCGGCGCGGTGTCACTGTTGCCGCGCGTAAGCCGTTTATCTATCGGCTCAATGCGTTCGCCGAATATGTGGGTAAACATGCCGTGCGGAAGCCGCAGGTCTATGCCAGCGCCGCTGCTGATGAATTAACCGTACCGGTGCAGTCCGGCACCGTGGCGGCCAAGCCACGCACGCGCTAACGCCGGGTCTTCCCCGTAGGGTTTCAAAAGATCCGATGTGGCGCGTTTAAACGCGGGGCCGTGATTTGCGTGCAGTAGATGCGCGGTTTCGTGAGCGGCCACATATCTCAGAACAAATGGCGGCGCCAGAATCAGACGCCATGAAAACGACAGCCGACCGCCTTGGGCGCAGCTTCCCCAGCGTGAGCGCGTATCCCTCACGGTGATTCGGTTGACCTCGCGCCCTACAGTCGCCGCCATAGCGTTCACCAGCGTTGCAAGGTTTGATCGCGCCTCGGTCTTTAGCCAATCCGTGACGCGGCGGCCCATATGCTCCGGCTGGCCGGTGACAATGATGCAGCCTTCCTCGCGCCATACACCACCACGCTCTTGTGGGCGTGCCTTAAGAACATGATCAACCCCTTGAAAGGGAATCACCGCGCCGTTTGCAAATGGAACGCGGGCCGGTAGGGCCTTTAAGTGATCGCAAATCCAGCTCATGTGCGCGGCCACAAAGGCTGTAACGGCCGTGTTGCTTGCCCGGCGCGGGCGCACCAAAACAACGCAATCTCTTGCGGGCTCGACCCGCAGGCCAAGCCGCCGGGCGCGGGCGCTGGTTTCGATTATAATACGTGAGGCAATGTCGGGCGGCGCGATGCCGTCCAGCGAGGGTGCCGGGGAGGGCTGTCGCTTCAGAAACTCCATGGAACCACATGAGTGTGTAAAGGACCGGCGTCGCGCTCCGAAATGCAGCGGTCCCTCACCGAAACACTGGCGCGGTGTACGCTCGCCGGATCACCGCTCACCAGCGGGTGCCAATGCGGCAGGTTCTTGCCGTCCTTCACAAGGCGGTAGGCGCAGGTCCTAGGAAGCCAGTCGATTACATCCAGAGAGTCCGGTGACAGCACCACACAGTCGGGCACCAATTTTTTACGCTTGGGATAGTTGGTACACAGACACGACTGGGTATCGAGCAGTCGGCATGCGACGTTGGTCGACTTCAGTTCATTGCCGTTCCCGCGAATTTTATGAAGGCAACATTTACCGCAACCGTCACAAAGACTTTCCCATTCCTTATGACTCATCTCCGTGAGCTTTTTCTTGCGCCAATAGCGGGGCTCTAATTCTTCGGACTCTTCGGTCATGACCCAACCAGTGCTTGTTTGAGGCGCTCAGCGATCTCCGGCGCGGTCGCTTCCTTAGAAAAGTGATCGGCGTAGCGGCCTGCGGGATTCATTAAATAAAGAAAGCCCGTGTGATCGACGGTGTAATCGCTCGTCTCGACCCCGTCGGCATCCTTCAGAAACGATTTCTTGGCGTACACACGATATTGTTCTGCGGCCGCCGTGGTTTGCGCCAGGGTGCCCGTTAGTCCCTCAAATCTCGGATGAAAGTGCTCCAGGTAGCTTGCAACCACATCCGGTGTGTCGCGCTCCGGATCAAGGCTGATGAACACCGGCATCACCTGTTCCCCGTCCGGTCCCAGTATCTCCAGGGTTTCGGTTATGGTTTGCAGGGCCAGGGGGCAGATGTCCGGGCAATAGGTAAAGCCGAAATAAATCAGGCTGTAGTGACCTAGCAGAAGGGTCTCGGTGACCTCTTCGCCGCGCGTATTGATCAGCGTGAACGGCCCGCCGATTTGCACTTCGCCTGTTGTTTGCATTTGTGCGGGCGTGGGCTGCGGTCGCATAGCTGGGAGGTACAGCAACAGCACCAGAAGGGTGCCCAGTAAAATGATCGATCCGATAAGAAGCCGTTTAATCATCATGAATCTTCGCGCGCTCTTCACTTCACGTCAATCAGGGTGGTCATTTAGCCTTAGGACTCAGGGCTTTTAGTTCAGCGCACTTAACCGGCGTTCAATTTCACGTCTCAAAGGCGAGCCTGCGGGCAATTCCAACAGCGCTTTGTCCCAATGCGCTTTCGCTTCGTCCGTCTCCCCGGCTTTCGCGCGGGCAAGCCCGGTAATGAACAGGGCATCGGGCTGGGCGGGGCTGACTTCGAGCACGCCGCTCATGGCGTCCGTCAGCTTTGCGGGCAACGGGCCGGGCGCATCCAGATCCGTACGGGCGATCATCAGCGAGGCAAACTGAAGCCGCGATACTGTGTCCGCCGGTTTCAGGGCCATCGCTTTTTCATAGGCGTTCAAGGCACCGTCCATGTTCTCCAGAACGGTGTACGAACGTCCCAGCATCATCCAGCCGTCAAAATCGTCTGGTTCGCTTTCAAGACGCGCGGCCAGGCCGTCGACCATGCCTTTGATCATGTCCAAGTTCTCGGGTGCGATACCGCTCGGGGCGCGCGGCGCTTCGGCGGCTGCGGTCACCTGCGGTAAATCCAGCGGGTGCTGCGGTTCAACGGTCATCGGCATGACCCCCGCCTGCTGGGCGGTGCGTGACATTTCGCGCATGACAAGGTCCAGCCACGGCGCGTCATCGGGTGCGTCTGCAGACAAATCCCGCCATATGGCGATGGCGGCTTCGGCATTGCCGAGCTGCGATTGTTCAAGGCCCAGATAAAACCGCGCCCGAGGTTCATCCCGGTCGACCGCAAGGGCATTCATCAGCGCTTCATGGGCCGCCGGTGAGATGGCTCCGCCGCTTGCCGCCGCCAGAACCTCGCCGAGATTGGCATACGCGTCGCCCGAGGGCGCGATCCGCGCGATCTCTCTGTAAGCGGCGGCAGCCTCGTCATAACGGCGCAGTTGCCGGTAGCTGCGCGCCAGAAGGCTCCAGCCTTCCGCATCATCCGGGTTGGCAGTCACATGGGCGGCTAACTGGTCAAGAAGCTGATCGGCTTCTTCCGAGTCTGCGGCTATCATCTGCGCGCGTTCAACCGCGCTCATGCCCGGCAAGAGGGGCGCGCCGATGGGCAGATAAACGGCCAGGGCAAACAGAGGGACCAGGGCGATTAAACCGCCGGCCAGCACGCCGCGCCAAACAGTAGATCCCGCTGTTGGCGCCGGGGCAGCAATTTTACGGGCTGCTAAAATGCGCCGCTGTATTTCAAGGCGCGCCGCATCGGCCTCCTCTGCGGTCAGCACACCCCGCTCTGTATCGCGTTCGACTTCTTTTAATTGGTCTTCGAAAACCATGAAGTCGTAAGCCGCGCGGCTCTCAGACGATTGCGGCGCGCGTACAAGCGGCCACAACAGTCCGGCTATGACCAACAGAGCAAGACCGCCGAACAGAACCCAAATCATTTCGCATCATCTCCCGGCGGCATAACATTCCCGATGGCTGCGCGCTCGTCGTCCGACAAGGGCGCCATCGCAGCGGTGTTGCTGGCTGTACGCATGCGTCGCACCACCACAAACCCGCCCACCAACAAAACAACAAACGGGCCAAACCAAAGGATCAACGTGTTCGTCTGAAAACGCGGCTTCAGCAATACATAGTCGCCGTAGCGGCTGACCATGTAGTCGATAATCTCTTCGTTGGTATCGCCGTTCATGATCTGCTGCCGAACAAGTATGCGCATGTCACGCGCGATCTGAGCGTTCGACTCGTCTATGGTTTCGTTCTGACATTGTACACAGCGCAGATGCTGGCTGACCTCGCGCGCCCGGGCTTCCAGGGCAGGGTCTTGCAACATTTCATTGGGCTCGACAGCGAACGCACCTGTCAAAGCGATAACAGACAGGCTGGCTGCCATCGCAAGCGAAGAAAGAATTTTCATTTCTTCAGCTCGTCGATCAGCGGTTTCATGGTGGCGCGCCAAATCTCCGGCGTGATCGGACCGGTCTGTTTGTAGCGGATGACACCCTCTTTATCGACGATGAAGGTTTCCGGCGCGGCTGTTACGCCAAAGGCAATTGCGGCTTCACTGCGCGGGTCCTGTCCGATTTTCGAATAGGGGTCACCATGCCGGGCCAGCCATCTCAGGCTCTGCTCGGGGTCGTCCCGCCAGGCAATGCCGTGAACCGGAACAAATCCTTCTTCCTTGATCGACAGCAGCAACGGGTGCTCGGACAAGCAAGCAATGCACCAAGAGCCCCAGATGTTCACCAACGTGACTTCGCCCTTTAGATCGGCGGTGGTCAGCGCTTCCCCTCGGCCGGGCAAGGGCGGCAGGTTAAGGTCGGGCACCGGTGTGTCCAGCAGCACTGTTGGAATGAGGCTGACGTCTTTTCCCTGCTGAATATCTAATAGCCGTTTTCCGAACACGCCGCCCAACGCCAGAAGAACGATCAGCGGAATAAGATACGGCCAGCGTCGTGTGGCCGTTTGCTCGGGCTGTGCGGTTTGGTCTGTCATTAATTTACTCTGCCGCTGCCGCTGCCGGTGCGGGTGCGGGTGTGCCCGCACTCACTTGCGCGCGTCTTGGCGCGCCGACGCGATGTCTGCGGTCTGTCAGCGAAACGGCGCCGCCGAAAACCATCATCAAGATGCCGTACCAAAGGAAAGGTACGAGCGGTTCATAATAAAAGCGGGTCACAAATGCGCCGTTATCGCCTTGGGGTTCGCCGATGGCGGTGTACACGTCTGCAAAGAACGTTGTGTGAATTGCGGTAAACGTCGTTTGCTGCGGCGGCTGAATATAATTGCGCCGCTCGGGGGAAAGCACGGCGATCTCACCGTCTTCATCCGACAGAATAATCGTACCGCGCGCCGCTTCGTAGTTGGGGCCGGGCACGACGGACACGCCTTCAAAGGTCAGGGTGTATCCGGCCATCTCGACGGTATCGCCCGGTGCCATCGCTTGAATGTGCTCTTGCTTCCACACCGACGATCCGGTCACACCGGCAATCAGCACGGCCATGCCGAAATGGGCCAGGGTCATGCCGTGGGCTGCGCGCGGTAAATTACGGGCGCGGTTCCAGGCCCCTCTGCGGGTGATCTTTACACGCTCGGTCCATTCAAGCAGCGACGATATGGCCAGCCACGCCGCCATGCCGAACCCGACCGCGCCGCCTATATGCGATAGACTGACACCGGCAATCATCAACGTCAAAGCGGCGGCAATCAGAAGAGCGCCGGCTGCAATTTTAAGACGGCCCAGGGCGGCCATGATGTCGCCGCGCTTCCAGGCCAGCAGCGGGCCGATGCCCATCATCGCAACAAGGGGAATCATCAGCGGAAAGAACACGCCGTTGAAGTACGGCGGGCCAACCGAAATGCGTTCGCCGGTCAGCACTTCGGTAATTAAAGGATACAACGTGCCCAGCAGTACCGTGGCGGCTGCGGTTGTCAGCAACAGGTTGTTGATCAGCAGGCCGCCTTCGCGCGAGATCGGCGCAAATATGCCGCCGCCGTCAAGGCGCGGCGCGCGAATGGCATACAAAGTAAACGAGCCGCCAATCGCAATCGCCAGCAGGGCTAAAATGAAAACACCGCGCGTCGGGTCAGAGGCAAACGCATGCACAGATGTTAGAACGCCCGAGCGCACCAGGAAGGTGCCCAGCAGCGACAATGAAAACGTCACGATTGCCAGAAGAATAGTCCAGCTTTTCAAAGCTTCGCGCTTCTCCACAACGATGGCGGAGTGCAACAGGGCCGTGCCTGTGAGCCATGGAATGAACGAGGCGTTCTCAACCGGGTCCCAGAACCACCAGCCGCCCCAACCGAGGGTGTAGTAAGCCCACCAGCTGCCAAGGCCGATGCCGAAGGTCAGAAACATCCAGGCTAGCAAGGTCCAGGGACGTACCCAGCGCGCCCACGCGGCATCCACACGCCCTTCGATCAGCGCGGCGATTGCGAACGAGAACGCCATCGAGAACCCCACATAGCCCATGTAGAGCATGGGGGGATGTATGGCCAAGCCGGGGTCTTGCAAAATCGGATTAAGACCCATGCCTTCACTCGGAACGGGGCTAAGCCGCAGAAACGGATTGGACGTAAACAAAATGAAAGCCAAAAACCCGAAGCTGATCATGGCTTGAACAGCCAGCGCCCGGGCCTTCAAGGCCGGCGGTAAGTTTCGGCCAAACAGGGCAACACCTGCGCCGAATATCGCAAGAATGCTCACCCATAAAACCAGCGAGCCCTCGTGGTTTCCCCACACCCCACTGATTTTGTACAGCAGCGGTTTGGCGGTATGCGAGTTCTCGTAAACATTGATCACCGAAAAGTCCGAGATGATAAAGGCGTGCATCAACGCGGCAAAGGCGAGAAGAATAAGAACCAGTTGCGCCATCGCGGCGGTCTTTGCCACGCCCATCATTGCGACGTTTCCGCGCGCGGCCCCGAACAGCGGCACGACGGCTTGAACCAATGTAACCGCCAGGGCTAAGGCCAGGGCAAAGTGACCAAGTTCTGTAAACATGAATCGGTCCTAACAGATTAGTTGTTGCGCACAGCCGCTGGCGGGAGGGGCTCGCCCTCTTTCCATTTGCCGCTGGCCTTCAAGGCATCGGCGACTTCTCGCGGCATGTAGTTTTCGTCGTGTTTGGCCAGCACGTTTGAAGCGATAAACACGCCGTCGGCATTTACATGACCTTCGGCGACAACGCCCTGTCCTTCACGAAACAAATCCGGCAGCAGGCCGGTGTAACTGACGTTTAGCGACTTCGACGTGTCGGTCACGGAAAAGCGAATAGTCTCGCCTTCATGGACGACGCTGCCGGCTTCAACCAATCCGCCGACACGAATACGTACATCGGGGCTCGGACTGCGTTCGGCGATTTCCGTTGGGCTGAAAAAGAAAACGATGTCGTCTTGAAGTGCGGTCAGCACCAGCGCAACCCCGGCACCCAGGCCAAGCAATCCTAACATCACAAAGTAAAGGCGCCGACGCTTGCGGGTCATGATGCGTCCTCGCCCCGGCGCAGCGATTTCAATTCATCGAATTCTTGCTGCCGGGCTTTCAGTGTGCGCAGGGTCATCACCAAAATGCCGACAAGGGCAAGTGTCGCCAATCCGTAGGCGGGCCAAATCCAAGCGGCGTATCCGCCCATATCTAGATAGGTGAGAAATCTTTCCATCATCTACTCCGCCGCCTGGCCTAAGGCGGTGTGACTGACGCGGGCATTGCGGATTTTGGCGTTCAGAAGTTCGCTGCGGACCCGAAGGACTAAAATTGCGACGTAATAGCTTGTGAAAGCGCCAAGCATCAAAAACAGCGGCAGCAACATTTCGCCGCTTAAAGACAGACCGCTTGTCGAAACGATGGACGGCTGATGAAGTGTGTTCCACCATTCCACCGAGAAATGAATGATCGGGATATTCACCGAGCCGACCAGGGCCAGTATGGCGGCCGCTTTATCGCCGCGCTCGGGATCTTCGAAAGCATCGGCCAGCGCCAAGTACCCAAGATAGATAAAAAACAGAATCAAGGTCGACGTCAGCCGGGCATCCCATACCCAGAAGGCGCCCCACATCGGCTCGCCCCACAACATGCCGGTGACAAGAGCCAAAGCTGTGAAGACCGCTCCCACGGGTGCGGATGCCTTTGCCACGAGGTTAGCCATGGGATGACGCCAAATCAGAAAGGCCGCGCTTCCCGACGCCATGACGCCGTACACCATCATCATCGACCAAGCTGAAGGAACGTGGATGTACATAATCCGCACCGTATCGCCCTGCTGGTAATCGGGCGGCGAGGTCACCAGTGCAATTGGGATGGCGAAAACGAACAGCAGAATGCTCAGCCCGGCCGCCCACGGAAAGATGGCGTTGGCGATGCGCATGAACTGGGTTGGGTTGGCAAATCTATGCATGGCTTTTTTCTATGTGGACCGAAGGTTTATCGCGGAGCACTTCGCGCGGCTACTAAATAAGGCCCCATATACATAAGGCTTTTCAGCGTGGAATCCGACTGCGGGAATGGTAACTGCGCTTATCTTTGTTACACATTTTACCGCAACTGTTTAGCCATCTGTCCTCATGTGAAACATCACATCAGTATTTAGGGATAACCGGTTGAGTTTTCTATTCAACCGCCTGACGAAGCGCCGCGCCCGCCGCCCAGGGACTGAGGGTGAGCGCAAAGATAGCCAATCCCGCCAGCACCATCAGCATCGGGCCGGTGGGCCGACCAATGATGGCGGCCTCCACCGCGCCGGTCCCGAAGATCAACACCGGAATGTAGAGCGGCAGCACCAGAAGAGAGAGCAGAACCCCGCCGCGCCGGGTGCCGAGTACCAGGGCTGCGCCGACCGCGCCGATCAGGCTGACCGTCGGTGTGCCCAGGGCCAGAGCCAAAACCAGGGTGCCGTAGCCCGCCGCCGGAAGCTGCATGGTGACCGCGAGAATGGGCGAGAGCAGAATCAGCGGTACGCCCGTGGTCAGCCAATGGGCCGAGACCTTGGACAGTACAATCAGCGGCAAAGGCTGACCGGACAGAACCAGCTGATCCAAGGTGCCGTCCTCGAAATCGAGCGCAAAAACCCGGTCGAGGGACAGCAGTGCAGCTAAAAGCGCGGTCACCCAGACCACGCCGCCAGCGATCCGAGCCAGCACGGCCGCTTCCGGGCCGACCCCGAAGGGAAACAGAATCGTTGCCATGGCGAAAAAGGCGAGCACGATCATACTGTCGCCGCTTTGGCGCAGGGCAAGGCGCAAATCGCGCCCGGTGAGGGTCAAAAAGGCGCTCACAGCTCGTCGCTCCAATGGGCGATGTGGGCCGCCGAAAATTCTCCTAAATCAAGGGTTTGGGCGTTTTCCACAAAGGCTGCGCCGTGGCTTGCGACCACCACCATGCCGCCCTCGGCCCGGTGGGCGGCAATCATCTTCGACAGCGCATTTAAAGAGGTCTCATCCAGGGCATTGCCCGGCTCATCCAGCAACCACAAGGGCGCCGGCGCGGCGATCACCCGGGCAAGGGCAAGCCGGTGGCGCTGTCCGGCGGATAGATGCCGGGCCGGAAAATCGGCAAGATGGGCGATTCCGAGCGCCTCCATGGCTGTCACAATGGCCGCGCCGCTCGCGGATTTGGACCACAGCGCTCGCCAGAAGGCGAGGTTTTCCGCCACGGTCTGCGCGGGTTTGATGGCATCCAAGTGACCGATAAAGCGCAGGTGGGTTGCATGGGCTTCGGGGTCGTCAATCGCCGTCCCGCCCCAGTAAAGGGCTCCCGCCGCAGGCCGCGCAAGGCCGGCCATCAGCCGCATCAGGGTGGTTTTGCCGCTGCCGTTCGCGCCCCGCAGCACCAAGGCCGCGCCGGGTGCGACCTCGAAATTCAGGCCAGCGAACACCATCCGTCCGCCGCGGTGACAGCTTAAGTCCTTGCCGGAAAAGGCTTCGGGAGCAATGGGGGCATCGATCATGGGCCGGACCATAGCAGAGCTTTTGAAAGCGGCTAGTCCAATACGTGTAGTCGAATATCCGGGCAAAAAAGTGCGGTCGGCGCTTATGGGATGGGGGAGAAGGAATGCGCCGACCGCCAATTGGGGCTGTTAGGGTAAGACAGCTAGGGGAAACTGACTTACCGGACTAAACCGGCCCTGAGGGGGCAGGGACATGGTTTGTCCATGAGTGTGAGTACACCCCCAAATTGTGGCTTCTTTTTGCTCTTTTCGGCCCTTATGTGGCTTCGATTTCCCGCCGCTAATTTTCTTTTACGGCCAATAGGTTGGGCAAAACTGCCTGATGAGGACCCCTGGACTTTGTGTTCGGATTGTGGATTATTCCGCCTTGAAGCCGGGATATACCCGGTCACGCTGGGGACGATACATCGAAGGCGCCGCCAACGGCACCTGCGCGCCGCGCCGCCGGACGCCTCGTCCCTCTGCTTGCCCGAGAATCTCCTCCACCCTTTACCGCGCTTTTCGCGAAGGAGCCCTTCTATGCCCATCAGTGGTCACGATTCCCTCAAGCTGCGCCGCACACTCGATGTCGGCGGCAAGAGCTACGATTATTTTAGCCTCCCGGCCGCAGCCGAAACTCTCGGCGATATTTCGCGTCTGCCGTTTTCTCTCAAAGTGCTTTTGGAAAACCTGTTGCGCTTTGAAGACGGCAAGTCCGTCACCGTCGATGATTTGAAGGCGGTCGTGGCCTGGCTGAAGACAAAAAAATCGGACGCTGAAATCGCCTACCGCCCTGCGCGTGTTTTGATGCAGGACTTCACCGGCGTTCCGGCTGTGGTCGATCTTGCCGCCATGCGCGAGGCGATCAAGGCCCTCGGTGGCGATCCGCAAAAAATCAATCCGCTGTCGCCGGTCGATCTTGTGATCGATCACTCGGTGATGGTTGATGCCTACGCGTCTTCAACGGCGCTGTCGCAAAACATCGAGCTTGAATTTGATCGTAACGGCGAGCGCTATCAGTTCCTGCGCTGGGGCCAGATGGGCTTCGACAATTTCCGCGTTGTCCCGCCCGGCACCGGCATCTGCCATCAAGTCAACGTCGAGTATCTCGCCCAAGTTGTTTGGACCGGCGAGGAGAACGGCAAAACCGTTGCCTACCCCGACACCCTTGTCGGCACCGATTCTCACACCACCATGGTCAACGGCCTTGCGGTGCTCGGTTGGGGCGTTGGCGGCATCGAGGCCGAAGCGGCCATGCTCGGCCAGCCGATCCCAATGCTGATTCCCGAAGTCGTCGGCTTCAAGCTGAACGGCAAACTGAAGGAAGGCACCACGGCGACCGACCTCGTGCTCACCGTCACGCAAATGCTGCGCAAGAAAGGCGTCGTTGGCAAGTTCGTGGAATTCTACGGCCCTGGTCTTGCTGATCTTTCGCTCACCGACCGCGCCACCATCGCCAACATGGCGCCGGAATACGGCGCGACCTGCGGCTTCTTCCCGATCGATAAAGAAGTCTGCCGCTATCTCACGTTCACCGGCCGCGACAAAGATCGCGTTGCGTTGGTGGAAGCCTACGCAAAAGCGCAAGGCATGTGGCACGATGAGACCACACCCGATCCCGAGTTCACCGATACGCTTGAACTTGATCTGTCCACGGTCGAGCCGTCGCTGGCCGGTCCGAAGCGCCCGCAAGACCGCGTGTCGCTGTCCACCGCGGCTCAGGAATTCGGCACGGCGTTGAAGGATGTGTTTGCGCACGCGTCGCCCGTGTCCGCGCCCGTCGCCGATCTGCAAGGCGAAGGCGCTAAGGATCAACTGACCGACGGCGATGTGGTTATCGCCGCGATCACGTCGTGCACCAATCCCTCAAATCCGTCGGTGCTGTTCGCTGCTGGTTTGCTTGCCCGCAAAGCCCGCGAGAAAGGCCTTGCCCGCAAGCCGTGGGTTAAAACCTCTCTCGCGCCCGGCTCGCAAGTGGTGACCGATTATCTGACGAAGGCCGGCCTGCAGGCCGATCTTGACGCCCTTGGGTTCAATACCGTCGGTTACGGCTGCACGACCTGTATCGGCAACTCCGGCCCGCTCGATGACAACATCG
>CAXBLG010000055.1:0-21732 GCA_963976395.1 uncultured Rhodospirillaceae bacterium
AAGCGAACGGTCAAGCGATTCGTACGGTCGCTCAAATCGAGGCTGGCGTAATCCCTCCACCCATCACGCCAAGCGGCACGATGTATCACTATGTCATAAAGGTGGAGAGCAGTTTTACCGGCCACCTCCAGCATCTAGTGAACAACCAGAATGCCGGTGTGATCACCGATATGACGAGCGTCTGCACGCTGACGCCTTAATCTAATCAAGCCGGCGCCCGCAATTCCACAAAGCTAAACTCCGGCTCGTCAGTGTCAGCGCTTTTGTGACGTTTGCGCGAGGTCTCCCGCCATCCCGATAAGTCCAAGTCCATAACGGTATCGCCAGCAAACGTACCATGGACTTCAGTCAAATATATACGATCGGCATGAGCAAGCGCCTGACGGTAAATCTGCGCACCGCCTATGACCATGACCTCATCAGTTCCAGTTCGGTGGGCCTCTTCATAAGCAACGGCCAATGCAGATAGTAGATTTTCAGCTGTCAGCACCCCTACCGCTGTCCAATCTGGATTTCTGGTGACGACAATATTGGTCCGGCGCGGCAGCGGCCGACCAATGGACTCATAAGTTTTCCGGCCCATGACAATCGGCTTACCCACCGTCAATTTCTTAAAATGCTGTAGATCTGCTGAGATGTGCCAGGGCAATTTTCCGTCCTGCCCGATCACCCCGTTTTCAGCGCGCGCGACAATCATGGATACGGCGATAGACTGGCCAACCTTGCCGGCGATGTCTGGCTGTTGAAAAACTGCGCTCATCGTTTTATTACCACTTTGCTCGTGCCTTATAAAACTCAGGAAAATGCCCTGACTTCGACGAAAAGCACATGTTACACTACCCTTACCGCCGCCTGGACACACCTCCTCGCGCGGGCGCTGGCGAGAGCGCATCTGTCGCCCGATCTAACAACGGGCATTTAACAAACTCGGTCAGATTCGCAAGGAGGAAAGACCATGACGAAGACTACAACGGCGTGCAACCGGATAGCGGCCCTCACAGTGGCCGCTCTCATGACATCAACAACCGGAGCCTGGGCTGCCGATTCAGTCTGCGGGCCGGCACCCAACCCCCCGACCATCCCCGACGACGGCTCCACGGCCACCGGCAAACAGATGGAAGACGCTTCGAACGGGCTCGAAGAATATTCAAACGCTTTCGCGGAATTCAATGAGTGCGCGATCAACGAGTACAACGAAACACTTCAAAAGTGGGAAACCGCTCTTGACGCGTATCAAAACAAAGGCAAGAGCCAGGACGAGTAATTTTTCTGTTCGTCTAACGCTTTGATGGCGCTGTCCGCGAAAACGCGGCAGCGCCATTTTTCTATCTAGACCGCAACTTTTGCCGCGATATGCGGATGCGGGTCATAGCCCGAAAGAGTAAAATCGTCGTAAGTAAATTTGAATATGTCGGCGACCCGAGGATTAAGCGACATCGTCGGCAATGATTTGGGTGTACGCGCTAGCTGAATATGTGCCTGCTCAAGATGATTAGAATATAGATGTGCATCCCCAAGAGTATGAACAAATTCACCGGGCTTCAGGCCGGTCACTTGCGCAACCATAAGGGTCAGCAGCGCATAAGAGGCTATGTTAAACGGCACACCGAGAAAAATATCGGCGCTGCGCTGATAGAGCTGGCACGACAAACGACCCTCAGCGACATAGAATTGGAACAGGCAGTGGCACGGCGGCAGGGCCATATCGTCCACATCAGCCGGGTTCCAAGCCGTGACAATATGGCGGCGGCTATCCGGGTTGGACAGGATGGATCTCACAACATTGGCGATCTGATCGACCTTACCGCCTTCTAGCGTAGGCCATGACCGCCACTGGTAACCATAGACCGGCCCCAGGTCGCCATCCTCGTCCGCCCATTCATTCCAAATGGAGACGCCATTATCCTTCAGATACCGAATATTGGTGTCACCGGTCAGAAACCACAAAAGCTCGTGCACGATAGATTTTACGTGCAGTTTTTTTGTGGTCAAAAGCGGGAATCCCTCCGCTAAATCAAACCGCATCTGGTGACCAAAAACGCTGACCGTTCCAGTTCCTGTACGGTCTGATTTCTTGGCTCCGTTCCTCAAAACGTGATCGAGAAGGTCTAAATACTGCTGCATAATTTTTCTTATACCGCCATTCTGCACCCAGCCATAGACCCGGAAAAAACTTAGCAAATCAGCCACATATCCAGAGGGAGTGGCAAAGTTAACCGGTAGGCCTTATATTGGGAATGCCGCGTAAGCGGCTATGGCGCTAAACCTGCTGTGAAATAAGTGTAGTGGACCCGGGGGCAGTGCCCGGCGCCTCCACCAATTCAGCCCGGTGAGGACAGTTGTTCCACCGGGCCCTGCGGGGGCGAAACAGGCTCGACACGCACGGTAAAGACAGTAGTTGTTCCCGGCATTGTACCACCGTTATCGGGCTAATTTTAAAAGTGCCAACGACAACGTTGCGTACGCCGCTGCTGCATAGTCAGTAAGCGCGGTTCGGGGGGCACCGGGCAACAGAAGCCCCCCACTTTTCCCTGTCGGCGCGAATCTGTTAAACATGCCTGGGTACCAATATTCACTAGGGACCTAACACGCATTAGCTTGCTAATAACCGCTGTATCCACGGCTACGCGCGATAAAATACGCGAAGCAAAAAAATACTGGATATCGCCAACGCGGGCATGCTCTGGTTAGATATAGAAATGGAAATCACATCTCTCAGCTATGAACGTATGGTCGAAAATGCCCTTAGAGGCGTTTTGCATCAGGCGTTGAAAATCACCGAAGCGCAGGGACTGCCTGGCGCACATCATTTCTATATTACATTCGATACGACGCACCCCGGTGTACAAATGGCTGCTGCCTTGAAGGCGCTTCATCCCAATGAAATGACCATAGTGGTGCAACACCAATATTGGGATCTGCTGGTGGATGATGAACATTTTGAAATTGCGCTGAGCTTCTCGGGCGTCAATCAGCACCTCTCCATTCCCTTTGAAGCGGTCACCGCTTTTGCCGATCCTCATGCTAAATTTGGCCTGCAGTTTCATGTGGAGTTCGAAGAAGTGGATGAGGAAGACGAGGACTTCGACGATGACGCGGGTGATCCCGCCTTGGACGGTCCTGTTCATGTCGATTCTTCCAAGGTTTCTCAACACTTTAAGAACAGCCGGAAGAGCATCGCTTCCACGTCCCGTGGTCAGGCGCCAGAAGCCGAAAACACCGAGGATAGCGACGACGACGCGGACAATGTTGTTACCCTGGACGCTTTCCGTAAAAAATAGCACCTCTCCAGTCGACGCGGCACCACCACCCCAAATACTCTCGCCGTATTAGGCTTATTTGGACTATTCTCCCGCCACACCTTTAAACCTTAAGAACGGAAGCCACACATGCTGGACGCCGCCTTTGCCGATATGTTTCCTCTCGCCCACGACACAACGCCATACCGCAAACTCTCAAGCGACGGCGTTGCTGTAGAAACATTTAAAGGCAGCGACATTGTCACCGTGGCGCCAGGCGCCATTACCAAATTAACCGCTGAAGCCTTCCGCGATGTCTCGCACCTGCTACGACCCGGACACCTGAAACAGCTGCGCTCGATTCTCGATGACACCGAGGCCTCGCCCAACGACCGATTCGTCGCGCTCGAACTCATGAAAAACGCCAATATCGCCGCCGGCGGCGTGTTGCCCATGTGCCAAGACACAGGCACCGCCATAGTCATGGGAAAAAAGGGGCAACAGATATGGGTCGACGGCAACGACGCCCAAGCCATCAGCCAGGGGGTGGCCAACGCCTACACAAAGCTCAATCTGCGCTATTCGCAACTCTCGGCCACCACTTTGTTCGAGGAAAAAAACACGGGCAATAATCTGCCCGCTCAAATCGACCTCTTTGCTGTTCCGGGTGATACGTACAAATTCATGTTCATGGCCAAGGGCGGCGGTTCGGCCAATAAGAGCTTCTTGTTTCAAAAAACCAAGGCCGTCTTGAATCCAGCGGGTTTGAAAAAATTCCTTGAGGAAGAAGTCAGCGCGCTGGGCACATCGGCCTGCCCGCCCTATCACCTCGCCATCGTTATCGGCGGCACATCTGCTGAGTTGACCATGAAAACCGTTAAGCTGGCCTCGGCCCGCTACTTGGACGGCCTGCCGACCAAGGGCGGGGCTCACGGCCAGGCTTTCCGCGATCTTGAAATGGAGCGCGAAGTGCTGGAGATGACCCGCACCATCGGCATCGGCGCGCAATTCGGCGGTAAATATTATTGTCACGACGTCCGTGTGATCCGCCTGCCTCGACACGGCGCGTCATGCCCGGTCGGCATCGGTGTGTCATGCTCCGCCGACCGTCAGGTTCTGGGCAAGATCACTCGTGACGGAGTGTTTCTCGAACAGCTCGAAGCCAACCCTGCACAGTATTTGCCGGAAATTCGAGAAGGCAAGCTGTCCAGCGATGTGGTCAAGATTGATCTCACCAAACCGATGGATGAAATCCGCAAGACCCTTAGCCAGTATCCAATTAAGACTCGGGTGTCCCTCACCGGCCCCATGGTGGTCGCACGCGATATTGCCCATGCCAAACTAAAAGAACGCATCGACAGCGGCCAGGGCCTGCCCGACTACATCAAACAACATCCGGTGTATTACGCGGGTCCGGCTAAAACACCCGAAGGCTATGCATCGGGCTCTTTTGGACCGACGACGGCGGGACGTATGGATTCCTATGTTGAAGAATTTCAGGCCAACGGCGGATCGATGATCATGCTGGCCAAGGGCAACCGCTCTAAAGCCGTTACCGACGCGTGCAAAACCCACGGCGGATTTTACCTCGGCTCCATCGGCGGCGCAGCAGCCATGCTGGCGCAAAACTCCATTAAGAAGGTCGAAGTTCTGGAATACGAAGAGCTTGGCATGGAAGCCGTCTGGCGCATCGAGGTCGAAGACTTCCCCGCCTTCATCGTGGTCGACGACAAAGGGAACGATTTCTTCAAGCAGTTGTAACCCCGCGCCCACGCGGCAAAGATGACCTCGCCTCCCTCCCTGCTCTGGAACGGCCCCAAGCACGCCCCCCTCACGGTCGCGCTGGCCCACGGCGCAGGTGCTCCTATGGACACCTCCTTTATGGATTTTTTCGCAGAGGGATTGGGCCAACGCGGCTACCGGGTTGCGCGGTTTGAGTTTCCTTATATGGCAAAGCGGCGAGAATCCGGCGGACGTCGCCCACCTGATCGTCAACCGGTTCTGCTCGAAACGTGGCAAACCGTTATCGCAAAGATTGACGACGAGAACTTGGTGATCGGCGGCAAATCTATGGGCGGACGGATGGCGACTATGATGGCCGACGAAGCCGGAGTGAGCGGCCTGCTCTGCCTCGGATACCCGTTCTACGGCGCGGGCCGCGCCGACAAACCGCGCACGGCCCATCTGGAAGCCCTAAAAACGCCCACTCTCATCTGCCAGGGCACGCGCGATCCCATGGGCAACCGCGAAACCGTCTCCGGACTCAAACTATCGAAATGCCTTGAAATCCATTGGGCCGAGGACGGGGATCACGACTTGAAGCCCCGCAAAGCGTCGGGGCGCACCCATGAGCAAAATTTGACCGGCGCTCTTGACGCAGCCGCCGCATTCCTCTCAGCCTTACGCTGAAAGCGAGGGTCATATGTCCACCCGTACAGAATCCGACAGCCTGGGCGCCGTCGAAGTTCCCGCCACTCACTACTGGGGCGCGCAAACCCAGCGCAGCCTAGAGAACTTCAAAATCGGCAGCGAGCGCATGCCCGCGCCGCTTATTCATGCGTTCGGTCTTCAGAAAAAAGCGGCGGCCCTCGCCAATAAATCTCTCGGTGAAATTCCCGCCGATTTGGTCGATGTCATCGCCCGCGCTGCCGAAGAAGTCGCGGACGGCAGATTAGACGACGAATTTCCGCTGGTGGTCTGGCAGACCGGCTCGGGCACCCAGACCAACATGAACGCCAATGAAGTCATCGCCGGGCGCGCGAACGAGCTGTTGACCGGCAATAAAGGGGGCAAAGCGCCGGTCCATCCCAACGACCACGTCAATCGCGGCCAGTCGTCCAACGACAGCTTTCCAACGGTCATGCATATCGCCGTGGCCATGGACATTGCAAACCGCCTTATGCCCGCGCTCGATCAACTCCAGGCGACCCTCGAAAACCGCGCGGATGCATTCGCCGATATTGTCAAAATCGGCCGTACACACTTGCAGGATGCGACACCGCTGACCCTCGGCCAGGAGTTTTCCGGCTATGCGGCGCAAGCCGGCTTTGCCCTGGACCGCATCAAGACAACCCTGCCCCGGCTGCACCGTCTCGCCCAGGGCGGCACCGCCGTCGGCACCGGCCTGAATACAAAAAAAGATTTCGCGGCGAAGTTCTGTGAACATCTGCGCGAGATGACCGGGCTGCCCTTCTGGCCCGCAGCGAATTTCTTCGAAGGTTTAGCGAGCCACGACGCCATGGTGGAATGTTCCGGCGCGCTCAATACCATTGCCGTATCGCTTATGAAAATTGCCAACGACATACGCTTGCTGGCTTCGGGTCCACGGTCGGGATTGGGCGAGTTGATCTTGCCCGCCAATGAGCCCGGCTCGTCCATCATGCCCGGCAAAGTGAATCCCACGCAAGCCGAGGCGCTCACCATGGTCTGCGCGCAAGTGATGGGCAATCATACAACCGTGAGCGTGGCGGGATCGCACGGGCACCTGGAACTCAACGTCTTCAAACCGGTTATCGCCTACAACGTTCTGCAATCTGTCCGCTTGCTCGCCGACGCGGCCAACAGTTTTGTTGTGAATTGCTTGCGGGGCCTTCAAGCCAACGAGACCGTGATTGCCCGCCATATGGAAAATTCTCTTATGCTGGTCACGGCCCTTGCGCCGCATATCGGCTACGACAAATCTGCGGAGATCGCCAAAAAAGCGCATGCGGAGGGATTAACTTTGAAGGACGCGGCGACAAAGTCCGGTTACGTCACAGCGGAACAATTCGACGCATGGATTAAGCCCGCAGATATGACTCACCCGTCCTAGTGCACCGCGATCAAGTATGACTGAAGGCATCCGCAAACGGTCGGTCGATATCGCGGGTCACCGCACCAGCGTTTCCGTCGAGGAACCGTTTTGGGAGGCGCTGCAAGATATCGCCGCACGTAAAGAAATATCGGTAAGCGAGCTGATCGCCGAGATCGACCGGACCCGCGACGGCAACCTGTCCAGCGCCATACGTCTTTATGTGCTGAAAGACTTGCAGAGCCGCGCTTAGGACGGCTCAAGAATGATGTTCGGTAAATCCAATCGCCCGCGCACCGTGATCGGCACGGACGCCGGCAAGGTGCGCTGGGTCGCGGCATCGGCGCGCGGTAATTTTTCCAAGCGCAGACGACCCGATACATCCACCAACCAGTTCGGAAGATCGATCACCCCAAGAAATGCGCCGCCGTAAGAGCGAGACTTTAGTGCACCATCAACGATTTCAATGCGGCCCTTATCGGCCATCAGTTTCGCCTCAACGGAAACAGGCGTGTTCTGCCCGCCGGGCACGATACTTTCCGCTTGCGCGGCGGCAGACACAGCACCGAGAAGACCGGCCGCAACGCCCGTCCCCACCGAGGCCGTATGAAGAGTGAACGTACCGTTGCCTGAAAGGCTTTCGATCAAAGCGCGCGGCGATGCCCCTGCGGCGGTGAACGCGCCGGTAAAATCCACCTCGCCGGCGTTAGGATTCAATCCTGTAGAACCGCCGCCATTTATGGCCGCCGCCACGGAAGCAAAATCACCACCGGCAAAGCTGATGTTACCTTGTAGTGACGGCTCGGGCACAGCGATTGCCCGCAACGATAACTCACCGCGCGCGCCGAACAGGTAGCCGCTCCATTGAGAGATTTCCGCCGCGCCATCCGCAATAGTGATTGTGCTGTTGAAATCGCGCACATCAACACCGCGTATATTAAGCCGTGAACCCGATACCGTAACATCGCCGTTCCACTCTGCCAGAGCCGACCAATCGAATGGATCGTCTGACCAGATACTTGAGACTGCGCCAGGACCTTGCTCGGATGAAGAACTTCTTGCAGGACCGGAGAATTGTTGCGTCGGGTCTTTCGGCCAAAGCTCATCGAATGCTACCGCGACATCGCTGAACGTCGCCGATATATGCGGTTTGTCCGCCGCATTACTCACGATCACGCGCCCTACTAAATGCTCTCGGCCAATGGATAGTTTGAATTCATCTATCGTTGTCAAGGTACCGGATTGAGCGAGACGCGCTGTCAGTGATACCAGGCCTGGATCAGTCGAGCCCGTCGGCCATGTAAATCCCGACGACTGCATAAATTTGCCGAAGCTGGGATGACTCACATCTAAAGCTAACGTCAAATGCGGCTGTAGATCCAAAGACAACCCTTGACCGACTCCCTGAATTGTCATGCCGCCGATTTTTGCCGTCGCAACCAAATCCGCCTGAGACAATCCACCGTTGACCACACCGGTTAGAGAGACCGGCGCCAACTTACGGATAGACGACGGAATACCAACACCGAACGCACGGCCAAACCGGCCTAAGTCATCCGTGTGGAGATCAAACTGAAAGCCCTGAAACTGCGGCGTCGTTCCAAACCCTGCGAGGCTACCGCTAAACCAAATTGTCGCGCCCGCAACGTTGTCGAAAGACGCGCTGCGAATATCAAGGACGCCACCTTTTAAGCCGAAATCAAGACCGACACGGCCATTAGGTATGCTACCCGCGGTTAAGGCATTGACGGCCACCCTCACGTCTGCATCAAAATTCGCCAGACTTTTGAGTGAATCAAGTACCGGCGTGACACCGTAAACATCAGCTTTCCGCGGGTCATCGTCCGTGCCGCCTGAAAACAGTGCCCGCAGCCCCTTGTCCGTCAGGACCGGCACATAGGTATCGAGATTGAGGGCATCTACCGTAAGGTCAACGCCAAAGGCTGTACGTTCACTCAGCCCAAAAAATGCACTTCCAGTCGCACTGGCCGTATCTATGGTTGCCGTAATATCACCGAAAGATAGTCGTGCCGGAGTACCTTGAACGGCCGTTCGCAACGATGCCTGCGACAAGCGCCCGCGCGGAACTTGCTCTAATGCCTCCTCGATCCCAAGCCATGTCAATGTTCCGCGCAAATTTTGCGTGTCTAGTTCAAGCGCACCATCGAAGATCGGTATTGCGCCATCTTGAATAAAACCGAACGCTCTTACTTGTGTTGCACCGGGAAGAGTAACGCCGACTTCATGTACCGCCAATTGACCGTTTAACAGAGATATATTAATCACGCCGTCACGCAACACATCGTCACCATAAGACAAGATCGGCGCACGAACATGAAGTGAAGCCGTCAACGATTGTGGAAACCTCAGACCTTCACCCCCCTCATCAGCCGCATAAGCGCGCCGAAAAATGTCTCCTAGGTCGACAAATCTGGTCCCCGACGGGGGCATTGCCGGATAGGCTGATGAAAAATTCCACTTCTCGAGTTCAATGGTTGTGAATTCAAGGTCCACATCAAGGTTAGGTACAGCGCCGCCAGTCCAGGCAACGGCACCGCTTGCGCCCGTGCCACCAAAATCCGCCACCAAATTTTTCGTTGATATATTGCCCGACGCTCCGCTTACTTTCGCGGTCAGGACAATTGGTCGCAATAGCGACTCTGGCAATGACGATTGCGGTCCGGCCAACCCAGCGACTGCAAGCAGCGCGCGGCTACTGCTGCCGGACACGGAGACATCACCGCGAATATCGCGTTCAGAAGTTCGATTAACAGTGCCAATAAACTTAATCGTCGCTTCAGCTTCCACAAGCTGAACAGAAATATTGACGCCATCAGCGTTCGCTGCATTAACCGGCGTGTATGTCGCATCGACGACCATAGGCGTCCCGCGAACGCTCATAGTTCCTGTTGCTGCAATCGCTCCCCGCGCCGCGATGTTTATGCTGGCATTAATACCGGTCAGGTTCCAATTGTTGTCTAGCGCACTGCCGTGAACTTGAACGGCGCCATCCTCGATATTTATGTTCTCCACCGCCAAAACAAATGGCGCGCGGTTACCCTCGGAACTAGGGGCAGCTGACGTCAAAGTCCGGCGGCTTAATACGTCGAGAAATGAATCTGGCGTCGTACTGCCGTCGGTTTGAGCAATGCGTGCGTCCGGTCTTACAAGAACCAGCTCACGTAATTGCAAACGCCCGGCTAGAAGCGGCATGAACGCAAGACGCGCGTCTAACGCTTCAATTGTTATGGATTCCTCTGAACCGGCGGGCCCAATGCGTATCTCCGCAGCTTTGAAGGCCGGTCGCGGCAACAAAGCAGCATCCATATCACCAGCTATAATCACCTCTCGCCCTAATGCGGAGCTTAGTTGCCCGGCGAGCAGGTCGCGATATCCATTCCAATCAATGAAATTTGGCGCAACAAGAATGGCCGCTGCGAGCACTACCAATGCGGCAACGCTGCCTAGCAGCCCCCTTTGCATTCGATTTATGTGCGGAAATGTAATCAGAACGCTGCTTCCGCCAGCGCCATCATGGGCTTACTCCCAGCACGAACAACCGCATCCAATCCTGCGGTCTGAGGAAGAACACGGCGCATAAAATATCGGGCCACATGGAGCTTCGTTTCATAAAAGGCATCACTGCCATTTTTCTTCACGAGCGCCGTTTCAGCCATGAGAGTCCACATCCACGCAAACACAGTTAAAGCGAACAGCCGCAAATAGTCGCAAGCCGCGGCGTTGCGTGAATTTGGATCGTTTTTTGCGTCTTCGAAGAGCCACAAAGTGCAGGCTTTCAATCGGGCAACGGCCTCCTTCAACGGTTCCGAAAACTCAGCCATGTCATTGCGGCCATCCACACGCTTCAGAGTTGCTTCGACTTCACTTAGCCAGCCATTGTAAAGGCGGCCGCTGTCCAAGCCGAGTTTGCGGCCCACGAGGTCCATCGCTTGGATAGCATTGGTGCCTTCATAAATTTGTGTAATGCGCACATCGCGCACCATCTGCTCCATGCCGTGTTCACGGATGTAACCATGACCGCCGAACACCTGAAGACAAGCATTTGCAATCTCAGAGCCGAAGTCTGTGCTGGCCGCTTTAACAATGGGTGTCATCAGCCCCACCATATCATCGGCCTTTTGGCGCACGGCGGCATCAGCGTGTTTATGCGAAAGGTCTGCCTGCATATTGGTCCACACCGCAAGCGCTCTCTCCGCCTCAATGATCGAACGCGAGAACATCAGTCGATTGCGAATATCCGGATGAACAATGATCGGATCCGCCGACTTATCGGGACACGCGATGCCGTCAGCAGCTCGCCCTTGCAGCCGTTCCTTTGCGTAAGCCACGGCGTTTTGGTAGGCGAGTTCAGCCATACTGATACCCTGCCCGCCTACAAACAAGCGCTCCTTGTTCATCATAACGAACATACCGGCCAAACCTTTATGCGGTTGGCCAACCAGCCATCCCTTTGCGCCATCAAAGTTCATGACGCACGTGACCGACGCTTTCATACCCATCTTGTGTTCAATGGACCCAGCAGCGACTTTGTTGCGCTCGCCCAGCGATCCGTCGTTCTTGAGCAAGACCTTCGGAACTAAAAATAATGAGATACCGCGCGAGCCTTCCGGCGCATCGGGAAGACGCGCAAGGACAAGATGGACAATATTGTCGGTAAGGTCGTGCTCGCCCGAGGATATAAATATCTTTGTGCCGCTGATACTGAACGAGCCATCGTCGTTCGGCACGGCCTTGGTGCGCAACAACCCAAGGTCGGATCCCGCGTGAGATTCCGTTAAACACATCGTACCTTGCCACTCGCCGCTGATGAGTTTGGGCAGGTAATTCTTTTTCTGATCGTCTGTGCCCAAAGCCGTGAGGGCGGTAATGGTACCCTGAGTCAATCCCGGATAAAGACCAAGAGACAAATTAGCCGAACCCACCATCTCGGCGACAAGATAGTCGAGCGCTTCGGGTAATCCCTGTCCGCCATACTCTGGACTAGCAGTAAGACCACACCATCCGCCGTCTGCATATTTCTTGTAAGCCTCTTTGAATCCCTTAGGCATCGTAACGGCGCCGTCCTTGAACACGCACCCTTCCTCGTCGCCGCTCTGATTTATAGGATGCAGAACTTCCTGGCAGAGCTTGGCACATTCTTCCAACACAGCGTCCATCACATCTGCACCCGCCTCCTCGAATCCCGAAAGAGATGAAAGCTGGCCGGGCACATCGAAAAGTTCGTGGAGCACAAACCGCATATCGCGCAGAGGCGCTGTGTAAGTCGTCATGGTCCTGCCTTAGTAAAATGTTTTAGTCACAGTTCTCATTGGGGAGATTTCTCACCCGGGCTTTACGCCCTGTAAATACGTGGAGGTAAATTAATCTTTTGCGGACTCACGTCAACGTGCCGCAGAAATTCAGTTTTCCGCATTTTTACTGGAGTTTTTTTACCCACTGGAGATACCACCACAATTAATAGTACTAAAGTAGTCCTATAATTATCCTTGAAAATAGGACTAAAATAGTCTTTTATAGGGTTTGAGGACTCTACGGGGGTGACTGAGGGCAACGGGGGCGAACGAAAGGACGCTACCATGTCTGATACGGCACACAATCCGAGATCGAGCCCAGCCTACGTTTACGGTGGGACGACCGCGCGCTCTGAGCACAGCGCCTACATTGAGCAAATCAAAAATTATCCGGTCCTCAGCGAGACCGAAGAACACGACCTTGTGCGGCGCTGGTATACTAAAGGCGAACGCAAGGCGTTTGACGCCTTGATCGGAAGCCATCTGCGCCTGGTGCCAAAAATGGCGCAAAAGTATTCCGGCTACGGTATTCCAATTGGTGATCTTATCGGCGAAGGCAACATTGGTTTACTGCAGTCTGCCGAACGCTTCGATCCCGAAAAAGGATTTCGCTTTTCGACGTATGCGAGGTGGTGGATTCGCGCGGCCATGCTCAATTTCGTTTTGCAGACTTGGTCGCTCATCAAAGTCGGCAATGGGGCAGCTAAGAAGCGTCTGTTTTTCAACTTGCGCCGGGCGAAGCAAAACCTCCAGGCCGAGGGTAAGCGCTATATGAGCGAGACAGACATCGATGCACTTGCAAAACACTTTAGAGTGAATCGGGATGATCTTATCTCCATGGATCAACGCATGAGCGCCAATGATATTTCATTGCACCAGCCCGTACCCGGCAGTGACGACTTGACCTTTGGCGATTCCATCGCCGACGGCGATCCCAATCCCGAAGAAATTGTCGCGGAGGCCGAGGAGCGTCGGGTTAAAACCGAGATGCTACAGGCTGCCATGTCGCATCTTGATCGGCGCGAGAAAGAAATTGTCACGCGTCGCTATTTGGCGAAACGCCCAGCGACCTTGGCGAAACTCGCGAGCTTCTACGGCCTGACGGCAGAGCGCGTTCGGCAGATCGAGGCCAAGGCCATCTCAAAGATTAAACAGACGATCGGCCCCGGCCCTACCGGCCCTGATGCATTAGGCACGGTGTAAAGCCTCACGTTTGCGCCACTGCCGCGATTGTTCTAAACAACTAGAACAACTCGCGGCACGCGCATATGACATGTACCTTCATAGATCGACCATCCCCAAACCGCGGTGCGCGTAAGCCCGTGAATGGGTCCGTACGTGTACGACATTTGGTTGCACATTATACGGGCATGGACTCCTGCAATCAGGCCTTAGACCGATTGTGCAACAATACGACGAGCGTCAGTGCTCACTATCTCATCGACGAAGATGGTTCGATTTATCACATGGTGCCGGAAGATCTACGCGCGTGGCACGCCGGCATTTCATTTTGGGGTGGCGTACGCGACCTCAACAGTACATCCATCGGCATCGAGATGGTCAATCCAGGTCACGAACATGGTTACCGCTCGTTCCCGAGCGCACAAATGGAATCCTTTACCCGCCTTGCCCGTGAAATTATGGAGCGCCATGACATCCCGCCCACCCATGTCCTCGGACATTCCGACATCGCGCCGGGACGAAAACTAGACCCGGGAGAACTCTTTCCGTGGAAATCACTGGCCGCAGAAGGCATTGGTATATGGCCGTATAACATTAAATCGCCGAACGGAGCGCCAGACGTGACCGCCGCACTTGGACAATTGTCGGCCATCGGCTACGCAGATCCCCTATCGCCGGAGCAAGGGGCAGACATTCTTTCCCCAAAAACGGGCGATGTGGAGGTCATCGGCGCTTTTCAACGCCGCTACCGCCCGAGCTGCTTTGACGGCGTATTAGATTCAGAAACCGCTGGGCTTATAGCGGCCGTCGCCGCCTTTTCTTGACCTTGCGCCGCAAGGCGCTCATTTTGCCCTTGCGTCAGATGGCTGGATGGCCGCTGTCCGAACTTCGGTTCAGGCAGAGGAAAGTCCGGGCTCCACGAAAACAAGGTGCCGGGTAACGCCCGGCGGGGGAAACCCTAGGGAAAGTGCCACAGAAAACAAACCGCCGGGCGCTTCGGCGCTGGTAAGGGTGAAAAGGTGCGGTAAGAGCGCACCGCGCTGCCGGTAACGGTAGTGGCAGGGCAAACCCCACCTGGAGCAAGACCAAATAGGGACGGCCTTTCGAGCGGTTCGCCGCGGCGAAAAGCGAGTTTTCGAGCTGCCGTCCGGGTAGGTCGCGTGAGGCGGATGGCAACATCCGTCCCAGAGGAATGGCCATACATTGGTGGAAACACCGAGGACAGAACCCGGCTTATAGGCCATCTGACGCATTTTCCGCAGAATTCCGCGACTTTTCCCTCGTGAGGCCGCCCTAGAAAAGCCTAGGGGTGGCCCCTGATCCGCCATTTCTGGGGATTAATCCTTGTGCACAGTCAGAAATGAATCGGTGACGTAATATTATTTCTCATAATTGCACTCCACCACATCCATCTTATGAGAACAAAAAAGGAACATATACAAGCACTTAGGGGCTTATCCCATTGACACCCATAAATTCCCATGAGATACCATTTAAGTCCAAGTTCGCGGCGCTGCGGGTTCTTTACGTTTTAGGGACATTGCGAATGTGTCGAGAGCCCGGGCGCAGGGGAACGGGCTAGAGGGTGGCTCGGCTATGAAAGCGTTCTTTGGAACGTTCACGAATAAGATTGATGCTAAGGGGCGCGTTTCCGTGCCCGCGCCGTTCCGCGCGGTCATCGCGGGGCGCGGCTTGACCAGCGTTGCCTTGCACCCCTCCCTTTTCGAGAACTGCTTGGAGGGCGCCGGCTTCGACAGGTTTGAAAACCTACTCTCTGGATTTACTGACAGTTTCGTACCCGCCGCGAGAGATGAAGCGGCCGAACTCATCATGGAAGAGTTGCGTGAACTGCCATTGGATGGGGACGGGCGCATTGTTCTTCCCGACGAATTCATCGCCAAAGCGCGCTTGAAGGATCAAGCCACGTTTGTGGGTCGCGGCTGGAAGTTTCAGCTGTGGGAACCCTCCTCACTTGCAATTGTGAAGCAAGCCAAACTGCGCCGCGTTACTGCAAGCCTCAGTCCCACCGAGGGTGGCACCCCATGAGTACGGCCGAAGCCACATCTACCCGGCCAGATCACATTCCTGTTCTCCTCAATGAAGTCGTCAAAGCGCTTGGCCCTAGAGAAGGCGGCAACTACGTGGACGGTACATTTGGCGCGGGCGGCTATACGACGGCACTTCTTGAAACCGCAGAATGTGTGGTCTGGGCTATTGACCGCGACCCTGAGACCCTCGCCCGCGGCGAAGTCTTAGCTAAACTTTTCCCCGGCCGCCTGCATCTTTTGCAAGGCCGCTTCGGCGACATGGCAGAACTGTTGTCCGCGCAAGATGTTATGGCCGTGGACGGCATTGCCTTGGATCTCGGCGTCAGCTCAATGCAAATCGAAGATCGAACCCGCGGGTTTTCTTTTCTGCGCGATGGTCCTTTAGACATGCGCATGGAGCGCAGCGGTCGGAGCGCCGCAGACATTGTCAATACAATGTCTGAAAAGGAACTAGCCGACATCATCCTAACCTACGGCGAAGAGCGGCACGCCCGCCGTGTTGCCCGCGCAATTGTTGAAGCACGTCAAGATCGTCCGTTTTCCCGCACACTACGCCTTGCTGATGTAATTCGCGCTGAAGTGCGTCGCTCCCATGATGGGATCGATCCCGCAACCCGCACATTCCAAGCATTGCGCATTCTTGTGAACGACGAACTTGGCGAACTAGAACGCGGTTTGCAAAGCGCCGAGCGTTTGTTGCGTCCCGGCGGCATCCTTGCCGTCGTTTCCTTTCATTCTCTTGAAGACCGTATCGTCAAAACATTCTTGAAAGCGCGTTCTGGCATGGCGTCTCGTCCCTCACGGCATGCCCCGGCCAGCCTAAGCCCGGCTCAGAATGTTGCGACATTCACAGCACTATCTCGCCGTCCCATAACTCCTCGCGATGCGGAAACCACAAAAAATCCGCGCGCGCGCTCAGCACGTCTTCGTATTGCCGAGCGTACCAGCGCGCCCTATCTCACGACCGTGACTGGAGGCCTAGCATGAAGGCCTCTACTTTGATGTGGCTGGCGCTGACGGTAGCCGTCGGCGTGTCCATGTTCCTCCTCAAATATAAAGTGCAATCACTTGAAGAAGAGCTTGTCGCCAAGCAGGTTCAGATCGCGCAGGATCACGATGCCATACGGGTTCTGGAGGCCGAGTGGGCTTACTTCAATGATCCCGACCGGTTACGCCGTCTTTCAGCAGAACACCTCGGATTTGTTCAGCCATCGGCGGATCAAGTAAAAACGATTGCCGTTCTGCCGTTCCGCGAGGGAATTGTGCCCTTGCCGAAAACTCATAATGAAAACGTCGCACCGATGCTTCAATCGTCCGTGCGGTCCCTCAATCATGAGCGCGCCTCAGCCGAACAAACCACGGCGGCGAGTTCAACAAGATCCCTCAGCGTCGGACCGGTATTTTTCGCCCGTATTCAGCGCTACCTGATGCCGGCTCGCGCTGAGGAACCCTACGTTTCCGGTGGAGCACCATGATGCGTGTCGTCCGCCCTTCAGGCCGTAAGCTCTTTTTATACCCTGGCGATGAGGTTAAACCGCGCCGCGAACTCAAAGTTCGTATACAGGGCACTTCCGCCCGCGCGGTCGAGACAGGCCGTATGCGGCTGATCGTTACCGCCAGTCTGTTTGGTTTAGCGTTCACGATGATCGGCGTGCGTCTAGTGGACATCATGCTGCTCAACGCAAATCAACAATTACCCACAGCCATTGCTGAAGATGCACCGCCGCCATTCAATCGCGCCAACATCACAGATCGCAACGGCGTGGTTGTCGCCACTAATGTTCCCACCGTAAATCTTTATGCCGATTCAAAACTAGTATTGGATGTTAAAGAAGCGGCGGACAAACTCACTGCGACATTACCGGATATTGAGTACGGCGATGTTATGAAACGGCTCAGTTCCGGCCAGCGGTTTATCTATCTACGCCGGAACTTGACTCCAACCGAACAAATGGCTGTAAACCGCCTTGGCATACCGGGCGTGTACTTCGAAGAGTCTGAAAGTCGTGTGTATCCTCAAGGCGCATTGCTTGCGCACGTTCTTGGCAATACTGACCCTGACAATCACGGCATCGCAGGCGTTGAGCGGACCTTTGACGAACTTTTAAGCGACGGTCGGGATCCTATGGCATTGTCGCTGGACGCTCGCGTACAATACGCCGTACGCGAAGTCCTCGCCGACGGGATTGCCAAATTCCATGCCAAGGCCGGTAGCGGCGTCGTTATGGATGTGAGCAACGGTGAAATTCTTGCGCTAGTTTCCCTGCCCGATTACGACCCCAAGTCCATGGGCCAAGCGTCCCCCGACGCACGGTTCAATCGCGCCACACTTGGCCTTTACGAAATGGGGTCAACTTTCAAACTGTTTACGACCGCCACAGCGCTCGAAACTGGCGCGGCGCGCTTAGATTCATTTTACGATACGCGTGAACCCTTAACTGTCGGCCGTTTTAAGATTAATGATTTTCGCGGGCAAAAACGCTGGCTCTCTGTACCTGAAGTCTTAATCCATTCTTCGAACATCGGCGCAGCCAGGATTGCGCTCGACTTTGGTGCCGAAGTTCAACAAGAGTTTCTTGCAAAGTTCGGCTTGATGTCTCCGCTCCATTTAGAGTTGCCGGAAGTCGGCAGCCCCAACTTTCCGTCCGTCTGGCGCACCTCGAATACAATGAACGTCGCATTCGGCTACGGCATATCGGTAACGCCGGTTCATGTTGCCTCAGCCGTCAGCGCCCTTGTCAACGGCGGTACCTTCTATCCACCAACGATTATTCGGCGGTCAGGTCGAACTAAACCGGAAGGCCATCGCGTCATCTCCGAGAACACATCTGAGACTATGCGCGCCCTCATGCGCCTTGTCGTGATGGAGGGCTCAAAGAAAGCTGATGTAAAGGGGTACTTCATTGGCGGGAAAACAGGCTCGGCTGAAAAAGTTTCTCAGCACGGCGGCTACACCCAATCGTCCAGGCGCACTTCGTTCGTTGGAGCCTTCCCCATCGATAATCCGCGTTACGTTGTCATGATCATGCTCGACGAACCGCAGGGCACCAAAGAGACATACAACTTTACAACAGCCGGTTGGAACGCCGCGCCCACAGCTGGAAACGTAATCGCAAACATTGCGCCTCTGCTGGGCGTTTATCCCATGGGGCATTCCGATGAATTTCAGCCGTTGACCACGTTGGTTCAAATTTATGGCGACGGAAAACATCCGGACGCGCAGCTTCGTCTTGCAAATTCGACCGCGCGTCGTGACAGCACAAATGCCAAGGCGACGGATTTTTACCTGCCACCCCAACCTGTTTCCGTTAATCCGAGCGTCGGCGATCTTAGTGGTTTCATCGGCGCGTTGGAGAAACAGAACGTTGGGGGCAACGGTGCGGCTCAGTGAATTGCTTGAGGAACGAGGCATGGACCAACAAGCGCTGAAAGATTTGGACATTACCGGTCTCACAGCGGACTCGCGCGCTGTGCAGCCCGGATTCTTGTTCGCGGCTCTGCCCGGCACCGATCTGGACGGACGCACGTATATAAGTGAAGCAGTTAAGCGCGGCGCAGCGGCGGTCTTGGCCCCTCCGGGCACAGACTTAAACGATGGTCGGCACGACGCCATGGGCGTACCCATTCGTTTGATCACCGACAGCAATCCGCGTCGGCGCTTTGCCCTTATGGCTGCGCGTTTCTTTAACGCCCAGCCTGATATAGTTGCTGCGGTGACCGGCACCAACGGCAAAACCTCGGTCGCCCAATTCGCGCAACAACTCTGGACTGCGCTTGGGCGCAATGCCGGCTACATGGGTACGCTTGGCGCCGCAACGCCTGATATGAAGATTGAAGGCAGCCTCACCACACCAGACCCCGTGCGCTTGCATGGCATGCTATCGGAAATGGCCAAGGCGGGCGTTACGCATCTTGCCATAGAGGCATCCAGCCATGGCCTTCATCAATTCCGTATCGACGGGGTCCGCCTAGCGATTGCCGGGTTTACAACCCTCTCGCGCGATCACCTCGACTACCACGGCTCGATGGCCTCTTACCTCGCCGCAAAAATGCGCCTGTTCTCTGATGTCATGATGGCTGGCGGTGTTGCTGTGCTCAATGCCGATAGTTCAGAGTTCACAGCATTCGACGCGGCCTGCAGGATGCGCGGCCATAAAGTTCTCAGTTACGGACGCAAGGGTTCAGCTATACAGCTTGTGGACGTTCAGACCGAAGCTGATGGTCAATCGCTCAATCTCATTGTTCTCGGTAAGTCGCATCGTGCTCGCCTTCCACTTGCCGGAACATTTCAAGCCAGCAATGCCCTCTGCGCCCTTGGCCTCGTCCTTGCCGGTGGGGCTGACCCGGTTCAGGCTGTTGAAGCTCTGGAGAGCCTTAAAGGCGTCCCCGGCCGTTTGGAGCGCGTCGGTGTACATGCCAGCGGCGCACCGGTGTACGTGGACTACGCACATACACCCGATGCTCTTGAAACAGTATTGCAAGCCCTCCGGCCTCATATCACCGGCAAACTGTCCGTTGTCTTTGGGTGCGGCGGTGACCGCGACAAGGGCAAGCGCCGTATGATGGGCGATAAAGCTGCGACATTAGCCGACTCAGTATACGTCACTGATGACAATCCGCGCAGCGAAGACCCTGCGGCCATTCGTGCGGAAATTTTGCAAGGCTGCCCCGGGGCTATCGAAATTGCCGACCGAGCCGAAGCCATCTCGACTGCAATTCAAAGCTTGAATGGCGGAGATCTTTTACTGCTTGCCGGCAAAGGACACGAGACCGGTCAGATCATCGGCACTACCGTCATTCCTTTCAGTGATGCCGAAGTCGCCCGCCAAGTTCTGGGACAAGGTGGACCGCGCTCATGAATGCTTTGTGGACATCAATTGACGTCGCAAACGCCACCGGAGGCATTAGCGCCGGCTCTTGGACTGCGTCCGGCGTTTCTATCGACAGCCGTACTGTTCAAAAGGGTGATTTGTTTGTCGCGCTAAAGGGGCCCAATTTCGATGGGCATCAGTTCGCTATCGATGCTCTTGATAAAGGGGCTGCTGCCGCGATTATACAAGATCCACTTGAGGATTCCGACAGTTACCACGATAGACTGGTAATGGTTAAGGATACGTTTGCAGCACTCCAAAATCTGGGCAAGGCCGCACGGTCACGCACTCAAGCCCGCATTATCGCCGTCACCGGCAGTGTCGGCAAAACCGGCACAAAGGAAGCGCTTAAGTTAAGTCTCGCGGTTCAAGGCCCAACGCATGCCAGCGAAGGAAATCTCAACAACCATTGGGGTGTACCCTTAAGTCTCTCCCGCATGCCCGCAGAAACAAAATTTGGCGTCTTTGAATTGGGCATGAATCATGCGGGTGAAATTGCTCCGCTTTCGAAGTTGGTGCGCCCTCATGTTGCTGTCATCACCAATGTCGAAGCCGCGCACTTGGAATTCTTTGCCTCGGTCGCCGAAATTGCTGATGAGAAGGCCTCGATCATGGCTGGCCTTGAGCCGGGCGGAACAGTGCTATTGCCCCGTGACAATTCTCACTATGCGCGCCTAACTGCCGCAGTCGCGACGTACAATTGCGACCATGCTGTCAGCTTCGGTACCGGCGGCGATGCAGCTGCCAGGCTGGTTGCTTGGTCATTGACACCGGACGGTACGCAAGTTGCTGCTGAATTCGACGGACGCCGCATCACCTATGACATGATCGTCAGCGGTCGCCACTGGGCCTTAAACAGCGTTGCGGCTTTAGCCGCCATCGACGCTCTAGGTGCCGACCTTCGCTTGGGCGCTGCGGCGCTCGCTAAATTGGCGGCGCCAGCTGGACGCGGCGCCCGCGCGCGCATCTCAGTCCCCGGCGGCTCCGTCCTTCTGATTGACGAAAGCTACAACGCCAGCCCAGCTGCGGTGCGTCTATTGGCCGAAACCCTTGCGCAAATGCATCAGCCCGTCGGCGGCACAAGCGGACGCCTTATAATGGTCCTGGGAGACATGCTGGAACTTGGCCCCGCAGCAGGCGCACTGCACGCCGATCTCGCGACCAGTCTACAAGCTGCTTCCATCGATCTCGTTTATACCGCCGGTCCTCTGATGGAGAGCCTGCACAACGCTTTGCCACAACGTATGCGCGGTGTTCACGCGCGTGACGCTGAAACGCTTTCATCTATCG
>CAXBLG010000056.1:0-21675 GCA_963976395.1 uncultured Rhodospirillaceae bacterium
GTGTCGTCCTGGAGGGAAAAAATTGATGCGCTTTCGCTGGAACGACAAGAGCGTTGGACCGCAGGTGGACCGTACTACCCGGTGCGATAATAATGCGACACCCCACTACCCATCGGCAGCAAATGTGTCGGTAGTGTTGCAGAAAACATAAGCTTTGGCGTCACATTGGTGAATCTTATGTGGAAAGTGCGCCCCCTTACTTGCCGCTTCTGAGCAAAGCAGCAATGAGTGCGATTGATACCGCACCGCACACAATCCATGTGCGTGACGCGGTCGATTAAATTCGCCAAGGGGAATCCTTTATGTACCGCCGCACTATTGCCGCGCGCCCAGCGCGCATTCTTTTGCTAACCGCATCCGCCGCCGCATTGCTCGCAAGCTCGCAAGCCCACGCCCAACAAATTGAAGAAGTAGTTGTTCGTGGTATTCGCCTCTCGTTGGAGCAAGCGGCAGAAAGCAAACGGCAGTCGGAAGCTATCGTGGACGTAGTTTCCGCAGACGACCTAGGACGGTTACCTGATAAAAACGCCGCCGAAGCAGTCGCACGCCTACCCGGCGTCAGCATCACCCAGGACCAAGGCGAAGGGCGCTATGTATCGATCCGCGGCGCATCGCCCAACCTCAATAGCGTAACCTTGAACGGCCTTGCGGTAGGTACTGTCGAAGAAAACTCGCGCCGGGTGCCATTCGACATTCTAGGCGGCGAGCTTCTCGGCAGCATTGAAGTGGTCAAAGCAGTAACGCCCGATCTGGAAGCCAATGCCATTGGCGGGTTTATCAACGTAAAAACGCCAAGCCCTTATGACTACGACGGCAAATTCTTTGGCCGCGGGTCGGCATCTATCTCGGACGACGAATTTAGTGGGTTCAATCCATATGCCGTCAATCTTCAAGCCGGCGGTAAATTCGGCAGCGCAGAAACCATCGGCATTTTGCTGGGTGTCAGCTACACCAACCGTCACTACATCACCAAAGGTTTGTATGTGGATGACTGGCGCGAGGTTGCCGGTATCGATCGCGGCGCGCCAGAAGGTCACAAATTCAATCGATACGATCTACAGCGTGAACGCATGACGTTGACCGGTAATATTGAGTTCAAACCCGATGATGACAATCTATATTACGTCCGCGCCTTATGGACGGATGCGGACGAATCAGAAATCCGCTACCGCAATCGTAACTATTTCACCCGCAGCGCAGACGACGTAACTTTAAACGGAGACGGATCAAGCGGCAGCTACACAAATCAGCGCATCCGCTTCGAACTACGAGCAGAGGATAAAGAGCGGCAGATCGGCAACTTCGCCGTCGGCGGGGAAAATACCTTCAATAATTTGGAAATTGAGTATGCCGCCAGCTATATCGACAACCACACGTCTGAGCCGAATCAAAACTGGGTCTTTCAGGGCAACATCTCGTCCGGCACCTTCGACATGGCGCCCGACCTGTTTATCGTCAACGCCAACACCGCCGATCTGGTGTCTCGCGCCAATGAAATGGGCCTGAATGGATATTCCACGCAGATGCTGGAAGATGACGACAAAGGTTGGCAAGGCAAACTGGATGTTAAGTACAACCTGAACACAGCGAGCTTCGACGGCTACATCAAAGCCGGCGGCCTTTTCCGCTCTATGAAAAAAACGCAGGATATCGCCGAGGACGCCTATAGCTTGGGCAGCGGCGGCACAACCGCGTTTAACGCCGGACTTCCGGGCATATTAAGCGGCGATCTTCTGGGCGGCGACGTCAAAGGCCAGTTCTATCAGGTGGGTCCGCGCCTGAGCTTGACCGGATTGCGCGATTTCACGGCCGCAAACATCTCGAATGGAAGCGTGCTGGAATTTGAAGCTGGAGACAGCCTCGCCGAAGATATTTTGTCCGACTTTGAAACCAAGGAAGACATTCTTTCCGCCTATGTGATGGGGAGCGCTACGTTCGGTGAATGGACCGTGCTGGGCGGTGTCCGCCTTGAATATACCGACGTCGAAGCGACGTCTTTCGACTTCATTAACGGCACAACCGCAACGGCCGTTGTCCGCGGCGGCAATTACACGAACATCTTGCCCAGTGTGCATGTGACGTACCGCTCGAAGGCCATGCCCATTGTTTTGCGCGGCGCATGGACCAACACCCTGGGCCGACCGGAGTATGCAGACATTACAGCGCGGCGTGTCATCAGCAGGGTTGAATCAGACCCAGGCGTATTCGACGGATCGGTGTCGCAGGGCAATCCCGATCTCAAAGCGTTTGAGTCCATGAACTTTGACCTGTCGGCTGAATACTATCTGAACGGCGGCGGTCTCTTGTCGGTGGCTGGTTTCTACAAGGATATTGACGGTTTCATTTTTAACGAAGTGGTCAACCAAACAAACGTCACTTTTGAAAATCAGTTCTATGACTCTCTGGTCACCACGACACCTCTCAATGCCAATAGCGGTACGATTAAAGGGGCCGAATTTCAGTACTCACAACAGTTTTCGTTCCTGCCCTGGCCTTTCAACGGCCTGGGTGCTTCTGCCTCACTCACTCTTGTAGATTCAAAAATTTCGGTCCCAGGAAGAACCGATAAGCTTCCCTTCGTTGGGCAAGCCGACACGGTTTACAGCATTACTGGTTTCTACCAACTTGGACCATTTGAAGCGGTGCTATCGTACGATTGGGCTGATGACATTCTCGTCGATGTCGGCGGCGGTATAGACGGCGATTTTTACGATGAAAATTACGGACGCCTGGATTTACGCACCGTCTATCGCGTGACCGACAACATCAATGTGTTCATGGACGTGCTGAACATCAATAACGAGGCTTTAGGCGAATTCCAGGGCCGCAAAACATGGATCAGCCGCAAGGAAGTGTACGGGATCACCGGCACTTTGGGGGCATCGTTCCGCTGGTAAAGTCAGCTAGCAAACACGAAGGCGGGCGCCGGAAATATCCGGCGCCCGTTTTTTTGTGGAGCCACCGGTCATTGGTGCCAAACGCACTAGAAATCAAGTTCGCTCTCCTTACCCAAGCCAAGTCGATGCGGCTTGCCCTGAAAATCAACTAGTTCTACGCTGATTTCATCCTTGCCCGGTGCGGCGCGGCGCGTGCCGCAGATTTGTGGGAGAACATCAGATGACCCGATATTGCGCGTTTCTTGTTCTGGCGATCACGTTTCTAGTCGCCACCGCATCTCACGGCCTTGCCGATACGTCCGATGTCAAATGGCAAGATAAAGTGGTCATCGCAAAGCAAGGTCAGCATTGCGTCAACGACCCGAATTGCTTCAATCGCTACCATTCAGCAATCGAGCCGGTGTCGCGCGCCAAGCCGGGCCAAATGATCGTGTTCCATACACGCGATGCCGTGGATTCCGACCTCACCCTTGACTCCAACGCCGATGATTTGGCGGCGGTTGATCTCAACTTGGCCCATCCAATGACCGGCCCCGTATACATAGAAGGGGCTAAACGAGGCGATGTACTTGCCGTGAAGCTCATCGATATCGAGCCTGACGAATACGGTTATACGGTTATCGTTCCGGGATTTGGATTCCTGCGGGACATTTACACCGAGCCCTTTTTGGTGAATTGGAAACTCTCGCGCACCCATGCGGTCTCGGACCAAATGCCCGGCGTGAAGATTCCTTATGAAGCCTTTATGGGATCTGTCGGTGTGCTTCCGGGAGCATCGGAAGTTTCGGAATGGCTGGCGCGGGAGTCGGACCTAGGATCCGCCGGCGGTGTCGCGTTGGCGCCGCAACCCATCGGCGCGCTTCCGACTGCGATTTGCGGACCGGACGGATCCCACAAAAACGAATGCCTGCGCACAATTCCGCCCCGCGAGAACGGCGGCAATATGGACGTGCAGCAAATGCAGATCGGCACAACCGTATTGTTGCCCTGTTTCATTGACGGATGCGGCTTGTTCGTCGGCGATGCCCACTATGCGCAAGGAGACGGCGAAGTTTCGGGCACCGCCATTGAAATGGGTGCCGTGATTACGGTTCAGACGGAGATCCGCAAAGGCCAGGCCAGCGTGATCACAGGCCCTGAGGTGGAAGGCGGCGCACAGATCAGAGATATTGAGCCCTTGAAATTCTATCAGACGATTGGGCTTCCCATCAAAGAGTCAGGCGAGGTTCCGCCTCAATACACCTATCTGGACAGTCAGAAGATTGCCAACCTTAGTAACCTGTCTGAGGATTTGACCCTCGCCGCCCGCAACGCGTTGATCAAGATGATAGACTACATTCAACGACGGCACGGCCTGAGCGCGGAGCAGGCCTACATTCTGGCGAGCGTCGCGGTCGACCTGCGTATCGGACAGGTGGTTGACGTCCCAAATTTCATCGTCACGGCCGTGCTTAAAGAAGAAGTGTTTGACGAGTGATGAACCGTCGACAGGCCCTCGCCGTTGGACTGGCCGGCGTGACCGGACTGCTGCTGGGCGCCCACACACCTTACCAACAATGGGTGGTCTATCGCAAAAAACACCTGCTGATCGGATGCCACAAGACCGATCCCCGTACATATGATCTAGCTAAGCAAACGATCATCGTGCTGGAGTCTCATCTGCCAGCCGCCAAAGCGCGCGTGGCCCGCGCGCCGTCGGCCGGAAGACTGGCCAGTTTAATCGGCACCGGACAGATGGACGTCGCCGTAATGGATGCGGCCATAGCTGCGGGCATGTCCGAGGGCACTGGGGAGTTCGCTCCCTACGGCCGAACGGCGATTCGCTTGCTGACGCAGTACGATGACCGCTTGCTGATTGCGCGGACTGACTTCCCTGATCGTTATGCGTGGCTTCTAACCGCAACACTGACCGGCTCGAAGTTGACAGCCGCTTCAAACATTGCGTCAACCCAATGGATTCCGTGGCATCCCGGTAGCGCGAGATTCTTAAATGGGCTGCCAGAGCCAAACGATGACTAGCGGTGTTTGGAGAACACGCCGGCGTAAGTATCCGGCTTGAAGCCGACAATACGGCGAACGCCAAGGTCTAAGACCGGGCGCTTGATCATGGAGGGTTGGGCCAGCATAAGCTTGATCGCCTTGGCCTCGTTCAAGTTCTCTTTATCGCCATCAGGCAGCTTTCGAAACGTGGTTCCGGATCGGTTGAGCATAAGCTCCCATCCATGTTCGTCGCACCACGTTTTCAAGAGGCTGCGATCTATGCCTTCGATTTTATAGTCGTGAAAATCGTAGGCTATGTCCTGAGCGCTTAACCACGCGCGGGCCTTCTTTATAGTGTCGCAGTTTTTAATGCCGTAGAGAGTCGCCGTCATGACGCGCTACACCTCAGTCCTTTTTTTGCAATAGGTCGAGACGCATAGGCATTTTGAAAACAGCGCCGCCGGGCTTCATATGCCGCTCGAACTTTTCGCGCACTTCGGTGCGCTGCGCCGTACTTAGTCGATGATCCGAGTGGGTGACGTTGATATACCGCTGCTCGAACGCGGTAAAATCGGGAATGGTCACCGAGGTCAGAAAGAAGCGTTCTTCAACCAAAATCATGCCGCCCGATGTAATAGCGTCCCGTACAGCCTCAAACGCAGCGAGTCGCACTTCTTTTTCATCGTGGAATACCCGCAAAATTTCATTGAAAGCCCCACCGAACACCGGCTCGACAATAAAGGCGAGTCCTTCCATATGCAGAACGCGGCGCACTTCACGCAGGGCTTGATCCATGCGGGCCACGGGGACGTGATGAAGCGACTTCATCATCAACACAACATCAATGCTTTCATCAGGTTCGGGAATCTTTTCAGCACTGCCAAGCTTAAATTCGAGATTGGGCAGCGGTTCGGCCTTGAGATTCTCGGCGTGCTGCAGGGCATCAATCTCGACACCGACTACGGTTGCACTTTGCTCCGATACCGCGATGGCCCGCGCAGCTTCGCCGGCGCCGCACCCCAGATCGAGAATGCGCGCTTCCTTCAAAGGCAAAAGTTCGGCGAATAAATCCTTCAGATCACAAACTGACGCGCCGCGCGGGTCCCAAGTTTGCATGGAGTCGGTCGTGCCCATTTTTGTGATCCTGATGAAAGGGTGCCGGCAATGACAGCTCACAGCCGGGGTCGCGGGGAAGACAGGTACAGGATTTTAGGTTGGAAAAAAAGGGCGCGTAAGGCACGGTCGAGCACACCCAGATTAACTTAAATAGGGATGGCGCCCGTGCAATTGCGGCTTAATCGCCTGAGGTCCCCCATTGGGGAGATTTTGCTGGTAACCGGCCCTTGCGGGGCGGTTCGCGCCCTTGACTTCGCAGACTACGAAGCCCGTATGCACCGCCTTTTGCAGCGGCATTACGGCGACTATCAACTGAAGGATGGCGCGGCTCCGCAAGACGTCACCGCCATACTGGACTCCTATTTTGATGGGGATCTAACCGCGCTTAAAACTGTAGCAACCGCAACCGGGGGAACCGACTTTCAACGCCGTGTTTGGGCAGCCTTGAGAGCGATTCCTGCCGGATCGACGCTAACCTACGGTGCCCTCGCCAAAGCCCTCGGCAACCCCGCAGCTAGCCGAGCCGTAGGCCTTGCCAATGGTGCAAATCCAATCGGCATTATCGTACCTTGCCACCGCGTAATTGGCGCCAACGGTAAACTGACGGGATACGGCGGGGGCTTAGACCGCAAACGCTGGCTGCTGGATCATGAGCAAAAGCTCTCGGTCGATTCCACATCAAAGCAAGCTAGGCTTCACCTATGATGGAGCGCGGAATTATTTACCTCGCCACAGGTCCGGAACAGGCCATAGAAGGCGCATTTCTCTCGGCGGAAAGCGTGAAGCGCATGTCCCCCGGCGTGCACATCACTTTATTTACCGACCAGCCCCGCAATCTGTTGTGCGCCTCAAGCTGCTTTGATGTCGTTGAGACCGTGCAGAGCGAGACTGGCGCAGAGTCAGACGATACGAAGCAACACCTTCACTGCATCAAAAGCCTCGCGCGCACACCTTATGAGCGCACTTTGCACCTGAGCAACGATAGCCGCGCGCTTAGCCGTGCGATTCCCGATGTTTTTAAATTTCTCGATACCAGCGATATTGCACTCGCCGAAGACTCTATCGACGGTCGTGACATTCGGAAGCAAATAGGACGCCGCTTGTTCAACAGCAGCGTCATGTTGTTTCGGCGCAATGACTCTATATTGAAATTCTTGGCCCGTTGGGAACAAGAATTAGAACGCAACGTCAAGCGTGCCGCAGAGGTGTCTTTGATCACTGTGCCGGAACTTGCCCATATCGAGCATGACGATGACCAGCGCGAAATTCTTAAAAGTAGCCAGTTCGCCTTGATGCAAGTCCTAAACCCCGAGGCAAATCCGCTGGGATTGCGCGTGGCGACGCTGGACGACTCATGGAATTTCGACGGCGAAGAAATAAGCGAGGCGATCAACATCATGCGCTCGGACGTATTCAAGATGTCGACCAAGGCCGACATTCTGGATGTTGCAAACGCATGGGTGGCGGCCGGTCGGGAAGACGAAGCAGAGCCGCTCTACGACTATGTGGGCACGTTTGGTCCTATGCGGCAGCTCCGCGCCTATTGGCCGCTCGCGCTGACCTGCGGCTCACCCGACCGCAACGGCGAAGAATGGGCAAGTCCACGCCTGAAACGCGCCGACCTTCATATCAACTATCAGCAGTACAAACTGGCCGCGCACATTCTAAGCAGCATCACCGAGAGTGCATTGCGCGCTCATGTTCTCACGGGGCAGGCCCGGATCGCGCTTGGCAGCAGCGCCGTCGCAGATGCACTTGATTTGATTGATCAGGCGCTTGCGATCGCTCCGCACTCGTCGTATGCCGCGATAATTCAGGGCGTGGCCCTGATGACCGCCAGCCGCTCTCAAGACGCCATCGCACCGCTGTCGCGCGCCGCTGAAGACGGACGGGCGGGTGCCTTCTTCCTGCTGGGCCTCGCCTGGTTGAAGATGGAAAAATATGAGGAAGCTGCCGACGCCTACAAAAAGGGAATCGCTTTCGATCCTGACGATCCGGGTCCAAAAAACAACCTTCTCCCCACGCTCCTGGCGGCGCGGAAATATCCGGAGACCATTGAGTACGCCGATCAAGTGCTTGCCCGACAAACCGGACACACAACGTCGCTTGCCTTTAAGTGCATTGCCCTCGGCGAAACGAGCCGTACCGACGAACTCAGCGATTTGCTTGATCAGAAAAAACTAGTTGTCATTGAACAGCTGGCACAACCAGCGCCGTTTCAAGATTTGGCCGCCTTCAATCGCGCCTTGGCCCGGGAAATTGCCGCAGATCCGACACTAGCGTTTGAGCGCAATACAACGCGATTCGGCCACCAAACCGACGATGTCGGGCGCACCACGGCCCCGGCCATTCACGCCCTCAATGAACAACTTCTGGCCGTGGCCAAGCGCCGCGCGCGGACTGAAAAAATGATGTCGGACCATCCGTTTCACCAGGCGGCACCGCGAGACTTTATTATTTATTCTTGGGGCGTAATCATGGAGAACGAAGGACATCAGGCGCCGCATTTTCACCCTCATGGGTGGCTAAGCGGCGTTTATTATATTGAGGTTCCGGACGAGATTTCGGACTCTGATCCCGAGCGCAATGGATGGTTGGAGTTTGGCCGGGGTGATGCCCGTTGGCACCGGGAGGAGACATCGATGCCGACCCGGCAAGTTCTCCCGAAGACCGGAATGTTAATCACATTCCCATCGTTTTTCTGGCACCGGACACGGCCGATGCACTCCAAAAAGCCGCGCATCTCCTTCGCGTTCGATATTATCCCCATCTAAAGCCCGGGCTAGCTACGCGCTATTCAATGGGCCGCCGGTCATCCAAGAGGTCTTGCTTGCCCGCCTCGGAACGCTCTTCTTCCACCATCTGCTCGACATGGGCATCGGGTGCCGTATCCTCGTTCACCGGACCGTCCACTTTCTTGGCGGAAGCATGCTCGCCTCGGCGAGGGACCGCTTCGGCCCCCTTCAACGGCAGCGACACCCCTTCGTCAAACCGCAGCCTGTAGATCGGTTCGGGCAACGCAAAGCCAGCATTTTCAAGCGCGCTTTTTGCAGCCTGGATGGCAACACTGCGTCCCTTATGAAAATCAGTATGGGTCTGATCAACCCAGCCGAAGAAGCGCAGCACGATATTTGAGTCGCCGACATTTTGAATGATTGCTGTAGCGGGCGGCGTATCGAGGACAAAGGGTAAAGCGTTCACCGCCGCCAGCCCGACAGCCATGCCGTCTATAGGATCATCTTCGGCGTCGACGCCAAGGTCGAATGCAAATCGCCGTTCCGAGTTTCGCGTATAGTTCAAAATAACCGATTTAAAAACGGTCGAATTTGGAATTCGAAGATGATTACCGTCGAGCGTCATTAAAATTGTCGCGCGGGATGTGAGGCGAATCACACGGCCTTCATGACCTTCGATGACAACGTGGTCGTTGGCGCGGAACGGCTGGCGCAAACTCAGCATAAGACTGGAGACATAGTTATCGACCGTGTCACGTACGGCAAACCCCAGCGCGATGCCGACCACACCCGCGCCGCCGAGCACCGCCCCCAGCAAAGCCGTTGCGCCCAGAATCTGAAGAGCCGCCACCAATCCTAAAATGACAAAGATAATCCGCACAAAAGTTGCGACCAGTTCCGCCAGAAACGGGTTTGGCGTCAGCCATTGCCAAAGACGGTCTATTGAAGCGAGCAGATAACCTGCGAGGCCGATCAAAAACCCAATTCCCAGAGCCACGCCGACGAGCGGCCCCGCGCTGATAAGACCGCGCACCTGATCGCTAAACTGGTTGATGGCCGGCGCGAGATTTGTATCTACGTCAAGATCGCGCGTCAGATCATTCTGTACGGTGACAACCCCGACCACGCGCGAAGCGATGGCCTCGGCGCGGTCTATGTCTGCCGTGCGTGGTACGGTCCCGCTGAGAGTCACCACACCTGCCGACACACGCACCTGCACTGCACGTAGCGATTCAATTTCCGCGAAAATACTGCGAATACGCCCCTCGATGCCGGCGGCGCTGGAGACAGCGTCTTCCGTTTCAATTGCACTCGTTGGAGGAGCTACCGCCGGAGCAGCTTGTTGCGCTATGGCTGACGCTGCACATAAAACAAGCGCCGCCGCAAAGAGCAGGATTCGAGTGATACTCATGCACCCACAATGCCGAAGTTACCGCATATATCAAATAACATTCGCCCCTCAGCGCGCCGGGCTTTTTCCCAGTGATGATACTGGAATATTGGAAAATGTTTGATTGGCGTATAGTTGCGGCTGCTAAACTGCTCACCCCTTCGGACCTAGACCGATGCTCTCGCTAGAGACAATTCTCACATTCATAGCTGCCGCTGTGGTTCTCTCGTTCGTGCCCGGACCGGATAACCTTTTTGTCCTGACCCAGTCCGCACTCAAAGGATGGAGAACCGGCGTTGTTGTGACACTGGGCCTATGCAGCGGACTAGTCATCCACACCGTGGCCGTGGCGCTTGGTGTTGCTGTGATATTTCAAACGTCACAGCTGGCGTTCACAACCTTGAAGGTGATTGGCGCGGCCTATCTTCTGTACCTTGCGTATCGCGCATTTCGGGCAACGCCCGAGACGTTAGACAAGAGCAGCGGCCCTCGCGGCTTTCGGAAGATGTATTTGCGCGGCGTTCTTATGAACGTGACAAACCCCAAGGTCGCCATTTTCTTTCTCGCCTTTCTGCCGCAGTTTACAGCTCCGGTTCGTGGCAGCATCGTTGTGCAGATGTTTGCTTTGGGCGCGCTCTTTATCGCGTCCGCGTTTTTGTCCTTTCTAGCGATTTCTCTTACCGCCGGATTTCTAAGCCGGTCGCTGCAACACTCAAACAAGGGCCAGATCGTTCTCAGTAGGATCGCCGGCCTGGTTTTTGTCGGTTTGGCGATGAAACTTATTGTCTCTCAGCGACAATAGGTACGAAGCCAAGTCCGGACGCCCGCGCAAATAGCCAACTTTCAGGGATGAGTACGCCAAAAGGCGTAGGCCCATCGAATTAGGGGTATCGGGTGTATATACCGATGCAGTCGTGATTTCCGTACGGTTCTCGAACAAGTTGAGACTTCAAGCGCAGACAACCTCAATCACGGTAAGACGGTTGGCGCAGGGAGGAAGAGAGCCATGGAACAGCCTAACCTGCTCCAGATCGACGAGAGATCTCACCACACCGACCTCACAAGCATTGCCGGTTTATGGGGCATCGAACTCGACGCCGAGCTGTGGGTGAAGTCACTGACACCGCCGCAGGGTCTTGAACCGAATGACTGCCCCTGCGGCCCTGATTTAATCGGCGAAAATTTTCTGGATGGCTTTATTAAACCGACATCGCCCTCCAATGGATCGACATTGGAAGAACAGTTTTCCAGCCGCGCTCAGATTCAACATATTACTCTGGCAAAGAAATGCGAATCCGGACTCGTATCCACCTTTCTCATCAATGGGATTCCCAAATTTTCAAATAATGGAACTTTCACAGGGTACAGTTGCTCTCTATTGGACGTGACCACCGTGGCATCGAGAGCGGAAGAGCCACCTTATTATGAAGCCATGCTCAGCACATTCATCAACAACGTTCCCAGTACAGTTGTTATCAAGGATGTTGAAGGTCGATTCATAGCTGTGAACCCCTTAGCTGAACGTAATTACGGCGTACCGCGGGGCCGGTTAATTGGACGCTGCGCAAGCGATGTCCTGCCTGGTGACGTTGCTCGGCAGTCTTGCCGTGAAGACAGCAGTGTGCTGGAAACTGAAGCCATGCGCGAAGTTGAAGAGAGTTATGATTGGCCCGACGGCGTTCATACCTTTCATACCTTTAAATTTCCGATCTTCGATTCTGATCAGTGTCTCATCGGGAGCGGCGCCATCGGCATAGATCTAACCCCGTCCAAACGGATCGAGCAGGGCCTTTTATATCGCGCCTACTATGACAGCGTCACCGGTCTGCCGAACAACCAGCTTGCGCATGATCGCTTATCCCAAGCTATTGCCGCTGCAAAACGCTTCGACAAAAAGGCCGGCGTTTTGGTGATCGATCTGAATTACTTTCGCGAGACGAGGAATGCGGACTCGCAAAACAATGATGAAATCTATTTAAAAATCGCAAGAGCACTTAAGAGAATACATCGCGAGATCGACACAGTTGCCAGACTCGATGAAACAACTTTTTGCGTGGTTCTCTCTAACCTCAGTCCAACCGATAGCCTGCAAGCAATCGCCGACAAGACGCTGGATCTAATTCGCAGTCATAAAAACCGCGAAAACGGAACTGAGCTTTTCCGGCCAGCCATAGGCATGGCTTTGAGTCCCGACGACTCCTGCAACGCCAGCGATCTTATGCAGCAAGCACGGCTCGCGAGCAAAAAAGCAAGAAAGCATGGTCAATATGGCATTTGCCGCTATGACCGGGAGACACTTGGCGCTCTTGTGCGGCGCCGCGAAATTGAAGCAACTCTCTTTCATGCCGCAGGCCGCGACGAGTTGGAGCTTGCCTATCAGCCCATCACGGAAGCCGCCACCGGCAACATTATCGGCGCTGAAGCTCTTGTGCGCTGGACGAGCCCTGAGCTAGGGCGCATCGGTCCCGACGAGTTTATCCCTATCGCCGAAAAGACAGGTGCGATTGTTGATATCGGACGTTGGGTACTGCACAGGGCCTGTACCGACGCGGTAAAAATCAACGCCTGTTCGTCGAGATCAATCGTCACCAGTGTCAACGTCTCTGCGCGACAGCTTACGAATGCAGACTTTGTGGATACTGTTAAAGCGGCCCTTCATGAGGCCGCACTTTCGCCAAGTCTATTAAAGATTGAACTGACGGAGACAACATTGGCTGACGATGAACCTGTCGCCAAGGCTGTCATCGACGAACTGCGAACACTCGGCGTAAAGATCGTACTGGATGATTTCGGAACGGGCTACTCGGCTCTCTTGTATTTGCAAAAGTACAGCTTTAACCAACTGAAAATTGATCGTGCGTTCGTCGACGAAATGGACAAGCACAAGGACGGATTTTTACTGACGGAAGGTATTATCCGCATGGCCCACTCCCTTAGGCTGGAAGTCGTCGCAGAGGGCGTGGAAACGACCGCTCAAAGAAATATTTTGATCGACTTAGGCTGTGATTTTCTCCAGGGCTACCTGATCAGCAAGCCGGTCCCAGTGCACGGGTTTTTACAGCTCTTGCGACCCGAAAAAGTGGTCAGCGCAGCCTAAGTTCCAACCAATAGTCTCACATCACCGCCCGTTAGCCTGTCTAACGTACTGTTTTCGGCCTTAAGGCAAATTCTTGGCTGAAATCAGTAGTTATGCTTATCATTTGATGTGATTTTGATCTCAGACTAATGGCACTTACAATAAGCATATTGTTTCGATACGATATGATTCACTCATTGATTTTCAAAATGATGAACCGCGACCTAGCACGGTACCCGTTTTGCCATGAATGTTCTCATTGCCGACGATCACAGCTTAATGAGGGATATCCTTCGCCAATACACGATGCTGCTAGACGAGAATACGCAGATCTTTGAGGCGAGTTCCCTAGAGGAAGTGCGAAGCCACGCGGCTTCGATGTCTCCTGATCTCGTTTTACTAGATCTCGACATGCCCGGTATGGATGGTACCAAGAGCATCGCTGAAGTGACTGCCATTTACCCTGAAGCGCGACTTGCCGTGATATCGGCCACTATAGACGGCGACACCATTTCATCCGCGTTCCGCAATGGTGCCCATGGCTATATTCCGAAAACCATGCGCGCGAAGTCGCTTGTTAACGCGCTCCGATTGATTTTGAACGGCGAAACCTATGTTCCGCCTGCTATCATGGACTTTGTTTCAGAGGATACTCAAACAGCGCTGCCGGGCAATGAACCCGCAACAAATATTCCCCCGGAACTTAGTAAATTGACCACCCGTGAAGTTATGGTTCTTCTGAGACTGATAGAAGGCAAAAGCAACAAAGAAATAGCGATTGATCTTGGCCTTCAGGAGGTCACTGTAAAAGTTCATTTACGAAATGTTTTTCGAAAGCTGAAAGCAAACAACAGGACGGATGCAGTTCGCATTGCTCTTTTAGCTGGCGATCCTTCTACCTGGAACCTGCGGACTCCTCACAAAACCACCTAAAAACCAGATACTCCCATCCAATAATCAGGCGACTTGCCGGTCACATTTCAGGTGATGCGGTTGACATCCTTCATCTCGATAAAGAAGCGGTTCGAGCCGTGATGCTTTTTGACGGTGTCGCAATTCTTACTGCCTTGTAGAGCGGAGCACATGAGGCGTATGGCTTTCCGGGTACGCGAACTATTTCCCCCGCCAATATGCCTGTATAGTACCGCGCATTGCCTGGGGGATTGGTGCCAAATCATGGCCGCATATAGCCGCGCACCCGTTAAAATACTGTCGGATGTCTGTAATTCGACGCTGGTTTGGTTGATGATCCTGGCCATTCCGGGCCTAGGTCTTAGCCTTCTGCGCATACTCGAAACCGGCTGGATGCCCAACATGGGCGTGCATATCCTTCTATTTAGTTATGGATTGTTCCTGACCGGTTTTCGGCATCGGCTGTCTTTGCGATTGCGAGCATGGGGAATCATCGGCATCTCGCTCGCGATCGGCGCGGGGGAGCACATTTTGTTCGGGACGCCGTATGGGTTTGTGTTCTTCGTATCGAGCGGCATCATGGCCGCCGTGCTGTTCGGTGAACGGGTCGGCATCACTGTTCTTGCCGGCGTTCTCCTTGCCGTCATCGGAAAACGCGTTGCCGAGATAAACGGGCTATTACCTATGCTACCAATGCGCCCCGTCGATGGCATTCAATGGATGATAGGGACATACACCATTGTCATGGCCGGTGTCGGACCCATAATCGCGTCGATGAAAGCCCGCGATTTTCTGACTCAAGCTTGGCAGCGTGCTGAGGAGGCGACAAAGGCGAAAGCGCGATTCCTGGCTGCCATGAGCCACGAAGTGCGCACGCCGATGAACGGCGTGGTCGGCATGGTCGACCTTCTTATGAAAACCAGACTGGACGGCGACCAGCGGGTCATGTTGCAAACCGTTAAGGATTCCGGCCACTCGCTACTGACGGTCATTAACGACATCCTCGACTTTTCCAAAATCGAGGCCGACCGTCTCGATTTGGAATCTGTTGATGTTTCAATCGTCCGGATTGTCGAGGATGTTGGTGTGTCGCTCTCCCCCAGCGCCACACAAAAGAAGCTTCGCCTTATAACTTTCGCCGATCCAAATCTGCCCGCTGCAGTGATCGGCGATCCGGTTCGCCTACGGCAAATTCTCACCAATCTCGCTGGAAACGCAGTGAAGTTTTCAAGCAAAGGGGAAGTCGAGATTCGTGCCGAATCGTTGTCCGCGGATGAGCACACAGTGAACGTGCGGTTTGTGGTTGCCGACGAGGGGCCCGGCATGACCGAAGCAACACAAATGCGGATCTTTGAAGAATTCAGCCAGGCGAGCAGCGCGACCACGCGCGAGTTCGGCGGGACCGGCCTGGGTCTGGCCATCTGCCAACGGCTTATAAAGCTGATGAATGGCACACTTGAGGTTCATAGCGAAGTCGGAAAGGGAACAAAGTTTATTTGCACTCTCCCCTTCGGTCGGTCACAAGACGCGTCCGAACTTGTGCCGGCAACAGATCTTGCCGGTGTCAAAGTTATTCTCGTAAACGCCAGCACGGCGATTGCGGACATGGTTCGTGCTTATCTAGGACACTGGCGCGCGAGCGTCGTTTCCGTCCACGATCCCGAGAGTGCCGACCAAGCGTTGAAAGTGACTGCGGCCAGCGAACACCAAACTACAATTATTGCTTTCATGGACATCAAAGATTTCGACTGGTTCAGCAGCAGCGCCTTGCCGATAGACGTCAGGATTATCGCGGGGAAAGCACCGGGCCAGAAAATCAAACAGACGGGCGCGTTCAAGGATGTCACGTATTTCGACACCAACCCCATTCGCCGCGCGGGATTGGTGACCGCGGTCGCCGTGGCGGCCGGGCGCGCAAGTCCCGAAGTCGCCTATGTGGAAGAACCTGACGACATCGAAATAATCGAGCCCATCAGCCGGGAAGAGGCCGCAAAGCTTGGACGATTGGTATTGGTGGCGGAAGATCACCCAGCCAACCGAGAAGTTATACGGCGTCAATTGGCGCGGCTGGGATTCGTATGCGACATCGCCGAGAATGGAGATGCCGCGCTGGCGCTATGGCGAGCCCAACCTTACTCCGTTGTACTGACCGATTGCCACATGCCGGTGCTCGACGGCTTTGGATTGACGGCCGCGATCCGCGCCGAGGAGACCGAGCGAGGTACGCATCAGCCCATCGTGGCCATCACCGCGAACGCGCTACAGGGAGAATCCGAGCGTTGCCTCGCGGCTGGAATGGATGCGTTCCTGACCAAACCTGTTGAGCTAAGAGTGATGCAGGATGTGTTGAGCCGCTGGGTTTCAAATAAATCATCTTATGTTTCAGCGGCGGCCACAGAAAGCTCACCCTCTGAAATATCCGCGGCCGACAGTCCCCACCCTAACGTGCTGAACTTGCGACCCATGACGGAAGCGTTTGGCAAAATCGATGATGCCGCGCGGGACATGTTTCAAATGTTTGTCGAGACCATTGTGCCGGCCCTCTCTACACTCCATGAATGCATCGCCGCCGGTGACGCTTTGGGAGCCCGAGAGAGCGCGCACTCGGTAAAGAGCGCGGCCGCCAACGCCGGCGCGGAGGAATTTGCTGCGTTACTAGGGGAAATTGAAGTGGCGCTGATGGAAGGCCGGCTTGATGATGCTAGGGAGAGCGCACGTGATGTTGATCGCTCTTGGGCGCGGGTGGCCGAGGCGATCTCTGCGCTATAGACATTCTACCTGAAGATGGGCTCAAATGTCGCGATAACTGGGGACTGAAAATCACGTGAACCCGTTTACAACCCGCACGTTCTTAGTCGTCGATGACGAGGCATTCAGCCGGGCGATGGTATCGCAGATGCTGCGCCGCCTTGGCGTAGCCGAAGTAATTGAGGCGGCAGACGGTTTTGAGGCCGTCAACTTAATCGACAAACGCCGCGAGGCCATCGACGCCATCATCACGGATTTTCGTATGCCGGGAATTCATGGCCTATCCCTGCTCAAGCAAATTCGAATGGGTCAAACGGCAGCGGAGCGCAACTTGGTCTGCGCCATGCTGACGGGCCATGCCGAGCGGCACCTGGTCGGCCTCGCCATGATGCTTGACGTGGATTCATTTCTTGCAAAGCCCGTATCCATCGAAACGCTCGCCAAGCACTTTGACCGGTGTTTCAAGTACCGCTTCGAACCCCTGCACACGGATGACTATGACAGAGTGAGAGTCGAAGAGTTAAAAGTGCATATGGGCGGAACTGCATCCACAAAATCTACGGCGACTCTGAAGCCGGAAGATGATGAAGAGATGCTTGAAGAGAAGTCGGCCGCAGCTGTTCTCGCCCAACAACAAGTTGACCCAAAGACAGATCGTGTAAAGGCGAAAACCCAGAGCAACGCCGCAACAACGCGCGCCTCACGTTCTGATTCAGGCGGCTTGCCTGTCGTACCTGACAAACCCAAACCGACGGGTCCCGCAGTGAAGGTGGCTCTTGACGATGTGCCAGCCGATGCCCTGCTGGCCCGGGATATCCGCGGCGCCAGCGGAAATCTATTACTCGCGGCAGGTATTCCATTCCGTGCAAATTATGCGCGGCGCATCAAAGAGCTGGCAGATATTGAGGGTGAGATCACCCATATTTGGGTTCACGCCTAAGGCGACAGGCGCCAGACTTCGAGATTACACGGCCCTGGCACAGGCCCCCATAAACCTTACCATTATCCGCCCCACCTAACCTCCCGGGTGCAAACCCGGAGCCTCGTGGCCGGTACGCGCCACATACTCTGTGTAGCCGCCGCCGTACTGGTGCACACCCTCGGGTGTCAGTTCCAGAACACGGTTGGAGAGCTGGCCCAGAAAGTGACGGTCGTGCGAGACAAACAGCATGGTGCCTTCAAAGTCCGCGAGCGCCGCGACCAGCATCTCCTTGGTTGCCATGTCCAGGTGATTGGTCGGCTCGTCGAGCACCAGAAAATTCGGCGGATCGAACAGCATCTTGGCCATAACCAGACGCGCCTTCTCGCCGCCCGACAACACGCGGCACGGCTTTTCGACATCGTCGCCGGAAAAGCCGAAACACCCGGCCAGGGTGCGCAAGGTGCCCTGCCCCGCCTGGGGGAACGACGCATCGAGCGATTCAAACACCGTATCGTTGCCGTCCAACAAATCCATGGAGTGCTGGGCGAAATAGCCCATGCGGACGCTGGCGCCCACGGTCACCGTGCCCTTATCCGGGGTCGTGCCCATATCCGGGTCTTCCGCGCCCGCCACCAGTTTCAGCAGCGTCGATTTCCCGGCGCCGTTGGCGCCCAGGATGCACCAGCGTTCCTTGCGGCAGAGCTGGAAATCGAAGCCCGCGTAAATCGAATGGCTGCCGTAAGCCTTGTGAACATTTTTGAAACTGACGACATCGTCGCCCGAGCGCGGCGGGGTGCGGAAATCGAACCGCACCGATTGCCGCCGCCGCGGCGGTTCCACCCGCTCGATCTTATCCAGCTTCTTGACCCGGCTTTGCACCTGCGCGGCATGCGAGGCGCGCGCCTTGAAGCGCTCGATGAACTCGATTTCCTTGGCCAGCATTGCCTGCTGGCGCTCGAACTGCGCCTGACGCTGTTTCTCGGTGAGCGCGCGCTGCTGCTCGTAGAAATCGTAGTTGCCCGCGTAGGTGGTGAGCGAGCCGCCGTCGATTTCGACAATCTTGCCCACAATGCGGTTCATGAACTCGCGGTCGTGGGAGGTCATGAGCAGCGCGCCGTCGTAGCGTTTCAAAAACTCTTCAAGCCAGATGATGCTTTCCAGATCGAGATGGTTGCTCGGCTCGTCGAGCAGCATACCGTCGGGCTGCATCAGAAGAATGCGGGCGAGCGCCACGCGCATCTTCCAGCCGCCCGAGAGCAGACCGACATCGCCGTCCATCCGCTCTTCGCTGAAACTGAGTCCCGCCAGCACTTCGCGCGCGCGGTCTTCCAGCGCATAGCCGCCCAACTCCTCGAAACGCCCCTGCACCTCGCCGTAACGTGTGACCAAAGCTTCCATCTCGTCGGCCTGATCCGGGTCGGCCATCGCCGCTTCGAGCGCGGCCATTTCAACCGCCAGAGCACTTAAAGGCCCCGCGCCGTCCATCACCGCCGCCACGGCGCTCTGGCCCGACATCTCGCCGACATCCTGGCTGAAATAGCCGACGGTCATACCGGCATCGACCAGCACCCGGCCGTCGTCGGGCTGCTCCTGACCGGCGATCATGCGGAAGATTGTTGTTTTACCGGCGCCGTTGGGACCGACGAGCCCCACCTTCTCGCCCTTTTGAAGGACCATCGACGCATCGATGAACAGAATCTGGTGACCGTTTTGCTTGCTGATATTGTCGAGACGAATCATGAGAGAGTGCTGGTATCCGGTGATGTGTGGAGGGGGTGGAAGTGGCTAGGCCGTTCAATAACGGAAGCTATACGCGTGGGCGGGCATCTTGCGAAGCGTCAAGCAATAGAAAATTCAAAATTCGCCAAATCTATCTTCTCACCCGTTTTTGGAATAACCCAAAATAATCTTTCGCCATCCATACCGAGACTTATATGCCAATAGCTGCGACCGCGACTTTCCGTTTTATTCAGCCCTTCCAGATGAGAGAGGACATTGCTCAAAGGTATGGCGTACGCCTCTGTCCGATCCATGCACGCAAGGACAAAAAAGGCCTTCGGCGCTTGTTTCATGAACTCAACCCAGTTTGGATGCAGAGCATACCAATAGGTCTGGTAATCTCTTTTGTATTTTTTTGAAACCGCACAGGTCACGTGCAGCCCAGATTGATCATCGCTAAAATTTGTCTTCGACACTTTCACTAGATCGCTGTTCTGAAGAATAGAAAACGCTGTGACCGAAGCATTGCGCTTGTCTTCCAACTCAACCTTAGGCGTATTTTCAGGTGTCCAGCCGCCACCTGTTGTGGCCACCAACTCTTCCTCTACTTCAGTTGCCGCCTGCGTTTTTGTTTCAGTCTCTTGCTGCGTCTCAAAAACCAAGTCAATAATGTGGTCTACCCGTGTATATTCAAACGGAAGCAATACTCGTCGTACTTTCTCTGTGAGCGCGACGTCATCAAACTCTTCATTCACAAACATCAACTTTATAAGAGCATCAACACTAATTAGTCGGACATTCCATGCGTGACGACTGCCGCGAATTTGCGCTTCTAAATCACCGGTGTCCTGCCGGCCAACGATGATCAGTGTATACAGCGATTCGCTTGGTCCAGCCCCGTGGTTCTCGAGCTTCGTTCCATACTCACAGATGCTATCCAGGTTGATACGATAAGCATCCGTAGTTTTTACTTCGACAACCAATGTGTTTTTAGTATCCGCCCACGTCCCATCGAAACCAATCTCATTACGAACCCCACTATATCGACCATTAGTCACGGAATATCCCAGGCGTCGTCCGATCTCGTTGACGACGTCCTGTAAGATAAAGCCGCTACGGTCAAATTTATTGTCGAGACAATACCGCGCAAACTCCGCCAAATATTCGGAGCTTTGGCGAGTTAAGATCTGACGAAATTGCTGTGAGCATGGGCTCTTGTCTTTAAGCTTTCCATCGCCACAAATCGCAACGATTTGCTCGATGTTCATCTCCCAAAGCGCTGATGGGTCATTGATCGCGATGTCTATGAGGGCCATGCCCTATTTTAGGTTGTCGTCTCTGCTGATATCAAGCCCTTCACTCCCACTCAATGGTCCCCGGCGGTTTGCTGGTCACATCATAGGTGACGCGGTTGACGCCTTTCACCTCGTTGATGATGCGGTTCGCGACCCGCCCGAGAAATTCCATATCGAAGTGGTAATAGTCCGCCGTCATGCCGTCGGTTGACGTGACTGCACGAAGGGCGAGCGCATAATCGTATGAGCGTGAATCGCCCATCACACCGACGGTGCGCACCGGCAACAACACGGCAAAGGCCTGCCAGATGGAATCGTACAAACCGGCATTGCGAATCTCTTCCAGATAAATCGCGTCTGACTTGCGCAGAATATCGAGGCGCTCGGCGGTGATCTCTTGACCCGGGATGCGGATGGCGAGGCCCGGGCCCGGGAACGGATGACGGCCCACCATTTCTTCGGGCAGGCCCAGCTCGCGGCCCAGTTCGCGCACTTCGTCCTTGAACAACTCGCGCAAGGGCTCGACCAGCTTCATGTTCATGCGCTCGGGCAAACCACCGACATTATGGTGCGACTTGATGGTGACCGACGGCCCGCCGTGAAACGAGACGGACTCGATCACATCGGGGTACAGGGTGCCTTGGGCCAGAAAATCCGCGCCGCCGATTTTTTTTGCCTCTTCCTCGAACACATCGATAAAAGTCGCGCCGATGATTTTGCGTTTTTTCTCCGGGTCTGTCTCGCCCGCAAGCTTGCCGAGGAAGAGATCGGAGGCGTCGCGGTCGATCAGATGAATGTTGAAGCGGTCGCGGAACACACGCACCACCTGTTCGGTCTCGCCCTGGCGCATCAAGCCGTGGTCCACCAACACACAGGTGAGCTGAT
>CAXBLG010000057.1:0-21673 GCA_963976395.1 uncultured Rhodospirillaceae bacterium
CTTCATGGCAAAACCATACCTTAGGGAGGACCACTTCATAGGGGGCAGATCAGGGGATAACCATATTGATTAGTGTCGCCATTGGTTTTGCTTGGCCCGTTGCCTTGGATAGTCATGAATTGATGAGCCGTACCTCGGTAGGTCTTGACGGCATTGCGGTTGCGCTGGCTTCTGGGGCTGCTGCGACGCTGTCGTTGACCGTCGGTGTCTCTGCAGCCTTGGTTGGGGTTATGGTTGCTGTCGCACTTATGCCGCCGGCGGCGGCGATGGGAATGCTTTTTGGTGCAGGAGAATGGCACCTCGCTGTCGGTGCAGGGACTTTGTTGGCCGTAAATGTTGTGTGCGTAAATTTATCGGCTCAGGCAATGTTTGTGCTTTTCGGGGTACGCCCTCGCACATGGTTTGAGAAGGAGAATGCGCGACGTGCCACGATCATGAATGCCAGTATCTGGATTGTGTTGCTCGGTGCACTCGCAGTCCTTCTGCTTCGGACCCCGCCCGAACTATTTCGGCAAGCTCCATAAGAGACTTCGATAGATGGTTAATTACTAATTGCCGAAGGTGCCGTTTGTTAATTTGAAGCAATCAACTCTTTGTTGGTTCTCTGTTTTTCGATCTTTAGTAACGAATGCTGATTAGCGTAAATCCGCAGAGTGCTCTGCTAATGTAGAATGCTTTATTAGATCGCGGGGTTAGTATTCTGATCTTTCCTTGAGCTAAGGTTCGTGTGGTTTTGCATTCCTATCGTGTCAATGAGCACCCTCCCGGCTTTTCTACACTTCTAACAACTTAGTTAGGTAGTTTGCCTTCCAACTCGGCGTAAGCGCGCGCAAGTGCGCGCGGGGCTTGCCCAGCTGCGGCGGTAGAGTTGGCATAGGGGCCCCAATTTGCTTGTGCATTGGCGGGACAATCCTTTTCCGTGGCGCACGCTGCGCCTGCGGCATGCAAACGCTTGCCTTCAGATACAACGAGCTCCACGGCTTTGGTGAAGTCTTCGAGATCGGCCCTCAGTGTGCCGGCATCACCACCCGTGAAACCATGGCCAGGGATAAACCAGGTGACGTCCATCGCCTGTGCTTTTTTCAAAGTTGCAACCCACTCAGTAGGATATCCGGTGATCATCGGTGGGAAAATATTTCGATCGTATAGTTCGCTCAAAAACATCACCTTGGGTTCCGGCAGATAGACGACAAGGTCGCCGCCCGTATGGCCGCGTCCCAGATTCAATATCTGTATCTCGGTGCTGCCGAGCTTAAGAGTTTTCTGCTCGTCCACCAAATCTGTTGCCAAGATGGGGCGTTGTAGCGTTGTCATTGTTTTCAACGAAGCGGGCGAGGAAACGAATATAGCATCTGGATACGCCGCCTTCACGACTGGAAGTGCATTGACGTGGTCACCGTGATCCGAGGCGATTACGACGTATTTCAGAGGTTGCTGTGTGATTTCCTTGATCGCTTTAACCAGCGACTCTCCTTGCTCTTCATGATCCTGGCCATCGACCAGAACAACGCCGTCGGTGGTCACAATGATGAGGCTGTTCGTGGTGAACGTAAAATCTGGTGTGGTGAGGGTGTCCTCGTAGGCATAAACGTTCGGCACAACCTGGTGCCAGCGCGGAAAATCACTAGGATTTAATCCGTGATGTGAGATATCGGCGGACTTTGCTGCGTCAGCGGCAGACACGGCTGCCGGGGTCATAAGCGCGCAGGCGAGCGCAGCGGCGGAAGCTAGGTAAAAAATTTTCATCAATATCTCCCATCGTGGTGCTGCGCAGAACTCGTGCGCCATCAGATTAGCTTGTGAGGGAGAGTAATAGCGTTTTTCTTTAAAAGGGAGAGAAAAAATGGCCGAGTTCCTATGGTTCAGATGTAATTAAATAGGATGAGTAAGAACATTGTTTGATCCCAGATAATTGCGAGCGGCCTGGTGAGGGTGCTAGCTTGTATGCTGATTTGAAGTGTTCACGGTGGCCCGATAGGACGACGATGGCTTGGCAGCTCATGTTGAATCAAGCGATGTCATTTCACCAAGCGGGTAATTTGGTGGAAGCAGAACGTCTATATAGGCAGGTTCTCGCGGTAGGACCGAGAAACTTTCCTGCGCGGTATATGTTTGCCGTTTTGCTCTATCAGCAGCAACGCCAGCCAGAAGCGCTGCGGGCCGTGGAACGTGCGTTAAAACTTAACCCAGATTCCGGAGAAGCACTCGCGTTGCACAGTGCTTTGTTGCTGAGTGCGGGGCAGTACAAAAAAGCACTCGTCAGTATTTCTAAGGTGGTTGCGCGTGAGCCAAGTAACGGTGAGGCTTGGCACAATCGTGGCGTTATCTTGGCAGAGCTACGCCGATTTGATGAAGCTGTGAGCTCTTACGATAAAGCTTTGGCACTCCAATCTACTGCGGAAGCTTGGACTAATCGCGGAGCTGCATTACTGAAGCTGCTGCAATATGAAGAGGCGTTAAGCAGTTTTGACAAAGCGCTTGCGGTAAAACCCGGATTTGTTAACGCGCTCTCTAGCCGTGGCAACGTGTTAATGGAACTGGATCGTTATCCAGAAGCGGTTAACACATTCGACAATGTGCTGCTTCAGACTCCGAATGCGTTCGAGGCTTGGGCTAATCGCGGTGTTGCGCTGTTCGAAATGATGCGTTTTGAAGACTCACTCGAAAGCTACGACAAGGCGCTTTGCATTCAACCGGACTACGCACGTGCGTGGACCAATCGCGGCAAGGTATTGCAACACCTTGGTCGCTTTGACGATGCGTTGTCTAGTTACGATAAAGCTCTCGCTATAACACCGGACAGTTTTGAGCTGTGGCATGCTCGCGCCACAACTTTGCGAACAATGCACCAATTGGATGACGCGTTGACGTGCGTGGATGAGGCGTTGGCGATTCAGGCAGACTATTTACCGTCCTTATTGCTGCGCGGTTGGATTTTGTGCGAACTCAATCACATCTCTGATGGCCTGGCCGCGATCAGATCCGCGTCCAGATTAATGCCAACATTAAAGACAGGAGTTGAGTCGTCAAATTCAGAGCATAAGAAGCGCCATGATAGCGAGCAGCGTGACTATCTTGAAGCGCGAGGAGATGTGGCCGAGGGAGAGACGTTTTATCTTGCGGATGGTGGAAGGTTAAGTGCACCTACCATTAATCCAAACAATTCAATTGCTGCTGCAGCACAATGGGAGAAGAGTCGGCCACGGATTGCTGTGATCGATGATCTTTTATCTAATGATGCTTTGGAAAAGCTGCGGCAATATTGCTGGGGCTCCACTATGTGGCAGAAATCTTACGACGGCGGTTATCTAGGAGCTATGCCTGAACACGGGTTCGCATGTCCTTTGTTGGCGCAAATCGCAGAGGAGTTGCGCAGTACATTCCCGAGTATCATCGGGGATTATGGATTGCGCATGCTATGGGGCTTCAAATACGACAGCCGTCTTGATGGAATTAAAATTCATGCAGACCAGGCGGCCGTGAATGTGAATTTTTGGATTACGCCCGATGATGCCAATCGCAATCCCGAGAGCGGTGGCATCGTCATTTGGGATGTGGCGGCGCCGAAAGATTGGGAGCCCGAGAAATATAACGGGAATGAATCCGCGATGAGGGCTTTCTTGAATAGGTCCGACGCCAAGCCCATAACTGTGCCTTATCGCGCCAACCGAGGCGTTATTTTTGATTCCGACTTGTTCCATGAAACCGATGCCATCGATTTCAAGGAGGGATACCTCAATCGGCGTATAAATCTCACTATGCTGTATGGCCGGCGGACAAAATACGGAAGCTGATTTGGCTGCCGCGCTAACAATCGCTTCTGCGGCGGAAGAGGGCTCTCGAAAATCCTGCTGCCCGTTCATTCTTAAAGTTAGGCGAAGCCGCACGGGGAGTTGTTTGCATCGCCCTTCTAAAATACTATAAGATTATAAGGAAAGAAAAGGCGTGGCCTGTGTCTACGCTCCGTGAATATAAAATACAATAATTTCAACATACTAGAGGGAGGCTAGGATGCGATCTATCTTTCTGATATCTGCTCGTCTCGCTCTAGCGGGCCGCCGTCGCGGTGCTACGATAACGCCCTTATCTATTCTCTCCCGGCTAGTGCAAAGCTAGAGTTTCATGAGTGCTCCGTATAAAAATATCTCTCTGATTTGGGACGGCGTCGTCGCGCGACTGACGCTGACTCGTTCTGAGAAGTTGAATCCTCTGGACTGGGCGACGGTGAAGGAATTGCGCCGCGCTGTTGCGGATATAGACGCACACCCGGAAATTGTCGCGGTAGTCGTGACGGGAGAAGGCCGTAGCTTTTCGGCCGGAGGCGACCTCGAAGGGTATATCTCCCTCTATAAAAACGCCGATCAATTCGCCGAGTTTCTGGACGATTTCCTAAACTTGCTGACCAGCATGGAAGCCTCTGAAAAAATATTTGTCGCTGCTGTAAACGGTGTCTGTGTCGCGGGCGGACTTGAGTTGCTTCTGGCTTGTGATTTAGCAGTTGCGGCGGATACAGCGAAAATTGGCGATGGACATTTAAATTTTGGCCAACTCCCTGGTGCAGGCGGCTCTCAGCGCCTGCCAAGGGCGATTGGAACGATGCGCGCGAAATATTTAATTCTCACCGGTGAAATGCTCACTGCTGCCGAGGCCGAAAAAATCGGTCTCGTGAATCGTGTCGTCCTTGGATCAGAACTTGTTGAGGCTGCGGTGCAGTTGGGACGCTCTCTTGCCGAGAAGAGCGGTGCGGGTGTACGCGGGGCCAAACACCTCACGCATATTGCAGCCACGACTAATCTCTCCGAAGGGCTCGTGTACGAAATGAATTATGTCCATCGTTACGCGACCACAGAGCCGGATGCGACAGAAGGCCTGATCGCCTTCAAAGAGAAACGCAAACCGAAATTTTCGAGTTAATCAAAGAATCGAGACAAATATGTTTTCGCAAAAAGACAAATACGCCATTGCCGGAATCGGCTTTACAGATTACTCGAAAAAGTCGGGTAGAAATGTACGCAGCTTGGCTTCGGAAGCCTGCTTGAAGGCTATTAAGGATGCGGGATTAGACGTTTCCGATATCGATGGCTTTGTAAGTTTTAACTTCAATGATTCGGCGCCGGCCATGGCGGTTGCCACAGAAATCGGCGTGCCTGCGGCGCAGTACGCGGTGGATTTCCAAAGTGGCGGCAATGCGGCCAATCTTATTATCCTCTCGGCAATCGCGGCTATCGAAGCGGGCCTGGCGAAGAACATTGTATGCTACCGCGCGATGAATGGTCGCTCTGGCTTCCGATTGGGCGGGGGGCGCGAAATGGCGGCGCGCGGTATAACGCAGTACACCGCGCCGTTCGGTTGGATCACGTATCCGCAAGCCATGGCTATGTGGTGCCGGCGACATATGATTCAGTACGGCACAAATGCCGAGCAACTCGGCGAGATCGCCGTCACGTTTCGCGACAATGCCGCGCTTAATCCGCGAGCTATGCAACGGACGCCGATCACCATGGACGATTACATGAATTCGCGCATGATTGTCGATCCGTTTCGGATGCTCGATATCTGTCTTGAGTCCGATGGAGCATGCGCGGTGCTTGTGACCAGTACTGAGCGCGCCCGCGATATGAAACACAAGCCGGTACATATCATGGGCGGGGCCTACGGTGGCGGTCCAAATCAGGGCGAAGACCTGTTCGATGCAATCCGTTGGCCTGATCATGCTCACAACTACGCCAAATATATCGCCAAGGATTTATGGGGTAGTGCTGGCATTGGACCGGAAGATGTGGACGTCGCCCAAATTTATGATTGCTTCACGTACAGCATCCTTATGCAACTTGAGGGTCTTGGTTTTTGCAAAGAGGGTGAGGGTGGGTCATTTGTGCAAGGTGGACGCATAGCGCGTGATGGAGAATTGCCATTGAACACAGCCGGAGGACTGTTGTCCGAAGCCTATATTCACGGTCTCAACCATGTGATTGAAGCGGTGGATCAGCTTCGCGGTAACGCCGGAGCCCGGCAAATCAAAGATGCAGAAATATGCTTGACCACTGCCGGAGCGATGACGTGTGGCAGTGCCTTGCTGTTGAGGAACTAGATCATGAGTTACATCAAACCGTTACCTGCTCCCGATCCCGAAAGCACTCCGTTTTGGGACAGTTGCCGCGAGCACAAACTAAAAATTGTGCGCTGTACATCGTGTGGGAGCACACGGTTTCCGCCCACCAGCTTTTGCCCGAAGTGCCAGTCTGCAGACCATGAGTGGATAGAAGCGAGTGGAAAGGGCCGGGTATTCAGTTGGATTGTTGTGCGTCATCCGGTGCCCAAGGACGTCTATGCGTTAGATGTACCTTATGTGGTCGCACTTGTGGAATTGGATGAAGGTGTGCGTATGCCTACAAACATCATCGATTGCCTGCCAGAAGACGTGAAAGCCGATATGCGAGTTCAAGTGGCATACCGCGATGTGACGGACGAGATTACGTTGCCGGTCTTTGCGCCCGCTGCGGACTGATCCGGTAATGAATCCTTATGATGCTTCGCCGTTGGTCGGGCGTTTTGCGGCTTTATCGCGCGGCGAACTCGAGGCGTTGCAATGGTCGAGGCTTCAGCGGCAACTGACGCGGCTATACGCCGATAGTCCCTATTACCGCGCGCGCATGGACATTGCAGGTGCGACGCCTGATAAAATTACATCTCTTGAGCGGTTTCGAGCTGCATTTCCAACGTCAAGCAAAGCCGATTTTCTCGCTGACCAAACGGCCCACCCACCGTTTGGTCACCGGTTATCCATACCGCAGGATCAAGTTGCGCTGGTTAGCATGACAGGCGGAACATCAGGTCAGGGGCAAGAAATCTACGGACGTAGCAACCACGATATACACATCCAAGGATATCTGCATGCACTGCCCTGGTTCTTGGCGGGTCTTCGTCCGGGAGATGTTGCTCTTAATTGCGTACCGGCGGGTGGTCTAACCACCGGTGGCTGGGGACCGGGTGAGGGCCTACGTATTGCGGGGGCTACCGCATTCCATGCCGGCGGCTCTCTATCCACCGACGCGAAAATAGACCTCATGATACGCATTGGAGGCATGAATTTCATTTATGCTTCAACTAACTACCTTCACACTTTGAGCGAGGCTTTAAACAAACGCGGCATTGATCCGAAAACAGCATTCCCGGGTCTACGAACTTTGTTTATTGCCGCCGAGGCCTATCCGGTCGAATGGGCTCAAAAAATTGAAAACATCTGGGGATGTAAGCTTCAAGAAGGGTATGGCAGCACTCAGTGCGCGGGGTTTGCCGGATCAACCTGCGAAGAAGGAACAGTCACTGTAGATGGCCAGCGCGGCAAGCTTCATCTTTTCGAATGGGAAAATATGATTGAGGTCGTCAACCCCGAAACTCTAGAGCCTGTTAGTTCTGGCGAAATGGGCGAGATGATAGTTACCAATCTTTCTATTCAAGGTTCACCTGTTGTTCGCTTCCGAACCGGGGATGCGGCCCAATTCATCTCTTATGAAGACAACGGCTGTGACCGGGCATGGAATGCATTGGAGTGCGGTACTATCAAGCGCCTTGACGATATGATGAAAATTCGCGGAAACAATATTTGGCCGAGCGCGATAGATGCGGCGGTATTCGCCCATGATGTCGTTGCCGAGTATGCAGGTCGTGTATTTACAGGTAGGGACGGCAAGACGGAAATTGAGATTCGGTTGGCCTTTTCGGAATCTGCATCCCAGTTGAGCATGGATGAGCGCAAAAACGTACTTGCTGCTGTACGTTCGTCCATCAAAGATCGCACAAACGTATGGATGGATTTGGCGGAAGTTCCTCGAAGCGATCTCCCTGAGTTTTCTTACAAGGCTAAGCGTTGGAAAGATGAGCGCCAGGACGGCTACAAGCTGTAGTGAAGGAGCGCAATATGGCGGATGACAATATTGGTGGGGCAGAAAACACCGATGATCTTATATTGAGAACGATGATGGAGCAGGCGGAACGGCTTTGCACATCTGGCGATGCGTTATTGCGGGGTCAATACTGGCATCTGCGCGGACGCATTCAGGCATTGCTCGACCTTCGGTGTACAGGAGATATGAACTCAACACCGGAGAGATAAATAAAGGCTGCAATGACTTGAAAACCCGCGGGAGGGAATAATGACGAGTTTTCGGCTCGATGGACTCACAGCAGTGGTGACGGGCGCCAGCGGCGGCATAGGCGGTGCCGGTGCAGTGGCGCTTGCTGAGGCAGGTGCTGATGTGGCTGTTGTCGCTCGCAATCGATCTAAACTCGAACAAACGGCTAAATTAGTTGAGGCGACGGGACGCAAAGCTTTGGTCGTCGAAGCCGATGTGAGTGACGAAGAGAGCGTTGCCAAGGCCAAAGAGGAAATTGTCGCCGTATTCGGCAAAGTCGATATCCTTTTTAATAATGCGGGGATTACGTCGCCGAAGGCGATGCTCGATATCGCCCCGGACGAGTGGCAGCACATACTTGATGTGAATATGACCGGCGCCTACTTGTGCTCACGCGCATTCGCCCCAGGGATGATTGCGCAAAGATCAGGGCGGATTATTAATATGGGGTCGATATTGTCGGGCCGAGGCATGGCCTCGCGTTCGGTGTATTGTGCGACCAAGGCCGGCCTGGCGAATTTTGGCGCGGCGCTCGCGTTTGAACTTGGACCACACGGCATTACTGTGAATACCCTTGGTGCGACGGTTATCGTCACCGACCTCAATCGGGATTTGATCAAAACACAGCCCGAGCTTTACGAAAAAGTAATCGGACGCATGCCGCTGGGTCGGCTTGGTGAATTGGATGATTTGACCGGGCCGCTTGTGTTTTTGGCTTCCCCGGCGGCGAAGTTTATTACCGGGCAAACACTGTACGTAGACGGTGGATATACAGCGGGTTAATCCACCGAGCCGCGCGAACGCTCTCAGCGAAATTCAACGAATGGATATTAAAAGATGACCACAACGGCGACTGTCCGGTTCGAAATCCGCGATGATATTGGTGTTCTTACTCTTGAAAATCCGCCGGTTAACAGTCTTAGCTCTCAGGTGCGCGAAGACATGACGTCGGCTTTGAAAGTGGCTCTAACCAGCGGCGTGCGAGCAGTGGTCCTTATCAGCAGTGGAAAGGTGTTTTCTGCCGGCGCCGATATCAATGAATTCGATGGCGGACTCGACCCGAACGTGCCTGATCCTAATGACGTACACCAATGGATTGAGGATGCTGGAATACCAGTCATCGCCGCCATCAGTGGAGTTGCTTTAGGGGGAGGGTTGGAGCTGGCTTTGGCTTGCCATGCCAGGATGGCGGAACCTAATGCAAAGTTGGGGCTTCCCGAAGTTACTCTAGGGGTAATCCCGGGTGGCGGTGGAACTCAAAGGCTTCCGCGATTGGTGGGCATTGAACAAGCAGCTCGCATGATGGCGATGGGAAAGCCGGTATCAGGTCTTGTCGCAAAGGACTTGGGATTAGTTGATCATATTGCGTCGGGTGACTTGCTTGAAGATGCGATCATATTCGCACGTTCGTTCGCAGAAAAGGATGAACTGCGGCGAACATCGGCATTGCCGGTGCCGGAGATCCGCGAAGATATTCTTGCAAAGGTGAGGAGTGAGATTGGGCGGCGAAACCCGCACACCGAAGCGTCGGCGGGAGCGATCGACTCTTTGGCCAACGCGGGCACTATGTCTTTTGCTGAAGCGTTGAAGCGCGAGCGGGAAATTTTTACAGAATTGATGAATTCGACGACATCGCGCGCTCTGCGGCATTTGTTTTTTGCTGAGCGTGCGGCTGGTTCTATTCGCGGCGTTGATAAAAATACGCAGCGCCGCCCTATAAAAACGGTAGGCGTTATTGGTGCGGGCACTATGGGCGGCGGCATTGCCATGGCGTTTGCAAATGCCGGAATACCTGTGACCATCGTGGAAAAAGATGCCGCTGCGCTTGAGCGGGGACTTAGGCGCATTCGCGGTATTTATGAAAAGAGTGCTGCGAAAAGTGGCGCGCCTGCTATAGCAGCTGAAGAAAAAATCAACAGAATCACCGGCGTTGCGGACCTTGGGGCGTTAGTCTCTGCGGATTTAATTGTCGAGGCCGTATTCGAGAATATGGATGTCAAACTAGGCGTTTTTACCGAACTCGATAAAATCGCGAAACCCGGTGCGATTTTGGCAACAAATACGTCAGCGCTTGACGTCAATATAATTGCTCAGTCCACAACACGCCCCAAGGATGTTGTCGGGATGCATTTCTTCAGCCCTGCGAACGTCATGAAGCTGCTGGAAGTTGTAAGAGGAGGGGCAACAGCGCCGGATGTTTTAACTTCGGCCACGCAAATAGGACGCAAAATCGGTAAGGTGCCGGTCGTCGTTGGTGTCGGTTTCGGATTTTGCGCAAATCGCATTCTCTACCCGTATTTACGGCAAGCTGACTTTCTTATGGAAGAGGGCGCCCTACCACACGATATCGACCGCGCTATTACAGGGTTTGGGTTCGCTATGGGACCGTGTGCGATGATCGATATGGCCGGTCAGGACGTGGCTTATCACGTACGTCAGGACCAATTGAAAGATTGGCCGGAAGGTATGCGTTATTCCCGTCTGGCCGACCTGCTGGTGGAGAAAAAACGCTACGGCAGCAAGACCGGAGCAGGTTGGTATTCTTACCCTTCTGGCGCGCGTAAAGGGGAGCGTGACCCTGAGGTGGAGGCGATGATTGCAAATGAATCAAAGCGCCTTGGCATAGAGCGCCGCGAGATTACCGACGAGGAGATCGTCAAGCGCTGCATGTATGCGCTCGTTAACGAAGGTGCGCGTGTGGTCGAGGAGGGCATTGTGGAACGCCCAAGCGATGTAGATCTTTGTTATGTGCACGGAATGGGATTTCCGGCGGCTCTTGGTGGTCCCATGTTCTGGGCGGACTCTATCGGGCTTGATAAGGTTTATCGCGATATTGTCGATCTGCGTTCCAAACACGATATGAATTGGGATCCGGCATCGCTTTTGAAAAAATTGGCAGAGTCAGGAAAGTCATTTAGTGATTTAAATAATCTGGTGCGAGAGTAAGCGGTTACGGACAACCGCGAAAGAGTGGGCTTTGCCTACAGCTGCGTTACGTACCGACGATAATAGTTTTAAGGACTTGTCCGGATTCACGTTCGAGCCGAACTACCTAGAGGCCGTGCCCGATTTTGAAGGGTTACGCCTGTACTATCTTGATGAAAATCCGAATGGGTCGGTTTTGTCGAAACCCCATGAAACCGAATAAATCCAAGGGGTTTAGGGCATTCTTGTTTAATCATCAGTTTTGCATCTTATATCGGTGCTTTGTTGTTTTAAAGCACGCGCCAGCTTATACTTGCGCTAGCTTTTCGTCCTGGATGTTACTGAAGTTTGAGCCAATTTGGACGATTTCAGAAGACGCGTGTCGCAAACACACAACCTCACAGGAGGATGATATGGGAAAATTCACAAAATTTGCGTTGATGGCTGGATTTGGAGCCTCAATGTGCTTGGCATCCAGCACGGCTTCCGCGGCGGTCGTCGTGCTTGGCGGCGGATTGGCGCAACAATGTTACGAGGCCGCCCGAGATTTGGTATCGGATGTGCAGCAGACTGTTGATCTCACCGGGTCCAGAGTTGGCGTAAACCCGGCCGAAATCTGTGCGCTTGCTCTCAAGTCTGAAGCCTTGGGCACTCGTGGCCGGGCAGGGACATATAATAACATGGGTGTGTTGCAGTTTGTGCAAGGTTCCTATCAAGACGCGTTACGGAGCTTTGACCGAGCGATTGATACTGATTCAAGTATTGCGGAAACGTATGTGAACCGCGGCGCATCGCTTGTTGCCTTGAAGCGTTGGGCAGAGGGCGTGGAAGCACTTGATGCAGGTCTAAAGCTTGACCCCAACGAGGCCGAAAAAGCGTATTACAACAGAGCAATTGCGCATGAGGAGCTCGGCAACGTCAGAGGGGCGTATTTCGACTATTTGAAAGCATCAGAGTTGAGCCCGGAATGGGAACAGCCGCGCATGCAGTTGAGTAGATTTACTGTGCGCAAAACGACTGATACGACCGAAGGATAAGTCCTTTTTAGGTGTTGCTTCATAGTTTCGTGCGGGCTTATTGGATCGAAGTCGGCGAATAATACTATGAGTATCGCGGGTCCGTGACTTTGAAGGGTTACGGACCCGCAGTTTTTTCCGCAGGTCGCAGCGAACTGGTGGCGCTTGTGGTTTGATTAAGCTTTTTCAAGTGCCAAGCGAGCACCCAATCCAATAAACGTAACTCCCATAGCTCTTTTCAACCAGCGCACAGCTGTGGTGCTTTGCCTCCACTCACTGGTGACATGGGCGGAAACGGTGATAAGTGTGAAGTTCACTATCAATCCAATTGAAGTGACAGTAATTCCCATAAGGAATAATTGACCAATAGGGTTTCCACTTCCCGGCTCTACGAACTGCGGCAGTAATGCGAGGAAAAACATCGCGACCTTTGGATTAAGTATATCGCTCACAAAGCCCTGCCAGAAAATAGACCATGGGCTGCTACCTGATAGGCGCTTGGTTGTTGTCACGTCTTGAGTCTCAGAATTTCGGAAAGCGGTGACTCCAAGGTAAATAAGGTATAGCGCTCCCAACCACTTCACGACTGTAAATGCGGTGGCAGATGTCAGCAAAATTGCGGATAGTCCTGTGATCGCTGCTGCCAAATGAACATAGCCCCCGGCCGCAATGCCAACGGCTGCAAATACGCCAGCCCTCTTGCCTTGCGCGATGCATCGACTCAACAGATAGACAATGTCCGGCCCGGGGACGACGCACAGGACAATGCTCGCTACGACAAATAAAAGATAACTCTCTAAAGTCATGTGTATTCGACCTAGTGAATTTACTCTCGCGCGCCGGCACTCAACATAGGCGGTATAATTCTAGCCGAACCTTTAGTTCGCCCGCTTTTTTGTTTTCGGACTCTTGTTGAATCCACCGGGTTTTCCTGCGTGCTTGCCTGCGAGCTTTAATTTGCTTTTGTGTTTCGGCTTGCCGTCCGCTTTTGGCGTCCCGTCAGTCTTGGCTTTCCCTTGATGCTTAGGTTTGCCTTCCCATTTGCCACCGGATTTTCCATCCGGCGTATGACTTTTGGCCTTCCAGCCACCTTTTTTCGCGTGAGGAGGCGGCGGTCTGCGGACATGTCCCCCGTCAGGAGGAGGGTCTGTCTTACCGATAAAAATATCGCCTTTGGTAACCTTAGCGATCAGTTCGGCAAAGTCATCGGCCGCGGCGGTATCAATTTCAAATTTGGTTTCCTGATCAAATATCCGAATAGCGCCAATTTCGCGCTTGGTAATTCCGCCCTGACGGCAAATTTCGGGAATCAGCCATTTAGGGTCGGCGTTGCGTTGCCGGCCTACATTGAGTCGGAACCAGACGGCATCGGTTAAGCCGGTTCTGGGCTCACGTGGTGGCCGATCATGACGTTCATTACGTTCGCTATACTTAGGCTTGTACTCGCGGGTATCTCCGGCGCTGAGTGTCATCAATTCTTCGGGTGCAGGCAGTTTGGAGCGGTAGACACGCACCAGGGCGGCCGCAATCTCTTCAGAAGATCGCTTCGTGAGCAAAACCTTGCCCATGGCGATGTCTTCATCCAGCGCATCCTCCGCTGCGAGCAGGTTTTCCAACAATCTATCGTTGTCGAGTTTGCGTATATCTTCAGGCGTGGGCGGTGTTGCCCACGCAGCTTGAATACGCGCGTGGGATAGAAGTTGTTCGGCTTTACGGCGTTTGGCTGGGGGAATGAGCAATACACTTATTCCCTTACGCCCGGCACGTCCGGTGCGCCCGCTTCGATGCTGCAAACTTTCAGCATCGTTTGGGAGATCAGCATGAATAACCAGTCCGAGATTGGGCAGGTCGATACCTCGGCCGGCGACATCGGTGGCGACGCAGACCCGGGCACGGCCATCGCGCAATGCCTGGAGGGCGTGGTTGCGTTCGCTTTGACTGAACTCGCCCGATAATGAGACTGCGGAAAATCCGCGTTCGACCAAGGTGGCATGAAGGTGACGTACGGCATCGCGGGTGTTGCAGAAAACAAGCGCGCTAGGTGCGTCCGTGTATCGCAGCACGTTAACCACTGCATGTACGGTATCTTTCGGTGCAATCCGCAAGGCGCGATATTCGATATCTGCATGACCGCGCGACCCGGCAGATGTTTCAATGCGCATGGCATCGCGTTGGTACTGCTTGGCGAGTTTGACAATGTCGCGAGGCAACGTGGCTGAAAACAGCAACGTGCGCCGCTCCTTCGGTGTAGTTTCAAGTATGAACTCGATGTCTTCACGAAATCCGAGATCAAGCATCTCGTCGGCTTCGTCCATCACCACGGCTTTGAGATTACCGATTTTTAAATTATTTCGCTCAAGATGATCCCGCAGGCGTCCGGGCGTGCCGACGACGATATGGCATCCTGCATAGAGCTGATGTTTCTCAGCTCTTGGGTCCATACCTCCGACACATGCGACAACTTTCGCCCCAGCATGCTGATAGAGCCATGTAAGTTCACGGTGAACCTGCAATGCCAATTCGCGAGTAGGCGCGACAATCAACGCGATCGGGTCGCCTGCGCGGGGAAGTGTTTGTGCACCTTCGAGTAAGGTTGAGGCGATTGCCAACCCGAAAGCGACGGTTTTGCCGGACCCAGTCTGGGCGGATACCAGTAGATCTCGCTCGCCCACTTCTGGAGCGATGACGGCGGTTTGTACGGATGTCGGGTCGTTGTAATCTCGCTCAGCCAGTGCGCGGGCGAGCGGGGGACTTGTCGGGGGAAATGCCACGGAGGAAGATAAACCTTATTTGAGGATATTGGCTGCTGAACAATTCACGCCAAGCAACGGGTACAGAGGCTGCATATATACCGTATCGAGGGCGATAGCATCGCTAACTTGGCATAAAGCAGAAATTTAGTTGCAAATTGGCCCGTTGAAGTGGCTCTCAGTAGAGTGACTGAACCGTTGATTGGGCCAGAGAAAACATAGCTGATTGATTTATAAAGAAAACACCGGTTAGCGGTACGCCTCAGGGAAATGCCCTGGCCGAGAGATCGTCTAGCTCAGTCTTAGCGTCGTCATAAACCAGCAAGCGTCCCATCACCAGCATGTCGAGATGCGCAGCCACCTTGGCGAGGTAGTCTTCACGGCTTTCATAGAGTTCATTTATGTGTTCAGGGGGGAGCGCGGTCTCGGTGCCGCTTTCAGCGCAAAACCCGTCGCCTCCACTTTGGGCAGAAAAAGTAGAGACTGGCACGGCTACCCAGTGAGGGCGCAGTCCGCCCGACGTATTGCCATCACGGTCGTGTTTGATCATCTTGTCGTCGTCGAGATCCATCACCCTGCCAGCTTGCGGGGCGATGCCCATGCGGGTCCACAAATCGAGGGCGAAAAATGCGCCACGTAGAAAATTGTCTCGTCCCGGCAATGTGGTTATGGGCTTAGCGCAGTCGGGTGCGGTGGCATTGTTAGCTTGAAACAGGCTGATGGCGAATTTCGGATGATCCCTCCAAGAAGCCGAGGCGGCGCCAACAATATCATACCATCGAGACCGGTTCTTGCCGGGTGTATTCCCGTCATCAAATCGCGCATCAAGAGTTGCCTGGATTAACTCTGGCCGATAGTCACTCTCGGTGGCCAAAGCAATAACAGGTGCATCTCCAGGAATCGAAATACGTCCGGTTTGAGAGCATCCTCCGATAACGTACCCCGTAAAAATAGGGCGACCATTTTCGCGTTTGGCCCGGAGGTGATGGCCTTCGTTTATAAATTCGGTTTGCGTGCAACCTGAGGACGCGCCCCATCCGACACCGAACACCTGTAGTAGACCTTTTAGTGTTGAGGCCCGATCAAGAAGACCGGTTTTGCCGAGAGGTCCGTTCGGATCACGTAATATCAAACCTGTCTGAGCTAGAATATTGAAGCGTGAAATTTTATCCGGAATATTGAGAGTGGAATAACGCCCTGGATTGACCTTCTTAAATAAAGTCTCAATATTGTTTTGTGAAATCGTGACGCCCACCCAGACGTCTTGGTGCTTTGTGATATAGGGCCACGCCGCAGTCCATATGATGGGCCATTCAGTTCCTTCCGGCAGAGGTTCGACCAGGACTGTGCCGCTAAATATTTCTGCATCGGCAGGTCGCCTCAGTAAGATGCGGGTTGTGTAAGCTGGTGTGGTGAGGAAGTATTCTTCTTCGACGTATCCGAAGGCTTCTAAATCAACGGCGTTGGTAATGGGGGCGTCGCGTAATGAGAGCGCATCCTTCAAAACCACCGTTGACAAGGGCAAAGAGTCCGCGGTTCGAGGAGCTAGCGCAATAATAGGTGCGGAGGGTTGTTGCGCAAAAACAGGTGTTCCAACCGTAACGATGATTGCGACAATGAAAAATTGCCTCATATTCATGTGATGCTCTCGACTAAGCCAAGAGTTGGCTAAGGGGGCTGCTCGTTGTCATGGATTCAGTACCCCATGTCCCCACCGGAAGACCCATGGCTTGCTGTAAAGTTAGGCCTACACGAGTGATAGGTTCGCCATTGCTGGCAATATGAATTCCGGTTTTCAGCCGTCCGCCGGCAGATCCTGCCGTCATCGATGGCATAGCAGTAACAGAGTGACTTTTGGCAAAGTTAGTATCGGTGTGAGCAAATACAAGGGTGTTTCTCAATAGTGTGCCGTCGCCTTCACGAACACCGTCCAGCGCCGACAAAAAGACGGCAAAAGCCTCCATGCTGCGTTCGACAAACCAAGCGGATTGCATCTGATAGCCGGTGTCTTTGTCCGGCAACTCCTCGTGCGTCAGTTGATGATGCGAAGTGCTCTCACCTGCTTTGCGGATATTAGAACCAGAGTTTGAGTAGACCAGGTTGAAAACTTTGGTCTGATTGCAGGCCAGGGCTAGAGCAAGCAATTGTGCCATCAGCTTGTGGTTAGCCACGACGGTGTCGATTTCATAACCACTCGGCAATTCCGCCGGAGACTCTGAAACAACACAGGCCTCAGCGGGGGGCGGCTTTTGCAGCATTAACTCCAGCTGATTTTCCAACTGCCGTAAGGAGGTGAAATACTCGTCAAGCCGTGCGCGATCGCCAGCATTGAGCCGCTTTACCAAATCCGCGCGTTCTTCGGCGACGCCGGACAAGACGCTCTTGCGCAACATCACGGCCGGGTCTGGCGTAAATTCGGAGGCGTTAGGATCCTGAAACTCTGGCCCGAATACGCGTGTATAAAAGTCCAGCGGGGAGCCTTCACTAGGATTTAGTTGAGCTGAGTTGCGCCAGCTATATGTATCTTTGGGATTGCCAGTTGCCGTCAGTTCTAAAGAACGGAACCGTGTGTCGGTACCGATAGCATCGGCAATCACCACATCCAAAGTTGGATGTTGGCTTTTGTTGTCTTTAGGAACGTTTCCAGTCCGGCACCCAACAGTTCCCGTCTGGTGGGCAACATTTGCTTTGCCATCAACTTTGACGTCAAAGCCGCTCAAGACATTGATTTGATTTTTGAAGGATTCAAGATGCTTGAGTTCAGGTAAGATATCGTATCCGGCACCGGTTTGTGTCGGAACCCATCGTCCGGGTGTTACGCCAAGACCCCAAAACCAGGTGCCAAAGCGCACAGGAAGCGGTCGCCCTGAGGCTAGTGCCGTGCCGTTGTCGTTAAGGAAGCTATCAAGGAATGGAAGGGCGACTGTGATGGCCGCTCCATTCGTTATGCCGCGAAGGACACGTCTTCTGTTTATGTTAACCGTCATTGAAGGCCTCCAACGTTGGACTCGTCTCAGTGTCGTCGAGAGCATAAAACGCATCGCTGACGGCAATGCGGCGCAGTAAGTCAAGGATGCGATAGCCGTCGCGGGCAAATTGATCGTCAAGATAGGCGAGCCATTCTTCTTCGTTTGGCTGAGCTACACGTCCGGCGGCATAGCGATACAGACTATTTACGAGGCAAGTCGCCGTTTTAGGGTTGTCATGAAGAGCTTGTCCCAGACCTGCCGCGTCCTCAAAATCAATGCCGTCCAGTTCACCGCTGACGTCAATGGCGGCACCGTTTTCACGAGTGCGAAGTTGGCCAAGGCCGTCAAATTTCTCAAGGGCTAGACCGATCGGGTCAACAATCTTGTGACAACCGGCGCATACGGGGTTTTCGCGGTGTGCTGTTAAGCGCTCACGTGCCGTACGGTAGTTGGGATTGTCTGTTTCTTGAACAATAGTGAAATTGACGTCATTGGGCGGAGGTGGCACCGGTTGGCATAGCAGCTGTTCACGAACCGCTTTGCCGCGCAGTGTCGCCGAACTGCGTCCGGGGTGAGAGTAGAGTGCCGTGAAGCTCAAGTGAGTCAGAATTCCCGCCCTTGGGTCGCCCTCGGGAAACTCTTGAATCTCCCAACCTTGTTCGGGTCGCACTGGTAGGTCATAGGCGACCCCCAATGTGCGGGTCATGAACGTCCGGCGGGTGGTAAATAGGTCGCGATAGTCACCGTGTTGATTTACAAGTAGATCGACAATGACTTTAAGCGTTTGCTCTTTTGCATCTACGAGCATGCGGTTATTGAATGCGGGGTAGATGAGCGGATCTTTTTCGAGAAGATCGAAGGCTTCAAAACCAAGAAAGTCGGAAAAGAAAGTGCGTACCCCATCCTCTATGCGCGGCGACGTGAGGAGCCGGTCGACTTGTCGGGTGAGGCCATCGTGGGTGTCGAGGGCACCACTTTCTGCAGCATCAAGTAATTCGTCGTCCGGTGTTGTATTCCACAATAAAAACGAGAGACGTGTTGCTTTGCTGTATGCATCTAGTTGCGAGTGTGAGGGCTTGGCAACGTCAGGAACAGCGACATCTACACGAAATAAAAATTCCGGCGAAACAAGAAGCCCGGCGAGGGCATATTCTAATCCAGCATAAAAATCCTTAGTGTTTCTGGTCGCTGCGGTGGCCATTTCCAATTTATTTTGCAGAATGTTATCGGACACAGGACGGCGCAAAATTTTGCGGCCAATTTCAGTAATGAATTGAGTGGCGCACGCAGTATCCGGCTCGGAAATTGATTTTGGAGTACATGGAACGGATGTGCCACGCTGTTCAGTGTCCAGAACCTGAGCGGCGATAGCACGGGCCATGGTGTCGTATTGCTCAAAGCCCGTGCGCGTGATCGTGACCTCATTAGTGCCGACGGCCAGTAGGCCATTCATCCGTAACTCAGGCTCAAACCGTCCACCAACGACTATGTCGTGGCCGAAAATATCGGCGATACTTTGGCGGTATTGATCCTCGGTCAGCCGGCGCATCTGCGGGGGACCGCCCTCGGTATGTGGTTCGAGCGCAGTGCTGGATGACAAATCTTGTGGGCTACAGCCTGTTAAGAGCGGTAGCGAGCATACGCCTATCAGAATGGCGAGCTTGCAACCACCTCTCGACATTTTTAGTTGGCCTGTGCCGTGGTCTGGACGGGGTGAATCACGAATGCCTTTACGGCTTCCACTTTGAACGCGGTGGAAATAGCGGTGCACTTGCCAGTTTCCGCGTCGGGAAAACCATCAGCCATTTTGTTCATGGCGGCGTATATCGCTGGGCAACTTCCGTCATAGACCGCATTGCGGCGGGCTGTGTCATAGTAGCTGGCGAATTCAATGTAATAGGCTTTTTCAATATCGAAATATCCGGCGAGGATGCCTTCGGCCCCTCCGTCCGGCAATAGATTTAGCCGGAATTGTGCATCGCGGAATTCATAATACATCTCGTCCATAACGCCTGCGGGTTTGAACGGGACGGAAAGGTCCGTCGGGTCGGTGGTCAACACGCCGTCAATAATTTGCCCCCGAGCAGTGTTAGGCACCTTCGCTTCTGGCCGAGATGCCGTGAGACTATAACTGGGTATTCCGTTATCGCCGGCGCCGCTGTAGGGCGTTGCTTGGCGGCTTGAATACAGGACGATTTCTACATCGTCGTCGTTAAGAGGGTCGTCAACATTGTTAATCTCGATCAAAAGAGTCGTCGAGCCATCTTTCCGGACGCCGTGAAACCAGTCTTCCATAGTGCCGGCAGATACGCTGGTGGCCTGTTCCTCCGCGGCTCTACGGCGAAAACCATCCACACAACCAAGTACTCGGTAGAGCTGATTATCAACGTTGTTCTGTCCGGTTGGGCTCGTGAAATTTGAATGAGTGCAGGATTTGAGTGTGTCCTGACCGCCGTCAAGGTCAATGCCGTAGGCAATTTTCCCTTGCACGGTGCGTAGCGGAGGATCTTCAAACTGCTGTGGGAAGCTGCATTGGTCCTGGACGGGCGTCATTCCATAAGAACCCGACGGGTACTTTCCATTTGGGGCAAGCGGCGGGCCATACATCTGTGCACGAACGTCAATCGCGTCGCCGTAGGCGGTTCCGCCAAGGGAGAAAGCCGACAGAACACCCGCTAGTTGTTGCTCGTTGCCGGGGCTTTTGAGTTTGGCACGCTCCTCAGGATTCATTTTTTCAAGGTAGGGTTCTGCTAATCGTCGCATTCCAAGTGCGGGTCCGTCAGGACAGTCGTCGACCCCTTCGTACATTGCGTACCAGAAGTAAGTGACGACCAGCCCTTTCGTCTTACCGGTGTCTGAGGCCATAGATGGGGTGTCTGGAGCACTCGCCAGCAGAGTCCCAAAAAGAAGAACAAATAATCCTATGCGAATTTTGCTTTGAACAACCATTCGGAAACAGGCCCTCCATCTTTTCCGCGATTGCGCTCAATTGGCTTTCTTATGGGGCCAATTGCGAAATTTAAGTTTAGGCCGGGAGGGGTAGTCTGTCTAGGGTGCCATGGCGGCAAGAAATGCTGCAGCGCAAGACCTCCACCTTGTGTACTTAGGAGCGTCCAGTCTTGGTTCGCCAGCCCTATAAAGGCTTGATTTACAGTTTAAATTCACTCGCCCGGCAAGCCGCTCTTGATCCTCGCCGGCGCTATGGGGCCCGCGTATCCCCGCGTATCAGGGTGGAAGACCTAAGGATCTATTGCGCGCGCAGCGCCTTCGCTTCGGCTTCGTCGATCGTTACAATTTTTTCGATCTGGCAAAAGGCTCCAGCTGTTTGCCGAACAGCGACTGTGTCCGAGGTGCATAGCCTATCTTGATGCAGTCTTACTTCAAATCCGCTGAACTCAAGGCCCGAACACGTGCTGGTCAAATCAATGCGTTTGTAGTCACCGCGTTTACGCATCTCGACAAGTATCGTGTTGTCGTTGATGACGGGTGAAGATTTTATGTGGGTCAGGTGGACGCACCGCTGGGTGTCGCCAACATTTTCTCCGGCAGCTTGCACTGAAGAAGGCATGAGCCACATCGTCGCAACAAGCGCGAGCGAAGACAGTCCCGTTGAACGCATTTTCATGATGGTCCTCCTTTGACGCTTTGCAAATGATGGCTCAATCGCAACAGCATCGATACCAAATACGCAATCTTTACTTCGCCCGAAGAGCTTTCGCCTCGTCTTCATCGATGGTCACGATTTTATCGATTAAGCAGACAGCCCCTCCGTTATCGGGAACGGTAAGACTATCTGATGTGCAAAGCTTATCGATCGGCGTGGTGATAGAAAAGCCATTGAAAATCAAACCGGGGCAAGAGCTGGTCAAGTCGATCCT
>CAXBLG010000058.1:0-21558 GCA_963976395.1 uncultured Rhodospirillaceae bacterium
TGCCGCGCTGACCCCTGCCGGTATGAGAGCACAGGTGGATTTGACCATTACGGATGAATATCCCATTGCCGAAGCGATGGTCATAATTACTGCAGTTTCATGGGACGCACCGCCCCCACCGACCCCAGAGATGGGGCGGAAGTCTTGACTTTGAGTTCTCACGCTGGCTTCATCAGCGCGCTTACCCAGCTCTTCAAGAATGGGTCTGAAGCAAGCCAGCATAGATTTTCCCGATAATGACAAAGATTGGTACAACGACGATGTCCAGCGCGAAGCGGCAGGAAGGATTCTGGGAAACGGTCCACACGCTAGTTTATGCGGTCGTGATCGCCATCATCATTCGCACGTTTTTGTTTGAGCCTTTTAATATTCCCTCCGGATCTATGATCCCGACGCTTCTCGTCGGCGACTACCTGTTCGTGTCGAAGTATTCTTACGGCTACAGCAAGCATTCGTTTCCGTTTAGCGCAGCCCCTTTTGAAGGCAGGGTTCTTGAGTCTTTGCCTGAGCGCGGCGATGTCATCGTCTTCAAATTACCCTCGGACGAAAAGATCGATTACATCAAACGTGTGATCGGTCTTCCGGGTGATACTGTTAGAATGCAGGATGGGCGCCTCTTCATTAATGGCGAGTTAGTGGAACGCGAGGCGGTTGGTGAATACGAGTATCGGAATACTTATGGCAGCGTGCTGCGGCCTATGCGCTATCTCGAAAAGCTTCCCGGCGGCAAGGAACACTACATACTGGAAGAGGGCGACAATCGCCGTTTGGATAACACGCCCGAGTTTAAGGTTCCCGAAGGTCACTATTTTATGATGGGCGACAATCGCGACAACTCGCTCGATAGCCGCGCCAATGTAGGGTTTGTTCCGGCCAAGAACTTTGTGGGTCGGGCAGAGTTCCTGTTTTTCTCGACAGATGGAACTGCGGCGTTGTGGCAAATCTGGCGCTGGCCATTTGCGACACGCTTCAGCAGATTCTTCAGCGGCATCGAATAGCGCGTGGCCATGGCGGCTCTCGAGCCCTCACTGGAAGACGTCCTCGGACATACATTCACCGATCCTGACCTTCTCGGGCTCGCTCTAACCCATAGGGGATCACTGGAAGCTGCGGTCAAGGGCAGGCAGGCTGGTAGGCAATCGACTAACGAACGATTGGAGTTTCTTGGAGACCGGGTGCTGGGATTGGTCGTCGCCGAGGGACTCTTGCGTGTCTATCCCAATGAGAATGAGGGCGCTCTGGCGACCCGGCTCGCGGCTTTGGTGAGCGCTTCAACATTAGCGAGAGTTGCGGAAGACGTCGGATTAGCCCCGCACATCAAAATGGCTCCGGGGCAACAAGCAGATGCATCTGAATCAGCGATACTCGCCGATGCCTGCGAAGCTGTTATTGGCGCGCTATATCTTGACGGGGGTCTTGAGGCTGCCTCGCGCTTTATTACGCATCGATGGGAACCATTGATGCGGGCCGAGATTGTACCGCCGAAGGATCCGAAAACGGCGTTACAAGAATGGGCTCAAGGGCGGCGCTTAGAGCTACCAGCTTATGAGGTTGTCTCAGAATCCGGGCCGGCGCACGCGCCCGAGTTTACAGTGTCGGTGACGGTCGAGGGATTTCCTGAGCAAATCGGGAAGGGACGAACGAAGAGACATGCGGAGCAGGCCGCAGCGACGGCTTTGCTGGACATTTTACCAAGGACGTCACAGTGAGTGAAAATACAGAGAATGCGGAAACCCGTTGCGGATTTGTCGCCGTTCTCGGTGCGCCGAATGCGGGTAAATCTACGCTTGTAAACGCGTTGGTGGGCAGCAAAGTAAGTATCGTTACCCCTAAAGCTCAAACGACCAGGACGATTGTTCGGGGGATCGCCATATATGGTAAGAGCCAAGTCGTTTATCTGGATACGCCCGGAATTTTTCAGGCAAAAAAGCGTATCGAACGGGCAATGGTCGCCGCAGCATGGTCAGGCGCCGGTGACGCCGACTTGATCATGCTTGTAATTGATGCGGCCAAAGAAAGCCGGGCTCAGCATCTCTCCGCAGACAATGAACAGATTATTGCGGATATAAAAAAATCAGACCGCAAGGCCCTCCTTATTCTCAACAAAGTAGACGTTTGCGAGAAAGCGAGTTTGTTGGATCTCACGGCGCGCTTGAATGCGCTGGAGGCATTCAATGAAATTTTTATGGTTTCGGCTCTGACCGGTGATGGACTTGATCAGATGCGAACGCATCTCGCGACATTGATGCCGCCGGGACCCTGGATGTTCCCGGAAGACGATATATCGGACATGCCGTTGAGATTGTTGGCAGCCGAAATAACCCGCGAGAAACTTTTTCTGAGGCTGCGGCAAGAGCTTCCGTATTCCTGCGCGGTTGAAGTTGAACGCTGGGAGGAAAAAAAAGACGGCAGCGTGCGGATCGACCAGATCGTGTTCGTCTCCCGCGAAAGTCATCGGCCGATTGTCCTCGGACACGGCGGCCAGAACATCAAGGCGATTGGAGCTTCAGCCCGAGTAGAACTCGAGAAATTGCTCGACCGGCGCGTCCATCTCTTCCTGCACGTTAAGGTGAACGAGCGTTGGGGAGATGAACGCAGTTTCTATTCGGCCTGGGGGCTCGACTTCAACGCCTGATTCAGTTTTTATGGGCTGGACGGGGGTAGGGCAGACGGCCATGACACCAAGCGCATCATCATGAGTATTTTCGGAGTTGCATGCTTTTTTGCCGGCGTGGTGGCTTTGGCGTTTCTGGTCATTCGTCGGGGCCAGCGACTCCCGCATACGTGGATGGACCATACTGCGCTATTTATCGGGATTGCGGGCACCATCCTTGGTCTCGCAATTGTTTTCCTGAGATTTGCCTGAGGCATAAGCCCAATTCATGGCTGTTAGCTGGGAAGATGAAGGCATCGTTATAGCAGTGCGCCGATTTGGCGAGCACGACGCTATTGTTTCCCTGCTGACCGAAACCCAAGGCCGGCACGTGGGTCTGGTCAAAGGTGGGCTCGGGCGAAAACATAGAGGCATATTGCAGCCTGGAAATGTGGTGAAGGCGAGCTGGCGCGCGCGCCTCGACGAGCATCTTGGAACATATACCGTTGAGGGGGTGCATAGTTACGCAGCGCTGGCATTGTCCAATGCTGAGCAACTCTCCGGCCTAAGTGCGCTATGCGCGATGATTGAATCCACGTTGCCAGAGCGCGAGCCTCACGCGGAACTTCATGAACGTACGCTTCTGCTGCTGGAAAATCTCGGTAATACACAGTGGCCGGCCTATTACGCGCGCTGGGAGTTAGCCTTGCTCACAGATATGGGGTACGGCCTCGACCTCTCCAGCTGTGCCGCCACCGGAGGCCGCGATGATTTGATCTATGTCTCCCCAAAGTCAGGCCGCGCGGTTTCACGGACTGCGGGTGGACCTTACGCGGGAAAGCTATTCCCCCTGCCGGCGTTTATTCACCAAGATTCGGCGCTGCCGACCACGGAGGAAATTGCTCAAAGTCTGGCCATAACGGGCTATTTCTTTGAAACACGTGTCTTTCATCCGCAAAAGCATGAGCTTCCCGCTTCAAGAACGCGATTTGTTGTGCGACTTAAGTCCTGACATACTAGGTATTGTTACAGGGCCGTGTTGACCGTTATGCTGCGGCGCTTCGTCTAACAGAGATATTTGATGGCCAAAACCCCACCAGCACGACCAAAAACCTCAGAAACCGTCCTCAACACGTCTCTGGATGATGCTCTGAGCCAACGGTATTTAGCGTATGCCTTATCGACCATTGTCTCGCGCTCGTTGCCTGATGTTCGGGACGGTCTAAAACCTGTTCATCGGCGACTACTCTATGCAATGCGGCAACTCAAATTAGATCCGTCGGGCGGATTTAAAAAATGCGCGCGGGTCGTCGGTGATGTGATCGGTAAATATCACCCGCACGGGGATTCTGCTGCCTACGATGCGCTTGTACGTCTTGCCCAAAGCTTTGCCGTTCGATTTCCATTGGTTGAAGGGCAGGGCAATTTCGGCAATATCGACGGGGATAACGCTGCGGCTATGCGTTACACCGAGGCCAAGCTGACGCCTTTTGCTCAGGCGCTGATGGACGGCCTTGACGACGATACTGTGGATTTTCGCGCGACCTATGACGGTGAGGAATCGGAACCCGTCGTAATGCCGGCTGCGGTTCCCAATTTGCTTGCCAATGGATCGTCGGGCATAGCCGTTGGCATGGCGACCAACATACCTCCGCACAATGCGGGCGAATTGTGCGACGCCCTCCTGCAGCTGATCAAAACGCCAAAGGCGCAGATATCAACTCTTGTTGATATGGTTCAAGGCCCGGACTTCCCAACCGGCGGAATTTTGTCCGAGAATCGTGAAAGCATTGTTGAAGCTTACAAAACGGGACGCGGCTCTTTCCGTGTGCGTGCGAAATGGGTCGTCGAAGAGTTAGGGCGGGGGCAGTACCAAGTCATTGTCACAGAAATCCCGTATCAGGTGCAAAAGTCCCGTCTAATCGAGCGTATTGCCGCACTCATGGAGGAAAAGAAACTCCCGGTACTGGCCGATATTCGCGATGAATCCGCCGAGGACGTTCGGATTGTTCTGGAGCCAAAGTCGCGCAGCATCGATGCGGAACAGCTGATGGAACAATTATTCCGTCAAACCGATTTAGAGTCGCGATTCGGCCTCAACATGAATGTCCTTGATGCGACCGGCATTCCGCGGGTGATGGACCTGCGCGAAGTCCTGCAGGCTTACCTGGATCATCGTCAGGTGGTTCTGGTGCGTCGCGCCAATCACAGGCTTGCGGCAATCAATCATCGCTTGGAGATTCTTGGTGGCTATTTGATCGCCTATCTTAATCTGGATGAGGTGATCAGAATTATCCGGCAAGAGGACGAGCCGAAACCCATCCTGATAAAAAAATTCAAACTTACGGATGTTCAGGCCGAGGCCATATTGAATATGCGTCTCCGCTCATTGCGAAAGCTTGAAGAATTCGAGATCAAGTCCGAACACAAGAAACTCAGCGCCGAGAAAAAAGAGATTAGCGCTTTGCTTAAGGACGAAAAGCGTCAGTGGCAGGCCATCGCTGCCCAGGTCAAGGAAGCCAAAGAAAAATTCGGCCAGAAAACCGAATTGGGTAAACGGCGCACCGAACTTGGCGAAGCGCCGACTGCGGTGGTCGTCCCGATAGAGTCTTTCATCGAGAAAGAGCCATTAACGGTCATTCTTTCGGCCAAGGGCTGGATCAGGGCTATGAAAGGGCATCGCGACGACGTGGCGGCGGGCAAAGCCGATTTGAAGTTCAAGGACGGTGATAAGTTCCGCAGCGCCGTGACGGCGCAATCGACTGATAAGATTCTGTTGTTTGCATCCGATGGTCGCTTTTACACCCTGTCTGCGGACAAGCTACCGCAAGGGCGCGGGTTCGGCGAGCCGATCCGGTTGTTAATGGATTTACCCAACGATGCCGACATTATTTCCATGTTGGTCTATGCCCGCGAGCAAAAGTTCCTTCTGGTGTCTAGTGCCGGTCGCGGCTTTGTCGTCAAGGCCGAGCAAGTCTTTGCGCAGACAAAGAACGGCAAACAGGCCTTGAATCTTGCGAAGGGCGAGCGCGGTAGGGTGTGTGCGCCGTTGCCCGGCACATCCGGGATGGCCGATGATCTGCTTACCGGCAAGCCATCGGACTCAGTCGCTATCATTGGCGAAAATCGAAAGCTTTTGATTTTCCCGCTCAAGGATATTCCGGAAATGGGACGCGGGCGTGGCGTGATTCTTCAGCGCTACAAGGGCGGCGGTTGTGCCGATGCAAAAGTCTTTACGCTCAAGGAAGGTCTGGTATGGAAATCGGGCGACCGTGAACGCACGGAGGTGGATTTGAAAGCGTGGGTGGGAACAAGAGCGCAAGCCGGACGTATGCCGCCCAAAGGGTTTTCCCGTGAGGATCGTCCGTTTTCAGGCTGAAACCTGAATTCAGAGTGTATGATCAGACCTGCGCAAACAGAGTCGTTAGTCTTGAAGGTTTGTCTTGGGAGTAAATTTCTCCCACCGATTTTCATGCAAGTGCTCTAATGGCTGGAACCGGGCTTTGTAAGCCATCTTTGGCGAGTTCTCGATCCAGTAGCCGAGATACACGTATGGCAAATTCAATCGCTGGGCCTGCTCGATGAGCCAAAGAACGATATAATTGCCTAGCCCGTCGCGCGTGCCGCCCGTTTCGAAAAAGCTATATACAGCCGAAAGCCCGTCGCTGGTCCGATCTGTGAGGCAAACGGCACAAAGGGTACCCGTGCGGTCGCGATACTCGACGAGGAAGGTATCTATAGGACTGTCTTCAATCATCGCGCTGTATTCATAAAACCCCATCAGCGCCATATCGCTTCCTGCATGGCGCGTTTGTTGATAGCGCGCAAACAATTCGTACTGTTCTGTAGAAGCCCGTGCCGGCACTTTTATCGCAACGAGATCATTGTTTTGGCGCCATATCCTGGCCAATGAGCGTCGCTTTTTAAAATCAGCAGCGGCGACCCGAACCGGAACACAGGCATTGCATCCAGGACACGCAGGGGCGTAAGCGATGGAGTGACTACGGCGAAATCCCGAACGGGCTAAACTTTCATGAGCACTGTCAGCGACCGAGCCTGCAAGCTCGGTCACAAGTTTGCGTTCCAACCGATCGGGCAGGTAAGGGCACGGCAGCGGGGCCGTGGTGAAAAAGAACTGCGGACGTTTGAGTGGTGTCTGGTCCATTTACCCTAGGTGTTCCGCGGACAAATTCGTGCTATTGGCCGGGGCCGCACGCAAGCACCTAGAATGACGGGCGGCGGACGTTGTTGCAAGTGGCGGGAGGTTGAAATAAACCTAATTCTGAGAGCCGGTATTGCCGAAGGTCTCACCTTGCGCGGGGATCAGAGGCTCTGGCAACGTGCTGCGCTCAAGGAAATTCGGCAGTCTATCGAATTCATCGCCTGACAGATTGCTTCCGCGCAATAAAACTATTGAAACCCGCCGATTGCGAGGCGAACGCAGTTCAGAGCTATCGAGAGGTTCGCGATCAGCCAAACCAACAACTTTTCCGACCTGCCGATCATCCACCCCGCCTTGAAGTAGAACTCGCCGGGTTGCCAGCGCACGATCCGATGACAATTCCCAGTTGGTGTAGCCCGACGGATCAATGGCTGTGGATGGGTCCGTATGGCCGGATATGCTGAGGTTATTCGGCATCTTGCGGATGACGCTTGCAACCTGAATGAGCAAATCGCGTGCTCGCGGATAAAACTGCGCGCTCCCCGGTGCAAACATATCAACTTTGTCTTGATCTGCGATCTGAATCCGAAGCCCTTCCGGCGTACTATCAATCAGAAGGCTATTTGCAAGAGGGGCCAGGTCGGGAATACCGCTTATTTTCTCACGGAGTTCTTGAGCAATTTGTTCAAATTGCTGCTGTTCTTTCGCCTCTTGTGCGGCCTGTATTTCGTTTTCACCAGACTCAGCAGCTTCGTTAGGATCGGTCATTTCCTGCCCGCCGGCACCAATAGACGGCGGGGGAAGGACGACTGCAGCGGTGGATCCCGTAATACTTTGCTGGGCGCCTTCACCGATGGCTTGTCCACCGAGCATGCCGCCCGCGCCGCTTTCGCGGGTGGAGGCTGCAATAGGTGTAAAGTATTCAGCAACGCCATTCAGTTGTTGTTCGGTCACCGCATTCAAAAGCCAAAGTAGCAGGAAGAACGCCATCATCGCGGTAACGAAGTCAGCATACGCGACTTTCCAAGCGCCGCCATGGTGTCCATGACCGCCTTTCTTGACGCGCTTGATGATTGTTATACCGCCGCTGCCTGCACCGCCGGCGCCACCAAAATCAGGCCGATCTGCCATGGGTCGTTAGCTTCCTATTGCGATAACCTTGGCCCCAACCGTTTCTATGCCGGTAACCATGTCAAAGGTATTAGAACAATATGTAAACTTTCAATATTCCAGGCACAAGCATTGCCCGGACATAGTAAAATATTCCCTACCGCCGGGGGGTTAAAATTAGGCGGTTTACAGCCATTTCTTCTGTCGGGGCCCCGAAATACTGACCATCTCGCCAGGAAATCAACAAATCGTCATAGTGTGGCGAGGCCAAATGTCCGGATTGCCCGCCCGCCATCGCAAAGAGAGATTTGCTGCGGTCGCCTAAATCAAATACGGCCCGGACGGCAGGACCATGCCCCTGGCGAAAAGGAACCCGAGCTGTGGATGAAGCGTGTGAGCCTACATTGATGGTGTAGTTATCTCCGCCATTAGCCACGGTCATTTTGCCAAGGCTCGATATCACCGGCAGTCGACCAAACAGCAAGTGATCGAAAGTCGCTACATGGCGGTCCCCCCAGGTCAATCCCATGGGATCATCTATGCCAGTTGCATCAATCCAATCCTTCACGCCATTCCACGCCACGACCACCTGCTGATGACAGGTCTCGTTGGCTGAGGTTTTAATATCGTCGCACCAATGGGTGTTCTTAGTCAGAACGGTTCTGAGGAACTCGGCCTGAACCCCGCTGAGATATGGGAATACTTCATCAAGTTCGTCTTCAGCGATCGCGGCCTTTAATTTCTCCACCCACAAAATCAGTAAAAGAGGCTCGGGCCTTTGACGGTCCATCGTTCCGTCCCAATTTCCGAGCAGTGTTAGCAACGAATCTGAATTACGCGTATCCGCAGGTACGTGGCTCAAGAGCAATGGGGTCATCTCGCGCGCCATAAGAGAAACCTGATCTAACTGCGTCTCTGTCATGGCTTGAATGTCGGCGTGCTCTGTCCGGTTCAGCAACTGAGTGATACGGTTTGCGCGAAACGGAGCGCGCCAACGAGCGGCGATAAGGTGAGGGTAGTCGTCGCTTACGATTTTGTTGTTCGCATTAATCAATGCCCCTGACACCGGATTGAAGGATTGCGGAAGTTCTTCAAATGGAATCCAACCCGTCCAATCGTATTCGCCACTCCATCCCGGCACAGGCACAGTTCCATCCCCGGCCTTGCGTATAGGCACGCGGCCCGGTGCAAAAAAACCGATCTCGCCGTTGCTATCTGCGAAAACAATATTTTGCTGAGGTGCATGGAACATCCGAAGTGCCTCGGCAAATTCATGAACGTTAACTGCTCTCGCCATGCGGTAAACACCTTCCGGCGTTTTGTCATTTGGCTGAAGGACGTTCACGGCAAGGGCGACGGCGCGGTTATCTTTGGTGAGTTCTGGCACGCTGCGTTCAACCGGCAGGACATCGCTCACCACCGGTCCGTGGCGAGTTTCGGTGACGGTTAAAGAAACCGGATCGCCAAATCTGACGTTTATGGTTTCGGTATGCGTTTCAAAAGGGGTTGGGCCGTTTTGTGTTTCATAACTCGCCCCATCGGATGAGACTTTCTCAATAAAAAGATCGCCGGTGTCGCTATGGGTGGTCGTCAGACCCCAGGCGATATGATCGTTTTGGCCAATCAAATGAAATGGAACGCCAGGTACGGTTGCTCCAAAAATCCGGTGTTCAGGGTAGCTAACACCTGCGAGGTACCAAAGATTTGGCGCTTGAAATCCGAGGTGTGGGTCACTGGCCAGAATAGGGGCGCCCGTTGTGGACCGCTCACCGTTCACGGCCCATACATTGGAGGCAAGTGTCGGCCTTAAGACCGCGGTCAGGTCGTCAAGTAACTGTGCGAACGGCAGATCGCTGTAATACGCCGCATGCTGTTTCAGGGTTGTCTCATCTTCTGCTCTCTGGACCGGCCAAAGTTCCTGTGCCTTTTCAGGCCCAAGTTTTTGTATCAGCAGGGCATCAACCAGTTCTTCATCCCAATTGCCGGACAACTGCAATCCCATGATTTTTTGCCAAACCATGGAGTCTGCGGGTTGCCATGGCTCGGGTTCAAACCATAAGACCTTATATTCCACCGGCAATGGGTGGCCGCTGTTGATCCATGCGTTCACACCAGCGGCATAGCTTTCGGCGATCCGGATTACATCTGGATGAAACCCTTTCAGATCTTCCTGCGCTCGCCGATACAGTCCAAGCGTTCTTGTGTATTTATCTGCTCTGACGGCCAGCGGGCCGATGAGTTCAGCTAGGCGCCCCTGGCCTTGGCGGCGCATTAGCTCCATTGCAAACAGCCGGTCTTGCGCATGGACATAGCCGAGACCAAAATAGGCATCGCTTTCTGAATCTGCCGAAATCATCGGAATGCCGTGCACGTCCCGGTAAATGTTCACCGGGCCGGACAATCCTTCCACGGTATATTCGCCGTCCATGTCGGGTATTGCGCGGTGAGCAGAAACCCAAAGATAGGTCGCCCAGCCCCCAACCAGAATCACGATGGCGGCGACTACGGACAATAGGATTCTGCCGATCATTCTCATTGTCACGTATCCCCCGTTAAAGCCTATACCCCTGGACGGCTAACCTATGGTATTTTGAGAAAACAACATTGGCCACAGCTATGCCCGACTTCAAATCATACCTCGGTAATCGTCCCTTACGCCGTAATGCCGCCCCTAAGGACACGGACGTCCCCCGATCCGAAATCACAACGGACACCGATCTTACGGAAGTCCTGTTCGAAACGTTTGCCGTGGGAAACTCCGTAAAGGTGTCGGCGATTGATCCTTCGACGAACATAGAGGTTAGCGTTATGGGCTCTGCCCACATGAGCCCTTACAGCTTGAAGATGAACGCCTTGCGTAAGCTTGAGGCGGCTATCCGCAAGCGCAACAAGGGCTGACACATCCGCCTCTTTTTTCGTTGAAAGCCAACGTGTTGTGCTGCATTGGCAGGCTCTGCCAATATATGGTATTCCCTCGCACGTTCTTTTGTAAATGTGAGCAGCTAGGCTGGGAGGCCAATATGAGCAAGAAGGTTTGGATTGCAGGCGTTGCGGCGGTATTCGCTTTGGGAGCTAGTCCAGCTATGGCGCAAAGCGCGCCCGCCGAAAATATGAGTTTTTTCATTACCAGTGCAGGGTCAGGTAAAGGCGCAGATCTTGGCGGACTAACTGGAGCCGATGAGCATTGTCAGGCGCTGGCAAGTGCCGTGGGGGCCGGTGGCAAGTCGTGGCATGCTTATCTCAGTGCACAAACAGCCGGGGGGCAACCTGCGGTGAACGCTAAGGACCGGATTGGTTCTGGGCCTTGGTTTAATGCCAAGGGTGTTCAAATTGCCGCCAATGTGGCTGAGTTGCACGGCGAGAATAATCTTACCAAAGAAACGCAGCTCACCGAAAAAGGTCAAGTGGTCAACGGACGCGGAGACACTCCCAATCAGCATGACATTTTGACCGGCTCGAACGTGGACGGAACAACCTTTCCGCCGGGCGAAGATCATACCTGTAAAAATTGGACAAGCAGTGGCGAAGGCAGCGCCCAGGTTGGTCATCACGACCGGACTGGCGGTGGCGATAACCCAACCTCTTGGAACAGCAGCCATGGTTCGCGGGGCTGTAGCCAGGACAATCTGGTTGCCACCGGCGGCAATGGCTATTTCTACTGTTTCGCAGCCAATTAAAGGCGCTGACCCTAGGATCGTATTAGTTTTATATGTCTGAAAAATTGATAGCCCGCGCTGGTGACACCGTTGCCGTTGCCAGCGACCATGCCGGGGTTGCTTTGAAATCCGTGCTCTCCAAAGATTTGGAAGGTATGGGCTTCAAAGTGCTCGACCTCGGCACGAATGATGAAACCTCTGTAGATTACCCGGACTTCGGTCATGCGTTGGCTGAGGCTGTCACAGGGGGACGGGCTTCAGCCGGCGTTGCGGTCTGCGGAACCGGTGTTGGTATTTCCATTGCCGCTAATCGGCATCAGGGCGCGCGCGCGGCTTTGGTGCATGACGACTTCACCGCGAAAATGTCGCGCGAGCACAATGACGCCAATATCTTGGCCTTGGGAGCGCGGACGGTAGCTGAAGACGCTGCGCGCGGACTTTTAAAAACGTTCTTCTCGACGGAATTCGATGGTGGGCGCCATGCGCGCCGTGTTGAAAAGCTAGGCTAAGCCTGGCTAGAGCAAAAATAAGAAACAGAGGATGTAAGAGTAAAATGGATCGCGCCGTTCCGCCTGCATATTTCACCCAAGGTTTAGCCGAAGCCGATCCGGAGGTCATGAACTCCGTGTCCCGAGAGTTGGAGCGCCAGCAAAGTCAGATTGAACTGATTGCCTCGGAAAACATCGTGAGCAAAGCGGTGTTGGAAGCAGTGGGCAGTGTCCTTACCAACAAATATGCCGAGGGCTATCCCGGGAAACGCTATTATGGCGGCTGTGAATACGTGGATATTGCCGAGGAATTGGCGATCGAGCGTGCGAAGAAGCTGTTTAATTGCGCGTATGCCAATGTTCAACCTCATGCCGGCGCCCAAGCCAACGAAGGCGTTTTCCTGGCGCTTCTCAAGCCGGGCGAAACCGTCATGGGTATGGGATTGGCTGCGGGTGGACACCTCACTCACGGCGCAAAACCAAACATTTCAGGTAAATGGTTCAATGCGGTTCAGTACGGCGTCCGCCAACAAGATGGGCTGATCGACATCGACCAAGTCGCGAGTTTGGCCAAGGAAACCAAGCCGAAGCTGATTATTGCGGGCGGTTCAGCCTATTCCCGCATCATTGATTTCAAGAAATTCCGCGAGATAGCCGACAGTGTCGGCGCGTTGTTCATGGTGGATATGGCTCACTTTGCGGGACTGGTTGCCGCAGGCATCCACCCAAGTCCGTTGCCGTTTGCGGATGTGGTGACCACCACGACCCATAAGACCCTGCGCGGACCTCGCGGCGGCATGATCCTGTCCAACAACGAAGAGATCGGTAAAAAGATAAACTCGGCCATCTTCCCGGGCCTCCAGGGCGGACCGCTGATGCATGTGATCGCCGGAAAAGCGGTCGCGTTCGCAGAAGCTTTGAAGCCGGAATTCAAGACCTACGCCCAAAGCGTTGTAGACAATGCACAAGTTCTCGCCGAGACCTTGCGTAAGGGCGGCCTTGAAATCGTCGCCGGAGGCACCGATACGCACCTCATGCTGGTTGATCTGCGGCCAAAAAAACTGACCGGCAATGTTGTCGAGGAGTTGCTCGAACGCGCCGGGATTACCTGCAACAAGAACGGCATACCTTTCGACCCCGAAAAGCCGATGGTGACCTCGGGTGTGCGGCTTGGCACCCCGGCGTGCACGACCAGGGGCTTTGGGACCGAAGAGTTCAAATACGTCGGCGAATTGATTTGCGAGGTGCTGGACGCGCAAGCAGCAACGCCAGGCGATACGGCGGCGGTCGAGCAGTCGGTTGGTGAAAAAGTCCAGGAATTGTGTCGGCGGTTTCCAATTTATCAATAAATTGGGGTCACAAGGATTGAAACGGGGTTTTTAAAGAACCCCGCCCGGGTGAAGTTCGACGAGGGGAGTGTACAAAATGCGGTGTCCCTATTGCGGGAGCCTGGATACCCAGGTCAAAGATTCCCGTCCGACCGAAGATAACGCAGCCATCCGCCGTCGGCGCTCGTGTCCGGGCTGCGGGGCGCGGTTTACGACCTTCGAGCGGATTCAACTGCGCGAGTTGACTGTCGTCAAAAAGAACGGTCAGCGCACACCGTTCGAGCGGGACAAACTCGCCCGGTCGATCATTACCGCCTGTCGCAAACGTCCGGTCGAGGAAGACCGGATCGAGCGGGTGGTCAATTCTATTCAGCGCCGCCTTGAAAGCATGGGCGAGGCCGATATTCCGTCCAACATTATCGGTGAGATGGTCATGGAGGCTCTACAAGGTCTCGATAAAGTGGCCTATGTGCGCTTTGCTTCCGTATATAAAAATTTCCGTGAAGCCAAAGACTTCGAGAACTTTGTTGAGACTTTAGCTGGGCCAGACGTAACCGATCCGAACGAGTGAATGCGGTGGCCGGTGCCGACCGCGAGTTAATGATCGGGGCGCTGTCTCTCGCGGCGCGTAATCTCGGCGATACCTGGCCAAACCCCTCGGTTGGATGTGTGATCGTCAACCACGGCGCTGTGGTCGGTCGCGGCTGGACCCAGCGCGGCGGGCGTCCCCATGCGGAAACAGAGGCCTTGAGCCGGGCGGGGAGCGCCGCAAAGGGCGCGGATGTCTACGTTACACTTGAGCCTTGCAGCCATCACGGAAAGACGCCGCCATGCGCGGACGCGCTTATAGCTGCGGGCGTTTCGCGGGTCGTGGTCGCGGTCATCGATAAAAACCCAAATGTATACGGCAGCGGCCTGAAGAAGCTTCAGGACGCTGGAATTGCAGTCGAAATCGGGATTTGCGAAGCCGAAGCGAGCCGCCTTAACGCCGGGTTCTTCCTAAACATCGAACAAAACCGGCCGCTGTTTGCGCTTAAAACCGCGACCACACTAGACGGGCGCATTGCGCTGGCGTCCGGTGAAAGCAAATGGATTACCGGAGCTGCGGCGCGCGGCGCAGTGCAAGGCCTTCGCGCGCGTTACGATGCGATATTAGTGGGCTCGGGAACGGTTCTGGCGGACGATCCAGAGCTAACGTGCCGTTTGCCGGGCTATTCCGGGCGGCCAAAAGTACGAATTGTGCTGGATCGGCGCGGGCGTACGCCGCCCACGTCGAAAATTGCGGCGACGGCGCTCGATATTCCGACCTGGATTGTCACGGCGAAGGGCGCTGATTGCGCAGCTTTAGAGGCCCAAGGTGTAGAAATCATCACGGCAGCGGGCAAAAACGATGCAGAGTTTGCGGTAAATGCGGCTAAAGAACTCGCAAACCGGGGCCTTACGCGAGTTATGATCGAGGGGGGCGGCACGGTTGCGGCTGCGTTCTTGAAAGCGGATTTAATCGACGAAATCGCCTGGTTTCGTGCGCCAAACGTCATCGGTGCGGACGGAACAGCGGCGATTGGGCCGCTCGGCCTTGAGAAAATGGGTGACATTGCGGCGTTTCAGCACCGCGAAACGCTTGTTTTTGGCGCAGATACGCTGGATTTTCTGGACCGCGCGCGCACTTAACGGCATGGTCCTGCGCGCCCAAACTCCGGTTTTGTGCTTACACTCTCCGGGTTTTGTGCGCTCACTGCACGGTTTTAGACGTCAATTGTTCGGTTAAGGACGCATGTTCACGGGAATTATCACCGACCTCGGAACCATCTCCGAAATCTCGCCCGGCGAGGCGGCGGCGCGGTTCAAAATCATCACGAGCTATCCGACGGACACCATCGATATGGGTGCTTCCATAGCCTGCAATGGATGTTGCCTGACGGTGACCGAGAAAGGCCCCGATTGGTTCGCGGTCGATGCGTCGCAAGAGACCTTGGATAAAACCACTCTTGGAGCCTGGACCGCCGGAGCCAAAATCAACCTGGAGCGGGCGCTGAAATTCGGTGACGAGCTGGGCGGGCACCTGGTGTCCGGCCATGTGGACGGGGTCGGCCAGATTACCGCAATCCGCGAGGAGGCGGGCTCGAAACGCTATACCGTTGCACCGCCGCCCGAATTGATGAAGTTCATCGCCGCCAAGGGCTCGGTCACCCTGGACGGGGTGTCTCTGACCGTGAACGAGGTTGAATCCGGCACTTTTGGAGTCAATATCATTCCCCATACCCAAGGGGTGACCACCTTCGGCGCTTTGGCCGTGGGCAGCGCCCTTAACGTGGAAATCGATCTGCTGGCGCGCTATGTTGCGCGCCTCCTGCCGCCCCTAAAATAAGAACGAGGCCAATATGCCCGAGGCAACCGAACCGTCCCATCAGGACTTCTCCGAGTTCCTGTCTCCCGTCGAGGAGATCGTTGAGGATGCGCGCAACGGGCGCATGTTCATTCTGGTCGATGACCAGGACCGGGAGAACGAGGGTGATCTGGTTATTCCGGCGCAAATGGCGACCCCCGATGCGGTTAACTTTATGGCCAAGCACGGACGCGGACTCATTTGCCTGTCGCTCCCGCGCGCGCGGGTGGAAAAACTGCAGTTGCCGCTACTGCCCGCACATAACCAATCGCGCCTTTCCACGGCCTTTACTTTGTCCATCGAGGCGCGGGAAGGGGTGACGACCGGCATATCGGCCGCCGACCGGGCGCGCACCATTGCGGTGGCCATCGATCCGGCCTCGGGTCCACATGATCTTGCCACCCCCGGCCACGTTTTTCCGTTGATGGCCAAGGACGGCGGCGTTCTGGTACGCGCCGGGCATACCGAAGCGGCGGTGGATGTCGCGAAACTCGCGGGCCTGATTCCCGCAGGGGTGATCTGCGAGATCATGAACGACGACGGGTCGATGGCGCGGATGCCCGACCTCATCAAGTTCGCGCAATATCACGGCATTAAAATCGCAACGATTGCCGATCTGATCGCCTACCGCCGGACCAAAGAGCGGCTGGTGCGGATGGAGGCCGAGGCCCCATTCAGGTCGGAACTTGGCGGCCAGTGGCTGTCGAGGGTCTACAAAGACAACATCACCAATGACGAACAGTTGGTGCTGGTGAAAGGCAAGGTGGACGGGCCGGAGCCGGTGATGGTGCGTATGCACCACTTCAATTTGTTGCCTGACGTGCTTGCGGACTCTCAATCAGAACGTACCGGCGAGATGCAAGCCGCCATGAATATGATTTCCGACTATGGCCGGGGCGTGATTGTGTTTTTCCGCGAGGCGCCCGGCGGCCTGACCGAGCGCATTCGCGCCAAAGCGCGCGGCGAGGAACACACAAAGCGCCTGATGGATTACGGTGTGGGCGCGCAAATCCTGGTCGACCTGGGCGTGCAGAATATGATTCTGCTGACCAATACCTCGAAGGTGATTGTGGGCCTAGAAGGCTACGGCCTGAAGGTGGCCGAACAGCGGGCGATTATACAGAATAAATGGGGTGCGCCGCTGAGCTAAGTTTCCATTGTGGGGAACGTCTGATTTAGTATGTGTTTTGTGTCGAGCGGCGATGTGGGCGTGAGCGGGCATGACGGACGCACACACGGTTCGCGTTGCTGCGCCGCCTGAAAACACATGGGAGTAAGATAGATGCAAAAAATCCTGACCCTCGTTATTTTTGTTTTCGGTGTTCTGGCTGCCGGACCCGGCCATGCTGAAGCGTCAGCAACAGAAGTGACCCTGTACAAAATTCCGCAGTGTGACTGTTGCGAAGAATATGCGGCCTATCTGCGGCGCAATGGTTTCGACGTTTCCGTCAGGACGACGACCGAGTTGCCTGCGATGAGTCGCGCTGCCGGTATTCCCGATGCCTATCACGGCTGCCATCTGTCGCAGATCGAGGGATATGCGGTGAGCGGCCATGTACCGGTCAGCGCAATAACCAAACTTCTGAACGAACGCCCCGCCCTGAAGGCGATTTCATTGCCGGGAATGCCGCAGGGCTCGCCCGGCATGACCGGGGTGAAGTCCGCACCTTTCACGGTGTACGGGTTCAACGATGGTTCGCCAGAGGTTTATGCGGTGGAGTAGGACCACCTGACGGCTGATTGATGCAACCAAGGTAACTAACTTGTCGCTTACCCCACTTTTTACGCTGCCCGCACACATTCAAATTCATGCCATTGCGGCGATGCTGGCATTGCTATTGGGTGTGGTTCAAATCGTCCTCCCGAAAGGAACCCTGTCGCACAAGGTTATCGGGGTGATGTGGGTGGTGTTGATGATCGCCGTGGTCGCGACTTCTGCCTTTATCGGCAATAAACTGGGGCCAAGCGATCCGCTTTTCGGCCGGTTTGGTTTTATCCACCTGTTCACCGTTCTCGGCATTTACTCGATTACCATGGGCGTATTGTTGATTGTGAGGGGCGGCCCTTCGCTGAAGGGGCATGCCAACTCTTTCGTTGGATTATTTGTTGGCGGCCTGATCATAGCCGGAGCACTGGCATTCTTGCCCGGCCGCACCCTGCACAATGTGGTTTTCGGCGGATAGGGCCGCACCGGATCGCTTTCAAAAGTCTTGCCCATAATGTCGCTTAAATTACGCCATGCTCACGACATGTTCGAAGAGTAATCATAGCTTCATCTGCCATGCGCGGCGGCTTTGTCCGCGATGGTTAGCGATAGGAGCGTAACCATGAAAACCAAATGGATATATGGGTTGGCCCTGAGCCTGATGCTGCCCGCAACGCTGGCGACGGCCAAACAGCAAAGCGCCAAAAGTGAGCAAGCGCGCATACACTTTGTGAATCACGGCGCCATCAGAGACTGGCAGCCCGACGGCGAGCGCGGGTTGTGGATTAAGGCCAATCACCGGCAATGGTATTATGCCGATTTGATGTTCAGATGTACCGGCCTCGACTTCGTCAACTCCATTGGGTTCGATACCGGCCCGGCGGGCAGTTTCGACAAGTTCAGTTCAGTGGTGGTTGACGGCCAGAAATGTCCGGTCGCCTCGGTCGTGAAGAGCGATCCGCCGCCGAAAGCATAGAAAGCCCTATCTGAGACGTTGAGCGAAGAGCACCGGGCGGCCTTACGGAGCGCATTCGTGCAAAAGCGCGCACCATTCAGACCAAGTGGGGCGCGCCGCTGTCGTAGGGCCGCTTTCACACGCGCAAACCCTGGCGACCTCGGCGTTAAGATATGATTCCGCCGTGCATTACGGCATCCCACCGACAAAGCCACTCGTATCCTCGTTTTTGATCAGCGTGAGCCGCACGCCAACGTGGCGACATCCCGGCCTTGGACAAGCTAGATGCCGCGCGACCTCATCAAGCCGCACGTCCCGATGTTCCACCTTGATAAGAATCTGAACAGGACTTTGCAGCCACATATGCAAGCAGCGTTGACAGGTCGCTTCTAGGAGTGTTCCGTCGTCTAAGTCACGCAATGCCATATCCTCAAGCCACGTCACCAGAAGTCCTCCGCGCTAGGAATGCGGTTGTAAGAAATCTTGCCGCCCGCATATCCACCGGGTGGCGGCGTCCACGGGCCGAGCGTGACGACACGCTTGCCGAACTTACGATTGAGATTGTCTATGGTGCCGGTCAGGCATTCCCATTTCTGTCGTTCCTCGTCATCGTTTAGGAGTAGGTCAAGTTGGCGAGCGTTTGCCCTAGAGAGGCCGCCTAATGTGACGCCCACACGCACAATGACGACCCGCCGAGACACCGCTGCACGGGCCATATCCCACAGCACACTCAGGGCCTTGAGGCAGGCGTGGTCGTCGTTCACACACGGTAATTCACGCTCGCCGGACCAAGCTCCGTCCCGATTATCGAGCCAAAGGTGCAGCATTCCCGCGTAGTAGCCATCACGGCGCATCCTGCGAGCGGCTTTCGTTAGCAAAAGGCGTGAGCAGGATTGAGCGTTGTCTGCATTGCGCCAGTCGGGCGGCAGCACACGCGCATGGCCGTACATCCCACGCGAGGTTGTTTGCGCGTGAATGTCGTAGCCGTGCAGCGCATACCACATACGCTCACCGTTCACGTTGCCCCACAGCGCTCGCATTTGCTTTGGTTGCGTGTTCCATAGTCCTTCGATTGTCGTGATGTCGGCCTCGTTTAGACGTTGCTCCATTCGCTTGCCGACACCGGGAATGTCAGACAGTGGCAGCACAAGCATGGGTGTGGGCATGGCTTCTGGATGCCAAATGGTCACGCCGTTGGGCTTGTCGACCTTGCATGCGATCTTCGCGAGAAGCCGGTTCGCTGCGAACCCGATTGAACATGTGATCTGCGCGCCGATGTTTTTTCGAATGCGTTGCTTGATGCGTTGTGCCAGTGCGTCTGGTGCAGTCATTGCGCTTTTGTCGAGTTTGCATGACAGCTCATCGATTGATTTGACGGTCTCAATAGGAATCTCGCAGGTGATTTCATTGAGCAGTGCATTGTGGGCGCGGCGAAATAAATCGGGCCGCTGAGTCACCAGCACCAGATCAGGGCAAAGGTCTAGGGCTTCGGGGACACGCATAACGTTTTTGCAGCCGGCAGCCTTAGCTTCCTTGGAACACGCGATGACAACCGTTGAACCGGCGGCAGACGTCTCGAAGGGGATTACGCCGACCGGACGGCCTCGTAGATTCGGCATCGCTTGCTGCATGACTGAGGCGAAAAAGCCGTCAAAGTCGAGGTACAGCTTTTCGATTGTGTTCGGTTTTCGCATTGTGCCCAATTCCTAGGGCACTGATAAGAACAAAAAGAGAACATTAAGGCAAGACGCTAGGTCTAGGGGCGTTTAATTCGGAGATTTGAGTATAAACGCAATCGAAACGGGCGTTTGTAGAGTAAGTTAGATGTTGTCTCATTCTACATCTAGCGTGGGGAGCCGGCCCTGCAGAAATGGATGCGGCCACAGAGCCGCGCGCGAGGTGACCGTCGAGGTCTATTCGGATATGCCGCATAACTTCGGCAAGTTCGCCAACTCTATCGCCGATCTTACCTACGCGCGGATGGAGGGCTGGAGACGGACTGTTCTTGATCGTCCACTTATGGGAGGAGCCCGGTAAGCATGACCACATGGATGCGCCGCGCGGGGTTAAGCGCCCTTGTCGTGTTTTCGCTGCCGATTTTATTTCATCTCTATCAGCCGTCCATCGCTCTCGGTGGTCTGGGACTCTTTCTTGGTGCGATTGGATACCTGGTTTCGCCCCTCATTCTATTCGGCGTGCTGTTTTTTTGGATGCGGGCAAAGTGGTAAGCTGCGGAGCAAACTCTAGCGAGGCGTCACGCTTCACCGAAGACATCGGGAGATTATATGGCACCCGGCTTTAGCGACCGCATTGATAAAGTGCTTGATCGGCGGCTCTACGAGCGGGGCAAGGTGATCTACAACCAGGGCGACGAAAGCGGCGGCGCTTTTATTGTTCTGAAAGGCCGGGTGGACATGTTCCGCAAGGCGCCGGACGGCAAACAGGTTCTGGTCGACAAGGCGAAGGACGGACAGATGTTCGGTGAACTCGCCCTATTGCAAGACCGGAAAAGGGCGGTGACCGCCGTGGCAAACGACAGGACTGAGTTGTTGCTCGTGCCCTATAGTTTCCTCGACAAGAAACTCCAAAAGGTCGATCCGTTTGTGAAGTATTGGATTGAGTACCTTGTTGCCCAGGTGACTGATTTGCGCATCCGCCTGGACAGGCCACGTTCGGACTAATTGCAGCGGGCAACAGCCGACTTGCCTCAAACGTGCTGATCGAGAAGCACCGGGTTGCCGTCGGGGTCGATGACCATGCAACTGGCAGGACCGGTTGTGGTTTCGTCGGCGGCCATCACAATTTCGACGCCCTCGGCTTTGAGCTTTTTCTGAATTTCACGAACATCGGTGAAAGTGCTGAGGGTTTGGCCTGAAGCATCCCAACCCGGATTGAAGGTGAGGGTGTTTTTTTCGATCATGCCCTGAAATAAACCAATCACGCAGCTGGGCGATTTCAAAATGAGCCAGCCTTGGCTTTCATCGCCCGCAAACTCTTCAAACCCGAGTTTTTCATAGAACGCTTTCGAGGCGGCGATATCTTTGACATTGAGGCTGAGCGAAAAGTTTCCAAGGTCCATTTCTTAGTCTCCCATGTGTCATACACCTTTATCATACACCGTGCCGCACTTCGGCCTCTTCCGCGATTTCTTCCGCGATTTCCTCTTCCTCGTCGG
>CAXBLG010000059.1:0-21295 GCA_963976395.1 uncultured Rhodospirillaceae bacterium
GTGCTGAACTTCTGATCGCGCAGATAGATATTAGCTTCCCAGGACACCTGATCGTCACCGATATAATGGACGAGGCTGGCGCTACCATTCGCGATTTGCGTTTGCGAAGCCTGAACATCAATACCGTTGATATATCGGTCGTCCGAGTATCCGGCGCTGACGGTCAAGAGCGTGCCGTCGCCAAGATTCAGACGCGCACCACCCTGGAACCATCCGCCGCGATTGTTCGCAGGCTGATCAATCGGTCCGCGCTGGTCTTCACGTATTAGATATGGACCATCGCTGTCATGACCGTTGGCTGTTCCGAAAAACTGGGTTCGGCCCACAGTAAATTGACCCGAGACCGTTCCTTCGATGCTGTTCAGGCTATCACCGCGAACTTCACCCCAAACCGTGTTTTCATCATCCGCTCGGGTGCGGACGCGAATAACCCCGGCCAGCGCCGAATTGCCCCAAGATCCGGCACCGCCGCCGCGCGTTACAATCGTGCTGTCCACGGCCGCAGCCTGCAAACGGCTCCAGTCAATCCAGCCGCCGAAAGGATCGTTCTGCGGAATGCCATCCACGAGAAGCAGCGTGCGTCCGGCACCGCTGGGCCCGAGACCTCGAAGCGTAATACCTTGGGTGGTCGGATGTGCAGCGCGGCTTGATTGACGGCGGAACAGCCCGAATCCGGGGACCGTTTGAAGAACCCCGTCTAGACGCGATTCACCCGAAGTATCGAGTTCCAACCGACCAATGGTGGTAGTGGCGTAAATCTGCTCGCTAGGAGACGGCGGCAAATGGCGGGCCGTGACCTCAATTTCCTCGATTGTCGGCCCGGCTCCCTGAGCCATGGCTCCTGTCGAAGCCACGCTCGCTGCGAGTACACCCGCACTCCAAATCCACTGCCGAACCGTCATAGTTCCCCCCCAAAAAAAGCAAAATCAAGGTATTGAGACACGTACCCTTATCAAAAAAGCAGCCGGGTCAACAAGATAACCCCTCTTAACGCTGTTCGAGGCTGGTATTCGCGCCGTGATCGGTTGATTATAATGAGTAAAACAGTGTTGGGGCGCATACTCGTGTGTAACAAAGCGTGTCGGTTAGCGCCGTTAGTGGCGGTGCTGCTTTCTTTTAGTGACCTTGGGTACGCTGGCAGTATAGATGCCGGGATCGTACAGGGTGACGGCACACCGATTCAAAGTGCGGTGATCAGCGTTCGGCCTAAGGGGCAAGCTCCGGCGATAGCGGCTGCCGGTACCCGAGCCACAATGACTCAGAGTGGGCAACAGTTCAGACCTTATGTTCTCCCCATCCAGGCTGGTACCACTGTTGAGTTTCCGAACCGGGACCCTTTCCGCCATCACGTCTATTCATTTTCGGCGGCAAAGACTTTCGAGCTTAAGCTTTATGATTCCTCTGAAGCCGAAACGATGGTCTTCGACAATGAAGGTGTCATTCCGCTGGGATGTAACATTCACGACAATATGCTCGCATATATCTACGTCGTGGGCACTCCTCACTTTGGTCAAACCGGCAAAGACGGCAAAGCTGCCATTGAGGCCCTGCCCGCCGGCGATTACACCGTCGAAGCATGGCATCCCGATCAACGATCAAGTCCGAAAACTGCAGACATAACAGTAACCGCCGAGGGGACTGTGCAAGTTGATTTCGAGATGGACTTGAAACGTTCGCGGCGGCGCACACCCGGCGAGTTCGACGACACTGAATACTAAAAGACAAAGAAGCGGAGTTTTTGGTGTTTCACACCTTTCAAACACGACTGGTCCTTTTTTTCGGATTGCTGTTTCTGATCGTCGGCCTTGCGACGCTTTTGCTGGTCCGTAATGCCATCCAAAACAACATTTTCGATCAAGCCCGCGCGCAGCTAGTAACCACGAACGACATTTTCAATATTCAGGTCAAAACCACGGCGGAAACGCTTGAAGACGGCTCGGCGGTTGTCGCACAGGACTTTGGATTCCGGCAGGCTGTCGCGACCGACGACCGCCCCACCATCCTCTCCGCGCTCGATAACTTGGCGGCGCGCATCAGCGCCGACCGCGCGTTTCTGGTGTCCCTGGATAACGTCGTTTTAGCGGACACCACCATGAACGCCGATACGGTGAGCACCTCCGCAAACGCCTTTGCATTTCCGGATATGATAGAAACGGCCGATATCGAGGGCAGCGCTACGTCAGTCGCTGTCCTGGATGAAAAAATTTATCAGTTGGTGGTTGTTCCGGTCCTCGCGCCCGTCCCCATCGCCTGGATTGTCGTCGGCGTTGAAATTGATGACGCCTTCGCGATGAGCCTGCAGCAAGCGTCAACCGTACCGGCCGACGTCACGTTCGCCTATGAGAACAATGACGGCAAATGGCTAACACCGGCATCAACGCTGAGTCCAGAATTGCGAACAATTCTTGCCGGAGCCCTTGTCGACGACACACGTTTCATGGATGAACCGGAAACGCTCCCCATGGGCGGCAGCGACTACGTCACTCTTGTCGAACCTCTATCGCAATCGGGTGAAGGGTCGGATGTGGACATTGCGCTGCAGTATTCCCTGGACGTCGCGTTGCAGCCGTACCAGCCGCTATTCCTGCTGCTGTTGATCCTCGCTGCCGCCGCATTAACGTTGACCCTGATTGCCGCCGTCGCCATCGCCAACAGCATCGCCAAACCGATCCGCCAACTCGACACCGCCGCGCGGCGCATTCAAGACGGCCACTACAACGAAAAGATCACTATTTCGCAGAAAGATGAATTGGGACGTCTGTCGGAAACCTTCAATCAGATGATGGACGGCATTGCCGAACGCGAAGAACGGATAGCCTATCAAGCGCGACACGACTCTCCGTCCGGGCTACCCAATAGAATGTCGTTCGAAGGCCATGTGGCCGATATGATCGTTGCGCGTCAGGAAGAGAACAGCGTCTTCAGTGTGCTGCTTTTGCAGATCGATCGCTTTTCCGAAATCAACAGCACCCTCGGCCATGAAACCGGCGAACATCTAGTCCGTAAGATCGGCAAAAGTTTGCAAGAGATTGTGCCGGGTTCCAATACCGTCGCGCGCCATTCAAACAGCATTCTCGCGGTCGCTCTTGATGAACTCGACTCAACAAAAGTGAAGGCAACCGTTGACCGCATTTTGCACTTCTTCGAGGATGCCATCAGCATTGGCGGCCTGAACGTCGATGTCACTATAACGATAGGGGCTGCGCGCTACCCGGAACATGGCGCGACAAGCCGCGTTCTGCTGCAACATGCGGATACCGCGATCTATGAGGCCAAACGCGCCAGCACCACCTACATGGTCTATGACCCGGAACTAGATCCGTATAAGCCCGAGCGACTTTCAATGATGGGCGAGTTACGTCGCGGGCTCGATGAAGGGCAATTCAAATTTTACTATCAGCCCAAAGTGGACATCGCCACGGGCACCGTAACCGCAGTGGAAGCCCTGATCCGTTGGATTCACCCCGAACGCGGCTTCATGCCGCCGGACTTGTTTATTCCTATGGCCGAGCAAACCGGCAACATCAAGAAACTGACAAACTGGGCACTGGATACCGTGGTGAAGCAATCGCGGGCGTGGAGCGACAAAGGCATCCATGTGAAAATCGGGGTGAATTTATCAGCCCACGACCTCACCAACCGGCACCTTCCGGCGCAAATCGGCAAGCTGCTCGCTGATCACGACGTTCGGGCTGAGAGTCTTATCCTTGAAATCACGGAAAGCGCGGTTATGGAAGACCCTACCCGCGCGATGGAGGTGCTCAAGGAACTCAACGCCATGGACCTGACACTGTCCATTGACGATTACGGGACCGGGTATTCCTCGATGGCGTATCTGAAAAGTCTCCCCGTGCAAGAGATCAAGATCGACAAGTCCTTTGTTCTAAATCTAGCGGAGAACGCCGGGGATGAAATTTTGGTCCGCTCGACCATTGAATTAGGTCATAATCTCGGGCTGAAGGTCACCGCCGAGGGCATTGAGGACCAAGGGTCCTTGGATATTCTGAAACGGTACGGCTGTGAAACAGGCCAGGGGTATTTCATCAGCAAGCCTATCCCGGTCCAGGACTTCGAGGAGTTCTATGCAACATCCCGCTGGTCGCCCAACCGAAGCTCACACGAACCGGCATCAACCGCCGTTCGTTAACAAGGGGTCGCGAGACATCGCGAGCGCGCTTTTTCTAGTCGCCTGTACCTTCGGTGGCCTTTCCAGTGCGCATGCGCAAGACGGCGGGTTGCTTCCGAGCGGTATCGATATTGATGTGAAGGGCTATATTGAAGGTCGCGCCGTCGCCACCGGTCGAACCCGCAGCTGGGAAGACGGGGGCCTGGGTAAACTCCGTTTCGGAAGTGCAAACGGCGGAAGCCGGCGTGCGATGGTCCGTCTGGAAGGAGCGGCCGTCGCCAGAGTCATGCTTGGTTTTGACTGGACCGGCATTATCCATGTGACGGCAAACCAAGAACAGCATGTGCCCGTGGACATCGTCGAAGCCTTTATTCAATACAAACCGGCCCCGCGCGGCGCGGTCGGGTTTAGCGCCAAAGCCGGTGCGTTTTTTCCGCCGATCTCGATGGAAAATTCAAGTCTCGCCTGGACCAGCCCCTACACAATCACCTCGTCCGCCATCAACAGCTGGGTGGGCGAGGAACTCAAGGCGGTCGGCGGGGAAGCCAAGCTCACCTACCGCACCGAAGACATCGACTTTGAAGTCTCGGGCGCGGCATTCGTGGCCAATGACCCTGCGGGCACACAACTCGCCTGGCGCGGTTGGTCCTTGCATGACCGTGAGGCCGGATTGTTCGACCGCCTCCCCCTGGCTCCTATTCGGATTACTCGGCCGGGGGCCCGCCTTTTTAAGCAAGCCCCTACTGAAGAGCCGTTTCATGAAATTGACGGCCGGGTGGGGTACTACGCACATGTGTCGGCGGACCACTTCGATTACGGCACCTTGACGGCACTTTGGTACGACAACAACGCGGATGATAAAGTCCTTCGGGCCGGTCAATGGGCCTGGCGGACCAGGTTCTGGAGCGCCGGTTATAAGGTCACCCTGCCGGGTGACGTCGACGTGTTGGCCCAAGTGATGCGCGGTGGAACATCGGTCGTTACCGTGCCAACGGTGCCGAACGGCGTTGTGAATACCGATTTCTGGGCGACCTATCTGCTGGTAAGCAAAGAGTTCGACCGCCACCGCGTCAGCCTACGCCTCGACCGCTTCGGAACCAACGATGAGGATACATCGCTGGACAACAACAACGAACACGGTACAGCGGTGACGGCTGCCTATGTATTGCGCCCCGCCCCGCGCCAACGTCTGACGATTGAGGCGTTGTATGTTAAGAGTTACCGGCCCGAACGGGCAGCCCTGGGGCTACCGATACGCATCGGGGAGACGCAGTTCCAGGCCAGCTATCGGTTCTTCTTTTAAGGAATAAGACCTCGTGTCGACATCACCGCCTACCTCAAACGTGCTTGCCGTTGCCGCAAGTCTCGGACTTTTCGCCCTGACGATCTATCTGCTGGTGGTCGGCGAAGGAGTCTTTATTCCCCTGGTTCTCGCGATTTTTATTTCTCATCTGATCATCGCCCTATCCCACTTTGTTGACCGCGTGAAACTGGGCAACCGCCACCCGCCAGGATGGCTGAGCTTAACCATAGCGCTCATCATCTTCCTGCTCGCGATTGCCTTGGTCGTTCAACTCATCGCCGGAAATGTGCGGTTGGTTGTCGATGCCGCTCCGCAGTACCAGGACCGACTACAGAATCTGCTCACCAACATTAACGGCACGATTGCGACACTGTTGCCATGGGGAACACCCTTGACGGTTACGGGTCTGATGGAGGGCCTAAATCTGGGAACTTTGGCCGGACGATTTGCCGGCGCGCTCCAATCAATCGCCGGGAATGCGTTTTTGATATTGCTGTACGTGGCGTTCTTGCTGTTGGAATACCGCACCTTCGACAACAAACTCGCGGCCATATTCCCAAGTCCAGAACGCCTTTCGCGGGTGCGCTCAACCCTAGCCGAAATTGGCCGGAAAACAGAAACTTATGTGGCCGTCAAAACCCTGGCGAGCCTTCTGGTGGGCGGGCTCAGCTACGCTGTTCTGTTGTTTTTCGGCGTGGATTTCGCCGGGTTTTGGGCGCTACTCATTTTCATCCTGAATTTCATTCCTTATATCGGCTCGTTGATAGCCGTGCTCTTCCCCACGGTCTTGACCTTGCTTCAATTCGGATCCCCCAGCTTGTTTATCATTGTTCTTGCCGTACTGACCGGTGTGCAGGTGTTTGTCGGCAACGTTCTGGAACCGCGGTGGATGGGAAAGTCACTCAATCTAAGTCCTCTGATTATTCTTGTGGCTTTGTCGGTTTGGGGCGCGCTTTGGGGGGTGACGGGTATGATCTTGAGCGTTCCCATCACCGTGATCAGCGTGATCATCCTCGCGCAGTTTCCGAAGACGCGGCCGATTGCCGTTCTTATGTCTGAGCGCGGCGACGTAAAATAGAAGCACTGACAGATCAGACGACGTGCTTCCTGCGCCACCTCAACCTCGGACTGATTTTTCGACTCCGATTCGCATTTGAACGCTATTTCGACTTACAGAAACCCGATTTACCACCTTAGCTCTAAAAAAAGTGCTCAGCGGACGAGCGACTCTTTTCCGCCCCAACGCCCTATATTGGCGAAATCCGCGCAGCGAAAATTTCGGCGGTCCATTCGTCGTTTGTCCAAGCCAAAGCAGATAAAAATCACAAATATCGGATCCCACAACACTGCAAAGCGCACTGCACCGCGTTGAGAGAAGTCATAAACGCCGGAGGAGACTTCATCGCGTTCGCTGCGATCAACCGGCTGATAAATACGGCCACGTTCTTTATGAACTAAGTGCGCAAACCTGCAGAATTCTTAGATTTTTTGAGTTCTTCACACGCGCAATCTTCTGCGCACACGACGCGCGGAAGCAACGATACGCCTTGCTAGTGAACATCGAACACACCTTCCAGCGCTCATGTTCATCGCGCCAAGGTCACTCTATCAACGCTTGGGGTGTGCGCAGCAACATGTGCTGCCTTCGTAGAGACGAATGCACTCATTGCGTCGCGCGCGATGGTGCGAAAAAGACAAAACGTTAAATTTTCGGAAATCACAGCGCATAATAAATCAAGAAAAATATTCGCGAGATGTGCAAAATCTCTTGTTAATTTTTTTCAACTGCGTTTATCTGATTAATGTTTGGGCAGGTCATGTTGATCAGGTGATCTGCATGAAGCGTTGTTTTAGGTACCCAAACGATTTTTCTATCACTGCAAACAGGGGATATCATTATGGCTGCAAAGAAAAAAGCGAAGAAGAAAGTTGCTAAAAAGGCTCCGAAGAAAAAAGCTAAAAAGAAAGTAGCGAAGAAGGCGCCGAAGAGAAAAGCAAAAGCAAAAGCCAAGCGTAAGAAATAGGCTTCTGCGACAAACAGTTTTAAGCGCAGGGACACACACAAGAACGGTTAAGCAATCAGCGTGATAGGAAGGTTCTAAATCTTTAAGGGCTCCGCCCTGAACGCTTTGCGCTGGTAAGCTATCCGATTGTGTTGGAGAACCCGCCGAGTTTTAGCTTGGCGGGTTTTTCATTGCCTGCCCGGCGGGAGCGCCGCCCCCCTCCGAATCCCAGCAAATCTCACGTATTTTCGCGGTCCAAAACCGCCTGCGCGGCGGCTTGCGCCCGGCCGGCGTGCACCGCTCCACCGGCAGACAACAACGTACTTTCAAGCGCCGCAAGACACGTCAGAACGTGTGCCTTGGTTGCGCTTTGACCCATCAAACCAATGCGCCAAACTTTGCCCGCCCACGGCCCAAGACCCGCTCCGATTTCCAAATTAAAGTTCGCAAGCAGATGCCTCCGCACCATAGCTTCATCTATACCATCTGGAATTTCGACGGCGTTTAATTGCGGCAGACGAATATCTGCCGTCACCTTCATGGCTAGTCCCATAGCCTCAAAGCCGGAGACCAATGCGCGGTGCATGACCGCATGCCGGGTCCACGCGGCGTCCAAGCCCTCTTCTTCCAACATCAACAGCGCTTCGTGCAAACCGTACAGCGCGTTGACCGGCGCGGTGTGGTGATAACTCCGCCCGCCCCCGGCCGGTCCGCCCCAGTACCCCATGACCAATGACAGGTCCAAGAACCAGCTTTGGACCTTTGTGCGGCGGGACTTGATGGCGTCAGCCGCCCGCGCGCTGAAGGTCATCGGCGAAAGACCGGGCGGACACGACAGACATTTTTGCGTTCCCGAATACACCGCGTCCGCGCCCCAAGCGTCCACAGCGACCGGAATTCCGCCCAAACTCGTCACCGCATCCACAATGGACAATGCGCCCGCATCAGCGGCAATGCGGCAAATAGCGGCTGCATCCGATTGTACCCCCGTAGAGGTTTCGGCATGCACGAATGCCACGACCTTGGCTTCGGGATTGGCTTTCAGTGCGGTTTTGACGGCGTCCGGATCCACAGCTTCGCCCCAGGGCGCCTCAACCATCACGGTACGCGCCCCGCAGCGCTCGGCATTTTCCTTCATACGTCCGCCGAACACACCATTGCTGCAAATAACGGCTGTATCGCCGGGTTCCAGAAGATTGACGAAACAACATTCCATTCCCGCCGATCCGGGAGCCGAAAGCGGGATCGTCAGTTCGTTCTCTGTTTGGAACGCACGGCGCAACAAGGCCTTTATATCGTCCATAAGAGCCACAAAATCGGGGTCTAGATGCCCCACGGTCGGACGCGCCATAGCGCTTAGGACCCGTGGATGAACATCCGATGGTCCCGGCCCCATGAGAAGGCGGCGAGACGGTGTGGTGAGGTTTGAATTTCGCATGGCAAGACAGATCCCGGCTTAGTGATAAGAAGGCGGGCGCAATCTGCCAGAGCCGACCGCTCACCGAAAGCCCGAATACCCCGTTTGAGGAGATACATATTTTTTGGGCTCCCTAACGCGGCATGCTATGTATATCCCGCTATTCATGACATATGAGCGCACAAGCGCGATTGTGGCCAGTGTCACACTGGCCCGCAAATGGACCCTTAACAATTTTCTTCTGGCCCCAACAGTGACCACCGATCAAATCCTGCTGTTCGCCATTTTGGCGGGCGTTCTTGGCTTCCTTCTTTGGGGACGCTGGCGCTACGACGTTGTCGCCTTCTCGGCCCTGCTTGTTGCCGTTGTAACCGGCGTTATACCCGCGACCCACGCTTTCGACGGCTTCGGCCATTCCGCGACTGTGGTAGTGGCCCTCGTGCTCGTGGTCGGTCACGGCCTGTCCCGTTCGGGGGTCGTTGAACTTATTGCCAGCAAGATCATCCGCGCGGGGACCTCTCTGTCCAGCCACATCGGCGTGATGTCGGCCCTAGCGGCGACTTTATCGTCGCTCATGAACAACGTGGCCGCCTTGGCCCTGCTGATGCCGCTGGATATCGAAACGGCCGCCAAGGAGAAGCGCAGTCCTGCACTAACCCTAATGCCGATCTCCTTTGCTTCTATTCTGGGTGGCCTCGTGACCCTTATCGGCACACCTCCGAACATCGTCATCGCGACGTTCCGTGAAAAGACTCTCGGCGAGCCTTTTAAGATGTTCGATTTCGCGCCCGTTGGAGCGGCTTGTGCCGTGGTCGGCATTATTTTCGTGACCCTGGTCGGCTGGCGGCTGATCCCGGCGACGCGAATAGACAAAAACGTCCCCAAAGACCTTTTCAAACTCGATGATTATATCGCTGAACTCAAAGTCGCCGAGGACAACGATCTTGTGGGTAAACGCCTCGGGGAGTTGGATGAGCCCGCCGAAAGCAAAGAGGTGCAAGTCCTCGGATTGATCCGTAACGGCCATCACATGGGTGCCAGCGGCTATCTTATAATTGAGGCCGGCGACATTTTAGTGGTTCAGGCCGGACCCAAAGCGATTGAAGGTTTCGCCGGTAGCCTTGGCCTAAAGTATGTGGATGTGGAACTCGGGCCCGGCCATTTAAAAGACGCTCGGTTAGAGTTGATGGAAGCGGTGGTGACGAAAGACGCCATTTTGGACGGACGCTCCGCCCTTTCGCTTGGACTTTTAAGCCGCTACAGCGTCCACCTTCTGGGCGTGTCTCGCAGTGGCCACCGGTTTCGCGAGCGTGTCCGTCAGCTCGCATTGCGCGCGGGGGACGTGCTTTTGCTCCTGGGCAACAAGGAACGCTTAACGGAGGCCACCCATCGTCTGGGCTGCCTACCCCTTGCCGAACGCGGCCTGCATGTCATGCAGCGTGAAAAAGCCTCGCTGGCAATCATCGTGTTTATCGCAGCCATCACTACGGCAAGCTTCGGGTTTCTTGATCTCACAGCCGCGTTGGCCATTGTCGCGTTGCTGTACGTAATTTTGGAGATTGTCCCGCTTCGCGAGCTTTATGAGGCTGTGGAATGGCCGGTGATCGTTCTGCTGGGGTCGCTCATTCCGTTGGGCGGGGCGTTTGAGTCCTCTGGAGGCACAGCCATCGTTGCAAGCGGTCTTTTGAGTCTGTCGGAAGGCTATTCGCCGGTCGTAGTGTTGACTGTTCTTATGGTCATCACCATGACTCTCTCGGACGTACTCAATAACGTCGCCACGGCCATTATCGCAGCGCCCGTGGCGCTGGAAATCGCCGCCACCTTGGAAGTAAACCCCGACCCCTTTCTGATGGCGGTCGCGGTCTCCTCCTCCTGCGCGTTCCTGACGCCCATCGGACACAAGAACAACACCCTGGTCATGGGGCCCGGCGGCTACAGTTTCGGCGACTACTGGCGTATGGGGCTTCCTCTGGAGATTCTCATCCTACTCGTCGCTATACCGATGATTTTGATCGTCTGGCCGCTTTAAAACGCAGCGCCGAGATCAACCATCTGACGGCGGCGTGAATACTTCGGGTTTCTCGGACGGCAGCGTGTGGACATAAAGGCTGCGGCTCGGGAAAGCAAAGCCTGTACCTGCGCCTTCAACAACGTCCTTCACCTTGTAGGCTAGCTGCTCCTTGATCTTGAGCCACTCGCCCCATTTGGTGGTCCGGGTAAAACAGTACAGTAATATGTCGATTGAAGAATCGTTGAAGCTATCGATGCGCACAAAGGTGGAAACCTCATCCGGCGATGCAAATTCGTCATTTCCCGTGATGTACTCTTCAATTGAATCCCGGATCTTACGCAGTTGATCGATTGTCGTGCTGTATTCCACGCCAATAACCCAATAAATCCGCCGATGAGTCATTCCTGTGAAGTTTGTCACCGCATTGTCAGACAACTTTGCATTGGGAACGAAAACCGGCGCTTTGTCGAATCGGCGCACCAGAGTGGAGCGAAATCCAATGGATTCGACATTCCCCTCGGCCACCCCATCTACAAGAACCCAATCGCCAATGTTGAAACGGCGCTCGGCTAAAATCAGTAAGCCCGCGATCAGATTTTTAAACAGATCCTGCGCGCCCAAAGCTACCGCAACACCAATCAATCCAAAGCCAGCGAGTACCGGGCCGACAGATATGCCCCAAACCTCCAAGACAGTTGCAACACCGATCACAAAGACGGCTATGCGCAAAAATTTGACCAGCCAGTCCACCATCGCAGAGGTCAGAAGTGACCGCAGCTTTTCAATGGACGAACTAAGAGGACCGAGAAGACGGTATATTCCCCAAAACAATGCAAAAACAATCAGGGTTCTATTGAAGCGCCCCGACACAAGATCAAGATCGCCTTCCAAATTAAGATGCTGGAATGCGAAGAACACACCCACGACAACAGGCACAAAGCGAATAGGCGGACGGAGTGCTTCCATAACCTCGGCACTGATCAAAGAGCCGCGGCGGTTCGCGTAAGCCTCGACGCGGTTCAGAACAAACCAGGTGAACACGCGGCGGATGAGCAGAAAAAGAACCAAGATTCCCAGGGCGGTGAATATGCGCCCGAAGTCGATGCCCATGAACCCGTGCTGCCACACATCAACAACGAGGGCTGGAAATTCGCCGAATTTGGAGCCGATCTGGTCCATGTCACACTCTCTCTATCGCTCTATAAAATCACGAGGGGGTTGGTAGGCCCGCAGCACTCAGCACAGGAGACAGGAAACTCCTGCCTAAGATTTAGGGGCCGTCGACGCCAAGCCTTTCGCTTTCTGTGCGGACCGGTCAACCGGACCGATGTCGAGCACGGGCGAGGCGTCTAAGTAAGCTGCGTTCATCAAATGGGCAATGCGCTCAACAGCGGACAAGACCGAGGTTTGCTCCCAGTCGGCGAGCTTACCGAAATTATCCAGGAATATCGATTGCAGAAGCCTCGGCGCTTGTTCCAGCGCTTCCCGACCAGTGGCGGACAGGGATACATACACCTTTCGGCGGTCTTCCTGGCCTCGATGCCGCTCGACAAACTTGCGTTCCTCTAGTCTGTCGATGATCGCCGTTACGGTCGCTTGGTTCAAATTCACCTGCTTTGCTAAATCTCCGATTGTCGTCGGCAGATCACCCTCGAGGAGTTGAAGCACGAGAATCTGCGAAGTCGTCAGTTCCGTCTGCCTTGCCAGTAGCTTCGCGTTAAAATCCGTAGCCTGGATAATTCGCCGAAGGGCAATCAAAACGGCTTTACCCGCATCCATATCTTTACGTCCTTATTTGCTTATTTGGGGCTTGCTCTATGTATCATGACGCAAATCCCGCTTTGGTAGCATTTTAGCGCCTGAACAACGCAAATCCTGATTCCTGGGGGAATCTGAAGCTGTTAGCGGTCAACATCCAACCAATGGGTAAAATATTTGACTGTAAATATATATAGTTCTTACCGAAAATTTAGTTAACTTATTGAATTATATTATTATTTATTGACATCCCCTCTACCGTTCCTTATGTAACCTCTTCACATATATATTGAAGGCCAAAATAAATGCCGGTTATTGAGCTGCCCGAAGCAGCCTCATCCGAACAGAAAGACGCGGACCCGCGAACGACCATCAGAGCCCCGCGCGCCGAAGACGGTGCGCAGGTGCTGAAATTGATAAAGCGGTGTCCGCCGCTCGACCAGAATTCCGCCTATTGCTACCTCCTTCAGTGCAGCCAATTCGCCGACACCAGCGCCATCGCAGAAATGGACGGAACCACAGTCGGCTTTATTTCGGGTCACAGACTCCCGAATGATCCGGACGCTCTTTTTATCTGGCAGGTAGCGGTAGCGGAAGAAGCCCGGGGTCAAGGACTGGGCCGTAAAATGATGCTCGACATTCTTCGCCGCCCGACGTCAGTCGGCTTTACTCATCTTCTTGCGACGGCGACAGACGACAACACCTCGTCCAAGGGCATGTTTCAATCCCTCGCCAGGGTTCTCGAAACCGACATGGGTCAATCTCTCTTGTTTGACCAAGACATTCACTTTGCCGGCGCGCACGAGTCCGAAATTCTTTTGACCATCGGACCATTCAGCGCCCAAATTAATAAAGGACAGACCTCATCATGAACAAAGTACCTACACCTAAACGCGAGAGTACGGATACAGACACATTCGACCAGCACGAATCCAGCGTTGCCAGCTATGGAAAATCTTTTCCACGCGTATTTCACAAGGCCAGCGGCTCTTACATTTACGACGTTGACGGCGGCGCCTATCTTGATTTCCTCGCGGGGGCCGGCAGCCTTAACTACGGTCATAACCATCCGATTTTGGCAAACGCCCTGGCCTCTTACATTACTGAGGGCGGCATCGTTCACAGCCTTGATCTTCACACCAAGGCTAAGCAGGGCTTCTTAGAAGCCCTGAATGAAATTGTCTTGGAGCCGCGCGGTCTTGATTATGTCGCACAGTTCACTGGACCGACTGGTACAAATGCCGTGGAAGCCGCGCTCAAGCTTGCCCGGCGCTTGAAAGGCCGGACGACTGTTGTCTCCTTCACCAACGGGTTCCATGGCGTGTCGCTCGGCGCCCTCGCCGCAACAGGTAATTATTATCACCGATCGGCTGCACAAATGCCGCTCACCGGCGTTATCCCGATGCCATACGACGGCTTCATGCGTGATGATATGGACACCCTCGCCTTCTTCGAGCAAATGGTGACAGACCATAGCAGCGGCCTCGATCATCCCGCCGCCGTTATTCTAGAAACAGTTCAAGGTGAAGGCGGCCTTAACACCGCATCGATGCCGTGGTTGCGTCGCCTGCGCGAGATTTGCGATCGTCACGACATGGTGATGATCGTTGACGACATCCAAGCCGGCTGCGGACGAACGGGAACATTTTTCAGCTTTGAACCCGCTGACATCAAACCAGACATCATTACCCTCTCCAAATCCATAAGCGGCTTTGGCCTCCCAATGGCGATTGCGTTGATTCGCCGCGAACTCGACGAATGGCAGCCGGGCGAACACAACGGAACTTTCCGCGGCCACAACTACGCCTTCGTCACTGCCGCAGCCGCAATTAAGCATTTCTGGTCTGACGATAGTTTTTCCAAAGACGTCATCAGAAAAAGCGGGATTCTCAACGAGCTGTTGACCGAAATTGTAGAGTCAATTCCCGGCCATGGCCTTCGGGTGAAAGGCCGCGGCATGATGCAAGGTCTGGATTGTGTGGATGGCAAAACCGCCACAGCCGTCAGCCAAGCTGCTTACCGTCGCGGACTTATCATCGAAACCAGCGGCCCCGACGGCGAAGTCGTTAAATGCCTGTGCCCGTTGACCATCTCTGATGAAGATCTCAAGAAGGGTCTGAAAATCGTTCACGACAGTGCCGCCGAGGTCCTCGGTGCTGCGTCCTGATATCTGATGGACGGTTCTGAAACAGACACGCGTGAGCGTTAGTCCTTTAAAGAAAACCCAGCACGCCGCATACGGTGCTGCCGTTCTCGCATAACGTACGACGAACAAGGAGCGCATATGATTCTGGTAACTTTTATCGGCTTCTTGATCATCATACTCGCAGTGGGCATTGCATCGGTCGCTAAAAGCACCGGCACTCGCGCCGATTACTACCTTGCCAGCCGCGGTGTCTCGCCGGCTCTTGTCGGCCTGTCCGCTGTTGCGACCAATAACAGCGGCTATATGTTCATCGGTGTGATCGGCTTCACCTACGCCACCGGCCTTGCCGCAATTTGGCTGATGGTCGGTTGGATTGTCGGTGATTTTCTAGCTTCACTCTATATTCACGGCCGCATGCGGACGCGGACGGAAAAGCTCAATGAGGCAACCTTCGGAGGCATGCTGAGCAGATGGAATGGGGTGGAGCAAGTCACTCTTAGGCGCTTAGCCGCCATCATCACCGTTGTCTTTCTCGGCTCCTATGCCGCTGCGCAATTGGCGGCCGGCGGCAAAGCTTTGCACGCGGTCTTTAATTGGGAACCCAACACCGGCGCAATCATGGTCGCCGCCGTTGTAGCAGCCTATTGCATGGCTGGAGGCATACGCGCCTCCATTTGGACCGATGCCATTCAATCGATCATCATGATCGTGGCCATGAGCATTCTTCTGTTCGTTGCCGTTGGCGCGGCGGGCGGTCCTGCAATCATATATCAAAGTCTGAGCGACATTCCGGGATACCTCGACTGGTTTCCCGGAGACCTCCTCATACCGGGTGCCCTCGGAGCGCTTTTGTTTGTCGTCGGTTGGCTTTTTGCGGGCGTCAGTGTCATCGGGCAGCCGCACATCATGGTGCGGTTCATGGCCCTGGACGATGCCAAGAATATGAACACAGCGCGCGTTTATTATTACGGGTTTTTCACCGTGTTCTACGCCTTAGCCACGGGTATCGGCATGTTGTCCCGTTTGCTGCTACCGGACCTCGGCGCCCTCGACCCCGAGCTGGCGCTGCCAACCATGGCGCAAGACCTTCTGCCGCCAGCCCTCGTGGGCCTCATACTCGCCGGCATTTTTTCCGCAACCATGTCGACCGCCGATTCTCTCATCTTGAGTTGTTCGGCCGCGATAACGCACGACTTGCTACCGCAGCGACTTGAAAACAAATGGCAGATCAAAGCAGCGACCTTAGCAGTTACTTTGCTCGCGCTTCTTATTGCCCTGGCGCAGCCGCAAAGCGTGTTCAGCTTGGTGATCCTGTCATGGTCTGCCCTCGCCTCCGCCTTTGCGCCGCTGTTGATTGTTTACGCGCTTGGTCACCAAGTGCCTGAACGCCTGAGCCTCGCCATGGTCGTTATCGGACCTGCCGTCGCAGTCCTGTGGCGTGAGCTTGGGTGGCACAATTCGATTTATGAAGGACTACCCGGCATTCTGGCGGGTCTTGCGGTGTTTTACATCGTTGCGCCGATGATGCGCACGCCCTCTGAAGCCAAAACGGAACCGGCTCTGAATACCGGACGTTGAACGTGAAACTTCGGCTTTAGACAACGCCTTGTATTTTTAAGCGCGCCAGAAGCCACGCACCCGCCAGTTGCCGGCGCACGATGGTCATCGCATTGAGCGACGTCGGCAACTTTTTCAGAAACGCCTCGATGGCACTGAGCGCTTCGGGTTCGTCAAGATACGGGGCATGCCCACGGTTAGGCACAGTGACTTGACGAAGGTTCGGAACAGCCTTTTTCATCTGCGCGAAAATTTCCGGCGAAAGCAAATCCGAGGTTTCTCCGCGAATGGCAAGCGCCGGAATACGTTTCAACGCCATGAAAAACGGCCAGAGATTGACTGCCGTTGTGCTGCTCGCGAAGGGCTTTGAGATATTCAAATCGTAGTCGGGGCGGAAGCTGCCATCTTCAGATTCGACAAACCGCCGGCGGGCCATCTTGATCCATATCTCATCGGCTTCGTAGTCGGGAAATATCTTGCCGTCGATCATTCGAATAGCCGCTGCGGCCTCATCCCAATTGGTAATCGGTTTGGTTTGGCCGACATAACTGGCGATGCGTGCTAGCCCTTCGGGGCTAATCTCCGGTCCAATGTCATTGAGCACGACACCGAGAATTTTCGCAGGCATCGTCGCCGCCAACACCATCGAGATAATTCCGCCCAAAGACGTGCCAATCAGCGCCACATGAGCAAGCTGTTCCGCTTTGAGCAGGGCAGCCACATCGCGCACGTAGGTCGGCGGCACGTAGGTCATCGGATCTTTGGCATATTCCGACAATCCTCGTCCGCGCAGCTCGACACTGATAACCCGGTAAGTCTCGGCCAAATGAGGGGCAAGATCCTCGAAATCTCGGGCATTTCGCGTAAGCCCAGGAATGCACACCACCGTCAGGCGCGGCGCCGGGGGTCCGGCGTAGTCCCGATAGTGAAGCTTCAGGCCGTCAGGGGAGGTGTAGTAGCGTGATACAAATGATGCAGGCGACATAAACACGGTCCAGTTCTGGCGGGCGCTGGAACGCATGACCCGCGACGGCAGTGTCGGTTATATGAGCACTTGCGATCAAGTGACGAAAATGCGCTGGCCGCGCGGCCAAAAGCCCGACAATGCTTATAAAGCCTGTGCTGTGGAGATCAGCCTGCTATGCTTGAAGTTCATTTAGAGGAGCATTTTCTCCAGGATCCCCGAGGGCGGCACTCCTAGGCACATGAGCCTTGGTTCGCGGCGGGATTTTCGGTTCAATGCATTGATACGTAAATTTATCGTACTTTATTTAATAGGACTTCCAAAATGACGACCGTTCCCCACAACGCCAGCGCCGGCCCGCTTCCGGACGTTGTCGCCGCTATCGGCCACACACCGCTGATCAAACTGCGTCGGGTTTCCGAGGAAACGGGCTGCACCATTTTGGGCAAAGCCGAGTTCGCCAATCCGGGCGGGTCCATCAAGGACCGCACTGCCAAATTTATCATTGAAGACGCGGAAAAGAAGGGCCTGATCAAACCGGGCGGTATTATTGTCGAAGGCACCGCCGGCAACACCGGCATCGGCCTCACCTTGGTGGGCAATGCCAAGGGTTATCGTAGCGTGATCGTGATTCCAGAGACCCAGAGCCAGGAGAAGAAAGATTTTCTTCGTCTTGTCGGCGCAGACCTGCGCGAAGTGAAAGCGGTGGCCGCCGCCGATCCGAACCACTACGTCAAGTTCTCTCACCGGCTCGCGGAAGAACTCGCCAGCAGCGATCCCAATGGCGCGATCTGGGCGAACCAGTTTGACAACATCGCCAACCGGGACGGCCATGCCAACGAAACCGCCCCGGAAATTTGGGACGACACAAACGGCCAGATCGACGGCTTTGTATCGGCGGTCGGCACCGGCGGCACCTTGTCCGGTGTCGGCATCGGCCTCAAGGCGCGTAATAAGGATATCGTAATTACCCTGGCCGATCCCATGGGCGCGGCTCTGTATAATTATTACGCCCACGGCGAGCTAAAGTCCGAAGGCAACTCAATCACCGAAGGCATCGGTCAAGGCCGTGTTACCGCTAATCTGGAAGGCGCACCGATTGACGAGCAGTTCCAGATTCACGACCGCGAAGCCCTGCCCTACATCTTCGACTTGTTGCAATACGAAGGCCTGTGCGTCGGCAGCTCCTCAGGCATCAATATCGCCGGGGCCGTACGCCTCGCGAAAAAGATGGGCCCGGGCAAAACCATCGTCACGTTCCTCTGCGATTCAGGCTCGCGCTATCAGAGCAAGCTGTTCAATCCGGCCTTCCTGAAATCGAAGGACTTGCCGGTTCCGTCCTGGCTCGACAAATAAGTTCCCATGGCGGCAGAGCAAATCGCCGCGCGGCTTTCCATCACAGCCTTTCGCGCCGACGATTCTGCACGCATGGAAGCTGCGCGCCGCATTCGTGCGGCCGTGTTCTGTGACGAACAAGGCGTGCCCGCCGACCTTGAATGGGACGGCAAGGATCACCTCTGTGAGCATTTTTTGCTGGAACTAGATGGTGCTGCAATCGGAACCGCACGTGTGCGCCCTTACGGCCCCTCTATCTTCAAGGTGGAACGGGTCGCGGTGCTGAAGGGTCTGCGGGGCCAACACGCCGGGAAGGCCATCATGGACTATATTTTAGAACGGCTGCGCGAATCTGGCACCGTGGTACTTAATGCCCAGTCCCAGGTGGAGGATTTCTACCAGCGCCTAGGCTTTGTCCGCGAGGGAGAAGTGTTCGAGGAAGCGGGCATAGACCATGTTCATATGGTCTGGAGGCCGTGACCCGACCCCGCCCATAGGTTAAGCTACCGCAGCGCCGCCGTGGCGCGGCCATAGCACCGATGTCTAAGGACGACGAGTAGATGGGTTACGGAATATCTGCACCGACAATCATTCTCCGCGCGTTATGTCTACTATCTGTTGCGCTGATATTCCCCCAGCCCGTCTATGCCGCCGATGATCCCCTGATGATATTTCATCGGGGCAACGTAGCCGAGCCAGGCACGCTAGACCCTCATCAGTCGGGAGCCACCTGGGAAAATAATATCATCGGCGAGTTGCTGATGGGTTTGACCACCGACGATATCGCAGGTCAGCCTATTCCCGGCTCAGCTGAAAGCTGGACCGTTAGCGACGATGGATTGACCTGGACTTTTCATCTACGGCCTGGACTGGTCTGGTCCGACGGTGTGCCGGTTAAGGCGTCTGACGTCGTTTTCGGTATTCGCCGCTTGCTAGATCCTGAGACCGCCGCGCGCTACGCCTTCATCGCCTATGTCATCAAAAATGCCGCCGCTGTAAATGCGGGCGACATGCCGACAACAAGCGTCGGCGTAAGCGCCGTAGATGACCTCACGGTGGAAATAAGCCTGGAAGAGCCGACTCCCTTTCTTCCTGGCCTTCTGACTCATTACACCATGTTTCCGCTACCAGAACATGTTGTCCGCAAGTATGGCCGCGACTGGATAAAGCCCGGAACTATGGTATCGAACGGACCATATATTTTGGAGTCCTGGGCTGCGAACGATCACGTTAAAGTCGTAAAGAATCCGCTGTTTTACGATGCCGACGATGTGGCCATCGACGAAGTCTACTTCTATCCCACGGACGACCTATCGGCAGCGTTGAACAGATTCCGGGCGGGTGAAATTGATGCCAATATCGGCTCGCTTGGATTCCCCGTCAGCCAAACTAATTGGCTCCGAGAGAACTTGCCGGGACAGTCCTATATTACGCCGCAGCTTGCCAACGCCTATGTTGTTTTCAATCATCGTAAGCCTCCGTTTTCAGATCCGCGAATACGCCGCGCTTTTTCATTGTGCATTGACCGCGAAACCTTGGCCGAGAAAGTCTCACGCGACGGTCGGCTACCTGCTTACGCTTTCGTGCCGCCGGGAATTGCGAACTACGACAACGCAGCCCAGTTAGACTTCATGAACCGAAGCATGGAGGAGCGCCGCGAAGAAGCAGTAAAGCTATTGGCTGAAACAGGCTATGACGCAGGCGATCCACTGATATTTGAGTATCTCTATATGGCAAGCGTTGATGGTCGGCGTTCGGCGGTCGTGCTCTCTGCGATGCTGAAGCAGTGCAATATCGTCGCGCGACTCATCGCCAACGAACCCAAGGTTCACTACGATATGATTCGGAATGCCGACTTTACGGCATCGTTGGCGCAATGGTCTGCCGACTATGACGATCCTCACACTTTTTTGTACCTGCTGGATTCACGAGCCGGCGCCTATAATTACGGCGGATATCATAACCCCGAATATAACCGTCTCATGGATAAGGCATCCGCCATACTTGATGTCGATGACCGCGCGGAGGTGCTGGCACAAGCTGAGCAAATCGCTCTCGACGATGCCGCTGTAGCGCCCTTAAGTTACCCGACCTCGAAGATGCTGGTCGCGCCGTATGTGAAGGGCTTTGTGCCCAACGCCAATATGTACCACCGTAGCCGGTGGATGCGGATCGAGAGATAGACGCTCTGCAATGACTGCGGCGTCCTCGTCCACCAACTCAGATATGATGTATCCGCTGCGTATGGGCCTGGAGCCTCTATCGCTCGAAACTTGGCTGAAAGCCCGCCCTGCGGACGATGACCTACTTACCGAGCGCAGAAAAATCATTACCGCGCACCGGGGTGATGTGATCGCATCGCTGCCTGAGGCCGACGAAGCCGTCACCGATCTGGCAGATTTTTTGCGCGATCGAAACGCACTCACAACATATGAGGGAACGGCTCCTGAAATTCTTGAAGCCGTCGGCACGTCCATAGCCGAGGATATCTGCGTCTTGACCAAGCAGGACGGGCTTTACCGGTTAACCGCCGCCGTCCTGTGCTTTCCCAATCGCTGGCGGCTTGCCGATAAAATGGGCCGCAGCATTACGGACATTCATGCGCCCGTGCCGGGATATGCTGCGCAAATCGCCGATACCGTGGACCGTTTTCTCGCCAGGTTGCGCCCGCAGCG
>CAXBLG010000060.1:0-21290 GCA_963976395.1 uncultured Rhodospirillaceae bacterium
CCCCCGCCTCTCTTGGTGCGCAAGAAGGGATCCCGATTCCGTTGACACTGGCGGGCTACGCTGGTGGGGCCAGCGTGGCCGGATTGGTGGCGCTGCCAAGCGTTTCGTTGGATACAACGGCGGTCGCGCGAAAGGTGCGAGACCACATTTGCGTGTCGGGTTTTCATGTTGGCGGTGTTGATATGGCGCTTGAAGTGCAGGTCGCGGCCTCTGTCAGCGGTGTTGGAGAAAGTCCGCTTCTTGCCCTGGGTCGCGCCGATCATTTAATGCGCGCGAGTTAAACCGCTGATTTTCCGAGCGATCGGTCGTCCTACGCTATGATGTCGGGGATCAATCGGTCTTGCAGGGAAGAGATATGATCCTTCAGCGCCAACTTACGTTTTTTCAGCCGCGAAACTTTAATCTGATCAAAGTCGCTTTTCTCGGTCAATGTATTGATGACATCGTCCAGGTCGCGGTGTTCCAACTCCAATTCAGCAAGCTTGGCTCTTAACTGGTCCTGATTTTCTGACATTGAAGTAGGTGCATCCTGTTATAGTCGGGCCGATAGTATCCTCGACGCCTTCAGTTTTGAGATACTTTTAATTGTAGCGCGCGCAAGGGGTGGCACCGCCCTCCATCTCAATTTTACACCGCCGGTATGCTTCGAGTCGAATATGGGGTGGGCTTCTGGAGGCCGCAAAGTCTTCCGACTCCGTATTTTTACAGGTAATGGGCGCTCTGTGGTGAGGGTGGAGAGTGTCATCAGCTGACCGTACACCAACACAAAAGATAGGCAACACAAAGGGTTAAGACAGGTCTGGAATCAGGACGGCTCCTGGTTATACACTTGAGCGTTCTTGAACCACAATCCGGAGGAAATCCATGGGTCAGGATGCGAGGAATGAGTCCCTACGAAGCAAGCACGATGAACTTGAGACCGTAATATTCGAAGAAGAGCGACGACCATTCCCGGATTTCCGACGCGTTCACGAACTAAAAAGGAAGAAGCTGAAGATTAAGGATGAGCTGCAGCGGATAGCTGTTAGCTAGTACCGAAGGTACATCAGCCGCTTTTTCCGATCCGCCGGAGCAAAAAACGGAGGCTCGCCGTTTCCGGACTGGACCGGGGTAGGATCCCTAAGACGCTTAAGGCCCATCGGCGGATGGGCCTTTTTTTTGGGCGCAGTTCAGCAGTCTGGCTTAGGCGTCAGTTTCGCCCGAAGGGGTGTCACTATTCTCTGATGGGACAGTCGCATCCGGCGCGCTTGCGAGATCCGGAGCAGCTTGAGGGCTCTCTTTTTGTTTTTTCGCAGCGTCCTTAGCGGCGGCCTTGGCTGCGCGCTCGACCCGGCGCTGCGCCGTAAGAGCCATTTTCTCGAGTTCAGCTTCTGTGCACAGCCCAAGAATGACAGGGTTCTGCGGTTTTATATTGGGGGCGTTCCAATGAGTCCGGTCCCGTACGCTGTTAATCGTCGGCTTAGTCGTGCCGATCAAGCGGCACAATTGTGCATCCGTGAGGTCTGGAAGGTTTTTTAGCAGCCACGCAATGGCGTCCGGGCGCTCTTGCCGTTTAGACACGGGGGTATAACGCGCGCCTTTGGAGCGGGCTTTCGGAATGGGCATGTCAGACTTACTGATTTTCAGTCTTGCCTTGGGGTCGTTTTGGCAACGATCCAATTCTTCCTGAGTCAGTTGATGGTTGATGATCGGGTTGACTCCCACGATGCCGACGGCCACTTCGCCGTCTGCGATCGCTTGCACCTCTAACTCGTGCATGCCTGTGAAGTCGGCAATCTGTTCAAAAGACAGCGCCGTATTTTCAACCAGCCATACGGCCGTGGCCTTCGGCATAAGAGGCTGTAATGCCATAGTCTTCCCTTTCGGATGTCTGCGCGGAGGCAGCATAGTCGCCACGCAAAAGGCCGGCGCCTAGAAAAAGCGACCGGGCCTAAATAGTCGATTTCGCCGGTATATATCGGGTTTATCACAACGGGGTCAAACCGTTCCCGTAGAATAGGGGCAACGGATTGAAAAAACTATAGCTTTTCCGCGTTTACAGGCTGATTTCCAGGACGATTTTGCCAATATGCCGGCTGCTTTCCATAAGCCGGTGGGCTTCAGCGGCCTCCTCCAGCGCTAAAATGGAATCCATCACAGGCCGTATGGTGCCCTTTTCGATGAGGGGCCAGACGTGAGTTCTAAGGGCTGCGGCAACGGCCCCCTTGAAGGCAGTGCTCCGGGGCCGCAAGGTTGATCCACTCAGGGTTAGTCGTTTGAGCATCACAGGCATGAAATCGACTTCGATTTTTGAACCCTGCAAAAACGCAATGTTTACTAGGCGGCCATCGGCTTTCAGGCAGCGGATATTGCGCGGTATGTAGTCGCCGCCGACCATGTCGAGGATGACATCCACGCCTTTTCCGGGAAGCTGGCTTCGAATTTCCTCTACAAAGTCAGCGGTGGTGTAATTGATGACGAGGTCCGCGCCCAGTTTCCGGCATGCCTCACATTTCTCGTCGCTGCCTGCGGTGGTGACCACATAAGCGCCAAACGCTTTTGCAAGTTGGATTGCGGTTGTGCCGATGCCGCTGCTTCCGCCGTGGACCAGAAAAGTCTCGCCGGTTTTTAGAGCGCCGCGCTCGAATACATTGTGCCAAACCGTAAAGAAAGTTTCCGGCACTGCGGCGGCTTCGGTCATGCTCAAAGATTTTGGTATTGGCAAACAGGTGAGCGCCGGTGCGGTGACATACTCTGCGTATCCGCCGCCCGAAACCAGCGCGCATATATTATCGCCAACAGTCGGTGTGGTGACTCCTTCGCCGATCGCAACAACTGTGCCCGCGACTTCAAGTCCCGGCAGGTCGGACGCGCCGGGCGGAGCCGGGTAACGTCCTATGCGTTGTATGACGTCTGGCCGATTGACCCCTGCGGCGTGCACCGCGATTAAAACTTCTCCGGCGGCAAGTAGGGGCAGGGGACGTTCTCCCAATACTAACTTCTCGGGGCCGCCAGGTTCGCTGATTTCGATACAGCGCATGCGCGCCGGAAGCGTCGGTTTGGTCACGTTAAATAACTCCCCCTGAGGAAACTCCATCGGCTGACTTTTTGAAGGTGTTGGGATAAGTTTATATGGTGTTGGTGTCTTGTCGTCCACCGGATGAGGGAGCATGAAAGAATGGATACGGATGATCTTGAACCCATCAAAAAGAAACCTCAGACAAAAGACCTCAGCCGGATGTCTATTGAAGGACTCCGTGAGTACATCGCCGAACTGAAAACCGAAATCGTTCGCGCGGAAGAGGCGATTGCCAAAAAAGATAAGGCGCGCGAAGGGGCGGAGTCATTTTTTAAATCGTGACTATGCGCGCGCGATTGGAGCGCTGGGCGGCGAACCTCAAGCGAGACACTTATGCCCTATATCTTGGCGCGCGCGACCCTCGTGTGCCTTGGGCGGCTAAACTACTAGCGGCAGTTGTGGCTGCTTACGCTATTAGTCCGATCGATCTGATTCCCGACTTCATTCCAGTGCTGGGTTACCTGGATGATCTTATTTTGATCCCGTTGGGCATTGTGCTTGTTGTCCGGATGATTCCATCTGAATTGATGCAAGATCTTCGTGATCAGGCCGACACACATTTCTCTGCCTCAAAACCTACAAGCCGTGCGGCAGCAAGCGTTGTGATCATCATTTGGATAATTTTAGGGTTTGCGCTGATCTATGCACTGCTCAACTGAGGGCACACGTTAGACTACAAGTCGGCCAGCTCATTCTTGTGAGCATCATTCCAGCCCACCTCGTATAGAGGCTTGCGGCCTTGGATGCCTTTCATGTCAAACCCGCCGCGTGGAATGAACCCAAACTTCTGACCTTTGCAGGCATCGACGATTGCCTGTGAAACCCAGATATTGCCGGTGCTGGCTTTGTCACAAATACGGGCGGTCATTTGTACTGCGGCACCGAAGAAATCGTTTTCTTCCTCCACCGCTTCCCCGGCATTGATGCCGATTCTGATTTGTACCTGGATGTTTGGGTTTTTCGAATTATGAGCGGCAACTGCGCGCTGCATGGCGATTGACCCGGCTACAGCGGCCGCCGGGGAAGGAAAAGTCGCCATAATGCCGTCGCCGGTATGTTTCACCTCGCGGCCTTTCTGCGCTTTGATCGCGCTACGGACTGCGTCGTTGTGAGCGCGCACGGCTTTTTGAGCTCCCGCATTACCGAGTTTCTGCGTCATCGCGGTGGACCCGACAATGTCCGTGAATACAAACGTAATGAGGGACGGTACTGTTGGGCGCTTATCTGGCAGGTTCCATTCGGACAGGAGTCCATCGAGGCTTGGCACGATGGTGCGGTTCCCGCCCATGTATTGAGTCATGGCCTTGCTGCCGGACTGAATCATACCGGCGTAGCGTGGGTTTTTTCCATGAGAGGGAAGTTCGACACAGAACGATGTTGCGCTGGCGGCGTTGGTGCCCGCCGAAACTAGACTGTCTTTCAAAATGGCCAACTGTTCGTCACGCCCAAGACGCTTACTCTGGCCGGCAACGGAGGCGGCTCCGGCCACGTAGAGATTGAGTCCAAACCGGGTGAACGTATTGAATTGAACCGAATTGACACTGCTAACGGCATCTTTGACGAATTGACCGAGACTCGCCCGCACTTCTGTTTCGGCCGTTGTCTTTTTTTTCGGCTTTTCCTCAGCAGGTTTCTTTTCTTCGGTTTTTTTCTGCTCTTTCTCCTTTGGGGCTTGCGGTGTGGGCGCTTCCTTCTCTTCTTTTTTAGCCTCTTCCGGTTGTGCGGTCTGGGCTTCCTCAGGTTTGTCTGCGTCTTCTTTGCCGCTCACCTCAACGTCCATTTCGGCATCCAGGTCCGCCGGCATCTCGTCTTCCACAATATCCTCAAGACCCGAAGGCTCTTCCGCGCGCTCAATCTCCACTTGATCGAATTCGACGTCCTGGGTAGGGGCCTTCGTCTTGCTGGCAACCGCGGCCATCATTTGGTCGGGGCCTACAGCTTGTCGTTTGCGGCGAGGTCCACCTCGTAACATGCCGAGAATGTTGAAGTGCTTTTGTAAATTCACAAACATCGACAGGAAAAAGAGTGAAATAAATGTGCCGTTAATGAGGGGTAGCCGGTTGGCCCGTGGCAATACGTCCATAGCGACCAGTTGTGCGATGATTAGCGCCATGGCTGCGGCGCCGATTGCGGCCACGCCCACGCTGATGGCCAAGACCATGATGGCGCGGGCAACACCGCTCGACTTCTTCTTCGGCCTGCGTTTAACTTTGCCCTGCGCTCCGCTTGTCTTTGCGACCTTCTTCTTCTTTTTCTTTTTAGGCGCAGCTCTCGCCGGTGAGGGGTCGGCGCTCGGTGGGCCGCCGCGTTGCAGGCTTTGCCGTTGGGTTTGCCCGCCGCCGCGACGAGGAGCTTTTTTTTGTGGCGCTTTGCCCGCTCCGGTCCCGAACATATCGTCGGCATCGCCCATTTGTTTTGCCTTGGGGCTTTGCCAAGCCACGACGTCTTCGGTGGTGTTGGTTTCGGGATAAAATGTTTCGCGAACCACGCGGGTTGCATAGCCCTCTTTGTTAGCGACTACGTTTGCCTCTTCGATGGCGATATCGCGCTCACCGCTCTCGAAGCTGGCGTGGAGTTGCCAACGACCGTTCTGATGGTAATAGACTTCGTATGTATCCCGCGCCATGGCTCACTGCGCCCATTACGTTGCCGCAATAGCGCCGTCTCTCCCTCATTTGTGCCGCCGGCTGTACCCCGGTCACTTTATTTAAGGCGGCAAAAAACACAGGCATGCGGTCCACGTTGGCCGAGCACACCCGAGCTCATCATAAATGGGCGGAAAACCCTAAAGATGCCTTAAATTTCCGCGTGTTGCGCTTGCAGACTTGCCGCAAAGCAGCTGGGAATTTGCCATAGGCTCTTATATGAGTTCAACCAACACGAGCAGTCTCGTCGACTTTAGGAGATATAGTTTCGACTGCAATGTGAATCAGGGGCTCTGTCCCGCCATCGGCCTCGTCGTCTGTGGTCTTTTTTGCCGGCACCCCGCGTGGCGATTCAGCGGCATCATGGACGCCCGGTTCACATAGAATATCGCCGCCGTCGGCTTTGGCGACCATCGTTTGCGCATGACGACTCAATACGGGTGAGTAGTTGGGATCTTCATCCGCGTAAAAATTGCCGATGACGGCGATGGCGACGGCTGCCCCGCCATTTTTTGCGAACTGGCGCTGGATGTCGGTTGCGGCATCCAACGCCTCATCCGGAGAATCGAAATGTGCGAAGATGCCCTTGCCGGTGTGGGTGATTTCGTTGCCGTTATGCGTCCCTACGGCGGCGCGGACGATTGTATTATGCATACCCATCGCTGCATCGTGTGCGGCCTCAATCAGAGTTTCGTTGGCGGTTTCAGACTCTGTTGGTGCACGGTGCCGCACCTCTGTAAGGACATAAACGCCGAGTAGCTTTGTCCTCAGGTCGCGGGAAGTATAGGCAACATTTTCTGGTAATGTGCCGGGAGGCTGCGCGAAGGGCGTGCGCCACTCGCTTAGAACGGCTGCGATTGCGCGTACAAGCTGCGTTTCTCCGGCGAGATAGCTGGTCATGGTTCTGCGGCCTGCCGCGACGACTGGGCTATTATCTTCTTCGGCTAAATGTTCGTTAAAGTGTTCGAGAAATGCCTCGGTCAGATACGGGGCGATATCATCAACCGACGAAATCTCCCTCAATAGCGTTAAATTGCTGTCCGGGCCGCGTTGCGATGTCGCCTCTAACGCGGATGCTGCGCCAGCCAATGCTAGGGCGCCGCCGCGCCGTGTGACGGGATCGTCCGGCATGGCACTGGTGGCGGGTTTAATCACATCATTGGTGAAGCGGCGAAGAATCATGCGTTCGAGATTGCGGGCGTCTTCATCCGCAGAATTATCCTTCGCGCTCTTATCTGCATTCTCGTGAGGTTTGCTCTCTTGAGCCTCCGGCGTGGAAGTCTTGGTTTTAGCATCCTCCGGCGGCGTATCGGATTTTGCGTTTGCCTTGGCTTTGGCCTCATCGGCCTTTTTTTCGTGTTTTTTGGCGTCTTTTTTCGGCTCTGGTGCGGGCGCTGGAGGCTGGGCTGGTTTAACAACCTTATTTTCTTCAGTGTCGAAACCTGCGGACTCCGGCGGTGGGGTGGCATCTAGATCACCCCGGCGAAGTTTCATTTCTTCCCATTCCCGCTGATGCTCAGGTGAAGCTTGTCTGTCGTGCTTGGGTTTTAATTTTGGGAGAGAGCCCATACGACTGCGGATGCGCTCTGCGGTTTTTTCCATACGTGCTGTTGCCCAAAGGTCGGCGAGCAAGCGATGCAGGGGTAAGCGAGAGCGAAACAGCGACGTGAAGCTAAGCAAGAAGATCGCAATGTATCCATAGGTGAGGACCATGTTGATCACTGTGCTCGATAGTGGCACGCCTATTTCTGCAAATCGCTGCAGCATCCACGCGAGTACGCCAACTATGAGGGTCGTTGTTGCCAGGCTGACACCTGCAGCAACTACAATTCGGAAAAAAACGTTTCGCGCGCTGAGACGTGGTCGAGCAGGGCGTGTTCCTTTTGGACTCGATGAGCGTTCGGCCGGTTTGCTTTTTGATTTTGATTTTGTTGGAAGCCCCTCTTTAAGACGTAGCTCTTTCGTCTTGGGACTCACATATACCGTGACTGTTTCGGTGTTGTTGGTTTGAGGAAAATACGTCTCGCGGATCACCTTGGTGGGGCGCCCGGTGGTGTTTTCCGTGGCGCTGGCGTCGCGTACGGCTTCTTCCCGTTCTTCGCTGGGATAGCGCGCATGAATGGTCCAGCGGCCGTGCTGATAAACATGAACTTCGAACTGCGTAACCGCTAACATGAGCGCACCTTAGTTTTTGTCCTCCACTGCGCCCCAAATCCTTCCTGGCCCCTGCACTGCGTGTATACGGCAAACGCTTAGGCCCAGCTGAGGTTGCCGGGCACCAAGGATATTTCATTTCCTGAATACAAAATAGCCGCATCAACGAGTGATGCGGCTACTAAATCTTGTAGGGGAACAGCAGAACGGGTCGTTCTACTTTTTGAGTTCGAAACCTTTGAAGCGCTTGTTGAACTTGGCCAGCTGTCCGCCGGAGTCCATTAAGCGGTGTACACCGGTCCAGGCGGGGTGCGTCTTCACATCAATTTCGAGGCGCAAGGAATCGCCCGGTTTCCCGTAGGTGCTCCGGGTCGTAAACTCTGTTCCGTCCGTCATCACTACGGTGATGTCGTGATATTCGGGGTGAATGTCTTTACGCATGGCTAGCCTCGTCAGCACGTCGCGCGGGCCAAATTGGCCTGCGGAAAGGCGGGTGTATAACGGTTTCACCCCGGACCTGCAAGTACCCTGCAAACACTTCATGAGCCTTTGTACGGTTAAGAGGAAAGGATCGCTGCATCTTGTTGTTGCAATTGATAATCACTATTAATATAAGGGTTGTCTTGTCGTCTTACGCAGGAGATCTATTTTCCATGAATGCCATGTTCCGACTTGTCGCTACAACGCAGAAGGCGCGCTATCCGAAGGATCTTGGCTATCCCGAGCAGTTATTGCTTCGCTCTATCCGCCTTTGGGTTGTCGGCTACCGTTTGGAGAACTCTCCGGAGGACAGGCTGGCGAAAGCCTTTGAGGCAGCCGGAATAGAACTGGGGCGACAAAGATTTGAGGAATTCATGGTGGCGATCACGGCAGGCGCTGCGCGCAGCCTCGGAATCCATTGTGCTTGTCATGAGGAAATTGGCGAAGATGAGTACCAGCTTCTAGATATTTTACGTCTCAGTCAGCCGGACTTCGGTGCGGGTCAGTGCCGTTTTTTGTTGGAAGACTTACTCACCGTCGCAGCGCTGCCTATTGCCGCCGTTAAAGCGCAGGCGCTTGCCCTTGCGTTTAACGACGCCGGGTACACACTTCTGGGTTTGCGTCCGCAGGCGTATCTCGGTGGAACCCTCGATCATTCCCAAAAGCGAGACTCGTATCATTAGACGCTGCCGCAGAGTGCTTTTGGGGTGGACAGGTCGGACGACTCTTGATGGGCTTAACGCGGTATAACGCGAATTTGTTTCTTCGCCATGCTTTTGTCTTCGACTGCGAAAGTTTCTGCTTCCGCGCGAGTCATCTCTCGAAAAGACATGGGCGCAATAAGAGTCGCTTTAAGGTGCTCCAAATCCTTGGGTAAATGCTCACGCCGAAAATGAAACATGCCGTAAATGGGGTCGCGTGAATTGCGGACCAGTGACGCAACGACGGTTTCGCCAATCCGAACCGTGTATTGAATAATAAGCCCTACGCCGCCATTTGCGCGAGTTCGCCGAAACAAACTGATAAAAGCTACGGTGACATCTCCCAACTCGCCCAGGTACGGAATAGGCGTTACGCGGTCGCCGCGCGCTTCCGCTGGAAGATCGAGGGTATCCATATACTTGCTGACACCGTCGAATATGAGGCGGTTGAGTTGATGTTCATTTGAGGGTTCGGCCACGGCTAGGTCCTAGTATGTCTATAGTTGATCCAGCTTAAGTTCGATGCGCCGGTTACGACCGCGCGCGCTTGCGCTGGTGCCGGGATCAAGGGGCTGGTATTCGCCAAACCCGGCCGCGGCCAGACGCCTTGGCGGCACGCCCTGTTCAATCAAGAAATTCACAACCGAAACGGCGCGTGCGGTGGACAATTCCCAATTGGATTTGAACCGCGCTGTGCTGATAGGTACGGTGTCCGTATGACCATCCACCCGCAGGATCCAGTTGATTTCTTGAGGGATGTCTCTGGAAATATTGATGAGGGTTCGTGCGAGGTCGGCGAGTTGTCGTTGACCGTCTAGGCCAATGTCCGCTGCGCCGGACGCGAAAAGAACTTCCGACTGGAAGACGAAACGATCCCCGGCAACGGTCACGCCCGGACGATTGCCTAGAATTTCACGTAGCCGACCGAAGAACTCCGAACGGTAGCGCTGCAATTCTTGCACTTTGCCGGCCAAAGCGCGGTTCATGCGTCGCCCGAGATCAGAGATCTGCGCCTTTTGAGCTTCAGTCAGGGCATCGGATGCATCCAATGTTTCAGCAAGACGCGCTAATTCTTGTTGTAGCGTTTCAAGCTGTTGGCTCATCAACGCGGCTTGGGCGCGGGCTTCGGCGGAAAGGCGCTGCTCTTCATCAATCTGCTCGTCGCTCTGCGCAACTTGTTTTTCAAGATCAGCCTTTAGGGCCTCAAGAGCTTTGATGTTCTGTTGCAGCAGCGCTAATTGCTGCATCTGCTTTGCGATTGCCGCACGTTGGTCATCGGCTTGCGTCGCCGCATTGGTGAGAGACTGCTGAAGGCGTGCAATCTCCGTGCGACGTGCTTCAGACTCGGCGCTTGTTTCATCTAACTGCGCTGTGAGTTCTTGGTTCTGAAGTTTCAGTTGATCAAGTACGTCCAGTTGTTGGTTTGCCGCCTGAAGGTCTCCCGACAGCCGCCCAATGGTTACTTCTAATTCTGTTCGTGCTTGGCGTTCGAGCGACAGCATCTCGCCGAGTTGTGAGACTTGCCGATTGAGGACCGCAAGCGCTTGATCGCGTCCAGACAAGGCCTGACCCAGGAAGAACTGCCCTAGCACAAACACCAGCAGTACAAAGATGATGATGATCAGCAGAGTCGATAGGGCATCGACCCATCCGGGCCAAATATCGACCGTTCTGCGGGCGCGGCGGGCGAAGGCGGCCATAGGGCTTCTTAGTTTCCGTCAGGTGGGTTGCCGTCGCGCGCGGCGACCGAAGCGATGGTTTTCGCCAGCAGTTTGATCTCGTTGCGGATTTCGCGCACGGTCTCATCACGGCCCGTGGATAAGGCCGAGGAGATGCGGGTCAGTACCGTGTCGATGCTGCGGATATGCGCACGCGTGGCGTCATCCATGCCGCCGCTGGCTTGCGGCGCGGACATGCCCTCGGCCACTTCATTGAATTTGCGAATTGCCGGCACAAGTTCGCGCTGTCCTTCGGCCATGCGCAGCAGCACTTGCTGTTCCGCGCGCATCTGGTCGGTGAGCAGTGAGAGTTTATCGTTCAAATCGACGAGTTGCTCGTTGCCGGCGGTCCGGCTGGACTCGCCGCGCGCCATGATGGATTGCAACTCGTTCAGGCTTTCAGCGCTTTGTTCCAGCAAGGCTTCGGTGTAGGCGGAAACACCTTGCTCGGATTCAGCAAGGCCGCTGCCGGAAGACAGGCGCGTGAGGCCCGAGAGCCACTCTTCCAGGTCATTGTAGAAGTGATTCTGTGCTTGACCGGCTTGAAGGTCGAAGAAACCCAGAACCAACGAGCCCGCCAGCCCAAAGAGCGAGGTTGAAAACGCGGTGCCCATGCTGGAGAGGGGCTGTTCTAAGCCGGACTTCAAGGCATCGAAGGTGACGGTGATGTCGTCGCCGGTGACGGAAAGATTGGCGATCACATCTCCGATGGAGGCAACGGTGCCAAGCAATCCCCAGAATGTGCCGAGAAGGCCGAGGAAAATACAAAGTCCGGTGAAGTAACGAGCTAGCTCGCGGCTTTCGTCAAGCCGTGCAGCAATGCCGTCGAGCAGCGTGCGCATAACCGGGGCGCTCAAAGTGACCCGTCCGCGTCCGCGCTTTTCTTCGAGCATGCGGGCCATGGGTGAAAGGAGACGCAGGCGTTCTTCGTCCTCTGGCTGCACACGCTCCTCACTTAAAGGGGCGCCGCCGTCCATTTCGGTATTGCGAAAGCGCTCGATCCATCTTGACTCAGGTCCGAGCATGCCCACCTGACGGAAGTTTAGAAAAATACCGGTCAGGATGACGCCGAGAATCAATCCATTCAGCAATGGGTTGGCCATGAAGAAGGAAATGAGATCTCCGCCGATGAACGCAGCACCTACGCCCACCACCGCGAGAAACACGATCATACGTGTCAGATATGTTTTGGTGTCGGTCATAAAAACCCTTTTTGCCGACGTAATTGTCTCAACGCGGCACTGTTTATCTTGAATGCGGCAAAGCTATGACTGAATGGCATCCTGGGATTGCCGCGCAGGGATCTACCGCGTTGTCACAATCACATCGATGCGGTCAGGGGCACCATCGCCGGACTGCTCGCCCAAAGCGCGCAAATTCACCCGGCTCGAATCCACACCGGAATCCAACAGCATCTTTCTAACGTTAACCGCGCGCTCCAGCGACAGACGCCGTGACCGGCTGACGCTGTCTTCTGCGTCGGAGGCAAAGGCAATAAACTCAACCCGCAAGTCGGTATTTTTCACCATCCGTGCGGCAAGAAGGCGTAAGTCGTCGTTGGCTGAGTCGGGAACGTCGGAATTTCCAACGCCATATGAAATTGTGAACTCATCCGGCGGAGAAGGGGTTTCGGCGGGTGCGACCAGGGCGGCCGTCTGTGTTTCTTCAGCGGCCGGCGGATCTATGACATCTGCGGTGCTTTCGGTCGCTGCCGGTTTTGCCTCGGGAGCATCCCCGACCGACGCCTTTGCGACCACTGCGGGGTCAACTCGGGGGGTGATCTGCGTGGGTTTCGGCGGCGCAGAGACTGCGGCCCTTGGCGTGTTCGGTGCGGGGACGGGCGCGGCTACGGCGACGTTCGCTTCCTTAGGCTGAGCTGCGGCCGGTGGTGCAGCCTGCGGCGCAGAGGCCGCAGGCGGTGCGGCGTCCGCGACTTCGGCCTTTTTGGGCGTGGCAGGTTGCGCGGGTTTTTGGGCTACGGTGGTTTTTGGGGCGGAAGCGGGCGTATTAAGCTTGACCATCGACGGTGGCGGCCGAAGCTTTATAGCGTTGTCGTCGGATGTGGTGGACTGCATTCCTGGCGGTGGCCGCAGAGTGACCGGAGTTCCCTGGTCTTCCGGCACAAGGAGTCTGGGTGGGGCCGCATCGAGCGCACCCATATCGATAATGACGGTGTCCTGTGCAGATACGGATATCGGAATCAGGACCGCACTCAGCACAAACACCGAGTTTGTTAAAAGTCCGCGCAAATCGCCTCGCAGCATGGTTTTCATCACAGTGCGCTCCATCCCATCTCAGTCATCGCCCGGCGGCTTTAGCCAACCGGCGGCGTGAGCAAAGGCAAGGTCTTGGTTTTGTTGTGGCTTTATGTCCTTGCCGACTGTCAAACTACAACAGGCGGTTCGCGCGATACAACTGACATAAGTGCAATCGCGACGTGAAAAAGGGCGCATTTGGTCTAGTGTGGCGTTTTAGCCGTCTTTGAGCAGGCTGAGCAGGGGCCGATGGAGCCTGGAATTCGCGGCCAGAACGTCGCCCGAGGTCAACATCGTTTTACCCCCGGAAAGGTCTGAAATGAACCCACCGGCTTCCTGAACCAAGAGTAGACCGGCAGCGATGTCCCAGGGCTTGAGCCCAGCTTCCCAGAAGCCGTCGCAGCGCCCGGCCGCAACATAAGCGAGGTCAAGCGAGGCTGTGCCCATGCGTCGGACCCCGGCGGTCACTTCCATTACACGCTCTAGGCGTGAGAGGAACGGTTTGTGTCCGGGAATACCGCGAAATGGAATTCCCGTCGCAATAATGGCGTCACCCAGATCGGACCGCGCCGAGACTCTGAGGCGGCGATCATTGAGGAATGCGCCTTTGCCTTTCTCGGCATAGAATAACTCCTCGGTAATGGGATTGAACACCAAGCCGGCAATAATCTCTTTATCCATCTGCAAAGCGATGGAGATCGCGAAGTGGGGAATGCCGTGCAGGAAATTTGTGGTGCCGTCGATGGGATCAATGATCCATCTGTGCTGAGGATCGGGGCCTTTAATCTCTCCGGCTTCTTCCATCAGAAATCCGAATTTCGGCCGGGCTTTTTCAAGCTCAACGCGCAGGGTTTTCTCAGCTTTTATGTCGGCGGCGCTGACAAAGTCGCTCGGGCCTTTGCGCGAGACCTGAAGTTGTTCGACTTCGCCGAAGTCGCGCTTCATGGCGCGCGCCGCTTTGCGCGCCGCACCGGTCATAACGGTCCATAATGCCGTGCCCAGCGCCATGAAATATCCTTAACAGAGGGAGTCCGCGCTATCAGCGCGTCTTATTTTGCTCGCTCGATGTAGCTGCAATCGTCCGTATTCACGACAACACGCGTTCCCGCTTCGATGAAGGGCGGTACCATCACCTTCATGCCGTTTTCAAGTAAGCCTGGCTTGTAAGATGAACTGGCGGTCTGACCCTTCACAACCGGATCGGCCTCAACAATTTCCAGGGTGACGCTTTGCGGCAGGCTCACTGAAACAGGTTTACCTTCAATGAAATCCACGGACACTTCCATGTTGTCCTGCAGGAACCCGGCTTTCTCGCCGATGAGTTCGGCGGATAGCGTAAATTGGTCGAAGGTGTTGCTGTCCATGAAAGTGTACATGTCGCCGTCCTTGAACAGGAACTGGCAATCTTCCGAGCGTACTTCCAGGCGCTCGACCGTATCAGCTGTACGCCAACGATCCTGGCTCTTGGTGCCGGTGATGAGGTCGCGCATCTCCACTTGAATGAAAGCGCCGCCTTTGCCTGGCTGCAGCAATTGGATTTTCAGCACCGACCACTGCTTGCCGCCGTGATCGATAACCATTCCGGGGCGCATGGTGTTGGCTTGGATTTTCATGGGAAACGCCTAATCGCTTGAGATGAACGTGTGGTGCATTTGTAGAGAAAGGGCAGTTTGGCCCCATCAAAGTCGCGCGCTTTTATCAGTTTGCCCGGCGGGTGGCAACGGCCCGGGCTCGCTCTTATGGCGGGCGTATGGCTGGTAAGTATTGTCTCGAAAGGGCTTGGTGGGGACGTGCTGGTAGGCTACGAGACATTACAACCAGATAGGCAGGGTCTTATGACGGCGACAAACGCGTGGTGGAGCGAAGAGAACCTGAAACGGCGCAGGCCGTTCCTTGATGGGCGCCGGGCCGCTGTTAAAGGACTTCGTGCCTTTTTCCAGGCCGAAGGGTTTATTGAGGTCGATACGCCGGCCCTGCAAATTTCGCCCGGTACAGACCGTCATATCCGCCCGTTTGCCACAAAGCTGACCGAGCCCTTTGCGGGCGAAGGGCAGCCGCGCTACCTGCGGACATCTCCCGAATTCGCCATGAAAAAGATATTGGCGGGTGGCCAAAATGCCAGTCTCGGTAAAATTATGCAGTTGTGTAGGGTCTGGCGTGACGGCGAGCGCAGCCCGCTGCACCATCCCGAATTCACGATGCTCGAATGGTATCGGTCAAACGTCGATTACGACGCACTTATCGCCGATTGCGAGTCTGTGATGAGGGCGGCCTCGAAAGGAGCTGTCAGGGCACTAGAGATGGACGGTCTGTTTCGCTGGCAGGGCCATAGCTGCGATCCAAACAAACCCGCACAGCGGGTGACTGTTCAAGACATGTTCGTCCGTCACGCTCATATCGATCTGTTAGCGACAATCGACGATCCCGCCAGTCCCGTCCCATCTCCCGCCAAGCTGAAAACCGCAGCTCAATCGCGTGGATTGCATGTCGGGGCAAACGATACATGGGAAGACATCTTCTTTCGCGTGATGATCGAGCGGATCGAGCCGCATCTTGGTATCGGCGCGCCAACGGTACTCTGCGAGTATCCGGCGAATCTTGCCGCCCTCGCGCGGCGCAAACCGGACGATCCGCGCGTGGCGGAACGGTTCGAGCTATATGCCTGCGGGGTCGAACTCGCCAATGCCTATTCGGAACTCACAGATCCGTCCGAGCAGCGCGCACGGTTCGAGCACGACCAGGGGCTATACGAAAAGCTTTATGGCAATGCGCCGCCCCTAGATGAGGAGTTGCTCGAAGCTCTAGCAGCCTTGCCGCCCTGTGCCGGGATCGCACTAGGCTTTGACCGCCTCGTTATGCTTGCTACCGGGGCGGAGGACATCACCGACGTAATCTGGTCGCCGGTGCCCTAAAGCCCCTAGAAAATCATGGAGAAATTGGTCTTTAAGCAATAGGGGGCTCGAATCCGCCCTTGTTAATGACTGACCAGTCAGTTATATACGGGCCATGCAAACCGCCCCAAAGATTCGCCAACGCCGCGCCGATGCGCGCCCAGACGAAATTCTCAATGCTGCCGCGCGGTGTTTTCTCGCGTGCGGGTTTTCCGGCGCAAAGGTCGAGCACATCGCCGCCGGGGCTGGTCTCTCGAAAGGGGCGGTCTATCTCTATTTCAAATCGAAAGAAGATATGCTGCGCGCGTTGATCGAGCGCGGCGTTAAACGTGTCGCGCGAGCAGTGGCGGATCGACTGGATACAGATATGGGGGATCCGGTTCGCGCTCTCAAAGAAGCGGCTGACATTTTCGCGCAGATTTTATCGAAGCCGGAACTGTTTGTGGTTCCGCGGATTGTGATCGCCGAGGCCGGAAACTTCCCGGAAATCGCGCGCCTGTACCGCGATGAAGTGATCGACGTCGGCAAGGGCGCACTCGAACGTCTTATTGAACGCGGGCAGGCGGCGGGGGTTTTCATTCAAATGGATCCGCAAGTGGTTGTCCGCTCCCTGATCGGTCCCTTCATCATGCAAATGATTTGGCGCACGACCTTTGAGCGTCCGGGAGAAGAAACGCTAGACCCAGACGCCCTCGTAGAAGGTCATCTCAAAATCGTTTTAAACGGGCTGTGCACCAGCAAGGAACACCAATGAAAAAAATAGCACTCTGTTTGTCTGCCCTTTTGCTTGCAGCCTGCGGCGACAACGGCAACGGCACCTTCTATGGCTATGCCGAAGGCGATTATTTGCGACTAGGCCCGCGCGATCCGGGCATTGTCTCGACGCTCACCGTCAAGGAAGGGGACAATATTACTGCCGGCGCGCCGCTGTTCTCGGTCGATGCCGAGCGTGCGCGCCTAGCGGCGGAGCAGGCCCAGGCGCAATTACAAGCCGCCGCCGCCCGTGCGGCTGACCTTGCCGCCGGCGGGCGCACGGAAGAGGTCGAAGCCGCTCGTGATCAACTCAATCAGGCCAAAGCAGACTTGAAGCTGGCGGAGGAAAATCACGCCCGCGCCGCCGAACTGGTCGAACAGGGAGTTGCGCCGCGTCAGCGCCTTGATGAAGCCGATCGCGCCCTTAGTGCTGCGCGCAGCCGGGTAGGGGAATTAGAAAACCGCCTACGTATTGCGGTGCTGCCTGCGCGCGATGATCAAGTCGCGGCCGCTCTCCAGGAGGCCGATGCTGCCCGCGCTGCATTTGCTCAGGCGCAATCTCAGTTGGATGACCGCTCGGTGCGGGCTCCGGCCGCGGGGCGTGTAGACCGGGTCTATTTGCGGCCCGGAGAATTTGCGGCGGCGGGCCAGCCTGTTGTCTCTGTTCTGCCGCCGGAGAATATCAAAATCGTTTTCTTCGTGCCCGAACCTCAATTGCCGAAGGTTTCGGTCGGAACAAATTTGACGCTCTCTTGTGATGGCTGCGCGGATGGCCTTGTCGGCCGGGTCAATTATGTATCTTCGGGCACTGAGTTCACGCCGCCGATTATCTATAGCGATAACGAACGCACCAAGCTGGTCTACCGGGTCGAAGCTCGTCCATCGCGTCCGCAAGAGTTGAAGCCCGGTCAGCCCATACGAGTTCGGCTTGCGCCATGAGCGAGACAGACGCCAGTCAATCCAGTGGTGGTATTGCCATCGAGGTCAAGGGGCTGACCAAAGTCTTCGGCAGTCTTACAGCTGTGGACGGCCTCGACATGGTCGTGCCGGAAGGGGTGATCTACGGATTTCTCGGCTCCAACGGTTCGGGCAAGACGACGACCATTCGCATGATGTGCGGCTTGCTCACACCGGATGGGGGCGAGGGGCGGACCCTTGGCTACGACATTTTCACCGAAGGGCCGCAGATCAAGCAGCGCGTCGGCTATATGACGCAGCGCTTCTCGCTGTACGAGGAACTATCGGTGCGCGAGAATCTCGATTTCATGGCGCGCATGTATGGCGTGACGGATCGGCGCGCGCGCTTGGCAGAAGTGCTGCACGAATACGGACTTGAAGAGCGGGCTGATCAAATTGCGGGAACCCTTTCCGGGGGATGGAAACAACGTCTCGCGCTTGCCGCGGCCATGCTTCACAAACCACAATTGCTATTGCTTGATGAACCGACGGCGGGTGTGGACCCCGCTGCGCGCCGCGACTTTTGGGACCGTATTCGTGGCATGACCCGCCGCGGCGTGACCGTCTTGGTGTCCACCCATTACATGGACGAGGCGGTTCAGTGCGATCATATCTGTTTCATCCTCAATGGCCGCAAGTTGATTGACGCGGCGGCGCCGGACGTGCCGCGCCTGTCGGGTCTTCACACAATTCGCATTGAAGGGCCCCGTCTTGCCGTCTTGGCTGATGAATTGAATTCGACAAAAGGCGTGGAGCAGGTGGCGCGCTTCGGCGATGCGCTGCACGTGTCCGGCCTTGATGCACAGGCTTTGGAACAAGCCATCGCGCCGTATCGAAGTCGCGAAGGGGTCAAAGTCCTTGAGCGTCCCACCGGACTGGAAGAGGTGTTCATTCATTTCATCGATAAGGCAACCAAAGACGCGGCCGCACGCGATGCGGACAAAGGAAAAGCCGCATGAAACTTTTCCGAAATTTCTATCGTTTGTCGTGGGCGCGCATCAGCGCGGTCCTGGCGAAAGAGTTCATCCAAATGCGCCGTGACCGGATGACCTTCGCCATAATGATCGGCATTCCGATTATGCAACTGATTTTGTTTGGCTACGCCATCGACACCGATCCACGCAATTTGCCAACTGCGGTTCAAGTGCGCGACAACGGCGAGGCCGCACGCGCCATTGTTGCAGGACTGACAAATTCAACCTTTTTCGACGTCAACATGACGGTGGAGAATGAGGCCCACGCCGACGAATTGCTGCGTACCGGCAAGGCAAATTTTGTTGTCGTTATTCCCGAAAACTTCGAGGCGGATCTCATTCGCGGTGCGCGTCCTCAAATTCTAATCGAGGCCGACGCCACAGATCCTGTCGCAACCAGTGGTCCTGGTGGCGCGCTGCCGCAGATTATTCAATCAGCATTAGAGCCGGTGTTGACCGGACCGCTCGCCAACCGAGCCATGTCAAAACCGGCCTACGATCTTGTGATTCACAAGCGCTATAATCCGGCGGGAATTACCTCCCACAATATCGTGCCTGGATTACTTGCGGTCATTCTCACCATGACCATGGTTATGATCACCGGCATCGCCATTACCCGCGAATACGAACGCGGCACGATGGAGGCGCTGCTGGCCACACCGGTGAGGCCGCTGGAAGTGATGATCGGCAAAATCCTGCCTTATGTCGGCGTCGGCTATATTCAGGTGGTCATATTGGTCGCGGCGGGCATGTTCTTATTCGGTGTGCCTTTTGGCCACGCGCTGATCCCGCTGTTTTTTGGCGCGAGCCTCTTTATCGTCGTCAACTTGGCCCTCGGCTTTCTAATCTCGACTGTGGCGCGCAATCAGATGCAGGCCATGCAGATGGCATTCTTTATCTTCCTGCCGACCATTCTTCTGTCCGGATTTGTGTTTCCCTTCGCCGGTATGCCTGTGTGGGCGCAGGCCATCGGCGAAATTTTACCGGCAACGCATTTCCTGCGCATCGTACGTGCCCTCGTATTGAAGGATGCGGGAATGAGTGACTTACTGGGTGAAGTCTGGCCGATCTTGCTCTTGCTGGCGGTTATCACAGCTACGGCCATGCGGCGGTATCGCAAGACTCTGGATTAGGAAGCCGCAACCTGCGTTGCGGTGGTGTCCTCAAGCGGGTGGATGACGAGCAAAATATCGCCAGGCTGAATAATGGCTTGCTCTAGCTGCCAGAAACCCACCCGCGCATCGCCCCGGTGTATCCGCACGCCCATTCCGTCGCTCACGTCTCGCAGGGATTTACCGATCTCTTCAGGGTGTGGCGCGCGTTCAATCAGGTGCACGCGTCCCATATGGGTCAACAGGTCGGAGATATATTCCGATACATGGCTATGTTTCACAGCGTCGGCAAGCAGGTAGCCGCTGATGCGGCTCGGCACGACCACCACATTTGCGCCGGCTTGTTCAAGAAGGGTCGCGTTTTCTTCCTGCCGGGCTGTGCAGATAATTTTTACAGATTTCGATATCTGACGCACTGTGAGAATCGCAAGCACATTCGTGTCGTCCCTCCCGAGGCTGATGATGATAGCCTTGGCTTGTTCGATTTTGGCGTCATTCAAAACATCCCGTTTGGCGGCATCCCCGCGTAATCCCAGATACCCTGCTTCGGCAACCTGCTCTAAAACATCCGAACTATTCTCGATCACGAGCACATGACTTGCCGGAACGCCGCTGGCGACGATTTCATCCGCCGCCGTGCGTCCGCTGAATCCGAATCCGCATACTACGACGTGGTCGGTCAGATTTTGCTGAAGTCTTTTCAACCTGAAATCCTCCACCAGCTTTTGAACGAAAAACTCATAAGCCGTTCCTAAAAATATAAACCAGATAAACAACCGAATAGGTGTGACGAAAACTGCATCAATGACTTTCGCGCGGTCGCTGATGGGAATGATGTCGCCGTACCCAACCGTCGTTAGGGTTACGGATGTGAAATAGAGCACATCGATATTTGAAACATCGCCGTCGATTTGATCGTGCAAGCCTTCCCGGTCCCAAATAAAAACCCCGACCACCGAAACGATGAGCGTAAAAACAATCGCTGCGCGCCACGCCAATCTTTCAGCTGTCGAGGCCTGGGCGGGCGAATACAATTTTCGTTGGAAGGTTTTGGGTGGTTTCATGGTCTCTGATCGATACTCAAGCCGAAGGCGGCTAGAGACTCTAGTGTATTCGGGACCGGCTTACGAGCAGTGGAAATAAGCCGCGTCATTTTACACGTTCTATCAGGGCCTGAGCCGCGGCCGGGGCGCGGATTTTTGCTCCGGAAATAAAGTAGACAAAAACATCGCCGCGTTTTGCCCAGGACTTGGCACGCTTCGCCCAAGCATCCATCTGTGCGGCGCTGTATCCGGTTTTCACGCCTTCCTTGGTGCGCATCAGCCGCGCATAGGTAAAGTCCGCCGTTGATTCATCAATCTCAGGAAACCCGTCGGCGTCGGCAAAGACAATCGCGGCGTTATATTTGCGGGCTAGGTCGTAATACCGTTTATTCTTGAAACTCTCATGGCGGACTTCAAGCGCGTGGCGAAGGGGCAGGCCGTCCACATCGCGGGGCAACAGCTTTAGAAATCCCTCGAAGTCTTCGGCATCGAACTTGATCTGCCCCCTATGAAGTGGTCCTCCCTAAGGTATGGTTTTGCCATGAAGGA
>CAXBLG010000061.1:0-20976 GCA_963976395.1 uncultured Rhodospirillaceae bacterium
GAAGCAGCGCCAACGGAACTGTCTGAAGCGATGCAGGAAAGTTTGCTGAATACCAGCGTACACACGAGCCGTTTCACGGATGCGTATGGATTGGTGACGTTCCAGAAGCAGCGTCAGGTCAGCCTACAGGAAGTTGTAAGCGCAAAGCTAGATTGACGGGCACAGAGGTAAGTGCAGTTTAGGAAAGCCGCCCGCAGTAGTGGGCGGCTTTTCGTTTGATGCAGGTCTATCTTGCAGAGAGCCGCGCATCCTCTTTGACCATTGCCGCGCCCTTTTCAGCGATCATGATTGTGGGAGCGTTTGTATTGCCTGTGGTGGTGTAGGGCATCACTGAGGCGTCAATGACTCGCAGGCCATCAATGCCGACAACTTTGAGACGCGGATCGACAACAGCTTGTGGATCGGTGCCCATCTTGCAAGTGCCGACTGGATGATAGAGCGATGAGCCCATGGTGCGTGCGAAGTGTTCGATTTCGTCGTCGGTATTTACATCGGGGCCGGGCTGGGTCTCGGATACATTGTGACGAGCAAAGGCGGCTGTGCCGAATATGCGGCGGGTATGCTTGAATCCGGCGGTCATGACCCGAACATCATCGGGATCAGACAAGTAATTTGGTCGGATAGCGGGATAAGCACTTGGATCGGCGGATCGCGCGAGAATAGTGCCTCTACTTGCGGGGCGGGTTGGGCAGACTGCGGCCAACACTCCCGGATGATCCTCAAACTTTAAGAATTTGCCGATCACATAGCTGGCGGGTGTGAACAAGAGCTGCAAGTCTGGGCTGGCAAGTCCTTCGCGGCTATCGCAATACACTTGGGCGCTGGTAACCCCGAAGGTTAAAGCCCCTCGGCCGGTTGCCAAGAATCGTATGACTTCGCGAACCTTGCGCAGGCCGCGTTGCAGTTCATTTATGGTAATTAGATTTTTGACGTGGTGAACGATACGCACCACATAGTGATCCGAAAGATTGTCACCAACACCGGGCAGGTCGTGTACGACCTCAATACCCACGGATTGCAGATGTGCAGCGGGACCGATTCCTGAAACCTGCAATAAATGCGGTGAACCGATTGCACCGCTGGTGACAATAACTTCGCGCGATGCGCGGACTTCTTTAACGACGCCATTTTGGTGGTACGCGACCCCGACACATTTTTTTCCCGACATGAGAAGCCGAGTTGCATTGGCCTCGGTTTCAATTCTGAGATTGGCGCGTCTGCGGGCCTTGGCGAGGTATGTGCTGGCGGTTGCTGCGCGAAAGCGCCCGCGCCGGTTCATTTGCGAGTAGGCAACACCATCCTGGGTTCGGCCGTTATAATCCCTGTTGAGCGGAAATCCGGCTTCCTGCGCGGCTTCAACGAAGAGGTGAGTGGCCGGCAAAATGGTATCATAGTCGACAACGGGAAGAAGCCCGCCGCGACCGCGGTAGGCGTCTTCGCCGCCGCTGTAACTCTCCATTTTCTTAAAATATGGGAGAACGTCATCATAGCCCCATCCGTTGCATCCCATCTGAGACCAACTGTCGAAATCGGCAGCGTTACCGCGCACAAAGAGCATGCCGTTGATGGAATTGCTGCCGCCCAGCACCTTGCCGCGCGGCCACATCAAGGCCCGGTTGCCAGACGTTTGTTCTGGCTCGCTGGCGTAATTCCAGTTGAGCTTGGGGTGCATGATTAAATGCCCAAGACCTGCAGGGATGTGAATCATAGGGTGGCGGTCCGGTGGACCCGCTTCAAGCAAAACCACCTTCGAACCGTCTTCGCTTAAACGGCTGGCGAGGACACAGCCGGCTGATCCGGCGCCAACAACAACATAATCAGCGGATATGTTCGTCATGGAGTTCTCGCGTGTTAAGTGACGCTTGGACAATAAACGGCTTTGCGCGAACAGCACAATCCTTGTCGGTTCCGCAAAAAAATAAGCCGCCATGAAATTAGTCACGGCGGCTTATGAGATTATTATAGTGTACTCTGGCTCAATGCTAACGCACACAGATTCCTAGTGCTTAGGGAGGGGCGACGCGCCAATGAAGCGGGAACTTTGAGCTGGCTTTCCCTTCCGCATCTGCCTCGTAGTGCAAAACCGGATCATAGATTTCGGTGCTGCCTAGATTTTGAACGTCACCGTCGTATGAATACAGAGCATAACCGAAGTAGGCCCACTGCTTGGCGCCGTCCTCGCGGTCATACAGCGTCCAGTATCCACTGGGTTTGGCCTCGGGCGAGGCCAACAAAGGCTTCCAAGTTTTTTCACAGTCCGCATCGCAGCCTGTTAAGGCGATACGTTTCCCTATGGTGTCTTTGCCACGATCGCCGCGTAGAGCTCCATCCGAGCCGCCGCTGGCGCTTTCGCGAACGTAAAGAATCTGGCCATCGTCCTTCGAGAGAAGGCCGCCATAAATGGTGTTCTTTGCGATCTGGATGCCTTCAGGCATGAAGTAGCGCAGGGCATAGACAAGGCTAAACTGGGGGTCCGCATTTTTACCGTTGCTATCGCCGTAATAGCGGTCGTCCAAGTGAGTGTAGAGGGGTTGTCCCTGGAAGGCCCATTGATAGATACCATCGGGCCGGGCAACCACGGTGAAGTCGCCGACAGGTAACGCTAGCTGAGATGCTTCAAACGGAGACCAGCTATCGCGGAGTGATGAACTTTCAATGGTTCCTGAGAAGGTATAAAGCGGCATGCCATTTTGGTTGGTGAAAATTTGCCCTGGTGCTGTTCGAACTTCCTGAATGGCGACACCATTCGGAACATTCACCCACTGTTCTGGCAATATTTCGACAACCTGATGACCATCAACTTCATGGCCTTGGCCCTGACCCGCGCCACGGGCACTGGCAAGTGCACGTTCTGCTTTCAGTTTTTCTTCGGCGGCTTTTACTGCGTCGTCATTGTCCGCTTCATTACCAGCGGCCTCCGCATCATCTCTTGCCGCCTTCACAACCGCTTCGGCTGCTTTCGTAGCGGCTTCTTTCTCTTCCTTCGTACGATTTTCTAGAGTGTAAGTGTACAAGGGCCGGTCCCGGAACGCCCACTGGCGTGTTCCATCGTCACGCACAATGATCGACCAATGACCCTCGGTTACTGCACCGTCATCAACGAGAGCGGGTTGCCACGTTTCTGTGCACTTCGCGTCACACGCCGACTTGCCTGGTGTGTCATCGCTTGAGGTGTAGAGAATTTGCCCTTTGTCATCCGCAAAAACCACGCGATCACGCGGCTGATTGCCGTTCGAGCCGGGGGGGTTGATTCCGTACCCAATTCGAATGACGCGCAGGGTCAGGGTCTCGGGCGTGGCGGAAACGCCTTCGCTGCCGGCTTCCACCATCATGGATGCGGCATAACCGCTCGCTGTGCTGATAGCCAAGACGAGTGCGGTTAAAGAGATGGTTCTAATCATATTCTTACTCCGAGCAGACACAATTACTGCTCTTGCGCAGTTTGAATGGACGAGGGGACAATGAAGGCCGGTTCTAGTTCGACACTGAAAGTCACTGAGATCGCTAAATTAATGCCTGTTTCAGCGTCATACTCAGCATCGGCGAATTTGCGCAGGGCGTAGTACATGCCCGGTAAATCCATCGATAGCATCGATTCATATCCGGCGCCGCCTTCGCCATGGGTAGCATAAATTGGAGCCCACAGGTGATATCCACCGAGGAATCCTGTTGCTGATCCATCATCGTTCAGCTTCATGCGCAAGCGGGCTTTATTCATACGAACTTCTTGCCAGGCCCAACGATGACCATTGAGGGCGAGTGTGAACGAGTCTGTCGTTAACATGCCGTCCTTGATCGAACCCTTGACCTCATTTTTGGTCACGGGGTTGCTGTCTTCCTGGAAGGTTAAATCGGCTTGGGGTTCACCCACGGCATTGATCAGAATCGGGCTCGTGGCTTGAAACAAGCGAACGGTGACATCGGGGTCGTTTTTCGGATCATCAATACCGCTGACCTGGACGAGCCATGCGGGCATTTGCTGCTGGATGGTGTTCCATTGAATGCTCGGCCACGTAGGGCGGGTGCCAGGGTCGGCGCGCATAACGCCCATACAGCCGAACGCTCGGAACAACTGGCTATCAACGCCTTGTTCTCCAGTTTCGGGATCATAAAAATCGTTTTCGGAAACCTCGCCGTCGAGATTAAAGCCGTAGGCTTGCTTTCCTTCAACCGTATTGATCATCGGATCGGGAACCGATGTGGGGTTTGTGTAAGGGCTAGTGGGTTCGCCGTTCACCCGTCCACGCATCGCGATGTGCGCATAAACGCTATTAGGATAATCCGACATAATCTCTTCAACTTCAGCCGGTGTCTTGCCGACTTCTTCCAACATCCGGATGACGTTGGTGGCGGCGTCAGGTGTCGGGCCCTTTGGGCAGTCGACTTCGGTGACCTGTGCGGCGACAGCCGGGTAGAACCAGCTGACGACAAAGCCTCGGGTTTCATCCGCGAAAGCAGGTGATGCTCCGATGCTTGCTACAAGAGCGACAAGCGCGCTGCTGGTTTTTGTATTAAGTCTCATTGTCTTTTATCTCCCTTGATCCCGGAGCCAACAGAGTGACCCCGTGGCATAACTCAAAACTTTCAAATTCGGTCGTCAGTTGTTCCTGCCTACACAAGCTGGCTCTTCAATAACCCTACGGAGGCGCAACGCGCCAATGTAGAGGAATGCCCTCGTTAGGCGTTCCGCCGGCAACCTCAAAATGATCGATATCGTCATAAACTTCGACACTGCCCATGTCCTTGTCGCCCTCGTAGGTGTAAAGGGCGTAACCATAGTATGACCATTGCTTGGTGCCGTCCGCACGGTCGTACACGCCCCAATAGCCTGTCGGTTTGGCGTCCATGGATGCGAGAAGTGGTTTCCATGTTTTCTCGCAGGCGGCATCACATGTCTTTGTGCCTAGTGACTGTCCGATCGTAATTCTTCCACGATCACCGCGGTAAACGGCGTCAACGCCACCGTTGCCACGTTCTCGGGCATAAAGCGTCTTCCCGTCAGCTGTCTCAAGGAGTCCGCCATAGGTATGGCTCTTTCGAACTTGCACTTCGCTCGGCATGAAATAACGCAGCACATAAGCGAGTTGAAAAGTACCATCTGACGCATACAAGCCGTTGGCATCGCCGTATTCCCGATCATCACGATAAGTGTAAAGCGGCTTATCCTGGAAAGCCCACTGATATATGCCGTCGGCTCTTTTCATAATGGTAAATTCACCAACGGGAAGCATGGCTTGTCCAGCTTCAACTGGACTCCAGTCTCCGTTTTGCGGAACAGAACCAACGTCACCTGAGTAAAAATACAGGGAGCGCCCGGCGGTTGTTGCTAGAACATGACCGGGAGCAGCGCGAACTTCCTCTACGGTGATGCCCATGGGCAGGGTTATCCAGGTGCTGGGATCAATTTCGACGACATAGCGACCATCCACATCATGGCCGTTGCCATCTGGTGCGCGGCGAGCAGAGGCCTTTTCTTCAATAACTTTGTCTTCTTCACTAAGTTTAGCGTCACCATCGGCCTTCTTTTTTTCAACACCAAGGTCGGCGTAGTCGCCGGAACTTGTTGAGCCTGTTTTCGGTTGCTCCATTTCATCGGCATACCGGTACATGGGCTTATCGCGGAAGGCCCATTGGCGGGTTCCATCTCCGCGGGCAATTAATGACCATAGTCCAACAGGTTTCGCATTGTCTTCGGCAAGCAGCGGCACCCACGTCTTGGCGCAGTCATCCGTACAAGACGATATCCCTGGAGTGGCGTCTTCAGGGGAAGCATATAGAACATTACCCTCAATATCGGCGAAAACGATGCGGTCCCGCGGCTGATTACTGTTGGAACCGGGAGGGTTAACTCCTCTGCCGATCCTGATCACCTTGATCGTAATACCTTCTGGACTAGCTTGTGGCGCTGACGGTCCGACGGTAATCGCCTGTGCTTCGAGCATTCCCGCGACAGAGAACATCGCGGCCATGGTGGACAGAGCGAAGATCTTTTTCATCATCGAATGCGGATACATAACGCTACTCGCCCTGTGCTGTTTGAGCCTGGGGACGCTGAATAAATGCAGGCACGGCCTCAACAGAAAACGCGGTCGAAATCGATAAATTGAGACCGGTTTCGGAGTCACGGTCGGCGTCAGCCAATTTACGGAAAGCATAATACATTCCGGGCAAGTCCATCGACAGCATTCCTTCATATCCGGCGCCGCCTTCGGCCTGCGGGACATATAGCGGAGCCCACTTGTGAAAGCCGCCTAGAATGCCCGTCGCATTTCCGTTTTCTTCCAGCTTCAATCTAATGCGTGCGTCTTTAAATCGTAATTCGGGCCAAGCCCAGCGATGTCCGTTGAGAGCGATGTCAAAAGTGTCGGTAGTCAGTGTGCCGTCCTTTATAGATGCGCGCACTTCATTCTTAGTGACGGGATTGTTGTCTTCCTGAAAGGTCAAGTCTGCCTGAACTTCGCTCACGGCATCTAGGACTACGGGGCGTGTGGCTTGCGACACCCTCACTTGAACATTGTCGTCGTTCTGAATGTCATCAATGCCGCTGACTTCAATCAGCCAAGCACCCATCTGCGGCTGAACGGTGTTCCACTGAATGCTGGGCCACGTGGGGCGCGTGCCCGGCTCAGCGCGCATAATCGCGGTGCAGCCGTAGGCGCGAAACAATTGATTATCGACGCCTTTTTCACCAGAGATCGGGTCAACGAAATCGTCATCGGAGATTTTGCCGTCCAGGTTAAACCCGTATCCCACGTTGCTTGTTACTGTTTTAATGTTGGGGTCGGGGACCGAAGTGGGATTGGTGTAGGGACTCACCGGCTTGCCATTCAGACGTCCGCGCATGGCAATGTGCGCGTAAACGCTATGCGGAAAATCCGACATAATTTGCTCGATCTCATCCGGTGTCTTGCCGGCGTCCTTGAGCATTCGCTGAACGTTACCTGCCGCGTCCGGATTTAAACCCTCGAGACAATCCTTCTCGGCGACCTGAGCGGCAACGGATGGATAAAACCAACTCACAACAAAGCCGCGTGTCTCTGCAGCGTTGGCCGTGGATGCTGAAATAACACTCGCGATCGCAAAAGCTGCGGTACCGCCAATGAGACCCAGAGGCTTACGCGCCCGAGGTATTAATCCAGGCACATTAAAGCTATCGAAGAGCATGAGTTCCCTCCCACAAGAAATCTAAGCTTTCCGCCGCATTCAGCGGTTAAAATGACTCTCTAATTTTAGCACCTTGGAGACAAGTATGCAGCCGGGTTTCCGGTAACACCAAGACCCATAATGTTACAAACTGCCGAGATGTTCATTTTAGGGCTGACCACAGCTTCAGTTGAGGGGGATCACAAGCACCGTTTCACCGGGGTTTGAGGCGTGTGCATGGGGTGGGCGGATAATTAGGCCATTCGCCTGAGCGAGGGCTGCCACCAACGCGCTGTCTTGCTTTGGAAGCGGTGACACTATGGGCAGGTCGTTTTCGCTGCGGCGCAACACGGCCCGAATGTAGTCTTCCCGGTCGTCGTTTGCCTTCAGCGAAGTCTCGAGGCGTGCGGTGATGGTGTCAGGTGGGTTCCCGGGTAATCCCTGCAAGACCTCAAGGGCCGGACCAAGAAAGAGGGTGGCGCAAACCATAGCCGACACTGGATTCCCGGGAAGGCCCAAAAACGGCATGTCCTGAATTTGACCGAAAAGGAGGGGTTTGCCCGGCCGCATGGCAATCTTATGAAAGTGAATTTGCAGGCCTTCTTCGCCAGCCGCGCGTTTTACCAAATCGTGTTCGCCGACGGATACCCCGCCTGTCGTTACAAGCAAGTCGAGTGAACCGGTGCGGCTTATGGCACCGCGGAGTGCGCTAAGGTCGTCAGGCACCACACCAAGGTTGATGGCCTGACCACCATGAGATTCAACAAATGCACATAGGCCCGGGCCATTGGCCGAGACGATCTGGCCTTCGGATAGGGGGGCACCCGGCAATGCAATTTCATCGCCTGTCGAAAGAACTCCTATTCGCGGTCGCCGAAATACCATGATGTCGGGAAGATTCATGGCGGCGAGCAGGCCAATGTCCCGAGCGGTTAAGCGATGTGGAGCTCTCAGGAGCGTTTCGCCAGCGCGGAAGTCTTGAGCTTGGGGGCGAATATTTTTCCCCGGCGAAGCAGAGTCGTTTATGGACACAGTCCCGTTACCGGTCGTTGTGTTCTCTTGAATAATAACCGCATCTGCGGCTGCGGGAACATAAGCCCCGGTAAAAATACGAACACATTCACCTGCGTTTAAGTCGCCGTCCCATGGCCGGCCCGCAGCGGACTCACCAACTACTTTTAGGGTTGTGGGTGAGGTTGTGAGATCGGCGAGGCGGATGGCATATCCATCCATGGCCGAGACATTAGCAGGAGGGTGAGTTACACGAGCAACCGCATCCTCCGCAAGTACGCGGCCCAGTGCGCCGTTTAGTTCGACAGATTCAATATCAACGGTCTTGAGGCGGGAGACGATCATATGACGCGCGTCGGCTACGGGGAGTAGGGGCGCGGACATAGTGTTAATCCTGGGTGAATGTGCCCGACTTGCCGCCGGATTTCTTTGCCAGACGGATGTCGGTGATATGCATACTGCGATCAACCGATTTGCACATATCGTAAACCGTGAGTGCTGCTGCGGACACTGCCGTTAAGGCTTCCATTTCCACGCCAGTTTGACCGGTTAATTTGCAAGTCGCAGTAATGTGTACGGCACTCGCTTTTTTATCGCAGTCGAGATCTACGGCAACGGACGATAGAGCGACGGGGTGGCATAGAGGAATTAAATCCGGTGTTCGTTTTGCAGCCATAATACCTGCGAGTTGGGCGACAGCGAGAACGTCTCCCTTTTTCAACTTGCCGCTTGCAATCAACGCAACAGTGGCCGGTTGCATGTGGACTGATCCTTTCGCCACGGCTAGGCGTGCGGTTGAGGCCTTCGCAGATACATCGACCATGATCGCGTTGCCTTGTGCATCGAAGTGCGTGAAGTTTTTCTTCGGTTTGTTTTTTGGTTTAGGCATACGCGTGTCCCGTTTTAACGAGCGCGCGGGTTGCCGATTCAACATCAGCTTGGCGCATAAGAGATTCACCGATCAGAAATCTCCGTGCGCCGGATCTTGCCATACGTGCCAAATCATTCGGGCTTTTTAACCCGCTTTCTGCAATCAATACGCGGTCTTTCGGCAGTAGCGCCGCTAACCGTTCCGTGACCGCCAAGTCCGTTTGAAGTGTTTTTAAATTACGGTTGTTCACGCCAATGAGCGTCGATTTTAATTTCAAGGCGCGTTCGAGTTCGTGTTCATTGTGAACTTCTATGAGAACTGCCAATCCGAAAGTATCAGCATAGGATTCCATTTCGGCTGCCACAGTGTCTTCTAGTGCCGCGATGATTAGTAGAATGCAATCAGCTCCTATCGCACGGGCCTCGGCAACTTGATAAGGCTCGAGCATAAAATCCTTGCGAAGAACGGGGAGACCAACCGCCGATCTAGCGTCCTGAAGATAGGCATCTTGACCGGAAAAGTGATCTTCCTCTGTTAGAACACTAAGACATGCCGCGCCGCCACGTTCATAGGCCTGGGCCAATTGAGCAGGATTAAAGTCTGCACGTATCAGCCCTGCTGAAGGCGAGGCCTTTTTGATCTCAGCAATAAGAGCGAAATCTCCGTCGGCGACCTTTGCCTTTAGAGCCGCCGCAAAGTTGCGCACCGGCAACGCATGTTTCGCCGCAGTTTCAACGGCTGCAAGGGGAGTCTGCGATTTACGGAGAGCGACGGCGTCTCTTTTAACCGCACATATTTTAGAGAGTACATCACTCACGGTGCTCGCCCATGAGATATAGCGGCCAGAGCCGCCAGTGTTTTTGCAGCTTTTCCGCTCATGATGGCATCAAGCGCCATTTCGGCACCGGCTTTTATGTTTGGCACCTTATCGGCAATCACCAATGCTGCGCCGGCATTCAAAACAACGATGTCACGGTAAGGTCCGCCTCGACCATGCAAGAGACTTTTGAGTGCGGAGGCGTTGGTTTCAATATCACCGCCTTTTAGGTCTTCAAGTTTGGCGCGCTTCAATCCCACATCCTCGGGCACGATTTCGAAGGTGTTGATTTTGCCGGCATTGAGTTCAGCAACGAAAGTCGCTCCGGTTGTTGTGATCTCGTCCAGGCCGTCACTGCCATGTACGACCCAGGCTCGTTCAGACCCAAGCCGGGCGAGAGTTTCGACCATGGGGACGATCCAATTTTGTGAAAAAACACCTAGCAACTGGCGCTTCGCCCCCGCTGGATTGGAGAGCGGACCGATAAGATTAAAAATCGTTCGTGTACCAAGCTCCTGGCGGATCGGCGCTACATGTTTAGTTGCGCTGTGGTGACGTTGCGCGAACAAAAATCCAATGTTGGCATCGCGCATAGCACGCGCGGTCATCTCGGGCGTAGCATCCAGATTAACCCCAAGGGCCGCCAAGACGTCGGCGGTTCCGGACTTCGAGGACATTGCGCGGTTGCCGTGTTTGGCCACGGGAACGCCACAGGCCGCTGTGACCAACGCGGCGGCCGTGGAGATGTTGAATGTTCCGGTACCATCGCCGCCGGTGCCGCAAGTATCGATGGCACCTGGAGGGGCTTCAACTTTCAAGCATTTGGCGCGCATGATGCGAGCTGCGCCGGTTAACTCGGCAATACTTTCGCCGCGCACACGCAATCCCATGAGAAAGGCGCCAACCTGAGCTGGTGTCGCGGTGCCGGACATAAGGGACTCAAATGCCGCTTCGGCATCGGCCTCACTGAGTTCTCCGCCATCGGCGATTTTACTCAAATAGGGTTTGAAATCTGTCATGGACTTGCAGAAGAAACTGTTGTGATTTGAGACAAATACGGTGGTGGTGGTTCAGGCAGAGCCTCCAATCCCGTTGCAACCAGGAAATTCCGTAAAATGCGATGGCCGTATTGGGAAGCGATACTTTCGGGATGGAACTGTACGCTGGTTATGGGGAGCGTGCGGTGCGCTAATCCCATAATAAGGCCGTCGTCTGATTCTGCCGTGATTTCCAATTCGGCAGGGAGCGTGTCGCGCTCGACAACCAACGAATGATAGCGCGTGGCCGTGAAGGGTGTCGGTATATCTGCAAACATTGAGTGGCCCGTGTGCGAGACCGTACTCACTTTACCGTGCATGGGTTGGGGCGCACGCACGACCTTGCCGCCAAAAGCCTGGCCAATGGACTGAAGACCTAGGCAGACCCCAAATATAGGGATTATTTTGGCGGCGGCTTTGATCAGTGGCACGCATATGCCGGCCCGATCTGGATCGCAGGGGCCGGGCGAGAGGATAATGCCCGCCGGTTTCATCGCGAGAACTTCGTCCACCGAGATCTTGTCATTGCGGTGTACAAGCACATCGGCGCCAAGTTCGCCGAGAAAATGCCACAAGTTGTATGTAAAGCTGTCGTAGTTATCGATCAGAAGGTATTGCGCGGTCATAAATTTGGCCCTGCCGCCATCAGACGGCTCTGTTACTTTAGGGGCAACATGCCCCCGGCTGAGGGTAGCGTCAAGGCAAGCAGTGCCAGAGCCAAAAAAGCAGGATTTGTGCCCCGATGGACCTTTGTGTGGTCATAGTTTAGATACCCCACTGGATGCAATATAGAGCGGCAAATGGCGAGTACTGAAAAGAAACGTAAGAGCGGAAAGTCGCAAAAGGCTCCTATGGTGCGCCCGATATTTCTAGTGGCGGGCGCAGTTGCCCTTGTGGGGTTCGGCATAGTTATGGGGGCGAGCCTGGATTTCCTCACGCGTCCTGAACCGGTAAACGTCACTGATTCTGAGCAAGGATTGGGGCCAAAGCCAAGCCGGTCTCAGCCGTTTCGACCGCCGCAATTCTTAAATGTTCAGCCTAACGGCGGCGATGATATCGCGGCAAACGAGCGCGTTCCCGAGTTTCTCGATACCGATTCAAATAGGGCATGGGCGCCGGTTCAGCCCGACCGATCAATAGGTCTGGACTCTCCCGTAATGGCCTATGCGGTTCCGAGTTCTGCACCATCAGATAAACCGGTTATTGCAATTGTCATCGATGACATGGGGCTCGACCGTGCGCGGACCTTGAAAATGATGGAATTGGACGGACCGCTTACCGTCTCGCTCATGACCTACGCGCGCGGTTTGTCCGAGCTAACAGAGACGGCCCATAAAGCCGGTCATGAGGTTATGGGACATCTGCCCATGGAGCCGATGGATTCCAACGAAAATCCCGGTCCGGGCGCTTTGCTGACCACTATGGATGATGTCGCTATCAGGCAACACGTTGGCGACTATCTGGATAAGTGGCAGGGCTATGTGGGTATCAACAATCATATGGGCAGCAAATTTACGGCCGATGCTGCACGAATGAGCGTGGTTATGGAAGAACTCAAGGCGCGCGGTCTCATGTGGCTTGATTCCAAGACCACAGTTGAGAGTGCTGGTACGGCGGCAGCAGCTGCGGCAAACGTGCCCTTTGTTGAGCGTGACGTTTTTCTCGACAATGTGGAAAGTGTTTCAGCTGTCCTTGAGCAACTGGCCCAGTTAGAGCAGACAGCGAAGTCGCGGGGATTTGCGATCGGAATTGGCCATCCTCACGATTCGACCATTCAAGCCCTTAAGCAATGGCTCCCTACGCTTCGCCGCACCGGTATTTCATTGGTTCCAGTTACCGAGATCCTGAAACGGCGCGAGCGGCAACAGGGTAAAAGTCGCGAAAATGGCTAACTGAGCTTCGGCGGGTTTCGTAACAATGTGTAAAGTCTTGATAAGCTTAGTGCGGCGTGGTGGATTGACGCTCTAATACTGCTTTCATAGTCTACGTGGGTGTTCGTGTGCCGATGCGTAATATTGACGAGGATTTCGCTAAATGAAGTACGTCATTGCTGCGGTTGCAGCCGTTGCCTTTGTATCCTCTTTGTCCGCATTATCTGCGGCTCAAGTTTTTGATCGCTCCTTTGTGAATGAGGTTCCTGACGAAGTTTCCGAACATCAAAAGGTATGTATGGAGCGGATTGCCGAAGAATGGTCGAAACCAGAGATCGGTGATGAAAACTACACGCGGCTAAAGTTGAACATGGCTTTAAACCGCGTAGAAAATGGCCGGGAATCTGTGGTTTTTCGCGGTAGCGTGTTCAATCGGTTTTTGCAGCTTGAGCAGGAAGCGACGGTGACGTGCCGCATATCGGATCAACCACCGTATCTCGTTTCATTTCGTGTTGCCCGCTAGCCTGAGGGTCATTGCTGACTAGGTTAAGCGGCGTTTCCACCCGAAAAAAATCGGACAGCCTCTTCTGCCGCATCCACTAGCGCTCCGGCCTTATTGTTACTTTCCTGGAATTCAGATTCTGGATCGCTGTCGGCGACTACGCCGCCGCCGGCCTGAATAATAACCTCTCCGTCTTTAACGAGTGCTGTGCGCAGCGCGATGCAGGTGTCCATATCACCATTCGATGAGAGGTAGCCTATGGCGCCGGCGTAAAATCCGCGGCGCTCGGACTCTAGTTCGTCGATGATTTCCATCGCACGGATTTTTGGAGCCCCGGACACAGTCCCGGCCGGAAATCCGGCCATCAGCGCGTCCATCGCATCATGTGCTGGATCAATCTCTCCTTCGACATTCGAGACAATGTGCATAACATGACTATAGTATTCGACAATCATTTGCTCGGTGACTTTCACAGTGCCGGTTTTACATACCCGGCCCACATCGTTTCGACCGAGATCGAGAAGCATCAAATGCTCTGCCCTCTCTTTCGGATCTGCCAATAATTCTTCGGCGAGGGCTTGATCTTCCTCAGCGGTTTTTCCGCGCGGCCGCGTTCCCGCAATCGGGCGGATGGTAACTTTTCCGTCGCGCAAGCGAACGAGTATTTCAGGGCTCGATCCAACTATGGAAAACCCTTCTAGGTTCAAATGAAATAAGAACGGCGAGGGGTTCAGGCGTCGCAGGGAGCGGTATAAAGAAAACGACGGGAGTGCGAAGGGAAGACGAAAGCGCTGAGACGGTACGACTTGAAACACATCTCCGGCGCGAATGTACTCTTTCGCGCGTTGCACCATGTTGTGATAGCCGTCGCGGCCGGTGTTTGAGGCCGGACCATCAAACCGAACAGACGGGTTCAGTGCAGAGTGTGGCACGGATTTATCCAGGGCCGCTACAGTATCAAAAATGCGTTGTTGTCCGTCTGTATACGCAATATCGGCATTCAAACCGTCCTTCGGATAGATCGGCGTGACGATGGTTAAAACATCATCGACATTGTCGAAGATAACTGTGACCGTCGGCCGCATGAACATGCCTTCGGGAATCCCGAGGGTGTCCGGGTTCTTGCACGGTATGTCTTCCACAAGTCGAATAGTGTCATATCCCATAAAGCCAATAAGTCCGGCGGCCATCGGAGGAATATGATCGGGCAAGTCGATGCGCGATTCTTCGATCAGCGCGCGAAGCGATGCCAGAGCGGGTTTATCTTCGACGATATATTTAGGCGAGGTTGGCACTGCATCACGGCATAGTTCGGCCTGATTGCCGTTGCAGCGCCAGATGACATCCGGTTTCAGAGCGATGAATGAGTATCGCCCGCGGATAGCTCCGCCTTGCACGGATTCAAACAGAGCTGTGAAAGGTCGTTCTTGGCCGAGCTTGAGCATCGCCGAAACAGGCGTGTCCAGATCTGCGGGAAGCTCGCACCACATTACTTGGGTCCGGCCTGCAGTATAGGTGGAGGTAAATTCGGATCGGCCGGGGAAAATGTCCATGAGTCAGCTTTCGTGCAGCGTGGGCGGAACGCTGCCGCGTATTAGCGCAAACTGATCGTTTGGTCGATCACGTCGTTGTTAAGTTCTACGGGATACCGAACCGCGAAAGCTTTGACGATCTGATCAGCCAAATCTTCTCTCATGGCATTGGTTACCGATGTTTTTATCTGCATTTGAGCAGTGACAAGTTCGCCGTTCGGGTCGGGAGAGTTGATTTGTTTTACTCTTGCAATCACAAACCCGTCGCTTACAGGTGCAGAAATAACATCGCCTGATTTTCCGGAAAATAATTTTTGCAGCAGTGCTGGACTGATGCGTTTGCTGTCCACAATGTGGTCGACTTGCACACCTTCGCCAAAGCGGGTGATTGGTCCAAGCGGAGCGTAAGATACGTTTTCATGCTTTGCTGCGAGGTCCGAAAAGCTGGATGTAGTGGTGATGTCGGTCAGAAGTTCTTGCGTTAACGCATCGGCTTTGGCCGTGCGCGCTTGCCTCTCCCATAGTGAAACCACCTGTAGGCGGACGTCTTCAAGGGGCTTCGGTGTTGGCGGAGTAATGGAATCAACTTGCACTACGTAATATCCGCTACGATCTGGCGTCTCCAACAACTGAGATGCTTCACCTGAAGATGTTGAGAACACTGTGCTGATGAAATTTACACGGTCAAAGATATTTGGAGCATCGAGGCCGCGAGAGTCTTGTCCATTCCGGTCCATCGCAGGAATTTCAACTAGTCGCCCGCCAACAATCTCCGAGACTTCCTTAAGAGGTGTACCGCCGGCAATGGCGTCTTCGACGTCAACCGAGGCCTCATAAACCGCGTCTATCCCGCTTTCCTCTAACATTGCTTCTCGAATATCGTCTTTAACGGCCTCAAAGGGCGTAGTCGCCTCAGTCGACTCAGAGGTGACTTGGAATAAATGCCAACCCAAATCCGTTTCGGTGGGCTGACTGATTTGGCCAACAGGTAGGTTATAGGCGTCGCCCATCATAGTCGCGACGGGCGCGCTGACGGTAAGGTCTCCTAAGTCAATCGGAGCAGCCACGCCGGCTTTGGCGGCCAGCGCGCTCAGGTCTTCACCTGGCTCCAGTTGTGCCCTGACAGCTGCGGCTTGGTCTCGACTATCGAAGATAAGCTGGCTGATGTTCCGAGTGCTTGGCGTACGGTAACGGTCAATTGTTTCCTCGTAACGCGTTTGCAAGGCTTCGTCCGAAATGCTGTCGGCGGACTGAAAGTCTTGAGCTTCAATAATAAGCGCCGTGACCTTGCGATATTCTGGTGAGGTGTAAGCCCCAATGTTTTCTTGGTACAACTCTTCTAATTCATCGTCGGTCGGCAAGTCATCGTCGGTGAGTGACGCGACCGTTACGAGCAGCGTATCGGCGACACGGGTTTCGTTCTGGTAAGTGAATAGATTTTTAACGAGATAGTCAGGAGCGCCTGCGTTGGCGGCAACTGGAGAAATGATTGTCGCGCGTCGGAGATCGGACGCGAACATGTCCAAAAACTGAGATTCACTCAGGTTGTTTTGATACAGAATCTCGGAGAAACGGCTTTGGTCGAATGTCCCAGTGCTGTTTTGAAAGGCTTCTTCCTTAAGCAGGCTCGACTGCAAGCGCCGCATAGGAATTACAATCCCCATGTCCTGCGCCGCTGCGCTGACCGTCGCGGTTTGTGTAATATCCTGGATCATCGCATTGGCGATAGACCGCTTAAGGCCTACATTTCGTGCAGCTTCTGGCCCAACTTCTTCCTTAAAGCGGTTTAACTCTTGATCGTAACGGCGCTGAAATTCATTTGTGGTGATTTCCTTGGGACCGATCCTGATCGCAATACTTGGATCAAGGCCTCCGGTGCCAATGAAATCGCCGACACCCCATATCCCAAAACTGATCATCATGAGACCGAGCAAGCCCTTCAATAGGATGCTTTCCTTAACGGCGTCTCTTAGTCCTGAAATCATGGCGCTATCTCTGTTATGGTCCCGACAAAATCGTCCGCATCATAGGTGCCGGGATGCGGCCCGGCAAGCACGCCCAAGCCTCAGTTTTAATTGGGTTTATTGGGTTGGCGCGCATTGCGGTCGAAAGAAATCCAGGCTAGCTAGTCTAGGGTAGATAGGACAGATAACGCGAAGTGGAAAGGGTGTGCTGTGCATTTGATAGTTGGAAACTGGAAGATGAACGGGCTGCCGGACATGGCTCAAAGCCTTGCCGAAGGGATCGCAGGACGGGCAGCCGATGCCAAGTCGCTTCCGGATATCGTCCTTTGCCCACCGGCGCCCTTGCTGACGGTTGTAGGCAGCGCAATTACCGGCGGGCCCGTGAAATTAGGGGCTCAAGATTGCCATGCGGAAGAGAAGGGGGCACATACCGGAGATGTGAGTGCCGCGCTTCTGTCAGCCCTCGGATGCAGATATGTCATTGTAGGTCACTCGGAGCGGCGGACTGATCACGGGGAGACGGATGTTGGTGTTAGAGCGAAAGCGCAAGCGGTTCTAGACACCGGTCTAATGCCTATTATTTGCGTCGGGGAGACAGGCGCAGAGCGCGACGCCGGGAAGACCTCGGACGTTATTGCCAAGCAGGTGGCTGGTTCGACCCCGGAAAGTGCTTGCGCAGAGAATGTCGTTATTGCGTATGAACCGGTGTGGGCCATCGGGACGGGCCGGACGGCGACGGAGGCAGACATTGAGGCGGCCCATGCTCAAATTCGGGAAATATTTAGTCGGAAAAATGGCTCTGCAGGCACACTGCGTATTCTCTACGGAGGGTCGGTGAAGGGATCCAACGCTGCCTCGATCTTGAAAACGCGGGGTGTTAATGGCGCCCTCGTCGGAGGCGCGAGCCTTGATGTCGATGATTTCTGGGCCATTATCGCCGCCTGTTCTTAGATAATTTGAACCTGGGCACCGTTGAAATGAGGTGGGTCCATCCCATATGGGCGACAGTGGGGAATGTTAAAAAGCCCTGGCATTGATGCGCTCAAAGGACTAAAAGACCGCCAAATCCAAGCCATACCGGCATTTCAGCTGTCGGCGCCCGGGGAGCATTTGAGACACCATGCTTAGTGTAGTTCTTGTTATCCATCTTCTGATTGCGCTTTCCCTGATTGGGGTGGTGTTGCTTCAGAAAACAGATTCCAGCGCCATGGGCGGTATGGGCGGTGGCGTGTCGGTTAACAATCTCATGCGGCCTCGCTCGCGGCCTAACCCTTTAACCCGTGCGACTACGTTTTTGGGTATGGCGTTTTTTGCGACTAGTTTGGGCTTAGCAGTCATTGCGAAGCAGCAGACAGCGCCTACGTCCATTCTTGATATGCCCATCGGTAATAGCGAGGGCGTGCCTAGCGTTAGCGAAAGCGTTCAGGTGCCGGATGCAGCTGAGCCTGCGTCAAACTTGGCACCGAATTTTGAACCCCAGGTGCCTGCGGTCCCGAACGAGTGAGTGCTAAGGCGCACCACGCTTTCATTTCCAGTAGTGCCAACCTCTCCACTTACATTTTTCTCGGCGAGAAACACACAATCACCAATGCTGTGCTTGCCGCCGCTTACGAATAAGGTACATTAGCGGCCCATGACGCGTTTTATCTTTATAACCGGCGGCGTGGTTTCCTCCCTAGGTAAAGGTCTTTGTTCAGCAGCCCTTGGTGCGCTGTTGCAGGCCCGTGGCTACAAGGTCCGTCTGCGCAAGCTTGATCCTTATTTGAACGTCGATCCCGGCACGATGAGTCCGTATCAGCACGGCGAGGTCTACGTGACGGATGACGGGGCGGAAACTGACCTTGATCTCGGACATTATGAGAGATTTACCGGGGTTTCCTCCCGCCAATCCGACAACGTCACCACGGGCCGGATATATTCGACCGTTATCGCCAAAGAGCGGCGCGGCGACTATTTGGGCGCGACCGTGCAGGTCATTCCGCATGTTACCGATGCCATAAAAGAGTTTGTTCAAGCGGACATTACCGACGAAGACTTCGTGTTATGCGAAATCGGCGGTACGGTCGGTGATATCGAAAGCCTGCCGTTTCTAGAGGCGATTCGTCAGCTGGGGAACGAGCTTGGCGCCGAGCGTGCGTTGTTCATGCACCTTACACTTGTGCCTTACATATCGGCGGCGGGAGAACTCAAAACCAAACCGACTCAGCATTCGGTCAAGGAATTACTGGGACTCGGCATCCAGCCAGATATTCTTATGTGTCGGATTGATCGCCCGCTCCCCGAATCTGATCGCCGCAAAATAGCACTGTTTTGCAATGTAAAGCAGGAAGCAGTGATCCCGGCCAGAGATGTGGACACCATTTACCAAGTCCCGATTTCCTACCACGAAGAGGGCCTCGATATTCAGGTGTGCCAGCATTTCGGCTTACCGGCTGGGAAACAGCCTGACCTGAACCGCTGGCAAAATATTGTCGATGTTGTGCGTAAACCTGAAGGCGAAGTGACCATCGCCATTGTTGGGAAATATGTGCAACTCAAGGATGCCTACAAGTCTCTTGCGGAGGCCTTGGAACACGGCGGAATCGCAAATCATGTAGGTGTTAAGCTCGACTGGATTGATTCAGAGATTTTTGAGCAGGAAGACGCTGTCGCGCATCTCGAACATGTTCAAGGGATTCTCGTGCCGGGCGGATTCGGCGAGCGCGGTGCTGAAGGCAAAATTCAAGCAGCGAAGTTTGCTCGTGAACGCGGTGTTCCGTATTTTGGAATTTGCTTCGGAATGCAGATGGCGGTGATTGAAGCTGCACGCAACGTCGCAGGTCTTAGTAAAGCCAGCTCTACCGAATTCGGCGATACACCTCATCCGGTTGTGGGGTTGATGACCGAGTGGGTGAGGGGTAACGACGTGCAGCGGCGCTCAGCCGAAGATGATATGGGCGGCACTATGCGCCTTGGCGCTTATCCTTGCGCGATCGTTCCAGGCACACGCGTGGCGGACATTTATGGCGACACGAAGGATATTTCCGAGCGCCACCGTCATCGCTACGAGGTCAACATCAACTACAAAGAACAGCTTGAAAAAGCGGGTATGATTTTCGGCGGAATGTCGCCGGACGGAGTGCTTCCGGAGATGGTCGAATATCCCGAACATCCTTGGTTTATCGGCGTACAGTTTCATCCGGAGTTGAAATCTAAACCTTTCGACCCACATCCCTTGTTTACGTCGTTCATCGCTGCCGCTGTGCAGCAGTCGCGTTTGGTTTAAAGCTTATCCTCGGGGCTGTTCTCCCCACAAACCGTCGGAGAGTTCCATGGCATCAATTGCGGCGCGCCACGTCAAAGTCGGGGATGTCACTTTCGGCAACGACTTGCCGTTTGTGCTAATCGCGGGACCGTGCCAAATCGAAAGCCGAGAACATGCTCTGGAAGTTGCCAGCGCGCTCAAGGAAATAGGTGACGCTGTCGGAATTCCAATTGTCTACAAGAGTTCATACGACAAGGCGAACCGCACGAGTGTTGATGCCACACGCGGGCTAGGCTTTGATAAATCTTTGCAAGTGCTCGCAGATGTTAAATCGGCCACGGGACTGCCCACTCTGACAGATGTACACGAACGGGAGCATTGTGCACCGGTGGCTGAAGTTGTTGATATATTACAAATTCCTGCTTTTCTGTGCCGTCAGACCGACCTGTTGATAGCTGCCGGAAAAACGGGTGCGGTAATCAACATCAAGAAAGGTCAGTTCCTAGCACCATGGGATATGCAAAATGTTGCCGCCAAGGTGGCATCTACTGGCAACGAAAATATTATTTTGACCGAGCGCGGTGTGTCCTTCGGCTATAACGCTCTGGTCACGGATATGCTCTCGCTTCCGCAAATGGCGCTAACCGGATATCCCGTTGTTATTGATGCCACTCATGCCGTGCAGCAACCAGGTGGTAAGGGTACAAGTTCTGGCGGGAATCGGAAATTTGCGCCAGTGATTGCTCGGTCGGCTGTAGCGGCCGGTGTAGCTGCCGTATTCATGGAAACACACCCGGACCCAGAAAACACTAAATCTTCCGATGGACCGAATATGGTTCATCTTAAAGACATGTCGGGCATTCTAGCCACCTTGAAAGCCTTTGATCAGGTTGCGAAAGCCAATCCGGTAAGGATTAGTTAGCAATGACAAAGGTCTTGGATAATTCTGAGAAAAGTCGGTTCGAATTGTTGGAAAACGGCGAA
>CAXBLG010000062.1:0-20304 GCA_963976395.1 uncultured Rhodospirillaceae bacterium
ATGCAATTCCCTTGCCCATGATCATATCCACGAGCAATGGACTGCATTATTTTTCGACGCTTTCCTGTACAAAGTCAAAACATTACCCGATGTGGAGAAGGTCTTTCCTCGGGGGTGGCGGGTATGGTTAATTACCGCATCGTTTTGACCGGCACCGCGGGTACCTATTCAGCGGATTGGGGGGAAATTGACTATTTTAGAGCGGTTTGTACGCGTATCTGACGCCGTGAATCGGCATCTCGGTAACGCAACCGCGTGGCTGACTTTAGGCAGCGTTTTGACCTGTTTTGTCGTCGTGGTGATGCGCTACGCGTTTAATCTGGGCTACACCTGGATGCAGGAGTTTTACGTTTGGCAGCATGCCATCGTATTCATGGTCGGTGCCGGATACACCTCCCTCATTCGCGGCCACGTCAGCGTGGATGTCCTCTACGTAAAAATGACAGCGCGGCGTAAGGCCTGGGTCGATATTTTTGGAACGGTCGCGTTCCTGATCCCCTGGCTGATTGTGCTCGCCTACACTACCGCGCCCCTCATCCTTTCATCCTGGTCCATCAGTGAGAATTCATCCCAGCCGGGCGGAATGCCGGCAGTTTATTTGTTGAAATCTGTGATCTGGGTATTTTGCGTCGTTGTTGGGCTGCAAGGATTAGCCCTTATTGCCCGTCGCATCTTGTTTTTACGCGGCCATGACATTGATGCGGGAACACCTCACATGCTGACACCAGAAGATTCCTCAAACATCGGTCGCGCATAATGTCACCAGCAGAAATTGGAGAGATTCTCGCGGTCTTGATGTTCGCCGCCACGTTGCTCGGGGTGGTGATAGGTTACTCGGTCGCCTTCACATTGGCCGGCATGGGGCTGATTTTCGCCGGGTTGGGCGTGTGGGCAGGTGTCTATGACCCTGCCATGATGTCCGCCTTGGGCAGCCAGTATCTCGGCACAATGCTGAATGAAACCCTGGTTGCGGTGCCCCTTTTCGTTTTTATGGGGGTTACGCTCGAACGCTCAAAAATAGCCGAATCGCTACTCACAACCATGGGAGAACTCTTTGGCACCCTGCGCGGTGGCCTAGGATATTCAGTGGTGATTGTCGGCGCATTGCTCGCCGCATCCACCGGCATTGTCGGTGCAACCGTTGTGACCATGGGCCTGTTATCGCTGCCGGCGATGACACGCGCGGGATACGACCCCAAGCTATCCACCGGCACGATTGCCGCTTGCGGTACACTCGGTCAGATTATTCCGCCGTCCACCGTTCTAATTTTTGTCGGCGACATGCTCCAAGGCGCAAATCAACAAGCGCAAATGGCCATGGGCAACCTTTCCCCCGATCCGGTTTCGGTGGGACAACTGTTTGCCGGCGCGATGCTGCCAGGCATTTTGCTGGTCGGCCTATATATGCTTTGGATTTTCTTCAAGTCCGTGGTCGACCCCAAATCCTGTCCACCACTTGAAATGACGGCAGATCAACGCCGAGGATTAGGAGGCCGCGTGTTATCGGCCTTGTTACCGCCGCTGATCCTGATCGTTGCCGTTCTCGGGTCTATCTTGGCCGGCATTGCCACGCCAACGGAATCCGCATCGGTCGGTGCGGTTGGCGCATTGCTTCTATCCGCTTACAAGCGCCGACTGACAATGGACATCCTCCAGCAAATCATGCGCTCGACCATGACCATCTCTTCAATGGTTTTTGTCATTTTGCTGGGCGCGACTGTTTTCAGCTTAACGTTCCGGGGACTAGGCGGAGAAAGCCTCGTCTATAGCGTTCTGGCCGACATCCCCGGCGGAGCAAACGGCGCTATCCTCGTCGTCATGCTGCTGGTGTTTGTTCTCGGGTTCTTTTTGGACACGTTCCAGATCATCTTCATTGTCGTTCCCATCGCAGCGCCTGTTCTGATTCAACTGGGCGTGGATCCGATTTGGCTCGGCGTTATGATCGGTATGAATCTGCAGACGAGCTTCTTAACGCCCCCCTTCGGATTCGCACTGTTTTATCTACGCGGCGCCGCCGAAGCATCAATCAAGACGTCTGATATTTACCGGGGAGCCATTCCCTTTGTTGCGCTTCAAGCCGTCGGCATGGTGCTCCTGTGGTTCTTCCCCTCCATCGCTACAAAATTGCCGGATGTAATCTACAGAGCCGAGGCGAGTCCGGCTGCGATTTCAAGTCCTGCGAATACAAGCCAAAACTCTGCACCTCCGGCGAATGCCGGATCGGGTGATGACTTCACAGACTTGTTTGGACCACGGAACGAGCGGCGGGTGCCGCCTTCGGACGACTTTAGGGACTTGTTTCCTGAGCGCTAAGCGGCTTTTGCTCCGGGCATAGTAGTCCTCACGCAGAAACGGCCGGCTTGCTGGTAAGCAAGCCGGCCGTTTCGCTGACAATTAGCTACTTTAGGTGCGGCGGTTAAGCTTGAACGTAAACGGCAAGCTTCTAGCGTTGTAATAGGCCTGCTGACTGACCCGCGTCCAAGGCGTGACCTGCTCGCGGAAGCCCATAAAATCTTCAATGACTTTGCGAACAATGGTGTCCCCGGACTCGTAAATTTCGTTGAGAACCTCGTTAGCTTTTTCGCCACACGCCATGATGACCTCTTCGGGCAGCGGCTTAACAATAACGCCATGTTCCTGCACCAAGGACCGCAGCGCCGGACCTGACTGCGCGTTGTACTCAGCCGTAATATCGGTGTTGCCGGCCTCCGCGCAGGTCTTAACGATGGCTTTAAGATCTTCCGGCAGAGACGACCACGCCTTTTCGTTGACTGTTAATTGAAGGGCGGGGCCGGGCTCATGGTAGCCGTGTGAGTAGTAGTATTTGCAAACTTGGTAGAAGCCTAACGACAAATCGTTATAAGGGCCAACCCACTCGGCGGCATCAATTGCGCCCGACTGGAGTGCCTGGAAAATTTCACCTCCGGCCAGCTGCACGGACACCGCGCCAAGCTTCTGGAAAATCTTGGACTGATTGCCCGGCGCCCTAAACTTCAAGCCTTGAAAATCTTCGACGCTGTTAATTTCTTTTCTGAACCACCCCAGCATCTGTGTGCACGTATTGCCTGCCAGAAACGCACGCATCCCGAATGGCGCATAGAGTTCATCCCACAGTTTCTGACCGTTGCCGTGCAAAATCCAGGCGTTGATCTCGTCGGAGGTCATGCCCCACGGAAACGCGCAGAAAAAGGCACAGGCCTCTGACTTGTTGAGATGATAGTACGCGGGATCATGGCCCAATTGTGCGGTACCGCTGGAAACCGCATCAAACACACCCAGAGCCGGAACAAGCTCACCGGCCGAATAGACCTTAATTTTAATCCGCCCGCCGCTGAGTTTCTCAATGTTTTGAGCAATACGTTCTGACCCCGTGCCGATGCCGGGCAAGCCTTTCGGCCAGGATGTGACCATACGCCATTCGTAAATGCCTTGAGATATGGCAGGCGCGGCAAGTGTGGAAGCCGCTGCGGCCGATCCGGTAACGGCGGCCTTCTTGAGAAATGAACGACGTTTCATATGTATCTCACCTTACTTCGCTTGAACTCATCAAATTGATACCAGGAACATATCACGGATTCCCCGTACACGCCCCTCAATGCAGAAAGTTTTACTCAACGGACCACGTATTTCCGGCGCGCATAAGCTTATCAAGGTCGCCTGCACCGCCGGCAATCGCTTTCTTATTCTGCTCGACAACCGCTGCGTCATAGGACTGTGCCGGTTCGCAATAAATCACACCCAGAACTTCCGGGAAATCAGGCGGACGAATCGCTGCGAGCAGCCCAGCCAGAACGCGGTTTGTCTCATCATGAACAAGAATATCCTTCTCGCTCACGCCGTTCTCGCCAATCGTCACCACCTCCAGCTTGAGCGCCTGCGCATTCAGCCGAATGCCTTTGTTTTTTTCTTTACCAAAAATCAGCGGCTGGCCGTGAACCACGTGCAGCTGCATATCTGCCGCAACGGCCTTCTCGGTAAAGTCGGCAAAGACCGCATCGTTATAAACGATGCAGTTTTGAATGATCTCGATAAAGGATGCACCTTTGTGATCGCGCGCACGTGCGAAAAGCTCACCAAGCGGTTTAGCCTGAATATCAATTCCGCGCGCAATGAAACGGGCGTTACAGCCGAGTGCAAACGTGCAGGCATCGGCCGGACTATCAATACTTCCCATGGGTGTTGATGGTGATTTCTGACCCACGCGCGATGTAGGCGAGAACTGCCCCTTGGTTAGCCCATAGACCTCGTTGTTAAACAGCAGAATGTTGAGATCCACGTTCCGGCGCAGGGCATGAAAAAGATGATTGCCGCCGATAGAAAGCGCATCACCGTCGCCGGTCACAACCCAGACATCAAGATCAGGCTGCGCAAGCTTAAGTCCGGTTGCAATCGCTGGGGCCCGGCCATGAATGGTGTGAAATCCGTACGTCGCCATATAATAGGGAAACCGCGATGAGCAACCGATGCCGGACACGAACACGGTTTTTTCCGGGCGCGCACCCATGTCGGCCAAAGATTTGTGCATGGCTTTCAAAATGGCGTAGTCGCCGCAGCCGGGGCACCAGCGCACATCCTGGTCGGATGCAAAATCCTTGGCGCTCAGTTTGTCGGCTTGAACTTGAATATTCATAACTCGTGCCTCTCCGTAAATTCTCGGGAGCGAGCAAACTTGCGTCTGCCGTTAAATTCCAAATTGGGAACGAATGGCCTCTTCGATTTCGTCGATCTTGAGCGGCTGTCCGGACACCTTAAGCAGTCCGTGTGCATCGACGAGATACTGTCCCTTCAGGAACGTAAGCATCTGTCCATTGTTCATTTCGGCCACCAACACTTTGTCGAAGTTTTTCAGAAGCTGTCCAAGATTGCGCGGCAGCGGCCAGATATGCCGAATGTGAATGTGTGAAACATCATGACCCGCATCGCGCATATTGCTGACCGCGCGATTGATCGGCCCATAGGTCGAGCCCCACCCGACAACCGCGAGCTTCCCTTTGGTTTCGCCTATTTCAACGCCCTGTTCAGGAATGTCGTCCGCAATGTTGTCGATCTTGGCAAAACGCGTATCTGTCATTTTTTGGTGATTGCCCGGATCGTAAGAGATATTGCCGGAGTTATAATCCTTTTCGATGCCGCCAATGCGGTGCGTGAGGCCCGGGGTTCCCGGCACGGCCCAAGCGCGTGCAAGAGTTTTCGGATCACGGACGAAGGGATGAAACCCTTCCGGATCCTCTGAACTTAACTTTGAACGGCGCGTAATCGCTCATGGCGGGAATGCGCCAGGGCTCTGCGGCATTGGCGATATATCCGTCGGACAAAATCATGACCGGCGTCATGTACTTGGTCGCCAGGCGCACGGCTTCAATCGCGACATCAAAACAATCCCCGGCCGAGCGCGCCGACACGACAGGAATGGGCGCATCACCGTTGCGGCCGAAGACCGCGATGTTAAGGTCGGATTGCTCGGTCTTCGTCGGCAAGCCCGTGGATGGACCTGCGCGCTGTGTATCAACGATCACCAGCGGTAGTTCTGTCGAAATGGCGAGACCGATCGCTTCGGTTTTAAGCGCGATGCCCGGCCCGGATGAAGCCGTAACGCCAAGCTTGCCTCCGTAGGATGCGCCGATGGCTGCACAGCATGCGGCAATCTCATCTTCGGCTTGAAAAGTCGTGATTCCAAATTGCTTCATGCGCGCAAGGATGTGAAGAATCGGCGAGGACGGCGTAATCGGATACGATGCCAACACCATCTCTAGCCCGGCCAACTGCGCACCCGCGGCAAGACCCCACGACAGCGCTTCCGCGCCGGTGATAAGACGATACGTGCCCGGTTCGAACTTCACCGCCGGCATTTGCACCGGCGCAATATCGCCGGACAATTCGTGGATCTCTCCGTAAGCATGCCCGGCCTTTAACGCCGCGATGTTGGCTTCACCGATCGGGCTGTCACCAAACTTGCGCGTGATGTAGTTCATCGTCGATGTCGTTTCGCGGTCGTACATCCACGAAATCAGACCAAGCACCCACAGGTTCTTGGTGCGCAGCGCATCTTTTTGCGAAAGACCAAAAGGCTTGGCGACTTCCAAAGCTTGCGCCGAGACGTCGATTTCCATGACGCGAAATTCTTTTAACGTCCCATCGGTCCGCGGATCGGCCGTGAAACCCGCGCGCTTAATGTCTTTTTCTTTGAACGCGCCGGAATCAAGAACAACAAGGCCGCCTTTGCGGAGAGTCTTGTAATTCACGATCAGCGCTGCCGGGTTTAAGGCGACCAGCACATCGGGTTGATCCCCTGCGGTTTTAATGACCCGGGAGCCGAAATGAATTTGAAACGCCGATACGCCGTAGGTGGTGCCGGTCGGCGCGCGAATTTCGGCGGGGAAATCGGGAAACGTCGCCAGAGAGTTTCCGGCAAGGGCCGTTTCTTGAGAAAACTGACTACCCAGCATCTGCACACCGTCGCCGGAGTCACCTGCGAAGCGCACGACAACGGAGTCGAGGTCAGACTTGGATACGGGCGCGCCCGAAGGCCCGTCCTTGCGACTTTCGTCGGATTGAAGATTCATAGGCTGAGTTACTCCCCCGCGGCTCACGGGGCTCCTTGTGACCGCGTTCCAAAGCTTAATCTTCGCCCACCATATTAATCAATAAGTGACTACACCATAACCAAAAAGGGCTCTCTGCGGCATCGAGAACCGGGTTCTGACTCGGCGACGAACTTTCTAGGAGTTATCCCTCAAAATGTGGCGGGTCAACGGCACCCTTGAATGGCTCATTTCGAAAGCCGCAAGAAGCACGCAAACCTTCTTTTAATGCCGCCTGAGAGAGATAAATGATCTCAGATACGCGCCGTCCACGCCGCAAGGTCCTTGGCGATTGGACCGATCACCGCTCCCCAGGCTCCCGGCCCTGATTGTTGATAAAGGCGCATACTGGAATACCAAGGGCTATGGCTAAGCCCATCAAACCAGTACCACAAGCGACCCGCACCCGACGGCGTTAAGGTCCAGACCGGCACGCCCAGAGCGCCAGCCAAATGAACCGTCGTGTTAGAAACCGATATAACGAGGTCCATGGCCGAGATTTGGGCCGAAAGAGCATCAATATCGTTTGAAGCGTCCACATCCGGGTCTAGATGAATGGTCACGCCGTGGCGCTCGGCCGCCCGCGCAAGGGCTTCTTCCACCGGCCCATACTGCAAACACACAAACGTGAGGCCCGGCACCGCCAGAATTGGCCCCCAATCCTCGGCTAAGTCTGTGGATTTAAGAGCGCCAAATCGCTTGCGGGGGCTGCGCCAGGACAAGCCCACGACAGGTTTCCCGTCCCCAAGATTATGGTACCGCGCTTTTAAAGCCGCCGCGCGGGCCGGATCGCTTCGGATATAGCCGCTGTTTGGGCGGAATCCGGACAAATCGGGCCGCAGAATGTCTCCGAGATCACCTAGGGGACACTGAACGTCGATTGTCGCATCGGCTAACATTCCCGGCACAGGTCGCGTGCGCGGCACCACGGTCACAGCCGGAAATGATCTTTTGAACATGTCCGCAAGGCGCGGTTCACATTCTAAAAAAATGCGCGCGCCCTGGGCCGCAACTTCCACAACCAGCCGGACAAATAAAACCTGATCGCCCAGGCCTTGCTCGCCCCAAAGCAAAATCGTTTTTCCGGCAAGCGCCTCTCCCTGCCATCTAGGTTGCGAAAAAGGATACGCGCCGTCCGCCTTGGAATCAAAGCTCACGGGCTCGGCTTTTGCCCGCCACGCAAAACCAGGCCAGCCGCGCGCGAAATCCATGGCCGCAAGTCGCAGCGTCGCCAAGTTATAATGCGCCTCGGCAAAGTCGGGCTGCAAAGCAATCGCCTTTTCCCAGGCGACCTCCGCTTCGCCGTTCCGACCCTGATGGCGCAGTGTTAGTCCAAGGCCGCTCCACGACGGCGCACTGCTCGGTTCCAGTTCAAGCGCCTTGCGCAAAGACTCTTCCGCAGCCGCAGGCCGACCCTGCCATAACAAGGCCAGTCCGAGATTACAGTGAGCTGCTGCATAGTTCGGATTTAATGCGAGCGCGGCCCGGTTTGCATCAACCGCCGCTGACCAATGTTCTTGCGCCGCTCGCACTTTGCCCAGATTGTAAGCGAACTCTGCCTGCTTCGGTTTTACCGCAATCGCTCGATCTATCAACTCGGCGGCGTCAGCGTTCTTGCCGCGCTGATGCAACACAAGACCTAGAAGATGCAAAGCGTCCGCGTTTGACTCATCGCCCCTAAGAACGTCGCGATAAATTTTCTCGGCAGAATTCAGATCGCCGGCGCGGTGATAGGCAACAGCAGTTTGAAGGGAAGGGAGCGCCAAGGGGCGGGGTCCCAATTTACCCGACGGCCTTGCGGAACCGCGCAAGGCCTCGGTCAAGATCAGCAATCAGATCTTCGGGGTCTTCAAGTCCGACGTGAAGACGAATCCCGGGTTCAGGCTCGGTCCATTTTGTCGCCGAGCGCGCAGCCGACGGCGCGGACGGCACGATCAGACTTTCAAAGCCGCCCCAGGAATAGCCGATGGTGAACAATTCCATACCGTCGATCAAAGCCGTGGTCGCCGCGCTCGAAGCCTGATCAAACACAACACTCAACAACCCCGAACCACCGGAAAAATCACGCTTCCATAAGGTATGCCCCGGATCATCGGGCAGCGGTGGATAAAGCACCCGCTTAACGTTCGGCTGAGCCTTCAGCCATTCGGCCACTCTCATGGCATTGTGTTGGTGCTGCTTGAGGCGCACCGACAATGTGCGCAGTCCTCGCGTTGCGAGATACACATCATCCACGCCCACCGCGAGACCCAAAGCTCCATAGGCGCGCTGTACACCGGGCAGCGTTTCCGCCGTGCACGTTACCGTTCCCATATTGGCGTCGGAATGACCGACAATATATTTCGTCGCCGCTTCAATAGAGATATCCGCGCCTAAAGCGATGGGCTGGCAAAACCAAGGGCTGGCCCAGGTATTGTCCACCGCAACCTTTGCTCCGCCCGCATGCGCGGCAGCCGCGATGGCGGGTAAGTCCTGAACTTCAAACGTATGCGTTCCGGGCGATTCACAAAACACCAGCGTTGTGTTTGCTTTCATAAACTTTGAAATGCCCGCACCAATCAGCGGATCATAGAAATTGGTTTCAACCCCGAAGTTTTTTAAGAAGCCATTACAGAAGCTACGTGTCGGACCGTAAACCGAATCTGTCACAAGAATATGATCGCCTGCTTTTACGCAGCCCAGAATGGCGAGTACGCAAGCTCCTAGACCGGACGGTGCCAGCACTGTATCCGCACCCCCGGCAAGATCGGTGATCGCATCCTGCAAAGTCCAATGGGTCGGCGTGCCGCGCCGACCGTAGTACATAACTTTTTCACCGCGCTTATATCCGCGTTCATCGGCATCATTCATCGCCGCAACGCTGTCGAATACAATGGTCGAAGCGTGAAAGACCGGCGTATTCACAATACCGGCATTACGGACTTTGTTGTGTCCAGCGCGGACGACTTTGGTGTCTTTCTTCATTATAAAACAACAACCGCCATGATTTAAATGAACCTCACCCTACCGCCGGGTGAAGGGTTATGGCGAGGAAGAAAAAGCAATTTCCAAACACGGGCGCCCTTCGGCATCAATCAGTCGCCGCGCTCGCAAAGCTTCCAGCGAATGGACGAAATGCAGATGTGTGCCCGCGCGGTCATAAAGCTCCAGCCAGTTCTGTTCGGCAAAAGCAAGGAGGGCCGGTTCATCGTGCTCTACTTCCCAAAGAATGCCGAGTAGGGAGGCGAGGTTTTCCTCATGCTCCTGTGTTTTCTGATCAACACACACCGCTGCGTTTGCCGCCCCTGCGCACCCTGTTTCCGGGCCGGCGCCAAGGCCAAAGTCGGGAACAGACCGGCGCGCCGCCGGTGCAATTTGCCAATGGGCGATTTCATGAAACACAACGCTGGTCTCCGAGCGCGTGCGAATGGCAGCACCATCCCAAGAGAACGCCACGGCCGGATCTTCATCAATCGTCGGAATACCGAATTTAGCGGCCAGCGCTAAGGCTTTGGCACGACCCGCAGCGAGATCGGCCTTGAGATCGGGACACTGGCGGCGGGTCGCGGCAATGCGGCGAAAGACGGCTTGGGCCAAGGGATACCTTGCAAGACCTGCGTCATAAGTATCCAGGATTTGAGGCAAAGCTTGAGGGGTTATTGGTGTGAGGATCATGTGGCCGGTCTTACCCCAGACATCTCATAGGGTCCAGAGCCGCCCTCCTACTCCGATCCAGGGTCCGCATCTATTTGTTCGGGATGAGTCACATCAATCACAGGCCCGTTGTAATCACGCAGATAGCCGCGCACGCGAATAACTTTTCCCTCCAGAGCCAACGGGTCGAAATCAGAGCGCGTGAATGTCCTTACCGCGTCGGGCGGAATAGTCGCGGTAAAGTCGGAACGATAGTCTTCGCCGAAATTAAGGAAGATTCGACCGCGCACTTTAGCGGCATCGGTCACCCGTCCCTTTACAACCTGAAAGGTTCCAATATCCTGTGCGAGAGACTCAGGGCTCGCCTGACGCACCGCGTAATAGGGGTCAGACCAAATACCGCGCCCCGCCGACCGGGCTTCACGTTCGGCCATGTAGAGTTCGGCGGCAAATCGGCGATTGTCGGCGAAGGTATAAACCCGCGCCCAACCCTGCCTAAGCAATTCCTGCTGAACCCAGAGCCCGTCATCACGGACCAGATACGCCAAAATGCGGCCGTTGCGATCGCGTGGCGTAGTGCCGGAATGAAGCGTAACACTGCGCCCTTGTACAAGAGCGGCAAGCGCTGTTCGCGCCTCTTCCGCCAGAGGCCACGTTTTAAACCCAATACGGCCCTTGGGTAACTTCGGGGACTGGATCGACACCAAGCGGATATCCACGTCGATACCCTCAACGCGAATTACCGCACCGTCTATCACTTCAGTGACGATACCGTGCGCGACAACCGGCAATAATCCTGGATTATCGGTATCAGCGGCATGGGTGGGCCAAGCCAGCCATGCTGCCGCAAAGACAACAAACAGGAATCGGTTTATGCGCTGCGCTTTGCCCATGGGCACAGACCAGCTGTTAGAACCTTGCTCGCCATCCTCTTATTCAATGGACACGCGGAACGTCGAGGGTGCCGTTCGCAGCCGGATAGGTGACGATGCCCCAGGGAAGCGCGAGCCCGGGAATCGTTTTGATTGGCGTATAGTCTTGCGCATCCAGCACATGCAAGTCGTTCGATCGGCCGCACGCAACAATGATCTTGGAACCATCGGGCGTGTAGGTGAAGTGCCAGCACCGCCGACCGATGGGGGTTTCCTTCAACAAATCAAATGTCTTGGCATCAAAGACCTGCAGAACACCATCGCGCGACGCCGCAACAAGTAGATGCGCACCATCTAAACTGAAGGCAACCCCGTTCGGGCCGGTTTTTGTTTCAATGCTTCTCATTACATTCAAGTCGTTATCCATTTGAATCAGATGGGACGACGTTTCCATAGTAACGATGTATCCGGATTTATCCGGCATAGCGATGATGCCCCGAGGACGACGGCCAAATTCACGAGTGCTGACCGTTTTAAGCTCCTCGCCCGTTTTCAGATCGTAGACTGATATAGTTTCGTCGCCTTCGTTTGTCGTGAGAATCCGTGTGCGGTCATGAGAGAACTCCAGGCCCTCCGTCTCCAAACCACTGGGAATTGAACGTTCCAAGGACAGTTCGGTGAGATTTACAACGCCCACAAGATTTACCACCGCGATTTCAGCGCGCGGGTCGTTGTCAAAGTCACGGTCCTCCACATCCTCTTCGCGCCGCCCTCCCGGCTCGTAAGTTACGTAGGCTGTATCGTCCAAAATGCGAAGGAATTCAGGGCTTGTTCCCACCGGTATGCGCTGCACCACTTCGCCAGTGGTCGTATCTATGGCAGACATATCATTGGTTTCGCCATTCGCGGTCAGGAGGTAGCGGCCATCCTTAGTGAGGCCCAAACCGCGCGGACGCTGTCCGCCAACCTCTAAGGTCTTGGTGATGGTCAGTGTCTCAAGATCCACAACGCTGACGCCGTTATCCTCATTCGTCACATAGGCAACGTTTGTGGGCACTGCGACCGCTTCAACTTCCGGGCTATCCTGCTCTCCACTGTCCCCGCAAGCACTCAGCACCAAGGCCGATGCAAGCATCGCTGTTGAGACTAAATATGCGTTCCGTGCGGCCATGCGGTCCTCCCATAATGCAAACTAGCGTGTCATCAATATCCCACGTACCTGCGAGTATAGCCTAAACAGAAAGCCACATGAAATCGTTGACGTGTATCAAGCGTTTGATGCCGCACAGACTTTTTTAAAATCTGACGCGCACGCCGCCATATAAGGCGATAGGCGGCGCCGCGCTGAACGCCCGCGGATTACTGGCATTCGGCGCTTCAAGCAGCGGCACTTCCTCGGTCTCGGAAAACGTTCCGAACGTCTCATACTTTGTATCCAAAAGGTTCTGGATCATGGCAAAGACCTGAATGTAATCCGTGAGCTGGTAGCGCGTATTGGCATTGACCACCGCATATCCCGGCACTTTCGGCGTGCTGTTGCTTTCGTCGCCGAACAGGTATTGGCCGGACGCAACCCGGGCATCGAAAGCAACCGTCCAGGCCGACGTTACATCGTACCCTGCGCCAAATTTGATCGAATGCGGCGCAACGCCGGGCAGCCGGTTGCCGGGCATAACACTGATATTACCGTCAGGATTCGCGGCCGGATTGCTGGGGCTGTTGATGGACAGGTTTGATCGGAACGTGGCCTCGACGTAAGCGTAATCAACAAAAGCCGTAAACCGCTCCGTCTGATATTCCGCACCGACCTCAATGCCGCGTCGGCGTGTATCTCCCGCATTTCGGAAGAAGGCCCGGCCAACGATGTCGCTCGGAACAAATATGATGTCGTTATCATTATCGTTGTTGAATATACCAACATTCCACTGCACCCGCCCGTCTGTTCCGGCCACGAAATGACCGCGCAGACCTGTTTCGATACTTCGCGAGACAACCTGATTCAGAGGCGGATCGCTCACAAAGAAGTTGGCGAGGCTGCACGGAGCGTTTTCATCCGCGCATGAAAGTTCCGCCGGCGTAGGCACTCGGTTTGCTTCAGAATAACGGGCGTAGGCCGTCACTGACGGTGTAATTTTATAGGTAAGGCCCACGCCCGGATTGAATCGGTCATAGGCGTGGTCTCCATTCAAAGCCGTACCGATCTGATCGCGCAGCTTTGTCTTCGCGCTATTGAAACGGCCGGACAAAGTCAAAGAAAGATCCGGGGTGACATCGAAAATATTTGACGCATACACCCCATAGTAAGTGTTGGTGGTCTTCAAGTGCACGGGCGTGATGGGGCCGCCGGCTATGTCGATCAAAACCGTTGGCGACGCGAAGCCCCGATCTAAAGTGAGCGCGGCGACTTCACTGCTCGCGCGAAACCGGGTTTCACCCCGGTCAACGTTGGCCCCAAGAACGAAATGATTGCCGCGCCCGGCGATATCGCGCGTGCTGGTGAACTGCAGGGATGCGCCGTAACTCTGGGTTTTCGTCGCCGTCCGATTGGCGAAGGCATATGGCCCGCCTTCATCAAACTCCGCATCTTCAAAAAGGTCTTCAAACTCTTCATACGGACTATCAGTCACGAAATTGGAAATGCGGTCACCGTTGATATCGGTGAGCACATCTCCGTCTTCGAGACAGAGAAAATCTTCGTCGTCTTCGCACCCTTCGACCTCGGCGGCATCACCGTTCAAAGTATTCTGCGTGAAATCGCCGTAGTAGGCGATAAGCTGGGCCACCGCTTCGTCGGCAACAGTGTAGGTGCCGGTAAAACCGATCTTATAGTATTCGTTGCGCGTATTGTCCGGATGGGTAAACACGGCGGCACGGCGCACCTGTAGCAACTCAAGAGGCGAGGTGCCGTTTCCCGTCAAATCATTGTCGGCAGCGCTGAAATTAAGATGCGCCTCGCCGCGCTCGCCGCGCCAGCCCACGTCCGCGTAAATTTGTCGCAGGTCCGAAGGTGAATAGTCGCGCCATCCGTCCTCGGTCAAACCACTACCACCGACATAGGCTGAATATTTACCGTTGTTCACACCGTACTGAAACGAGCCGCGCACCCGCCCGAACATGCCGCCGAGCATTTCAAGCTCTAGCCCTTCATAGCTAAAGCCGGTTTTCATTTGCAGCGACAGGGATCCGCCAAGAGCATTGAGTCCGAAGACCGCATTGGTGCCTTCCAGGTTCATCCGATCAACCGCGATATCGGGCAGCAGATCCCAGCTTATGGTGTCGCCAAACGGCTGATTGAAACGGGCGCCATTGACATAAACAGCCATGCCTTGCGCGACTCCGTTTAAGGGCGAAGCTTCAAATCCTCGGTATGTGATACTGGGTTGGAATGGATTGTTCTGGGCATGCATGAGCGAAAGGCCGCCCGCGCCTTCGTCCAAGGTGCGCAAAAAATTACTGCCGCCACCGCGCCGCATATCCTCGCCGCCGAAGACGCGGACATTTGCAGGAATTTTATCACGATCAACCCCAAGCCCAAGAACAGGTGCCGTGCCGATCACTAAAATCTCTTCGTCAGCCTCAATCTCGCCCTGGGCGAACGCATTACCCGAGGTAAAGGCTAATAAAATCCCAACACTCAATCTAAACGGCGCACGCATGTCATCCCTCTGGAAATAACTAAAGTTACAAGTCTCACTTGGTGTAGCCACCGGAGACAACTTGGTCCATACGCGGGACTCCTGATTTAGGAGGGAAAAGTTCCCGATTATTCAAAACCATCGGGGTTCAGATCCAGATCGGGCGACTGTGCTGCTATAACGGGGTCGCAAGAAAGGAGCGCCCAATGTCGTTACGATTCAGATTAATATTGTTCATCGCACTGGCGTTGGTCACCAGCCTGGCAGCGGCCGGAGGCCTAGCTTCATTTCGCGCAGCCCAATCTGTCGAAACCGAATTGAAAGCAGCCCTCGATGTTGGTGAGCACATAGTTCGCTCGGCGACCGCTAATTTTTCACATACAGACGGTCCGGACGATCAGCTGCGGCAGCTTGTTTCTATTTTTGCGGATGATCGCCATGTCAGCGCCGCGCTCATCGACACATCCGGCGCGAGGCTCACGGAGTCGGCTCCCGCCAAAATCTCGACGATTGCCCCCGTGTGGTTTTCCAATCTCATTACTGTATCCCTTCAGCCCCGTGACATTCCGGTACTGTCCGCTTCTGCCCCTCAACTAGGTCTGTCCCCCCGGATCGTTCTCACAGCGGAAGCGAGCAATGAAGTTGGGGAACTATGGATACGATTTCGGGACGACATGTTGATTCTGCTGATCTTCTCGGCCGCCACCTTGTTTTTGGTGTACTTAGTCATTGGGCACGGCCTGCGTCCGCTGCGCACCCTTTCCGCCGCGCTTCATGTTATTGGGTCAGGCGATCACTCGATTAGAGTCGATAGGGCAGGCCCTCCGGAACTCTCCGCACTGGCCGACTCACTTAATGCCATGGCTATTCGATTAGAGTCCTTAGAAGATAAGTCGCAGACCTTACACAAACAGATCGTTACAATTCAGGATGAAGAACGCGCGGATTTGGCCCGTGACCTACACGACGATATTGGACCATTTCTATTTGCGGTGAACATTGATGCCGCTGCTTTGGCCGTGGCCGCAGAACGCGAAGGTCGGCTCGACGTCTTGAAACAAGTACGGACCATACAGGATGCGGTTGGCCACATGCAGCGGCATGTCCGCGCGATTCTCGCCCGTTTACGGCCGCCCAGCCTGACGGATGTCGGATTGACGCAGGCGGTTCGAAATCTTGCCGCCTTTTGGCTAAAGCGCTACCCGGCTGTTTCACTGCGCATCGAAATTTCGCCGGAGATAGATACCCTTGACGAAATCCTGGAAGCGACAGCTTATCGCGTCATTCAAGAAAGCCTCAGCAATGCCCTGCGCCACGGAAAAGCGACGCAAATAGAAATTTCTGTCGCCTTAGAGCGGAAAGACGAAGTGACCGTCAGCATAACGGATAACGGCACCGGCATTTTACAAACCAAGGATACCCGCGGCCTTGGCATTAAAGGCATGGAAGAGCGCGTCAATACCGCCGGGGGCTTTTTGTCCGTAACGAACGGCCAGAGCAAGTCCGGGACAACGGTCACCGCACGGCTTCCTCTAAGACCCGACTCTTCACTTACTTTTGAAAAGATATCCGCATGAAAGTTCTGATTGTTGATGACCATGCCATTGTTCGGGACGGCTTGAAGCGGCTGCTGTCGGCTTTGCCGGCTGTACAAACGTCCGAAGTTGCAACCGGGCGGGATGCGATGGGCGCCTATAAAAAAGAGCGGCCCGACCTTGTGCTGCTGGATTTGAATTTGCCGGGGATTGGCGGGTTGGAGTTGCTTCGGCGACTTCTTCTGGAAGATAAAAGCGCCAAAATTCTAATCGTCAGCATGCATGCGGAAGTTCACTTCACCGCCCGCGCCCTCCAAGCCGGGGCGCGCGGCTATGTCAGCAAGAATGCCGCGCCGGACGAACTCATCAAGGCCGTGCAGCGCGTTGCCGCTGGCGAACGATATATTGAAAATGAAATTGCTCAGGAGCTCGCTTTGCAAAACGTTCCTGGCGATCATCCTCTAGGCCAACTCTCCGAGCGTGACATTGAGATCATGAGATTACTGGGAGAAGGCCGCAGCCTCACCGAAATCGCAGAAGCTCTGGGTGTCGGCTACAAGACCGTTGCCAACACCAGCAGTCAGATCAAAAGCAAACTGGGCGTTGCGCGAACAGCAGACCTTATCCGCCTATCTATCGAAATGGGGCTTGCATCCTAAAGGCGAGGGACGCCCATAAAAAACGGCCCCGGACACATGGCCCGAAGCCGTTTCTTTAAATGCTGTTGGGACAGCAGTCGGCGTGCCGCTTAGGCCGCGTTGAGCAAGCGCTCTAACTTGGCGGTTGCAGCCTCAGGTTTGATCTTCTCAACGGCGGCGACTTCATGAGCCAGTCGCTCCAAAGCCTGCTCGTAGATTTGACGCTCGCTATACGATTGCTCCGGCTGGCTCGCGCCGCGATGCAGGTCGCGCACAACTTCAGCTATGGAGACCGGATCACCGGAATTAATCTTAGCTTCGTATTCTTGCGCACGGCGGCTCCACATGGCGCGCTTCACGCGGGCGCGGCCCTTCAATGTGGTTAGCGCCGTATCCATGACCTTGCGTGTGGATAGTTTACGAAGACCCGAGTTCTCAACCTTTCCGACCGGAACCCGCAGGGTCATGCGGTCCCGTTCAAAGCTGATGACAAATAGCTCCACTTTCTGACCGGCGATTGTCTGGGACTCAACACTGGTCACCTTGCCAACGCCATGCGCCGGATAGACAACGAAGTCACCAGCGGAAAAGGGCATATTGATTTTAGGTTCTTTTGTTGTTTTTGCTGTTTTGGGCATGCTCGGTTTCTCACTCCACATCATTGATATGTTGTTGGGCTGTCCCGCGCAGCTTGGTCCCCCAAGCGTCCTGACCCGCGCCAACGGGCCGGCTTCTTCCTTTTTTGACCACGGCTGGCCCATTCCGTAAGGTAGGCATGCGACGGAGCGGGCCGGGACGAACCGTTCCCTGCCACCAGCCCATAATCATTTTATTTCAATGATTTAGCGCGATTTTATAAAGTAATCGCGCGGGACACTGGCAGGAGAAAAAATAATCCGCCGGTTCCCCGACGGATTGATTGTTCATACCACAAACGGCCTGCGAAATACAGGTGAAACGATTTCACCCGCCCTTAGGGGGCAAACTTAAAGTCAAATATGAGCTTTAAGCGTTACTTCCAGGGTTCTCGCTAAGTAGTTGTTTTTTATCAGGTTTATCTTTCCACTCATCAGCGTCCGCTGGGCTCTCACCTTTAACTGTAATGTTGGGCCACTTCTCGGCGTATTCGGTGTTAATTCCCAGCCATACTTCCGCTGATTCGTCCGAATCGGGGACAATGGCTTCGGCCGGACACTCAGGCTCGCAAACCCCGCAATCAATGCATTCATCGGGATGGATCACGAGCATGTTCTCGCCTTCGTAGAAGCAGTCCACCGGACAGACCTCGACGCAGTCCATGTATTTGCATTTGATGCAGTTCTCAGTAACGACATACGTCATGTTCGAAGACTCCCGTTCACCCGCAGACCCTCCGGGGTGATTCGCGCTAGTCCTTTGCCTATTCGATTTGGGCGAGCGGCGTCAAGAACCCGTTCTTGATGCCCTTTCTCAAGATTGCCGGAAAGACCGTTATTCTTCATAAGCGGTGCGATATGGGACGTTTCATTCATCGTCCAAATAAGTGAGGTTTTTAATGGCCGCAGATACCCCCAACCCTGAAAGAAAAGCCCCGCCGGCGGCCGTGCGTAATGCGGAGCCTATCACGCAGGTTCTTACCCGCGTATTTTCAGAGCGGCTATCTGTCGGCGATACCGTGCTCGAAATCGCCGCCGGGTCAGGCTATCACGCGGCAACCTTCGCAAAGGCCATGCCGCAGTTTACCTGGCAACCGTCTGATCCCAACGCCGAGGCCCGTGCCAGCATCACCGCCCACGTCACAGAGTCTGGGCTTGGCAATTTAAAGGCCCCGCTTGAGCTAGATGTGCGTGCAAATCCATGGCCCGTCGCCACCATCGGCGCGGTTTTGTGCATCAACATGATCCATATCTCGCCATGGGAAGCGACTCTCGCGCTGTTTAAGGGCGCCGGCGAGCGGCTTGCCGCAGGCAAACCGCTGGTGACTTACGGACCGTATTCGCTGGACGGTGATTTCATCGCCGAGAGCAATATCGCCTTCGATCAATCCTTGAAGGCGCGCGACCCAAGCTGGGGCATTCGCGATGTGCGCGACGTTGCTAAAGCCGCAGAAAACCAAGGGTTTCAGCACAACGAAACAGTGACCATGCCCGCCAACAACATGATGCTGGTGTTTACAAAAACCGGTTAGACCTCGTCGTCGTCCCAGCGCTCACTCATATGCTTGGTGATTTCACGGCGGTCTTTTTTGGTGGGACGGCCCACACCGCGCGGGCGAAAAAGCAGCGGATTGGGCCCCGACTTATGCAGCGGCAGGCCCTTCTCAAGCCCGATGAGTTTCTCCGCCGGTGCACTTTCTTCGTACAGAAGCTGCGCTTCGGGTGCGGGGCCGCGCCGCTCGGCCAGTCCGCGCACGGTGAGGATGCGCTTCACCGGCCCTAAAACGAGCTCGATGACGTCACCGGGACGTAAATTCGCGCTCACTTTGCGGATTTTTGCGCCGTTCACCGTGACGTGGCCGCTTTCGATCAGCTTCTGGGAGAGCGCCCGTGTCTTGCAAAACCGCGCAAACCAGAGCCATTTATCGAGGCGTTGGCTTGCAGACTCCGCTGCTTTGTCGCTCACGACAGAGCCAAATCCTTGAGTTTTGCGAACGGTGAATCGGCATTTGGTGCGCTTATAACAGGGGTTTTGTGCTTACGATCCCGCTTTTTGCGCGCAGAAAACGCGATTTTAGCGTCATCTAGGCGTGCTTTGAACCCAAGTCCGTTCAGAACCCCGACTCCCGCCGCAGCGTCGATCCCGAGCAGAGAAAGAATCTCGGGAGGCAGGACCGGGTTTTTCTCGCGGCCCAGACGACGCGCTTCGGCTGCGAAGCGTTCAAGCATATCGATGCGGTATCCGGTGCCGTCGATCACCCGGTAACCGCAGGCTAGGTAAAAGGCGGCGGGTATTTTTTCCGGCAGAGGCATCGCGACGCGCCCGGGCGTGGGCAGCGGGGGCGCGGGGGCATCACGATGTGCCGCAATCCATAACAAGCCGCGCAGACGAATGGGCGCAGCCTTGAGCAGCGCGGGGAAAAAGACGTACTCGACCCCGAAGCGAATGCCGAGCCGCGCGAGAGTTTTACGCTCTTCGTCCTTCAACGATTTGAGCTGGGCGTCCACGGCATCGCGCGATATCGCACCCAGACTTTCGGAGAGCTGAAAAACAATGCCGCGCACCGACGCAGGCACGTCAGCTTTCAGCGCTTTGGCGAGCGGGGCAAGCACGTGGTCCACATGATCGGTGAGCCAAGTCCTCAGACGGGCTTCAACGCGCACGCGGTCGGGCGCATCAAGCAGGTCGTCATTGAACACTTGAACCAGCGGCCGTAACCGTTCCGTGCCTTTAACAAGAGTGGCAACGGACTCGCCGTTCCAAATAATTTTTGC
>CAXBLG010000063.1:0-20182 GCA_963976395.1 uncultured Rhodospirillaceae bacterium
AGCGACTGGATGCCTGCGTCGTCGGCGAGCCGACCAACCCAACGAAGCTTGGCGAAATGATCAAAATCGGTCGGCGCGGGAGTCTGACTGCCAAGCTTACTGTGTTCGGCACCCAGGGCCATGTCGCTTATCCGCACCTCGCGGACAATCCTATTCCGCGATTACTGAAGATGCTGCGGGCGATCACTACAAATCCGCTTGATCAAGGGTCAGAACATTTTCCGGCGTCAACGATTGCCATTACCACTGTTGATGTCGGCAATACGGCCTCCAATGTAATTCCGGGCACCGCCCAAGCCGCCTTCAATATTCGATTTAACGATCAGCATACGGGCGCCAGCCTGACCGAATGGCTTAACACCGTGCTGAATGAATCTGCGGAAGGCGCGGACTTTGAGCTTAACATCCGCATATCCGGGGATGCGTTTCTAACGCCGCCCGGACCTCTCAGCGACATTGTATCCGGCGCCATAAAAGACACTCTAAATGTGACGCCGGAGTTATCGACAACCGGCGGCACATCCGACGCTCGGTTTATCAAGGACGCTTGTCCGGTTTGCGAGTTCGGTATGGTGGGATTGTCCATGCACAAGGCCGACGAACATTGCGCCATCTCCGATTTAGAAAATCTTACAAAAATATATCTCAAGATTCTGGACGGATACTTCAGCGCCGCTGCGAGACCTTGATCATTATGAGTTACGGACAAACGTCCTTATGATCTCTGTCCCCCAACTCGCCAACGGGCTTTACGGCACATGGCTTGTTTTGAAATTCGACATGCGCGGTTGGGCGTTTTTTGAAACTTCGCGAAGAGGGTTCTGGGCATCCTTCACGGTCGCCTTCATTATGGCGCCCTTACACTTTTTCCACATCGTAGCCCTGTTCGGTCCCGAACGAACGAATCTATCTTTCGCGCCTTATATGATTGTCGAAGTGCTGTCGTATATTCTGTCGTGGACACTCTTCCCCTTCGTGATGCTGTACGCTTCAGAGTTCTTGGGGAAAGCACCAAGATACTTCTCGCACATTGTGCCGTACAACTGGATACGCCTGCCCATAGAAGGCACGTTGTATCTTGTCCTCCTGCTATCCGACTTCGGCATTATTCCCATCGAAGGCGTTGCATTCCTCAATCTTCTTGGTCTTCTGGCGCTGATTGTCTATGGCACTTTTGTCGCCGGCGTCGGCCTGAAGATTACAACCGGCACAGCCATGGGACTGGTGGTCTTGGACTTCGTCCTGAGTTTAACGACGACACTGCTCATTGCCCGCATTTAGATACACGTAATTGCCTTACGCATCTGGATAACGCACATGAGTCAGGTAAAGGCCATGAGACGGCGCCGTTGGCCCGCCTGCAGCACGGTCACACGCTGCCAGAGCCTTGGCGACATCACCTTCGCGCCATTTACCTTCGCCGACCATTTTCAATGTGCCGACAATGTTTCTCACCTGATGATGGAGAAATGAGCGCGCCTTGGTGATCAGAACAACAAAATCGCCGTGGCGCGCCACAGATATCTCGTTGAGAGTCTTTACCGGCGAAGCGGATTGACACACGGCAGCGCGAAAGGTTGAGAAGTCATGACGACCTACAAGACACTGTGCTGCGCGGTGCATAGCGTCCACATCTAGGCGGGCAGAGACCCACCACGCACGGTTCATTTCCAGTGCGGGGCGCGCCCGACGGTTCTGAATACGATACTCGTAGCCTCGCTCAATCGCCGAAAACCGCGCATGAAATTCACCGTCAACTAACTCTGCCTTCACTACGACTATGGGGTGAGGGCGTAGATGAGCATTAAGAGCTTTGGCGACAATATCGGGAGCGTCGTGCCGCGGCAGATCCACATGCGCTACTTGTCCTAGCGCATGTACGCCAGAGTCTGTGCGACCCGCGCCCTGTACCAAGGCATCGATTTGGCAATATCCTTTGGCCGCGGCTTCAATCGCGCCTTGAACCGACAAGCCGTTGTCCTGCCGTTGCCAGCCAACAAAGTTGGTGCCGTCGTATTCGATCGTGAGCTTGTACCGAGGCATGTATGGAAACGCCGCCTATGTGACTTCGCGAATATGATCGCCGGGGCGCGTTCCGCCGTGCGCAGCAAACCACTCGCCGGCTAAAATCGCCCAACGCTCGTGATCTCGCCACTCCCCCCCGATCTTAAGGTAGCCAAGCGAGAAGCCTTCCTTGCGAAACCCAAGCCCCCGCACCAAAGCCAGCGAGCCTTCATTCTCCGGCTGAATGTTGGCTTCCATGCGGTGGAGATCAAGGGTCGTGAAAGCATAGTCCAATACGAGGGCGAGCCCCGCACTCATGAAGCCGCGGCGGCTGTACGGTGCGCTGCCGTAGTACCCCAGATGTCCACTGCGAAAGCCCCCAAGAATGATATCATTTATATTGATGACACCAACCACCGCGTCATCCTCGCAGCGCGCGACAAGAAAGCCGCAAGCATTACCACGTTCGATACGGTCTAAATAGGCGCGAAACCGGCGCGTGTCCGTAGCCGGATAAACCCAAGGATGATGAAAGCTTTCGTTCGTTGTAGTGAGCGTCAGAAAATCGTCGGCAGAATCCTTAGTCGGCGTATACAAGTAGACCACGCCATCTCGCGCAATGATTTTGCGGCGCCGCCCGAACATGACACGTATTCCTTTCTCGTCGGCGGAGTTAAATGCATCCGCAGCCCCTTAAGTTTAGGCGACCTGCGCTCCCCCGGGCAACGCATAGCCGCGAAGAAATGCAGCAGCGTTTGCGGGAGCCTTGCCGGCCCGCTGCACAGTGAGCGCGCGGACAGATCCTTCAGCGCAAGCAATCGTTAAATTGTCATCAAGCAGCGTGCCGACGGGGCCTTGCGCAGACCCAAGCTCCGCATTCAGCACTTTGATGCGCTCCCCTTCGTGTGCAAACCATGCGCCGGGAAACGGAGAAAGACCGTGAATATGACGCAGGACTTCAGGCGCGGGACGATTAAATTGGATGCGCGCTTCTGCTTTGTCGATTTTCGCGGCATAGGTCACGCCGCTATGGGGTTGGGGTACCGCCGATAAGGTGCCTTGCGCTAATCCGTCCAGCGCCGTCAGCACCAATTCACCGCCGATTGCGGCAAGCTGATCGTGAAGCATGCCCGCCGTCGTTGCCGCATCAATAGACACATCTCGGGTAAGCAGCATTGCGCCGGTATCAAGACCCTCATCCATCTGCATGATAGTTACGCCGGTCACATCATCGCCGGCCATGATTGCTCTTTGGATCGGCGCTGCACCGCGCCAGCGCGGTAAAAGCGAAGCATGAATGTTGATGCACCCAAGCCGGGGCGTATCGAGAATAACTTGCGGTAATATCAATCCATAGGCCGCGACCACAGCCGCATCGGCCTTCCACTGCGCAAATTCAGCTTGCACATCTGCAGACTTCAAAGTCTTTGGCGCCCGCACCTGAAGGCCGTTCTTTTCGGCAAAGACTTGAACCGGACTGGGGCGCGCCTGCTGGCCTCGGCCGGCCGGTCGGGGCGGCTGAGTATAAACAGCAACGATATCATGCGCAGCATGCAACCGCTCCAATGCCGCAACAGAGAAGTCCGGCGTGCCCATAAATATGATGCGCATGGCCTTAGCCTAATGTCGTCTTATGCGGACGCAAGAGCGCGACGCTTAACCGTGGCTTTCGGTTTCTGAGACTTGCTGAGTTTTTTGATTTTGGTAAGACGCCGCAAAATAATTCCGCGCTTCAAGGACGAAATGTGATCAACAAACAAGACACCGTCCAAATGATCCATCTCATGCTGAATAACCACGGCAAGAATACCGTCGGCCTCCAATTCCTGCGACCGGCCTTTTTCATCCAAATATCGCACTTTGATACGGTCCGGACGCTGCACTAGGTCATATTCCTCGGGCAGCGATAGGCAGCCCTCTTCATATTCCTTGATCTCGTCCGACGACCAAAGGATTTCCGGGTTGGCCATTTTGAGGGGCCGGGGGGCTTCGTCTTCCCGAGCAGGGTCCACGACGATGATTCGTTTCAGTACGCCCACCTGTGGAGCCGCCAAGCCCACACCCGGGGCCTCATACATCGTGTCCAGCATATCGGCCATGAGCTTGGCCGTGGCCTTATCCACGGACTCCACCGCCGCCGCCTTTTTCTTCAAGCGGGGGTCTGGGGCAACGATGATATCCAATAAGGCCATGGGGCAGATTTCCTAGGTTTTGGGTGACATAAGCCCCGAAACCCGAAGCGTCAACGCCCAAGTACCTTGCAAAGCCGAGTTATACCGTCAGAAAAAGCGAAACCGCCAAAACCCCGGCCACAATGATCACGAACACCCCGGTGAAGAACAGCGTACGAGCTTTACTCGCCTCATCCAAAACCTGCAGGCTGTGAACCCCCAGCTTGGGCGCTGCGACACAGAGCACCCCCTCGGCCAGCATGAACACGCCCAGGAGTGTCAGAACCACCGTTGCACCGCTCCAAATCCAATGGAGGCGTAAAACCAGGATGCCGATTGCAAGGCTCAGCAGCCCATGCAGACGCACCCCCTGTTCACCGGCCTCGGTAATGCGGCGGTAGTAGGTCATCCAAAGACCGCTGGCATAAATCTGCGTTAATCCAGCAACGAGCAAAATCACCGCTGCCGCCGCTTCTATTCCCCGAATCATAGCCGGACCTAGTACCGTGTCCGGACGCTATATTCCAAAACAACCTGTCCCTTAGCCGGCACCTCCAAGGCCCACTCTACCTCGGCGGCATTGAGCTTTGTATGCGATGCGGTCTCTTTGGTGATTTCCCACGACCCTGGCAACTGCTCGACCACGCGCACGGTCACCGGCCGTGATTTGGCATTCCGCACGGTGACGCGCCAGTTTGTCAGGGTGATGTTGTCCGAGGCTCGCACAAAATTAGTTTGCTCACGCAGTACGGGCACGTCGAAGTCGCTGCCAAGTTGAAGACTGACTTCACTGCCTTCGGCGGTGTGATCAATATTCCCCTCACCCAGAAACTGCGGCGCGCCGGAGGCATCCTTCGTATAAACCCGCACCGTGCCCGCCGGCAGCGGCACACCCAACTTTGCGGCCTCGTTATTGATGAAGGTCAACTGCACGTCCGCACGATTATCCTGAGTTTGGCCGCGCAAAGACGTCGTATAAAAATGCGGCTGACTGCGCGCGACCAGATCTCGTTTTACGGAGATGCCCTGTCCATCCATCAAAGCCAATTGCTTCGACTCGCGGTCGTTCAGAGTTGTCGCACCCGGCAGAGAATAGATGTGAAAGGCAACAAGACCCTCTGTGCCGACCCCTTTGGCCATGGGTGCGCGCGCCGCATCCAGCTGCATTTCCATAGCCCTCATCACTCGAGGCGCCGGTTGCGCTGCGGTCCGGTTTACATCTCCCGCAACCAACTTGATGTTCGCGGCTTTAAAGTCCATCCCCGTGGTATTGGTGATCGTCGCCCAGGCCTTCAAATCCATCCGATCCGCCTCGGGGTCGTATTGCGCCACATAGTCCGCGCGCCACGATAAGCCGGAACTGAGATAACTAAGCTCCACTTCGGTTTCTCGCTTAGCCGTGCCATTGGCTCTCATTAGAAGCGTTGGACTGGATCTCAGTCCTTCCGGCAATTTATCAAATACGATGCGTCCCGGTGCACCGGTATGGATTTTACCATTCATCTCAAGGACCAGACCGTTCGTAACCCCAAGCACTTTTGCCCGCTCGGTCGTTTCCTTGCCGGTTGCAGGGTTAACGATGACAACACCCACCTCCTGACCGACAGCGTGTTCCATAAGACGCTCGGGAGTGATCACATCGAAGCTAAAGGTTTGCTCTGACACGGTCAGAGGCTCACCTTTAATCACATCAAGTAATGCCGTTTCCGGCTGCAGACGCCCGCTCACACCTGTGAACGCCAAGTCGGCCGCACCGGACGGCAACCGAACGGAGCGCCGGTCGCGAACGAGGGCAAAATCGTTTGTATAAACCGTCAGATGGGCGCCACCCGACGCCGAGGTCGGCACTTCCAACTCGGCGGCAGCTGCAATCTCGGCGCCAAGGAAAAGAGTAAGGGCGAAAACAATTAAACGAGCGAGCATGAGTTGCGTCCTGAGATATGCGTTTTATGACGGGTCGCAGGGCCCATGGCCCCGTCCGTACTTTTCATTTAAGATTCTGATCATGGCAGGCCTAAGGCATCGATCAAGCTTGATGGCTGCACAGACAGCAGACACTGGATTCGAGTTATATCATGGACATAGCGGTTATCGGGCTCGCCATCGCGGCGATTGGCGCCGCCATTGTTGCCCTTCTTTTGGCCCGACGCGGCGGCGGTGAGAATTCGGCGCATCTCACAGAGGCCACGAACCGGCTGTCTCAAGCACAATCAGAGCTGATGGGGCGGCTGGGCCAGATGGCTGAAAGCCAGGCAACGGCCCAAAAACTGATCGGCGAACAACTTCAAGCCCAGGAGCGGGCTGTGACGAAGATGGTCGACGAACGCCTCACCGAAGTTACGCGGCGTGTTGGCGAGAATTTACAGAAGACCAGCGACAAAAGCACCGAAACCATGGGCCAGCTGCAAGAGCGCCTTGCGGTCATCGACGCGGCTCAAAAAAATATCACAGAGTTGTCAGCGGGCGTGGTCAGTCTGCAAGATATTCTCTCGAATAAGCAGGCACGCGGTGCGATCGGCCAAACGCAAATGGAAGATCTGGTGCGCAACATGCTGCCGAGCAGCGCCTTTGAGTTTCAAGCCACCTTATCGAACGGTAAACGCGCAGATTGCGTGATCCGTTTACCTAATCCCCCTGGCCTTATTGCCGTTGATTCGAAATATCCGCACGAAGCCTTCATGCGATTAAACGCGGCGAAGGACGACCGCGAACAAGCAAGCGCAGAACAAGCCTTCCGCAGCGACGTCATCAAGCATATTCGCGATATCGCCGATAAGTACATTATTCCCGGCGAGACAGCGGACACGGCCATCATGTTCGTGCCGGCTGAATCGGTTTTCGCCGAATTGCACGATCGCTTCCCAATGGTCGTCGAGGAGGGGTTTCGCCGCCGGGTGTTTATTGTATCTCCGACGACACTAATGGCGACTCTCAACACCATCCGCGCCATTTTGAAAGATGCGCGTATGCGCGAGCAGGCGCACGTCATTCAAACCGAAATCGCAAAAATGATGGAAGATGTCGCCCGCTTAGATAAACGGGTCGGTCAGCTGGCCACCCATTTCGAGACGCAACGTGATATCAAGGATGTCCTCACCTCAACCGGCAAGATCGTCAAACGCGGCGTGGCCATCGAGAATATTCAGCTCGAACCCGCCGCAGACGAAGCCGTCATAAGTCGCATCGCCGAGGATGACGACACGCCAAAACTAGAACGTCTTCTGTAAAGTCAGGTTCTACTAATAGCTTGATCGGCTACTAGGCCGAGACGACGTTCCAGCAGGCAGTTCCACGTCAGGAGGCACTTCAACGCTAACCGTGCGCGTCTTACCGGAAGTACCGGGAAAATCCTTCAGGATTGCATCGAGAACGTACGGCATAACCGCTTCGACATGTCCGTTCCGACCTTGGCTTACAGCCCGGCCTTCAAACACGCGCTCCGGCTTATCGCTGCCGTAAGTGCCGCCTTTATAAATATCGAGTTCCACACGGCGCACAAACAACTGCGTTGTATCCGTTCGGTCATTGTAAAAGGGATCGTACATTGCGCCGTATCCGAAGGGGCGGCCATAGTGACCATACCCAAAGCCCACGCTGAAACTACCTCCGCGACCTTCAACGTCTGGACTGGGTCCGGCCACGCTGTATTTTAAAGTCACGACATAATCGGCTTCCGCCGGTCCGCTCGTGCCCGTGTATTGCCGAAGACCGAGAGCTGATAATTTCGTATTCAGCTGGTTTGCATACTGCTTGAACGCGAGGCTTTGCTGTTGCTCGTCATCGGCGGCAACAATCGCAAATGTCTGGCCCGAACTTGGGCTCGTCATCGTATGGAAGCGCGTAACGTCAGAAACCACATACTTCGTACTGGCGCACGCTGAGAGCGCCCCGACAAGGAAGACGGCAACGAGAAGACGCTTAATCATAAAACAACCTCCATTGAGCCTCACTCCACGCGCGAGCCTCTACACATAACGGCAAGCTTGCGCGGCGAAGTAAGGTGAAATCAAGCCATAAACTAGTAAAAAATTGTGGCGGCTGTGTGACGCTCTCTGGCCTTCCCGTAAGGCAACCGTCAAACAGGCCGCCGGGCCTTGAGGGCAGCCGAAATCGTGCCGTCATCAAGGTAGTCCAACTCGCCGCCAATGGGAACGCCGTGAGCTAAGCCCGACACTATTGTTTCGGTCTCTTGCAAGCGCTCGGCGATATAATGGGCTGTGGTTTGACCGTCCACGGTTGCGCTCAACGCTAGAATGATTTCCTTCACCGCAGTCGTTCTCGCCCGAGTGACGAGTTGATCCAGTCTTAGATCACCCGGTCCAATACCATCCAGGGGCGAGAGCAGGCCGCCGGTCACATGATACCGGCCACGAAAAGATGCGGTCCGCTCCAGCGCCCACAGGTCAGCAACATCTTCCACCACACAGATGAGGGCCCCATCGCGACGCGGATCATCACAGATCGCGCAGGGGTCTTGACTGTCATAATTACCACAGGCCGAGCAGATTTTTACCGTCTCGGCCGCCGCTCCAAGAGTTTGAATCAACGGATCAAGAAGAGTTTCGCGGCGTTTGATCAAAGCCAGAGCAACACGCCGCGCCGACCGCGGCCCCAATCCCGGAAGTTTGGAGAGCTGACGAATCAGAGATTCAATTTCGGGGCCGGCCATAGACGCAGCCGTTAAAACGGCAGCTTGAAGCCCGGCGGAAGCGGAAGGCCGCCGGTAAACTTACTCATCTCCGCTTGCAGTTTTTCATCAACTTTAGTTTTCGCATCGTTGACGGCCGCAACAATCAGATCTTCCAAAACCTCGGCGTCGCTCGGTACTATGAGAGACGGATCGATTTTCATCCGTTTCAGCTCGCCCTTTCCGTTGAGCGTCGCCTCGACCATGCCACCACCGGAAGCGCCGGAAATTTCCAGATCGCCAAGTTTCTCCTGCATTTCCGCCATGCGGCCCTGCATTTCTTGAACTTGCTTCATCATCTGCCCGAGATTTTTCATGGGGCATCACTCCTAACATTACTTACGATGAAAATGTGTCAGTCGTCCTCAACCGGACGCACAGCCTCGATGGTCGCGCCGGGAAAAGCATCAAGGATGGACTTTACCAATGGATCTGATTTGGCCTGTGTCAGCTCCTGGTCATGCAGCGTTGCTTCTCCCGCTGTGTTGACCACGCTCACAACCCATCGCTGCCCAGTCCACTCAGTTAAAAATTTGCCGACTTGCCCGGCAAGATCGGACGGCGCGCCGCGCTCAGGATTAAATTCAATCAGCCCGACTGAAAACCGGACCAGATGAACGCTGCGCTTAAGATACGTCGCGAGCTTCGCCTCACGATGCCGCTCAAAAAGCGCAATAACCTCGGTGAAGGAGGTCGGCGCCAGCTTGTCCGTTTGTTCGGGCGGGACAGTGTCGACAGCCATGGCCTGCGCGGTGGAGGCCCCAGACCCGTTTCCGCCAGACCCATTTTCACCAGTCGGGAGCGGAGCTGTTCTACCCGAAGACGGCAATCCGGACGGGGGCCCTGGCATTGCACCCGATGCCTTTTGACGCGTCGCGGAGCCACTCTGAAGGGATTTGATCGCATCGGCCGGAGAGGGCAAATCAGCTGCATAGGCCATTCGCACAACAATCATTTCAGCAGCCTGCATCGGCATCGGCGCCATGCGCGTTTCGCTAAGGCCTTTGAGCAGCATTTGCCACGCCCGAGTGAGTGCAGGCATCGATAACTTTTCCGCCATATCGACGCCGCGCGTACGTTCTGTTTCCGCGAGGGCCGGGTCGTCGGCACCATCGGGCGCCACCTTGAGACGTGTCAACCAATGCACGAGTTCGAGCAAGTCTTGAATGATGACGAGGGGACTGGCTCCAGCCGCATACTGATCGGCCAGAAGATCAAGCGCGACTTTAACATCACCGCTCATCACCGCTGAAAAAAGATCAAACACGAGTGCCCGATCAGCAAGACCAAGCATGTCGCGAACCGCTAATTCGGTTACGCGACGGTCTCCGCCCGTTCCACTGGACTGGGAGATCGCCTGATCTAGAATCGACAACCCATCGCGGGCCGACCCATCGGCGGCCCTTGCTATAAGCGCGAGCGCCGCATCCTCGACATCCGCTTTTTCTTGTTTGGCGATATCGCCAAAAAGTGCTTGTAACTTTGCACTGTCGATACGACGCAAATCGAAGCGCTGACACCTGGACAGCACCGTCACCGGCACTTTACGGATTTCGGTTGTTGCGAAGATAAATTTCACATGTTCCGGTGGTTCTTCCAACGTCTTCAGCAATGCGTTGAAAGCCTTGTCCGACAGCATATGCACTTCATCGATGATGTATATCTTGTACCGAGCCGAGACGGGCCGGTAGCGCACCCCGTCCAGCAACTCGCGAATATCATCAATGCCGGTACGGCTTGCCGCATCCATCTCAAGAACGTCTTGATGCCGGTCTTGGGCAATAGCGGTACAGTTGGGACACACCCCGCAAGGCTCGGGCGTCGGCCCTCCTTTGCCATCCGCACCGACACAATTGAGCCCTCGCGCAATTAACCGCGCAGTTGTTGTTTTTCCAACCCCACGCACACCGGTCAGCATGTAGCCGTGGGCTAGACGCCCTGATGTAATGGCGTTGGTCAGAGTGCGTACGAGTGCATCCTGGCCTATCAAGGCGGCAAAAGTCGTTGGCCGATATTTGCGGGCAAGAACCTGATATTCGGCGGCGCCGTCAGCCTCAGTCTTAGGTTCCATGCGACCGGTCCTCGGAATGGCGGTCGGTCACGGTAGGCTGATCCATGGCAAAAAAACTCGGGGCAAAACGCGGCGCAGAGCACAATGGGCTCGGGCAAAAAGGTGAGAGACTGGACAGCGACCCGAACTGAAACTCGTTACGGCTGCTTCCTTCCGGACCTGACCGGGTTGGCGAGGAGTCCGTCCACCGCCAGCCTCTCGAGGAGCACTATACCAGAAGAAGACGCGTCTCATGCAAGTCCTGGAAAGAGGCAATTTTATCTATTGATTCAATGGGCCAAAAGCCTTGTCTCTTTCGGGCTTTTGCGGTTGCAAGTCACCCTCAGAGGCGTCAAAAGTGGCCTCAGAGGCACACCGGATTGCGCGCGGGATGACGCCGCCGCGCTCATCCCTATATAAAGGCGGCTATGAATCGCATACCCCCAGCTCATTCTCGCCCAACTCCTGTGGTCCTATGCATTCTGGACGGCTGGGGCCACCGGATTGAAATACACAACAACGCCATCGCCCAGGCCAGCACACCTACCTGGGACCGGCTCCTAGCCTCCTGTCCCCATGCTCTCGTTGAGACCAGCGGCCTGGATGTGGGCCTGCCGGACGGCCAAATGGGCAATTCGGAAGTCGGCCATATGAATATCGGCGGCGGCCGGGTGATGATGCAGGACCTACCGCGAATCGACGCCGCCATCGCAGACGGCAGCTTGGCCAATAACGCCCCCCTTTCGGCCTATATCGAGCACTTAAAGGTAAGCGGCGGCACCTGCCATATTTTGGGACTCCTATCACCGGGCGGAGTTCATTCGCACCAGGATCAGATCGCCGCTCTAGCCAAAATCATCGACACGGCGGGCGTTCCTGTTCGCATCCATGCCCTTCTTGACGGCCGCGACACACCGCCGAAATCCGCTGCCGGTTTCATGGAAAAATTTATCGCGAAACTCAGCGGCCTCAAGGACACAGCGGTCGCCACAGTAGGCGGCCGCTACTACGGCATGGACCGCGACAACCGTTGGGACCGCGTTGAAAAAGCTTATGCCGCCATCACGGACGCCAAAGGTCCGACGGCACCCGATGCGATCACTGCGATAAACGCCTCTTACGCAAGCGATATCACGGACGAATTCATGAGTCCCGCCGTGATCAATGGGTATGGCGGAATGAAAGACGGTGACGGCGTTCTCATGGCTAACTTCCGTGCTGATCGCGCCCGCCAAATTTTAAACGCTCTCCTAGACCCAGGATTCACCGGCTTTAAGCGGATACGCCCTATCTCCTTTAGTGCAGCCACCGGTTTAACCGAGTACTCTGCCGATCTCAGTAAGCTCATGACTGTCATGTTTCCAAGCGAAGCGACCGCCCATACATTAGGAGAAGTCGTCAGCGACGCGGGACTTACCCAGTTGCGCATTGCCGAGACAGAAAAATATGCGCACGTAACTTTTTTTCTTAACGGCGGTGCCGAACAAGAATTTCCGGGCGAATCACGCATTCTAGTACCGAGCCCCAACGTTGCGACTTACGATCTGCAGCCGGAAATGTCGGCGCGAGAAGTTACCGATAAAATCGTCGAGGCGATCAGCCAAAATCAGTTCGACGTTATTGTGGTTAACTACGCCAATGGCGACATGGTTGGGCATACGGGCATCCTGTCCGCAGCAATCAAAGCGGCGGAAACCATTGATGGATGTCTCGCGCGCCTGGAGAACGCCCTCAAGCGCTCCGACGGAACACTGTTGATCACCGCCGACCACGGTAATCTGGAAATGATGCGCGATCCCGACACCGATGAGCCGCACACTCAGCACACGGTTGGAGAGGTGCCTCTGGTTCTTGTAAACGCGCCGGACGGCGTTGATCGACTTGAGGACGGACGGCTTGCGGACCTGGCGCCGACCGTGCTCGATCTGCTCGGTATTTCCAAACCGGCAGAAATGACCGGACGTTCGCTGCTGCACCGCGCGGCCGGCACGCACACCGCTCAGGCGTCTATTGTCCACCGTGCCACGAGTTGATCAACCCCGCATGAGGCGCAGCGCCATCGCGGCCACTGTTTTTGGCTTGTCCATTTTTTACGCGCCCGTTCAAACTTCGGCCCAAGATATAGAGCCGACCGCAAATCAACTGCGCGCTCTTGAAAAAACCCTTGAGCAAAGTCAAAGCGAGCGGGAGCGCGTTACAAAACAGGCAAGCAAAGTTGAACGAGATTTGGCCTCAGTGCGCCGGGACATGATCGCGACCGCTAAAGAAGTGCAAGATCAAGAACATTCGTTGACCGTCCTAGAGAGTCGGATTTCTAACCTTGAGACGGAAGCTGGCGTGCTGACCAAAACGCTAGGGCGCCGAGATGAACAAATGGGTCGGGTTCTTTTGGCACTTGAACGCCTTGCACTTCGGCCACAGGACGCATTGACGCTTCAGCCGCTTGCGCCGGACGATGCCGTTCGCAGCGCGATTCTACTGCGCGCCGCAGTCCCTCACATCAAAGATTCGGCTGCGGAACTCCAAACCGAACTCGCCGATCTTTACCGGGTCCGCCGTGAGATCATTGATCAGAAAGAGCGCGCGGCAACCAGCGCCGCCGCATTGCTCAGCAAGCGCAAGCAGCTGGAAGCCCTGGCCCAGGAAAAAGAGACCCAGCAAGCAGCTCTATTTACTCAGCGCTCGGCTCTCGACCGGCGCGTTGCAGAAATGGCGCGGGAAGCAGAAGATTTGCGCGAGTTGTTTGAGAAACTTGCTGTCGAGAAAAAGCGGCGGGAAGATGCCGAACGTGCTGAGGAGCGCGCCCGGCAAGAAAAAGAACGCAAACTCGCCGCCGAGCGTGCTGCAGAGGCAAAACGAGCGGAAAGCCGCGCTCAGAGCCTCGCAAAGGAGAACCGTATCATCCTTAAACCACCCCCAGGCATGGCAAATAAGGCAGCAGACAGCTCCGACACCCAAGTCGCGGCGCTGCCGCCCAACTCCGAGACGACCGCAAAAGCGGCCGCTCAGCAGGCCCGCTTACGTGAACAAATTGTCACCCGGTCCTTTGCCAAAGCCCAGGGAACCATGCCCTTTCCAGTCGCCGGCGATCTGACCGAAAAGTACGGCGAAGCCGCCAGTACCGCGCAGACCGGGGGTTCGCGCGCACGCGGCATCACGATTAAGGGGCGTTCCGGCGCTCAGGTGGTGGCTCCATTTGACGGCATTGTCGCCTTTGCCGGTCCTTTTCGCGGCTATGGGCAGCTATTGATCATCGAACATAGCGAGGGATATCATACCCTTCTTGCTGGCTTAGGGCGCATTGATAGCGCCGTCGGGCAATTGGTGTTGGCCGGCGAGCCGATCGGGGTGATGGAAAATGCCGACACAACATCCCTATATGTTGAATTACGGCGAGATGGACAGCCGATCAACCCACTACCCTGGCTCGCGAGCCGTACGGAAAAAAGCAACGGATAATGCGTCTCTTAACCCCTCTTGAAAACGGTGTCTTCAACATGCGCTCGAAAATCTCAAATGTCGTGACAGCCTTGGCCCTCGGCACAGCCGTAGCCTTCGCACCGTCCGCTCCGGCGCTTGCGGTAGACGCCGCGAGCAGCAAGTTCTCAGGTGATACGTATAAGTATCTTGAGTTGTTCGGCGACGTATTCGAGCGAGTACGAAAAGACTATGTCGAAGAAGTTTCCGACCAAGAGCTTCTTGAAAGCGCCATCAACGGAATGCTGACATCGCTTGATCCGCATTCCGGATACATGGCCGCCGACATGTTCAAAGATATGCAGGAAGATACCCGAGGTGAGTTCGGAGGCCTTGGCATCGAAGTCACCATGGAAGCCGGCATTGTAAAAGTGGTCTCGCCCATCGACGACACACCGGCGGCGCGTGCCGGCGTACAACCCGGCGACTACATCATCGCCATCGACGGCAAGCCTGCCGTTGGCCTGGAACTGAGCGAAGCCGTCGATAAAATGCGCGGCCCGGTCAACGCGCCTATCACGGTGACCATCCGCCGGGCCGGCATCGATCCGTTCGATATTAAGCTTATCCGCGAGAAGATTACGGTACAGTCGGTGCGTTCACGCGTGGAGGGCAACAAGGATATCGCATATATCCGCATCAACACTTTCAGCGAACAAACTCAAAACGGTCTTGAAAGCTCAATCAAGAAACTGAATGCCGAACTCGGCGAGAACTTAAAAGGCTATGTGCTTGATCTGCGCAATAATCCCGGCGGCCTACTCGACCAAGCCGTATCCGTGGTCGACAGCTTCCTTGACCGAGGCGAGATCGTTTCCACCCGCACACGTCATGCCGAACAAACCCAGCGATATAATGCGCGGCCCGGAGATTTAACGGGCGGGAAACCCGTTGTCATTCTTATCAACGGCGGGTCGGCGTCTGCCTCGGAAATCGTTGCCGGCGCTCTGCAAGACCATAAGCGCGCTATCGTTCTTGGCACCCAAAGCTTTGGCAAGGGCTCGGTGCAAACCATTGTGCCGCTGGCGCGCGGCGAGAGCGCCATGCGCCTGACCACGGCCCGGTACTACACACCCAGCGGTCGCTCTATCCAAGCCACCGGCATCGTGCCCGACATTGAAGTGCAGCCTGCCACCGTAACGGCCCTGGCCGCGCCGCGCTTCCAGCGCTCTGAAGCCAGCCTGCCGGGCGCGCTTAGAAACGATACAACTTCTGAAGAGCCCGCAGATACCGAAGAAGACGCCCAAAGTGAAGATGCCGACAATGCGCCGGAAGCCGAGGGCGAAACCGCTGAGGCGCCACCCGAAGACTATCAGCTCCGCCGCGCGGTTGACCTTCTGCAAGGCATCGCTCTGTACCAACGCGCCAGCTTGAACTAAATGTTGCTTGGCGTCTTAAGCGACTATTAACGCGACCCCGGTACACGTAAGCGGGGTATACCGTGCAACAAGCTTGGCGTGAAGAACGTCACCGGGCGTCTACGCAAGCCAGCACGTATAGTTAAAAGACGCTGTCTGGAGGACGTCATGCGGTTTTTACCAGCCGCTCTGCTGAACCGATTACGCCGCGACAAGGTCCAAGACCCCTTTGGTGGGGACGAAGATGATTTTGGCGGTGAACCCGGCTTTTCGCTCAGCGGACCAAAACTTGCGCTGGCAGCTAGCGGCCTTTTGTTCGTGCTGTTGATCGGAGGTGTGGCGACCGTTGTTTTGACCGGCGAAGCCCCGAACACGCCACCCCCGGTTATGGGCTCCTTTGCTGATCTCGAAATTGTCGAGGAAGCAGAGCCACCGGCATCGCCGGAAGCTGCCCCCTCTCTGGAAGCAATCCCCTCCAATGCCATTGCCGCAACAGATCGTTCAGCCGAGCGGCGCCCGTGGCTCACACCAACAGAACCGACAGCAGACGCCTCTGCACGCCCAGGCGTAAGTGATAATGCGTCAAACCCCGCTCCGGCTGTAAAACCGGCCCCGCCGAAAGCGCCCACCGTAGAAACAGCAGCCATTCCTGAACCTGAGACCGTGCCCGAAGTGTCCCCCGAAGCACCTATGGCCGCGATCGCTCCGGAAACTGCCGCACCTACGGAAGCTGCAAACGCGCCTGCTGCCGAAATGGAAACGGCCATCGAAGAGGATATAGAACCCGTTCAGGAACGGTCGTTGGCTGATGCCGGTCCAGCCCCAGGCGCCCCGGGGTTAATGAGCGTCGCCGAAGATTCCCCCGCAGACCTTGCCGGTGGACGCCCGCGCCTCACCGAACCAACCCTCCCACCGACCGACCGGCAGGCCGTCGGCGCGCCTCCACCCCGCTACGCCAATCTTGCCAACGTGCGCAATGATGCCGATCGTACACCACCCGCTGCCAACGCCTCAAAAATCGCTGTGGTGGTTGGAGGGCTCGGCTTAAACGCAACGGCAACCGAAGCCGCCATACTTAAACTTCCGGCAACAGTTACTCTGGCTTTTAGCCCGTATGCTCGGGATCTAAAAAAATGGGTAGAGATGGCTAAAGAGCACGGCCATGAAGTGCTGATTGAAATTCCGATGGAGAGCAAGCAGTTTCCCGCGAAAGACCCCGGCCCTCTTGGACTGCTGACGAGCCTGGAAGAAAAAGAACAAACCGAACGCCTTGAAGCAATCCTCAAGGATGGGGAAGGTGCGGTTGGCGTGCTTGATTCGATGGGAAGCCGCTACCGCGAATCCGATCAACATATCAACGCCGTCTTCAAGAAGTTGAGCGAGAAAAATCTCTACTACGTTCAAGGTGAGCCCGGCGTGCGCGTTGGCGAAGCCACCATCCCAACGGCCATCACTGATGTGGTCATAGATGAACGCCCCTTTAGGGCAGCCATTGACGCTCGTCTGGATTATGCTGAACGGCTGGCGAAGTACCAAGGAAGCGCCGTTGTGTCCCTTAGCGCCAAACCAGTCGGCTTTGAACGCGTCGTGCTGTGGATGGAACAAATCGCGAGCAAGAACATAGTTCTTGCACCGATGTCTCAAGTCCTTATCCGATAGCCTAAATGAAACCATCATCCGAAGTGAGCGCGGTGAAACCGTATCGCCGCGGCGTTGGAGTTGCGCTTATCGATGACCGTGGCCGCGTATTTGTCGCCCAGCGCATCGACACTAAAGAATCTGCGTGGCAGATGCCGCAAGGGGGAATTGATAAAGGCGAAACACCGCGCGAAGCCGCACTGCGCGAATTGCACGAAGAAATCGGAACCGATAAAGCACGAATCATCGCTGTAACACGAACGTGGCTGCGTTACGATTTGCCGACGGATCTACAAAGCCGAGTTTGGAAGGGTAAGTTTCGCGGTCAGGAGCAAAAATGGTTCTTGATGAAATTCCTCGGCACAGATACCGACATCAACATTGCAACCGCTCACCCGGAGTTTTCCGCATGGAAATGGTTGCCGTTCGCCCAACTTCCCCGTGTCATCGTCGGATTCAAACGAGACATTTACAAACAAGTCCTGAAGGAATTCGGCGACAAAGTAGCGACCTTGGCGACCAGCACGACGTTGAAATCACCTCGAAAAACAACCGCGCGAAACAAAAAGTGAATTAGTTTCCGGCAAAAACGGGTCTGAATCGGCGACCGCGAAACCAGATCACGAGCCACAGCGCTTTCGTCATGAGCTTGGCGGCAAACCCGTTCGGCGCAAGACCCGCAGCCTGAGCAAACATATGTCCTGCTCGGCGGACGTGGCGCACATGGAAAAACCCTAGGCTTCGTTGTGCATAAGCCCGGTTCGAAGCAGCGCGGTCGTAGGGCGCGGCCACAACATTCGCCGCATGATACGCCGAGGCGATCTCGTCATCGTCGGCCTCGCGAAACCGCGTTAATGCGACTCGCAAACGGTCCCAACGCGCACGCCACCCGTGAGTTTCGCTCAACGCTCCGTAGCGTTCCATATGAACAAAGAATAGTCGATAATGGCGAAACTCATCGGCAGCAATGTTCTTACAGATTAGTTTTAAAACCGGCTCATCCACCGCATCGCGAACAGCCGAATAAAACGAGCTGGTTCCGGTCTCGACCACGCATCGTGCACACAATTCTCCGGTGCGCGACCCCCGTACCGATTCCGTAGCGTCTAGAGGAAGGCGGTACATTTCGAGAAACCGCGCAAACGCAGCATCAAAGTCGAATTCTGGATCGGCCAGCATCGCCCATTTGCCCAGTGCCATGCCGTGCTGTTCTTCTTCAACCGCCCATTGCTGTGCGACTTCACAGAACTCCGGATCCTCTCGAAATACATTGCACAGGTAACGCCCATAATCGGCACCGTTGCGCTCGATCATGGCGGCCGTCTTGATCACCTGAAGCAGATCTGCAGACACCTTTGAGGCATCAAAGCAGGACCAATCGATATCGTTCAGGGTCCAGTGTTGAGCAGTATGGGTCATAAAATTCGGCTATCCGGCTGTTTCGAGCGCGCTTTCCGTATAACGCAAATCGGAGCCATCATAAAACATTCATAATCCCCACGAACGAACTGCAGCGTCAATAAAAAGGCCGCGCTTAAAAAGCGCGGCCCCTTTTAAACCCTAAGATATCTACGTTAAGCCCCAACCTCGCGGGCAATGGTCTCGACGACAACTTCAGCCGCAGCGAGTGCCGCCGTAGCGCTGGTCTTTGCGGCCTCATCGCTCGCCTGCGCCAAGGCTGCCTGAGCCTTAGACAATTGATCTGCCGCATATTGCCGGTTGGCTTGTGCGCCGGGAATCGCTTCATCCACCAAGACCGTGCATGTAGTGCGAGTCACCTCGGCGAAACCACCGGTGACAAAATAGCGTTCGGCCACCGCACCGTCCTTATACACGTCGATAAAGCCGGGCCGCAAAGTGGACAACGTCGGCGCGTGCAACGGAAGCACGCCAAAGGCACCTTCGGTTCCAGGTACCACGACCATTTCCACGGGCTCGGAAATCAAAAGCCGCGCCGGGGATACCAATTCGAAATCAAGCGTTTCGGCCATACTGTAATCCTGCGTTCGGGTGTCGTGCGCCCGCTAGGCCGCTGCCGCCAACTTCTTGCCTTTCTCCACAGCCTGCTCGATCGAGCCGACCATGTAGAAAGCCTGTTCGGGAAGGTGATCGTAATCACCGGCGACAATGCCCTTAAAGCTCTTGATGGTGTCGTCAAGCTGGACGAACACGCCGGGGCTGCCGGTAAACACTTCGGCCACATGGAACGGCTGGGACAGGAAGCGTTGGATTTTACGGGCACGCGCCACGGTCAATTTGTCTTCTTCCGACAGCTCGTCCATACCGAGAATGGCGATGATGTCCTGCAACGACTTGTAGGTTTGCAGAATCTCCTGCACCGCGCGGGCTACTTGATAGTGCTCTTCACCGACCACGAGCGGGTCAAGGGCGCGGGATGTGGAGTCGAGCGGATCAACCGCCGGATAAATGCCAAGTTCGGCGATCTGACGCGATAGGTTGGTGGTTGCGTCCAAGTGGGCAAACGACGTGGCCGGCGCCGGGTCAGTCAAATCGTCGGCGGGGACGTAAATGGCTTGAATGGATGTAATCGAACCCTTCTTGGTGGACGTGATGCGTTCCTGCAGCGCGCCCATGTCGGTGGCCAGAGTCGGCTGATAGCCCACCGCCGAAGGAATACGTCCCAAGAGCGCGGAAACTTCCGAACCCGCCTGTGTGAAACGGAAAATGTTATCGACGAAAAACAGCACGTCTTTGCCTTCCGCATCGCGGAAGTATTCGGCCTGGGTCAACCCCGATAGAGCAACACGAGCGCGCGCACCCGGCGGCTCGTTCATCT
>CAXBLG010000064.1:0-20080 GCA_963976395.1 uncultured Rhodospirillaceae bacterium
GATTGATTGCGGGTTGTTCCAAGGCTTCAAGCAGCTGCGCTTACGCAATTGGGCACCCTTGCCCTTTGATCTGCCTTGACTTGGAAACACTCTGCTTCGCGCTAAAATCAGTTTCGCTATTTTTATCTCCGTCTGTGAGGGTCAATTCTCTAAAATCGACCGGTACTAAAATTGGCGTCAGGTCACATTGCTACCCGCTGATTTGTTGAAGCGCAGATACCGACGCGAAGCCGCCACCGAGGGTTCGAAGGTTAGTTGTTTGACCTTGATAAAGGCGAGCAGTGGTCATGAAAACGTTGGCAGCATAAGTGTAGAGCCGAATGTCAACTTTAAGGACCGCCGTGGTCCCATCTATCTTCACCGATCGCTGGCCGGGCGATGCAAAGGTTTGCGCAACATAGGTGCCCTTAAGAATTGCTTCCCACGTTCCCTTCGTCAGTTTGTCGCCACGGTAGCTGCCCTTGCTACCGTAGCCGGTCGCGGGTTTAAAAAAGAACTTCCTTCGCTCACTCCAGAGCCGCTCCGCATTTTCGGGAGTCACCAACACCGTGCGCGGAACAATGTCGTGAAGGACATCGATGTCATGCTGCTCCAACTGTAGAGACCTCAGCACGGCCGAGTCTGACAGGATGGTGAGGTTCCGCTTGTCGGCTAACAGGGCATGGACGCGTGGATTAGGCGTCAGAACGACAGCGCCTTCGATATAAGCCTGCTTCAGAACATGATTGCCTGGCTGGTCCAGGGAGAAATCCACCAACCGATTATAAACAAGGTCAATCTGGTCGCTCCCACAATGAAGGTGATTGTTCTTGAGTGTGAGCTCTTTCGGATCGGCAATGATTGCATCTATGCCGTGACGTTGCATAAGCTGCTTTGCGAGGACCATCTCAGGGTAAAGGTACTGTTCTGAAGGGGCATCATCCACGATCGCGATACGAACTAGGCCTTCGGACCCGCGTTGCTGTCTCCACTCGGCCTGAAACATGTCCACGATTGCGGCATCGAATAGGTGAGCCTTTGGGGCCATTAGCGAACGTTCCGATTCGGGACAGCATGCCCGCTGGGCCAGAACTAGCAACGCATTCAAGAATGCGCCGCCCGCATTGGTGTTGATCTCAATCAACTTTGGTCCGTCCGAAGCGACATGGAAGTCATAGCCCATAAGCGCGCCGGCCGGGCCGTGGTCTACATCGGCAATTTCTGGCGCCCAGGAGAGTGCGGCTTGTTGATAGGCCGGGAGTTGAGCTATCCGCTCAATTGTGGCCACGGCATCGCTCATGCGCGCCATGTCTGCGTTCGATAGGAAGACCGAAACATTGGAAAAAAGGTGCGGGCGCGATTCCGTAACCAGTCGTGACGTTTCGGGGTCACCGATATCGCGCTCGATTGCCTGGAGGAGGGCCTCCCGCTCCAGCGTGATACAGAAGCAAGCATCATTGAGTGCGGCCGGTGACTGCGGCCGGTCCGATATGCTAACGCAAGGTTCTTCCGAAACAACAGGCATACGTGCGAACTCCTAGCGGCTTGAGGTTCGTATTGCTGCGGACTTGATCGGCATGAGCACCGACAAAATTGATAGTCCAACACTCCTGGACCGGTGCGTTCCCACCTCGCAGATATTTGCTAGGCGCGTCAGGATTTCTCGGTTGCGCGTCAGCTTTGGAATATGGCTTTTGAATTTCATGATTTTCAAATTGGTCGGGGTTAGCATTTCCTCGCAGTTTGCGCTCAGACGGGCATTCAACGACAGCATTTTCTTGATTTCGTTGAGTGCGAATCCCAGCTCGCTTGGCGAGGAAAATGAACGCAAGACGTGCAACGCCATCGGTCAAGAGGTGTACTGGGATAGGAATATTCCGGGGGTACGCCTCGGAACTCCTGATCCAAGTCAAGGTTAGAGCCTTGTCCAGATTCTAAGACGAATGTGATCGAGTGTTGGCCCCATTCATTGTGCGCGAGGGCACTAATCCTATGTTACTAACGAGGCGCTTGCGACGAGAAGGATGGGAAAATCGATCGCGCACCAATTTAAAGATCCGTATCCACGCACTATCCAGGAACCAACTTTCTGACCCACGACAGCGGGCGCCTTATTCACTGCTTGCTGCCGACAACGGGCTTTTACGCCAGCATGCGGGCTTTTATAGTGCCTTGGCCATTCCTGCCGCTGCAGAGGAGTATGGGGCTGCTGTTAAGCTTGTAGTCGGCCCGGTATTGGTGGCCGATAGTACCATCGTCCGCACCGCAAATGCGAAAACGCTGAGGCTGAAAAAAATGACAGGTATTTTGACAGGCAAAAAGGGACTGATCGTTGGCATCGCCAATGAGAATTCGATTGCGTGGGGTTGTGCCAAAGCATTCCACGAAGCTGGCGCAGAGTTGGCCGTAAGCTATTTGAACGAAAAAGCTGAACCTTATGTGCGGCCATTGGCTGAGAAGGTCAAGGCTTCCATTGTTGTGCCGCTGGACGTGCGGGACGATGAACAGATGGAGGCATTGTTTGAAATTGTTGGCAACACATGGGGCAAGTTGGATTTTGTGCTCCATTCTATCGCCTTTGCACCAAAGGAAGATTTGCAGGGGCGCGTGACGGATTGCTCACGCGAAGGATTTCTCACCGCTATGGATATTTCCTGCTACTCGTTTATCCGGCTGGCGCATCTGGCCGAGCCGCTGATGAAGAATGGTGGCTGCCTGCTTACCATGAGTTATTTAGGAGCGCAGAAGGTGGTGGAAAATTACAACATGATGGGGCCGGTGAAAGCGGCCTTGGAAGCTTCAGTGCGTGAGCTTGCCTCCGAACTTGGTGAAAAGAAAATCCGCGTGAATGCTTTGTCTCCGGGTGCGGTAGCTACCCGCGCAGCCGGCGGCATTGCCCATTTCGATACATTGTTGGAGCAGGTAAAACAAAAATCACCGGAGCATGAACTCATCGGCATTGATTGCGTGGGCGCCTATGCGCGATTTTTGGTGAGTGATGAAGCGCGTCTAGTCACCGGCAGCATCGCTTATGTCGATGCCGGATATAATATTATGGGAATGTAACATGCAAATTCTGGTGATCAACGCAGGTAGTTCATCGGTTAAATTTAGTATCTTTGAAAATGGCGAACAAATCTTCAAATCGGCGCTGGAACGGCTGGATGATATTGCGGCGGGGATTGGCCGGATTCCGGATATTCTGAAAGAGAGCGGTTTTACTAAGCCGGAGGCCATCGCGCATCGCATCGCGCACGGCGGGATGAAATTTAAGGACGCCTGCCAGATTGATAAGGAGGTGATTGCAGAGATTGAAGCATGTGTGCCACTGGCACCGCTTCATAATCCCCCCAACCTGGCTGGTATCCATATGGCACAGAAACATTTTCCGGATGCGGCGCAAGTAGCTGTGTTTGACACGGCTTTTCATCAGAACATGCCGAATTACGCGACTACATATGCCGTACCGGAGGCATGGCGGGTCATGGGATTACGACGATATGGATTCCACGGCACGTCCCATAAATATGTGATGCAACGCGTAGCGCAGGAGCTAGATACGCCTCCTACCGATTTACGCATTGTCAGCTGTCACCTTGGTAACGGCGCAAGTGTGTGCGCTATCGACAGGGGTGCATCGGTAGACACGTCTATGGGCATGACCGCATTGGAAGGGTTGGCAATGGGTACGCGCTCCGGCGATGTCGACCCCGGCCTATTTGCCTTTCTGGAACGGGAAGCTGGTTTGTCCGCACAATCCATCGAGGATGCGCTGTACCGTGACAGCGGACTGAAAGCGTTGTCAGGCCTCGGCAACGATATGCGCGATATTGAAATACAGGCAGCAGAAGGCAATGCAAAGGCACAATTGGCCATCCAGGTTTACGCTTACCGGGTAAGGAAATATATCGGCGCTTACGCTAACGTAATGGGAGGTTTTGATATACTGGCCTTCACTGGTGGCATTGGCGAAGGCTCGGCCTCCATGCGGGCGCGTATCTGCCAGCGTATGGAGTATCTCGGCCTGTATTTTGATGAAGATAAGAACCGAGATGTGAAGTTGGAAGGGTTTGAGGCGCCGCAGCTTCAGAAGACTAATTCCCGCGTACGTGTGATGGTTATGCAGACCCGCGAACAGTGGATGATCGCGCAAGAAGCAGCCCGCATTCTGACGGAGCAAAAACCAAGGCAAACCCTGCCAGTCATTCCCGTGGCGGTATCTGCTCATCATGTGCATCTGACGGAAATCGCCGTTGAACAATTATTTGGCAAAGGTCATACGCTCACGAAGTATAAAGCATTATCCCAACCCGGCTTCTGGGCGGCAGAGGAACAAGTAGATGTTATTGGTCCACGCGGTGAGATCAAGAATCTGCGTGTATTGGGACCATGCCGGGAGCAAAACCAGGTTGAGGTGGCAGAGACGGAAACCTATAAGCTCGGCATTCATGTACCCGTGCGACTTTCGGGCGATCTGAAAGATACGCCGATCATAACCCTGCGTGGACCAAAAGGCAGCATCCAAACTAACGGACTGATTGTTGCTAAGCGGCATATTCATATGAGTAGCGCCGATGCGGAGACTTGCGACCTGAAACAGGACGATGTGGTAGAGGTCGAAGTGGATTCCGGTGACCGCGATTTGGTGTTTCGGGACGTTATGATTCGGGTGCATCCAAAGTTTGTCACCGAAATGCATATCGACACGGATGAAGCCAATGCCGCACATATAGAACATGGCGGCAAAGGCGAACTGATACCGACAATACGAAAAGCAACTGTGACGCGGTGTACTTCACAGGCACCGGATGCCTGCTGTGATCAGATTGATATAAAGGAGGCAAGCAATGGTTAAAACTGCAACAAAGGTGAACGCAGCAATCACGCAAAAATCATCTGTAAAATCCACATCGCGCTCTACGGCGCTGGTGCCGGTGGAAAAGCAGAAGCCCGAAACAGAAGATAGCTCTCCGCTCGGCTGGTGGTTCGGGCTCAATGCATGGAGCTATCAGGTGGACAGCTGGCAACGCTCCGTATTGTTTCTGGATACGCTGCGCCAACGTGCGAACAATATGATCGAGCACGAAAAGAACGGTATGCCGCCGCCGCTCGATTTCAAATATGAAACGGTGCTGGATGCCCGCACCTTCGATCCGCCCGCCAATTACTCCATGCTGAAAATCATTGAGGCCGAGGGCGTATGCCTAAAAGATTGCCTTGATCCAAACAAACCGCCCGTCATCATCGTCGATCCCCGCGCCGGACATGGCCCCGGCATTGGAGGCTTCAAACGTGACTCGGAAGTCGGCATCGCCCTGCATGAAGGCTATCCTGTTTATTTCGTGATATTCTACCCCGAACCTGAACCACATCAGACGATTGCTGATGTGCTTCTCGCACTCCGAAAGTTCGTTGAGAAAGCAAAAGCTCTTCATGGTGGCAAAGCGCCCATTCTTTACGGAAATTGTCAGGCTGGATGGATGTTGGCTATTCTGGCAGCTGACTGTCAGGGGCTTGTTGGGCCAGTGGTTACCAACGGCTCACCACTTTCCTATTGGGCAAGTGGTGAAGAACGCAGTCCTATGCAGATAATGGGAAGTCTGGCAGGAGGTACGTGGATTGCCCGTTTGATGTCTGATTTAGGAAATGGAACATTTGATGGCGCATGGCTGGTCGGGAATTTTGAGAAGCTAAATCCCGCCAATGCGTTGTGGGGGAAATATTATGATCTCTACGCCCATATTGATACTGAGCGCGAACGCTTTTTGGAGTTCGAACGCTGGTGGACGGGGTACCATAGTTTCAGCGAGGAGGAAATCACCGCAACGGTGCAAAATCTCTTTATCGGCAATAAGCTGGAGCGCGGTGAACTGAAGCTGCATGAAGGTTGCACTATCGATCTCAAGCGCATCAAAAGCCCGTTGCTGATATTCGCTTCCCACGGCGATCACATCACCCCCCCGCGTCAAGCACTGCACTGGGTACGACAGATTTACCCGACAACAGGTGCCCTCAAAAAAGCAGGGCAACGCATCGCTTACATGATCAATTCGCATATCGGGCATCTGGGCATTTTCGTTTCGGCGAAGGTGGCGAAGCTGGAACATCGCGCCATCCTGGAGCATGTGCGGGAAATGGAGAACATGAAGCCAGGTCTTTATGAAATGAAAATCATCAATCCCACAAACGACCCGGATTGCAGCCATGACCAGTATGATGTGCGTTTCGAGGAGAGGCACATCGAGGATTTATGCGAAAGTATTTCTACCGAGCCTTTAGAGGTCGTCCGACGAGTTTCCGAACGCAATGACCAGCTCTACCGCCAGATGATGCAGCCGTGGGTTCAGGCATTCGCCAATCCGTTCACGGCGGAAATGCTGCGCGTCCTGCACCCTCTACGCGTAAGTAACAAAATGTTTTCCGAACAAAGTTTTCCTCCTATGTTGGGTATTGCAATGTTGGCGGAATGGGTGCGGGGGCAGCGGTCGAAACCTGAAGAAAGCTCTCTCCATCAAGTTGAGGAAAGCGCCGCTTCAAATATAACCTCTGCTATGGAGAATTTCACAAAACTCCGAGACAACGCAACAAAACAGTGGTTTGAACTGGTGTATGGATGATTGCTTGTCCGGGCAAAGTAATAGCGCTTTCCAGTTCTATAGTAACTCGAAGCGAGGCGCGCGCGCTTAGTGCACTAAGAGGACTGGCAACGCTGCGTTCTTGATCATATGTTGTGTTACGCCACCGAAGACAGTCTCGCGCAATGGACTGCGGCTATAGGCGCCCATGATGAGAAAGTCCGATTTGATGTTTTCCGCTTCCTGAAGAATGAGCTTGGCCGTGGACTTGGGTTTGTCCGTAACCTCGTGAACACGCGCGTCAAGCTCATGCCAGCCAAGATAATTGATTAGACTCGTCACCTGAATGCCTTCAGGTCTAATCTCTCCCACCTGGATGATGTCTACTTCCTTCAAATTAGCCAATAACGGTAGAGCACGCTCCACTGCATCAGCCGCTTCAGCGCTGCCGTTCCAGGCAATTGCGCCCCGCAGGCCCAGTTCGGAATGATTCTGCGCCAACAGTAGAGTGGGCCGCCGCGCCGCAAAGACAGCGCTTTCAATGACATTGAAATGCGCGATCGATTCGCGCTTTTCGGGTTGTTCGAGAACAATGAGATCAGCAAGCCGCCCTAGGCTCACGATCGGATCATCGTCGAGGGAGGATCTGTCGAACCACGATGCCGAGGCGCCTTTCTCTCCTGTGGACGTTTCAGCCAGTGTGACTCCGCAATGGGTGCGCGCTTTCTCAAAGGCCGCGCGCGCCGTATCTCGCTGTTGTCTCTTCATGGCGTCGTAGGTTTTAGCGAGCTCGACGTGATACGCGCTGGTCACTGCGCTAAACGCCGTGTGCGGGTACATGGGTTCGTTCCTAATGGTATCGACGCCCGTCACGTGCGCGGCGAACCGCTGCGCCAGATCGAAGGCGCAACTAGGTACGCTTGTCGATTGCACTTCTCCGGTTAGGGCTACAAGAACATGTTTGATTGGCATTGTTTTTTCTCTCAACGGTCGAGCGTAGATCACGGGCGAGTCTAGCCTCTACACTGAAATGCAGGCTTGACCCGAGACAACATCATTTCGGGTATTGTAGGAGGAAAGAGACTTAAATGCCAATCAGCGAGTAATGCAGATCCTAATAGCGAGAGATTCTATCAAGATATCGTCCGCCTGTGGGAGCAGCGCGTAATCGGAAAAAGGGTTGCGGCCATCTAGGCAGTTGAGATCGAATGACCCTTTGCCGCACGATCTATCCGCAAGAAAGGTTTGCCGTGAGATCACCGCTCTATTTCGGATTTAAATATCCACTCACAGTTCACATTATTATTTCAGTTGGCATGAGCAATCGCATTGAACTGAATCCACCCCTGTGGGCTGGCGTCCCCTAAGTGCCGAAAGTGGGCACCACTGGGGCAGATTGAGATGATTGCTTAAAGGAGTATTTTTGAAGCAATTGTCGTATTATTACGCTTTGAAAGAAAACGCTCATCCAGGCGGGAAGCGACTGATAGAAACCTCGTGCGTCAAGGTAACGAACCTTCAGGCAATCAAATGACAGATGTAGATATAGTTAGAGAGATGCGGCATCAAGGCCAATTTGGTGCGCACGGGCGGGTCCGAAGAAATTTTGGAATGAGAAACAGGTAATCGTGATGAAATGTGGATGAATGGCGCAGATTTCCAACTAAGATGTGAACTCTGACTGTCAGGCGAACTCATACGGATCATGTTGGCTCAGTCGCGAGCCCTGAAGGAGCGCATTCATGAAGCGATCTATTTATCTCTTTGTCACGTTGGCGATGGCTGGGCAATGCGTGCCCGTCGCTGCACTTGCCCACTCAGAACTCGTCTCATCGGTGCCGTCGGAAAACGGGATTCTGGCGTCAAACGTCCGTGAAATCACTATGATCTACAACGAAGCGATAAAGCCGGTGTCGTGCAAGGTGGCTGATTCGGCCGGAAGCGATGCCGACGTAGTAGGGAAGATTGCAGCAAAGGGTATAACGTTGCATGTTCCACTAAAGGACGCTTTGCCGCCTGGTAAGTACAGACTGACTTGCCGAGTAGTGGGCCCAGATAGTCACGCGATGAATGAGTCGCTCGTCTTCGTCGTCAACTAGGCTTATCTCCACAAATCCCGACCGTACATTTTGCTCAATCAACAGGAGTTCACCGATGCAAATTTCTAAGGTGCAGATGATGCTCACCCTCGTCATTGCCGTTTCTGGCCTGACCACAGCAGCCCTAGCGCATGTGACGTTGCGCCCTGCTGAAGTAGTTCTCAGCGCCACCGACACCTATACCGTCCGAGTGCCTTCTGAAGGAAGCGTCGCGACAATTTCAGCTGAACTGGAGATTCCTGATGGCGTGACGGTTGTGTCTGTGGAGGGAGCACCAGACACATACGAGGTCAAAAAGACCGGAACACGAATTTCCGCGATTGTTTGGAAGACGAATATCCCGGCGGGCGAGCGAGGCGAGTTCAAGTTCACCGCTCAGAATCCCTCACAGGGGGCAGAAATTGCGTGGAAGGCACATCAATTCTTTAGCGATGGCACGCGCACTGATTGGATCGGGCCTAAAGGCAGCGACCGTCCAGGACCATTAACGATTTTAAATGCTGCCGCTCCATAAACATAAAGCAGCGATCCCCGATTCAAGCGACCTAGCATGGAAATCAGTATTTGGACCTACGTTGTCGGTGTAAATCGCGCGGCGTTATACGGGGTCATGCTTTTGGCCGCTGGATCGGCGCTATTTTCCCTGACAATGCGTTTGCCGCCCGCCATTGCGGACGCAGCGGCGCGCCTAGGAAAGTTCTCTGCGCTTCTTGCGATTGCAATTTATGGCCTAGCGGTTGTCTTCGGCGGAGCAGACATGATAACCGGCGGTCCCTTAATTGTCTTCAAGCCAGAAGTATGGGCCATGGGCTTCGATAGCTCCCTCGGCCGGAGCGCCGTTATTGGCATTCCAGGAATGATCCTGCTCGCCTGGGGGTTTCAAATCGACAATCGCCTGGTTCTGTGTGGAGGAATTACTCTGGGGCTGGTGAGTTTTCTAGTGACTGGTCACGCCGCGACCGCAGCGCCTGCCTGGCTAATGAGTGCGGCTGTCGCGATGCATCTCGCGTGCGCTGCCTTTTGGCTGGGCGCCCTATATCCTTTGTATCAGGCAACACGTCTACAGTCTGTTCCCGAAGCAGGGGAAATAATGGTGGCGTTCTCACACCGTGCGGCCTGGGTTGTGGCAAGTCTCGTGCTTAGCGGAGTTATCATCAGTTTCGTTCAGGTTGACCGTATCGATGGCCTTGTGAGTACGACATACGGCTGGCGGTTACTCGCAAAGCTCGGGTTTTTTGGTTTCCTTATTTTTCTAGCCGCATACAACAAGATGATTGTGACCCCAGAACTCGCGACAGGACAAATGCAAGGAGCGCTGCATATGCGACGCTCAATTCGACTGGAGTACATCCTCTTCGCGTTTATTCTCGCGGCAGCTGCATCTCTCACCATAACCGAGCCACCACGCAACTTGTCCGTGGGTGTAAAGGTAGGGCGTTAGAAACGATTCTTGCCATGATTCTTGCAAGTATGCTCTGCGATCTAAATGGCAGGCCAACTCTCTTTTTGCGACACTCTAATTAGTACTGGGGTTTCGGTTCGACAGATTTCTTTAGCCATGGCCGACGAGTATGAAATGGGTAGAGCAATAGAATCTCTGTTCACAGAGAACGAAGGATTTGCGTGCGTAGGGGGTCAAACCGGTGTTGCATAACGTGGAAGATTCCTCTCGTAAGGGTAGATTATCGGGGTTTCGAAAGAGCACTGTTCGGGGCTGTCGGCCGCCGATCTATGGCCAAGGGGCTGGAGGGGAAAACTTAGAGCTGAAGAAGCTTTTGACTGAGTTCAGCGAAGCCTTGCGGATCATCGAAGCCTGGACGATCGACCACGACGTTTATCGGCCATATACAAGCGAGTCTGGGTAGGTTAGCGCCAATCGTGTTTGCCACTCGCCCCATAGTGGGCCATATCCAGTACAGACTCCACTCATCACCAACGAGATTGAGAGGGGGAGGCCGCGAGCAGCGTGCCTCTATTATCGCATGATGTATGGTAAAGCCACCGATAGGATGAAGGCTATAGTTCCGGCAGCCAGGCAGTAGTATAGCATCGGCAAGAGCGTGAAGCGGATGATGGTGCCCTCTTGTCGGAGTACCCCGACAACGGCAGCTGCGGCGACGACATTGACCACTGAGACCATGTTTCCTGCGTTCGCTCCAAGCATCTGTGCGGCTAGCACAGTCGTTTCAGGGACTGATACTTGGTCGGCAGCGCTGAACTGGAGCAATGCGAACATCAAGTTGCTGAAAGTCGCGCTGCCCGATAGGAACGCACCGAGGGCGCCGACTAGAGGTGCAACCAGCGGCCACGCGATTCCGACGGAGTCTGCGGCGATAGTCGCCAATTCCATTGGCATGCTGGCGATACCCGCGTCGTTCACGCCTGTTTGGATAAAGACGCGGACCATGGGTACAGCAGCGCCTAGAGCTAGAACGCTGCTCGCGAGCACGGTGGTCGCGTCGCGTATGGCTATTCCAACATGGCGAACGCCCATCCCGTAAAAAGGGACGGAGACCAGTGCTACCGCAACAAACATTGCTCCAGGAAGATAGAGTGGCGCGACTGAGACTCCGATGTTCGTACCAAGAATGTCTGTCCACGAAATCGTTGCCGCCTGTAACCACGTTTTTAGCGGTAAAAAATCTACTCGTGTCGCGACTAGCAGCCCAGCCAGCAGCAAGTATGGTGCCCATGCTCGATGGAGCGTCATGCCGGGAGAAACTAATCTATTGCTTGCCTGATCTACCGCTGCTTGTGTAGGCATGAATCCTGGAAGCATCACGCCTTTGCGAGCAATTGGGACTACGAGTACAAGCCCGATCAGGGAGCCGATAAGCGAAGGAAACTCAGGCCCGAGGAGCGCGGCGATGCCGAACGCGGGGACAGTATAAGCGAGTCCCGCAAACAGAGCGAATCGCCATGCGCAGAGTCCATCTCGCCAGCTTTGTCTCGGGTGAAAGAACCGGGTAAAGATGACAACAATGAGCAGAGGAATTGTTGTACCGACGAACAGGTCGATGGCGGTCGCTTGCACGGCGACCGTTCGAAGGAATTCAGCCATGGATATGTTGCCTAGCGCGCTGACGACAGCGGGAGAGACGGTACTTCCTTCTTGTAGACCCTGTGCGAGACCGACAACGACAGGAGTGCCAATTGCGCCAAAAGAGACCGGGCTGCTGTCTGCGATTAGGGCAAGGACAACAGCCGCCAACGGCTTAAATCCGAGCGCGACCAGGAGGGGTGCTGTGATCGCGGCAGGAGTCCCAAACCCTGCCGCACCTTCGAGGAATGCGCCGAACGACCAAGCGATTATGATAACCTGCGCGCGTGGATCGGGTGTGATGCGCATGAACCCGCTTCGTATAGCTGCCATCGCGCCACTTGCGGTTAGTATTTTCAATAAGAGAATTGCACCGAATACGATCCACAATATGGACGCTGCTATTAAAAGGCCCTCAATCGATGCAGCGAGTACTTGTCGAATAGGGACTTTCCATATGGCGACACTCACCCCAGCTGTAAGCATCAAGCTGAGAGGCATGGCTTTGGATGCCGGTAGGCGCAAGGCCACGAGTAGACCGAGGACTGCGAGAAGTGGAGTCAGCGCGGCTAAGATCATTGGTGTTGCGACCAGTGTATAACGATCACCACACCCTGCGCTTTCGCCAATTCTGCGTGTGATGCAGTAAGCTGAAGCCCATTACATTCTTAGTACGGCAACCCGCGCCACAATCAGCCGTGTCGGCCTACGCGTGCAATCGGCTTAGAACGAGAGCGTTTTGATGCGGGTTTGCTTTCCCCGCGCGGTTTCTTCGGGGCTCGTTTGGTTTTCCTTGACGCGCGCTCCGCTTCGATCTCGGCTTTAGCCTGCAACCAGTGCTCATGATGTTTTCCGTGCGGTCGATTTTCGCGTTCCCAGATCTGGTGGGCACGTTCGCGAATTTGAGAGTCTAAGTCCTTATTCATTGCCTCCTCCTGTTGATATCTGACCCGCGGCCTGCCGTGCGTACCCGTAGGTTTATTGCCCTGCCTTGCAACCGGCATAGGAGATACGGAGACCATGCTTCTATGCGCGATGACGCCGGTCCGGCCCAAGGATTCTGGCGCGCGCCCACGGACTCCCGCCGCCAGTTCTTCGTAGAGAGCGAGATATTCGCGCGCCGGTCGTTGCCAGCCAAAATCTTGTCCCATCGCGTGGCGTTGAAGCTTGCGCCATGCAAGCGGTTGTCGATAAATCGACAAAGCGCGCTTGATGCAGCTGCTCAGCGCCCCGGCGGAAGCATCGACAAAACTGAACCCTGTCGCACTATTGCTCCTGACGGTGTGAGGGTTGGTGTCAATCACACTGTCGGCCAATCCGCCCACATGTCGCACCACAGGGAGGGTTCCATAACGCATCGCGTAAAGAGGGGAGAGACCACAAGGTTCGAACCGTGATGGGTGAAGCAAGATATCCGCGCCCGCGAACAGGCGGTGCGCGAGTGGTTCCTCATAGCCGATGCAAACTGAAACCCTGCCCGGATAACGAGCTGCCAAACTTGCAAATCTATGCTCAAGGGTAGGGTCTCCTTCCCCAAGCAGCGCAAACTGTGCGGAGTCTGCTTTTAGGAAGTTAGGCAGGGCCTCCGCAACAACATCAGCCATTTTCTGCTCGGTGACGCGGCTCACAAAAGCCATAAGGGGTATGTCTGCATCAATAGTGAGCCCCAATTCGCGCTGAAGCGCTTCCTTGCCGTAGCGCTTGCCTGCCATCCTGCGCATATCATAGCGTTGAGTAAGATACGGATCGGTCCACGGATTCCAGACGTCATAATCCACACCATTCGGAATTCCAAATAGACGATCAGCCCGAGCACGGAGTATGCCGTCAAGCCCACAACCGAACTCAGGCGTTTGGATCTCACGAGCATAGGTTTGGCTGACGGTTGTCAATACGTCAGCGTAGTGGATGCCCGCCTTAAGAAAGGAAACTCGACCATAAAACTCTGCTCCTCCACCGGGTAACAAACTATCCGGTGGCAAGCTAAGTCTTGTGGCCCTGTTCAAGGGGAAAAGTCCTTGAAACGCCAGATTGTGAATGGTGAGGACCGTCGCCGGCCGGTAACGGGTGCTCTGACTAAGAAGCATAGGCGCTAGCGCGGTCTGCCAGTCGTTGGCATGGACAACTTCAGGGCGCCAGTTCTGACCAACCGCACCTTGAGAAAGGCTGGCTGCAACATGACTTAGGACAGCGAACCGCAGATCGTTGTCATGCCAATCCTTATATTCTACGTCTTGGTAAGGCCTGCCCGGGCGGCGGAAAAGCGCGGGGCAGTCAACAAGCCATAGCGGGATTCCTGTGTCCGGGGCTTTCGCAGGTATAAGGGAGATGTTGCTTAGTCCAAGAACGTCGCCGACCGGAACGGCAGGTTCAATATCTTCAACGACGTCAAGCGCCTGTGGATATGCCGGGAGAATCACGCGGATATCGACAGCTAACGCGGATAGAGCCGCTGGAAGACTTGCCGAGACATCGCCAAGTCCACCTGTCTTGATCAAAGGGTACATCTCTGGAGTGATAAACAGGGTGCGCATAGGTTCAGGCTCTACGTTCTGAAGGTGATCCATCAGGTCTGACTGGCCGAAAAATGAGAGCCACCGTCGTACGGCCCTCGAGATAAATTTCATGACGGGAATCCAAATTAGGCTCCTTGCCGGTGTCCGGAGCGTCGTCTGGGGCCTCTTTTGATGTATCGACAGCAACATGCCATGCGCCGGCTTGGCTCGCAGGCAAGACGAAGCAGCACACATCCCGTGTCGCGTTGAAGAGGAGACACATAGACCTATCGGTCTCTTCATGAATTAGGCAACCGATCCGACCGCCAGAACCATCCCAGTCTGGCGGCAACCCATCAGCGCCGAACCAGACGATTTGGGATGCGGTGTAAAAGTGTTCGGCAGAAAGCACCGGGTGCGCATTGCGAAACGCAATAAGCCTTCGTACGAAGCGGACCAGGTCGGCGTGCTCGTTCGCCATGGTCCAATCGTACCAAGAAGTTTCATTATCCTGACAGTAAGCATTATTGTTGCCGCCCTGAGTGCGGCGGAATTCGTCACCACCAAGCAACATGGGAACACCGCGCGAGACAAACAATGCCGTCAGCATATTCTTTACTTGGCGTTGGCGCATTGCTTCGATCGCGCCATTTTCGGTCGGCCCCTCGACGCCATTATTTTCGCTGTAGTTCTCGTTCATCCCATCGCGGTTGTCTTCGCCGTTGGCTTCGTTGTGCTTTGTGGCGTAGGACACTAGGTCGTTGAGCGTAAATCCGTCATGGCACGCCACGAAATTGATGCTCTTTAAGGGACTTTGGACGTCACGTTCGTACAAATCAGCACTGCCGCAGAGGCGGCTAGCGAAACGCCCAGTCATTCCTCCATCGCCGCGCCAAAATCGGCGAACGTCATCGCGGTAGTGACAGTTCCATTCCGCCCAACGCTGTCCCGGAAAGCGGCCCACCTGGAATGCGCCGGCGCTATCCCAAGCCTCGGCGATTAGTTTCACTTCACGCAGGATCGGGTCTTCGCTGATTTGTTCAAGTATTGGCGGGTTGGGCAGCAGGTTGCCGGTTGCATCGCGGCCCAGCACTGAGGCTAGGTCAAACCGAAACCCATCGACGTGAAAGTGAATCACCCAATGGCGCAGGCAATCCACGATCATGCCGCGTACTACTGGGTGGTTGCAATTTAACGTATTGCCACAGCCCGTGTAGTCGAGGTAATGCCTCTTGTCTGGAGCGAGGATGTAATAAATTGCATTGTCGAGCCCTCTGAAGCTTAATGTCGGCCCATCCTCGTTACCCTCAACCGTGTGATTAAAGACGACATCGAGAATTACTTCGATGCCGGCTTTGTGGAGTTCCCGGACCATCGTTTTGAAGGCGGCCAATGGGGCATCCAGGGTGCGCGCGTCCGCATAGCCTGCCATGGGGGCGAACAAACCAACGGGATTATAGCCCCAATAGTCCCGTAAGGGCTTGTCGGTCATCGGATTGACTCGGTCGAGCTGGGAAGGAAGGAATGCCTGGACCGGCATCAATTCGAGCGCGGATATGCCGAGATTTTTCAGGTAGGGAATTTTATCGACGACGCCAAGATACTGGCCCGGATGCTGCGCTCCCGAAGAGGGGTGATACGAAAGTCCGCGTACGTGGGTTTCATAGATGATGGTGTTGCTCCACGGATGCCGGGGTGGTGTATCGTCCTGCCAGTCGAAAACATGATCCGCCATGACACAGCGTGGTCGAGGTTGGTCCGTGCCTTCATCCCAGCCTTGTCCTCCGACAAGGAGCGGAGCATAGGGATCCACCAGAAACTGATCTCCATCGAAGCGATGCCCTTCCATAGGCGCTTGGGGGCCATCGGCCTGAAGCGCATAAATTCTCCCCCATACATTACCGGTTAGACGGACATGCCACATGTCCCCGGTGCGGTGATGATATGGGGAAAGATCGATCCTGTTTATGGGCTGATTATGCTTGGGGTCGTCGTCGAACAGCAGCAATGTCATCTGTGTCGCGTGCCGGCTGAAGACGGATACATTGACCCCATCACAGCATTCATGCGAGCCAGGGGGCCAAGGATCGCCCCGCGAGATAACCAGATCATCCCTCATCCCTCGCGTTTTCGGCGGCGTACGCGCGAGCCCCTTCCGGGACTCTGATGAGACCTTGGTCTGACTAGATGCCGGCGACGGCATTTTGGAGATTCCCTTGCGCAAAAGCTTCAATATTGCTGAGCGTTGTCTCAATAATGCGCCGGACTGCGCTATCCGTGTTGTAGGCATTGTGCGGCGTTACAATTACGTTCGGAAACCTCAGTAGGACATGGTTGGCGACAAGAGCCTTGAGGTCATAGTCAAACGGAGTCGCGCCGATTCTAAATATCTGTGCCTCTTCCCGAGTCAGCGGTTCTTCGGGCAATACATCAAGACCGGCAGCCCGAAGGTGTCCACCCGCAAGCGCCCGCACGAGGGCCGGAACATCGACGACGTTGCCGCGCGCGGTGTTAATCAAAACAGAACCCGCTTTCATCAGAGCGAATTCACGATCTGAAAGGAGATTTACGGTTTGCGAGCTGGCGGGCACATGCAACGTGATGATATCCGACGAGGAGAGTACTTTGTCGAAATCCATGTAGCTATAATTGAGTTGCTGTGCAGCCGCATCGTTGGGACGAACATCAAAGGCAACAACAGACATACCGAAGCCCTTTGCGATCTCTATAACCCGACGACCGATCCGGCCAGTACCAATCACGCCCAGAGTTTTGTCGTGTAGCTCAAAACCGCGCAAGTTGGTCTGAATGAAAACCCCGTGCCGTGTTCGTTCTACCGCATCGACCAAATTGCGAGCGACAGCCAACAACAAAGCAAATGTATGTTCGGCCACAGTCGAATCGCCGTAATCGGGCACGTTACAAACCGCAATACTTTGGGCCTTACAATAATCAAGATCTATATGATCGTAGCCTGTCGAACGTGTTGCAATGAGCCGGAGATGTGGAAATAGGCGAAGGGTCTCAGCGGTAAGATTCGAGTAGACAAAGGGACTCACGACTTCAGCGTCGCTATAAGATGAGGCTGTGTCCAGATTCAAAGAATCGCGCGTGCACGTTACCGTGTGAGCGGGTTGCAACTGGAGGCAGGCTTTATGCTCCCACTCTTCAGTCTCGAACACTACGATTCTCATCTTCTATCCTTCAAGCAAGCGATTGAGCCGTTCCGTTTTCGAGAATCTTGTCATTCGACATTCAACTGCTCTTCCGGGCCAGAAGTCACCCATCGAACAGCAGTGTCTCGTCGGCAGCTTCTTTTCCTTTGGCGATGTTGTTTAAAAGACGCTATTGGCCCGCTTGCGTTACAGCACGGCACGGATAGATTCCTGCAGCACAATGAGGATTCTGGAGAAATCGGGGCACGAAAGCCTACGCCCATCATCCTGCGTAGTGACGTTGATTGGCCAAATGGTTTGGTAAATTTAATGTTTTCTTCCGTCCACCTGTAATGAATTGGGACTTTTGACGTCTATACCGTGTCCTTAATTCAAGAATGCGAATGCGTTAGCTAGGGTATCATTCCGTCATGTCGGGACAGGCCTGCATGCCAGGACAGGATGAAATATAGCTCGCTATTAATTCGGCCATGAAAGGTGGAGACTGCATGCGCTCATCAGGCAAGACCCGTGTTGCTGTAAACGGATATGGGGTAATTGGTAAACGCGTCGCTCGGGCCGTAACGCGCCAGGACGATATGGAGTTGATAGGCGTGTCCGATATCGGCACCGACTGGCGCCTTCATGTGGCAAGTCAGCAAGGCTATCGGTTATACGGCGCAACGCCGGACAATGCCACAGCTATGCGAAAAGCCGGACTGCCAGTAGAAGGCGATCTTCACGACTTGCTTGAGGCCTCCGACATCATCATTGATTGCACACCCAAGAACATCGCGGCGAACAACATCGAAATCTACCGCCAGCGCGGCATAAAGTTCATCGTCCAAGGCGGAGAAAAACATGATACAACGGGGCATTCGTTCGTCGCGGAGGCGAACTACGATAGTGCTGTTGGGCGCGATTCCACGCGGGTCGTTTCCTGCAATACAACCTCAATTGTGCGCACGCTCACCGCGCTGAAGCGTGCCGGGTTGCTTCGCAAAGCGCGCGGTACATTATTGCGCCGTGCGACCGATCCGTGGGAAAGCCATCTCGGCGGAATCATGAATACGTTGGTGCCGGAGGCGAGCATTCCCAGCCATCAGGGCCCCGATGCACAGACCGTGGACCCCGAACTTGACGTCGTGACGATGGCGGTAAAAGTGCCCGAGACGTTGAGCCATCTTCATTACTGGTCAGTCGAACTTGCTCAACACGTCAGCGAGGAGGAAGTTCTAAATGCCTTCCGAACCTCGCCCCGAATCGCGCTCATTCGGTTGGACCATGGATTGACGGCACTCAACGTGGTCAAGGAGTGGATGGCTGATATCGGACGGTCGCACGCGGACCTCTATGAAGTAGCGCTCTGGGAGGATATGCTCACAGTACAGGGGAACGAGCTGTTTTATGCGTATATGGTCGATAATCAGGCAATCGTCATTCCCGAGACGATCGACGCTATTCGCGCGCTCACCGGCGTGGATATGACTCAGGAGGCCTCGATCAATAAGACCAATGCCGCGCTTGGCATCGGATCTCTACTCGGGCAAAGCCGCGGAGTCTAGCAGCATACTTATGTCCATCATCGAACCGTTTCTTGCGCGTACAGATATCGCTTATTTCTCGATGGAAATCGCGTTGCGCCCGGAAATTCATACCTATAGCGGCGGCCTCGGCATGCTCGCTGGCGATACGGCGCGTTCGTCTGCCGACCTTGAGCTGCCGATTGTTTTCGTAACGCTCGCCAGTCGAGCTGGATATCTGCGGCAAGCAATCAGCCCCGATGGATGGCAAATCGATCACCCTGATCCTTGGAAACCGTCGGAGTGGGTGGCGCCACTCAACGCCATGGTGGCGGTTGCGATCGGGGAGCGGCTTGTGTGGATCCGGCCGTGGCTCTTTACGGTGGTCTGTCCTCTTGGGCACCACGTTCCCGTAATTCTTTTGGATACTGATGTTGACTCAAACGAGGTCTCCGATCGCCGGATCACCGACCGCCTCTATGGGGACGGTGAATCTGATCGGCTCAAACAGGAGATCGTATTGGGAATTGGCGGTGTGCGCATGCTCCGTGCGCTCGGCTTCGAGATCAGCACTTACCACCTCAATGAAGGTCACGCTGCTCTCCTCACGCTGCCGTTACTTCGGCGATATCGAAGACGAACGGATAATCATGAGCAGGATCCGATCCTTTATGATATCGATCGAGTACGGGAGCAGTGCGTCTTTACGACGCATACGCCCGTGGAGTCAGGGCATGACAAGTTTTCGTATGACCTTGCCGGTCGATTGCTTGGCGACGCTATTGAAATAGATCAACTCAAGCTTCTTGGGGGCGATGACCGGCTCAACATGACGCGCCTTGCCCTCAATCTCAGCGGCTATGTGAATGGGGTTGCGAGCCGACATGCTGAGACGGCATCTCGAATGTTTCCGGGCTATCACATCCGGGCAATCACCAATGGTGTCCATGTACCAACTTGGGCGCATCCTGGCTTTGCTCGTCTCTACCAGACTATGTTCCCGAACTGGGGTCACGAGCCTGAGCGGCTTACTCGTGCCGATCAACTTGATGATGAGGCCGTATGGGAGGCCCATCAAGGCGCCAAACAGGAGCTTTTGGCCACGATTGCTCAAACCACCGACGTAGCTATGGATCCGAGTATACCATTGATAGGCTTCGCACGGCGCATGACCGGCTATAAACGGCCCGACCTGTTATTTGAAGACATTGAAC
>CAXBLG010000065.1:0-19699 GCA_963976395.1 uncultured Rhodospirillaceae bacterium
CGCGGCTCTACCAAATCGCACCCATCTCGACCAATATGATCCTAAGCTATATCGCCGAGCATATTCTTGGGTTACCGAGGTCTTACTGATGCGCCTTCACCACGAACATCCGCTCCGCCCACTAATCCGCGATGTGACTTTGCGCGACGGATTGCAGAGCATTCCCGAAATTCTAACGACGGACGAAAAGCTCGAAATATTCGAATGTCTTGTTGATGCGGGCGTACAGGACTTCCAACTCACCTCTTTCGTCAACCCGGTGCGTATTCCTCAGCTGGCGGATGCAGAGGGTTTTTACACGCGCGCAAAGGGTCGCGGCGTTCATGTCGCCGCTCTTGTCGCCAATTTAAAAGGGTTTGAGCGCGCTGCTCGCGCGGGCGTTAAAGTGATTGATGCTGTGCTGTCGGCGAGCGATCACTACAACAAAAAGAACGCTGCACGGACAGTCGAAGAAAGCGCTGCGGAAGTTGAAATCATGTTGAGCAGGTCGGCGCATGTTGGGTGCGCTGTCGATGTCAGCATCGCCAACTGCTTTCACTGCTTCGGAGAAGGCCTCATCGACCCCGTTAAAGTCTTGGCGTTAACCAAGCGATTTCATGACGCGGGCGCGCGAACCGTCTGGGTCGCAGACACCACCGGCCACGCCGAGTCCGGCGCTGTCGCAGATTTGGTCGAAAAGGCCTGTCACGTTGGCGTTGATATCGGCATGCACCTTCACGATACGTTAGGCCATGCTGGCGAGAATGCCATTGCCGCCCACGGTGCAGGGGCGCGGCGGTTTGACGTAGTGCTCGGCGGACTTGGCGGGTCGCCGTTTACGCCCGGTGTCGGCGGCAATCTGTCGTTGGAAACCGCCCTCGCCGTCTTCGCTAAGGCCGGGATCGACACTGGTATTGATGACTCAAAACTGGACGCGGCACGGCAACGGTTCAAGGTCGCCATGGACGATGCCAAATCTCGAATGGCGCAGTAGCATGAACTCGTTCACAACCCTCATCTGCACTGAGCCTGCACCTCACGTTTTGCAGATCACTCTTAACCGCCCGGCCGCGGCGAACGCCCTCAACACAAAAATGGGTGAAGAGCTCGGGGCTGTTTTCCAAAAATACGCCGCGGACCCCGGTGATGTGCGCTGCGTGCTCTTTACCGGCAGTGGACAAAAAGCATTCTGTGCCGGTGGCGACTTAAAAGAGCGCAACGGCATGACCAACGAAGCTTGGCTTGCCCAGCATGCCATCTTTGAACGCTTTTATTTTGCTATGACCGACTTTCCCCTGCCTATCATCTGTGCCGTGAATGGGCATGCCTTCGGCGGCGGGTTGGAGATGGTTCTGGCCTCAGACTTCGCTTACGGCGTGGATGATGCCAAATTTGCCCTGACAGAAACCAAACTCGGAATCATGCCCGGCGGCGGCGGGACTCAAAACCTTCCCCGCGCCGTCGGTCCGCGCAGGGCCAAGGAAATCATCTTCTCTGCCCGTCCTTTTAGCGCGAGCGAAGCCGCGGACTGGGGGGTTTTGAACCGCATCTGTACACCTGAAAATTTGATGGCAGAGTGTTTGGATACTGCCACAACCATCGCCGCCAATGGCCCCTTATCAATCCGTCAGGCAAAGAAGGCTGTCCAGCATGGCTTGCAGACCGACCTCACACGCGGCCTTTGGCTGGAGATCGAAGCCTATAATCGTCTCGTATTTACGGAAGACCGCCTCGAAGGCGTAAGAGCGTTCAACGAAAAACGCGCCCCCATATTCAAGGGGAAGTGATTACGCCCGAAATACGGCCATGACCGGTCAAAGATAAGAAGTTCACATCAAAAGCAAAATTCGAACAAAAGTGATTAAGTTGACCCCTCTAAGCCCTTAGAATAGTTTTTGCCCCGCCTGGGGAACGGCTTGTTACAGTAGAGACCCCGGCGAGCATATGTGATTGAGAAGTTCATCTGATTAAATGTTTTTCACGCAGCAGTTTTTTTGAGTTCCATTCGTTGCGCTTACAAGAGTCCACGGAGGCATCTAAATGAGTTTTAAAAAAGAAATCGCTATTGGTTTTATCGCCGCATTTTTGATCGGCGGAACAGCGGTGGCGCAAGTAAAGACGCCGCGCGGAGGCAATCCCGAAGCCGCCAAAATGAAAAACCCTGTGCCGGCCGATGAAGCCTCTATCGCGCGCGGCAAAGAATACTACGACGACAACTGCGCGAATTGTCACATGGAAGATGCTTCCGGTGTCGAAGGCGGAATGGGGGAAAGCGGCCCGCCCGCTTCCAATCTTATCGACGAACACACCGATTTCGGCGGCACCGACGGCGAATTGTTCGCCGTAATCAGAGGCGGTATTTTACCGCAACTCTATATGCCGATGTATGAAGGCGTTATCTCGGATGAAGCGATCTGGGATGTCGTCAACTATCTCAATACACTTAAAGAGTAGGCACTTCGTGCGCCTCACGACGCTGTAGCCGCGCGCCCCAATGGGCCGCGCGGCACACGGGAGAACGCCCATCATGCGTAACGCTTTTATTTTATCTACCGCGTTGATAGCTCTGCCGCTCGCTGGCGCACTAGCCGACGGTGACGCGGTGATGGGCAAGCGGCAATTCGCCCCCTGCTCGGCCTGCCATACCGTTGAGGCCGGCGGACCAAACAAAGTTGGGCCTAATCTGCATGGGATTATCGGCCAAACTGCTGGAATGCGTGAAGACTTCGTCTATTCGACCGCCCTGAAAGAGTCTGGTGTCGTATGGACCGAAGAGAATCTGCGCGCCTGGATCAAAAAGCCAATGGACTTCATCAAGGGCACAAAGATGCCCTTCGGCGGCTATGCGTCGGAAGCCATTCAAGACAACGTCATCGCCTACCTCAAAGAGGCAACTCAATAACAGCCGCCCCGATGGGAACTCCGCATGGCGGCATCTGAGGAAGAGTTCGATTTTATCGTCATTGGGACCGGGTCTGCCGGGTCGGTTGTCGCCGCACGCCTTTCTGAAGACTCCAAGAACTCCGTCTGCGTATTGGAAGCCGGACCCAACGACGCCCATCTCTTTATTCACGTTCCAGCGGGCTACATCAAAACTCTTTTCAATCCGAAATATACATGGCCGTTTAAAAGTGATCCCATACCAGGACTCGGCGGACGCGTAATCAGCGTCACCCAAGGGCGGACTTTGGGCGGATCAAGTTCGATTAACGGGCTTATTTACAATCGCGGCCAAGCCAACGACTACAACAGCTGGGCCCAAGCCGGTAATCGCGGCTGGGGATATGCGGATGTGCTGCCCTACTTCAAGCGCGGCGAGCGGCGAATTGCGAAAATCATCGGCGCACACCACGGTACAGACGGAGAACAACCCGTCACGGATCTGAGTTGGACCCACCCGCTGTTGAAACCGTTTGTCGAAGGCGCCCAGGAATTAGGTATACCCTTTAACCCCGACTACAACGGCCTGAGCCAAGACGGAGTTGGCTACTACCAGCGCATCATTCACAAAGGCCGCCGCTTTTCCGCCTACCGCTCGTTCCTTCATCCGGTGCGCGGACGCGCAAACCTTTCCTTACGCACCAACGCTCATGTGGCCGCGATCCTCTTCGAAGGTAAACACGCAGTGGGCGTGCGCTATTTTTCCGGTGGGCGCGGCGGTAGTGAGCGCGTCGTCAAGGCGCGCCGCGAAGTGATTGTGTGCGGCGGCACACTCAATACACCTCGCCTTTTGCAAATTTCAGGCGTAGGACCGAGCGAGCTCCTAAACGACCTTGGAGTGCGGATAGTCGCTGATTTGGCCGGCGTTGGCGAGAATCTTCGTGATCATTATGCAGTTCGGATGGTCGCCCAAGTGCGCGGCGTAAACACCATTAACGAATTAAGCCGTGCGCCCAGACTGTGGGGCCAAGTTGCCAGATGGATGCTAGGCCTGCCTTCCATCCTGTCAGTCAGCCCCTCCCTAGCACATGTGTTCTGGAAGTCGGACCCTGCGCTCTCGACATCAGATATACAGTTCACCTTTACACCTGCCAGCTACATGGAAGGCATCGCCGGATTGCTCGACACGATACCAGGCATGACTTGCGGCCTGTGGCAACAACGCCCTGAGAGCCAGGGATACGTGCGCGCTAAAACCTCAGACCCTTTTATGCACCCAATAGTGCAACCGAATTATCTGGACCTGGACGTTGACCGGCAAGTGCAAATCGCCGGGGTCCGCTTAGGCCGTAAACTGTTGGCCACTTCGCCCTTGGCCCCTTTTTACGATCGCGAAGTTCAGCCGGGCGAGGATGTACAAACCGACGATGAGATTTTGGACTATTTGCTCACCAAGGGTTCCACTGTTTTTCACTTTATCGGCACCGCACAGATGGGTCCGGCCGCCGCCCCCCGCGCGGTCGTAAGCGATCAGTTGAAGGTTCACGGTGTAGAGGGATTACGCGTCGCAGATGCCTCCATTATGCCGACGATGCCCTCGGCCAACACCCATGCCGCAGCCATGATGATTGGTGAGAAAGCCGCCGACATGATCTTAGGTCTAGCTCCTCTTTCTCACACATAAGACAAACGAGCTTGGGACTCCTCGATAGGCCGTTTTGCATCTTTCCTAAAATAGTCTAAACTTTGTTCTTGTTTTGTTCTTTGGATAGATGTAGGGTTCAGTATGGACTTTGCAGCCCATACTCCGGCCTCCCCTGGCCCCAGTCCCTCCACGGCCCGTCTCCCCGGCGGCGCCCTGGAGGGCACCCCAGGCGTTCATCATGATGCTCGGCGCGGAAGAGCTGCGATCAGCAATGCCTCCGGCAGATTTGAACGCCATCAAAGGTTCGGCACGGATGATGGCTGGAATAATCTGGACTCACCCCCACCCCAGTTGAGAACCCAAGTCTTTCGGGACAGCAGCCGTACAATTATTGCCCGGAATACGTCGCCGGACGTACCCTTTGATCGCTCCATAAACCCGTACAGAGGCTGCGAACACGGATGCAGTTACTGCTTCGCCAGACCGACACATTCCTATCTGGGGCTTTCGCCCGGCCTCGACTTCGAGAGCAAGCTTTTCGCCAAACCCGAAGCGGCCGCGCTGTTGGAAAAAGCGCTGCGCATGCCCAAGTATACGTGCCGGCCCATGGCCATGGGTACCAATACGGATCCGTATCAACCGATTGAGCGAGAGCACAAAATCACCCGGTCGGTGCTGGAAGTGCTCGCGCGATTTAAACACCCGGTGAGCATTGTCACCAAGGGCGCGTTGATAATGCGAGACATTGATATTCTGGCCGAGATGGCAAAGGAAAATTTGGCGCGCGTTTATGTCTCGGTCACTACCCTTGATCACCGGCTCGCTCGCAAAATGGAGCCCCGCGCCTCGACTCCCAATAGACGCCTAGAAGCCATTAAAGCCCTGAGTGATGCCGGTGTGCCAACCGGCATAATGTTTGCTCCTGCTATTCCCGGTCTCAATGATCATGAGATGGACTCGATTTTGGCAACCGCCCGGGACGCCGGTGCGACGGAGGCGGGCTATGTGGTTCTGCGTCTGCCTTTAGAGGTTAAAGCGCTATTCTACGAATGGCTGACCAATGCTGTGCCGGGGCGGGCATCAAGGGTTATGACTCTCATTCGCGCCATGCGGAGGGGACGCGATTATGACCCTGATTGGAGCCAACGCATGATCGGCACTGGACCGGTCGCGGAAACACTCAGGAATCGTTTTCGGCTTGCCACTAAGCGTCTTGGATTCAACTGTGAGCGCTTGGCTTTGGATACATCACAATTCAGCCCCCCCCTGAGCCAGGGCAATCAGCTGGCGCTCTTTTAGAAGCGGGTTGATCCCCCTGCCGATCTCGGCCCAAATAAAAACCGGGCGACTCTTCTTCAGAGCCGCCCGGCCTCCCCCTCCGGCGTAGAACGCCGGCAACCCCCGGCGCGCTCAAAGCGCGCGATCTCAGGAATTCATATTGCCCAGCGCCTCCCTAACGCTAGACATAGGCAGTTTATTGAGGCGTCACAAAACTGAAAGATGGAATGTGCAAGACAGAGCTGTTCACAAGGATGTTTTAGAACTTCTGTTGCAAAAAAGTCCCAAAACTGGCGTCTGGCATGCACAAGAATGAATAAATCGCCTGTTTAAACGGGCAATTTAACGTGAACGAGAACTAGGGGAAAACGATAGAAATTTACTCTTCAATCGGAGCGCTAATATCGACCACGTGGTCGGGAATACCATATCCAATATCGATCCACCGCGCTTCCGTATAACTCACCACTCGAAAAACGGTGTCGCGGAAATCCAAAGCTTTGATCAGTGAAATCCCGGATACAAGGCAAGGAGGGCTTCCTTGAAACGGCAAGACAGGAAAAGAAATTTCCTGAATAGAGACATGACGTCCAGACGCCGTTGATGCAAGTTTCGTACTTAGCAACGCGCATGGATGATCAGTAATCAGGTGCGTGGTTTTCCACATCTCGGTCGCAGTGTCAGCGCTGTCTGCAAAATCTAATAAGTTTGAACCGGTCAGATCAATACCTCCCATGCTGACAAGTCCAGTTGCAAAAAGCCTGACCCGCAACAGTGAAGAACTGATCACATCGATTAAAATGGTATTGGGCTGCAACGTCGGATCCGGGTTCGTCAGATACGTCTGTAACGTCGGGATGCCACTGTCGCTGCGTAGCCCGCGCCACCGGTGTGCAAATCGACGGCAGATCGAAGACATAGGAATCTGACTTATGTCCTCGCCAAGAGCTCCCCCAGCCAACATATATTTTTCCTTGTAGTCGTCACGATTTTCAACAATGCAGTTTGCCACGAGGAATTCGGAAGCTAAATAACTCTTTGGAATCGTGAATAATTTAGTCAAACAGTCACAAGAATCGCCTTGGTCGCGCACACGATGGGCTACTCTTCAACTATATGGTATAAATTGAGCTGCAAATATGGGAGGCATTGTCATGCTGAGTCGCATAATGACCTTAGCGAGCAGCGCAGTTCTTTACACAGGACTACTTGCCGGTGTCGAGGTTCATACAAACCCTGCACACGCACAACAGTTCGCACCCGGCAATCAGTTGGTCAATGAAAGTGCGTACGCCATTGGCCGTGAGGACTGGCGCAGCGCGGCAGATTTTGCTGAGAAAGCTATACGCAGTGGTGATCTAACGCTGGAGAATGTTCCCCCCGCTTATAACAACCTCTGCATTGCTTTAACGGGCGAAAGAAAGTTTTCCGAAGCCATAGACGCTTGTAATAAGGCGGTTGAGTTGCGCCCGCGCCAATGGAGCTTCTATAACAATCGCGCGAATATCTATTTCTATCAGGGGAATTTTGACCGAGCTTTGGCCGAATACTACAAAGCAATGGCGTTCAACTCAGATGGTAGCGTATTGATGCACAACATCGGCGTGACATTGGAATATAGAAAACTCAGAGGACAGCGCTTGGGCATATCGTCCACGCCCGAAATATCCAGCTAGATCCGAGTCCTCAATGACACATGAGTACAGGCAGCGTTGCTTCGTGCATGACATAGCCCGTCACACTGCCAAGGATAAGTTGCCGCAGCTTTGAGCGCGTGTACGCCCCCATCACCATCAGATCCGCACCGACTTCAGTCGTCGCGGTCATCAAAGCCCTCCCGGTCCGGCTTTCCCGGGGCAAGACTTTACTGACGACGGCTTTTACGTCGTGGTGCGCAAGATAGGCTTCCAGATCTTCCGTAGGCGCAAACCACTCCTCTTCTTCCACTCGCAAAACCACGACTTCATCAGCCTGGGCGAAAAAAGGGCGAGCGGCAGCAACAGCCCGAGATGCCTCAGTGGACCCATTCCAGAATACAGCAATCCGCTTGAACGGGCCTCCTGGCATATCGCCTTCTTTTGGCCGTGGCGGCGTTGCCATTACAGGCCGACCGCTTTGCATCAGTGCCGCATTAAGGGTCATAAGTCCTGACGTTTCATTGTCGGGCGTTGGCCGCGCGAGCAAAGTGAGGTCCGCCCGACAAGATTTCAGAGCCACCAACTGTTCTTCTATTCCGGTTTCTTCAAGCCAATTAACACCGCCCGTGTCCTCGAGACCGGCGCCTGCTATGACTTTGTCATACATAGCCCGTGTATCCTTGCTACGCGCCGAAGCAGCGCGCTCAGCAATTTCCATCATCTCGTCAACAACCGCACCGGACATGGCTTCGCCGACCAGCGGCAAGCCAGCCACCGGATCAGGCCTCACATGCAACGCATCGACGTGACAGTGATAATTCTTGGCCAGGCGCAATGCAGATTCTAGAGCCGCCCGTCCGCCGGAGGTGTCGTTAACAATAGCGAGTACGTTTTTTATGGCAGACATAACGCGCCCTCCTTTGGCCTCGGCATGGCTCCATCATGCTACCTAAGCTGAGCCTCTGCAATGCCGCAACAAGGTCCACCGGACCATCAATGCAACGGACTTCCAATTGCAGGATGGAACTCTTTCACGCCTTCTGGATCTTGATGAATGATAACATCAGAAGACGGAAACGCAGCCAGCACGGCTTTTTCAACATCGTCGGAAATCCGGTGCGCCTCCAGCAACGATATCCCGCGTTCCAAAACTATATGCATCTGAATAAATTTGTGGAGACCCGCAGATCGGGTACGCAATTCGTGTACGCTGAGAACCTTTGGGTGCCTGAGCGCTATGGCGCAGACATTTGCCCGATCTTCGTCGGGAAGTTCCCGATCCATTAATAGATTAACCGACTGGGTCGCAATTTTGATAGCATTGTAGATGAGAAACAGGCTGATACCCACGCCGAAAACCGGATCAGCCCAGTTCATGCCGAAATTTGACGACAGCACCAAAGCGACAATAACGCTCGCATTCATGAAGAGGTCGCCGGTGTAATGAAGAGAATCCGCACCCACCGCCACGGACCCTGTTCTCTTGATTACATACTTTTGAAACTGAACGAGAATAATAGTGAGGATGATCGCAAATACGATCACGGCGATACCAAGTTCGCTTTCGGTGATTTGTGATTCATCACCAAACCTGCTCGCCGCCTCGATCATTACCAAGACAGCCGAGCCAGTGATAAAGGCGGATTGCCCAAGGCCTGATAGCGGCTCGGCCTTGCCGTGTCCAAACCGATGATCGGAATCCGCTGGCGTGAGGGCAACTCTAATTGCCATGTAATTCAAAATTGATGCCAACAGATCCAATGCTGAGTCTGCGAGACTCGATAACAATGCCACCGAGCCCGTAACAAAATACGCCCAGGACTTAACGCCTACCAGCACGGCGGCAATCCCTATCGCAGCGTAGGTCGCAGCACGCATGAGAGTGGATCGGCTCACCGCTCTCTTATCCTTAGCGTCGGATTCCTCGGCTGGTTCTTTCTCTGCAATGGTCATGGATACAGTCGGTTCGTTTCCCACCCCTCGCCGAGGCGGGTATAGACAAGCCGATCATGAAGACGATCACGCACATCCTGCCAAAATTCTATAACGGTCGGTGTCAGACAGTAGCCCTTCCAGCTTTCTAGGCGCGGAACGTCTTTACCTTTAAAGCGGGCTTCCATTCTCTCAAAATCCGCGAGCAAGGTTTCGCGGTCGTCCAACAGGTGTGACTGCCGAGAGGCCCAAGCCGCAAGCTGGCTTTGACGCGGACGTGAAGCGTGGTAGGCGTCGGCATCAACATCGCTCATAAATTCGACGGCACCTTCGACCCGCACCTGACGTTTCAGCGATTTCCAATGAAAACAAAGGGACGCAAATTTATTGTTTGCCAGTTCAGCACCCTTGCGGCTCTCGGTATTTGTATAGAATACAAATCCGCGTGCGTTTACATCCTTCATCAGAACCATGCGAACTGATGGACGCCCTTCGGGCGTCGCGGTCGCCAAACTCATCGCATTCGGCACATCAGGCTCGGCAACTATCGCCTCTTCATACCATTGCCGAAACAAGGTGATGGGATCAGAAATTGTGGAAATGAGCGGTGGCGAGTCCATAGGCTCCAACATAATGGAAAAGAAGGTCGGTTCGTAAAGTCGTCTTTGGCTAGCGCCTTGTCAATATTGAGGCTTTTCACCGTTTACCCCATTAAAAAACTGCGAATCGCCCTTATTTTGCCACCATTCTCAGTTGAAATCGTTAGTGTCATTAGTCGAATCGTCTCAGAGATGCGTCTAAGAGGAATATTCATAGAGTAGTGCCGGAAGGACAAAAGTAAGGTGCCCGCCATGCTTACAATCGTTTCAAAGAAATCTATAGCCATCACTATGCTGGTTTCAGCGTTGGCGCTTAGCGGCTGCGCGGAAAACGCAGGCCAAAAGGAAACCGGCGGAGCCCTGCTCGGCGCGGCCCTGGGCGGCTTGCTCGGCTCACAATTCGGCAGCGGCGGAGGCAGATTGGCCGCGACGGCCTTCGGTACCTTGGCCGGCGCTGCCGTGGGCAGTTCCATCGGCCGGAACATGGACGAGGTTGACCGCATGAAAATGCGTCAAGCCGAGCGCGTTGCCTATACGGCGCCGCTGAACGAAACAATTGTCTGGAACAATCCGGATAGCGGCAACCATGGATCCTTCACCCCTGTCCGTGATGGCCGCACCGACGGCGGCGCATATTGCCGTGAGTTCCAGTCAGAAATCATCGTCGGCGGTAAAAAAGAAGAAGGGTTCGGCACAGCCTGTCGCCAACCCGACGGCACCTGGAAAATTGTTGAGAATTAGACCATCAGTTTAATGTCAGCAGGTGGACGGGGCGGCTTATGAGAGCCGCCCTTTCTTCTTAGTACACTTTACGTCGATGGCTTCACGGGGTCGCTCTTTTGGTCTTTGGTTTCATCTGGCGGCATCACAACCCGCGCCAAACTCACGCTAAGTAATGTTTGTTCCGAATCCGCGGCACTCTTAAGATAAGAATTCAAGCGACGTCCCAAATCACTATCACGCAGGTTCGAAAAATCAGAACCACCTAGATCCAATCCCAAGCCGAAATGGTGAACGAGGTCGGCTAGCGGGGTCCGCGTCAAATCGCGAATTAACACCCATCGATTCTCGTCCGACATGATGACAAAACGGCCCTGTCGCAAGTCATCCAAAACGGACGCTAAAACCGGTTCGGGTGCCATGACCAGCTTCGCAAGGTTCTCCGTCCGCACCCCCTGGCCGTGCCGTAAAAACATTGATAGCCGCGAAAGAACTTCTAATCCCAGAAGCAATCGCCCTGCTGGGCCAGAGCCAATACCTGCAATGGCCGTACGCCAATCAGGGAGCGCCGCTGTTATCACTGCGCCCGCCAGCACCGCCACCCATATCAAAAACACCCAGATGAGAAACACCGGCACAGCGGCCACGGCACCGTAGATAGCCTGATAAGACGTCATGCCCACAACAACCTGTGCGAAACCATATCGCAGGCCAGCAAGAAGAAGCGCGGCTATTCCTGCGCCCATCAGTGCGTCCTTCAATCGTACACGCCGATTGGGGACAACGATATAGATGAAGGTGAGCGCAACCCATGTGAGGAGCGCGGGCGTAATGGAACCGAGCATGAGACCAAGAACTGATTCGTCCGTGCTATTCGATAGCAGCCGCGCAAACGAAAAGTATCCGGATAATGAAAAACTAAGGCCGAGCAATAACGGACCAACCGTCATAACCGTCCACAACACTAATAGTCGCAGCAAAAGTCGACGCGGACGGATAACTCGAAATATGTGATTAAAGGCCGCTTCAATTGTTAACAGAAGCAAAAGGGCCGTAACGATTAAACCGATAGCTCCGAATGCCGTCAACTGGCCGGCAGATTCGATAAAACCGGCCAGAGTATCGCTGATGCGTAAGCCCGTATCCGGCACGAGGTTGCCGATCACAAAGTCCTGCGCGCGAACGCGTAGCTCATTAAACTGTGGGAAAGCGGCCAGCACCGCGAACACCAAAGACAGCGCTGGAACAACCGCTAACGACGTAGAATAGCTCAGGGCAGCCGCCGTACGTCGAATTTGCTCCTCCCCCATCCTCCGCGCAAAGAAAGGAATGGCACGCTCAGGAGTGGTCAGCGCCGCCTCCGAGGCTTCCCATATTGCGCGGCGAACCTTTTTCAGGCGTTTGGTAACGTGCTCGGGTATAAATGCAGGTGCCATAGATTCGGTTACCTTGCCCATCGGATGGTTTCGTGTAGGATGCCGTAACTTATTGGTTCCTGGAAGCTTTTGGTTGAAAAATTAGGTATTAGAGATGGCTGAACAACAGCTTTTGATGGCGGGTAAAAAAGGGCTGATCATGGGCGTTGCCAATGATCGCTCGATTGCGTGGGGTATTGCCCAGCAGGTGGCCGCTCAAGGTGCCAACCTAGCTTTCACTTACCAAGGAGAGGCTTTGGAGCGACGGGTCAAACCCCTTGCGGAAAGCGTCCAATCTTCACTCGTCCTACCCTGTGATGTGACGGATACGGCGTCGGTAGAACGTGTTTTTGTTGAAATTGAGAAGAAATGGGGCGACCTGGACTTCTTGGTCCACGCCATCGCCTATTCAGACAAGGAGCAGTTGCGCGGCCGCTACGTGGATACAACGCGCGACAATTTCCATAAGACCATGGAGATTTCCTGCTATTCATTCACCGAAGTTTGCCGGATGGCAGCCCCCCTTATGAAAAATGGCGGCAGCTTCGTTACTCTTAGCTATCTCGGCGCCGAGCGCGTAACACCCCACTACAACGTGATGGGTGTGGCGAAGGCCGCCCTTGAAGCAAGTGTCCGCTACTTAGCTACCGATCTTGGCCCCCAAAACATTCGCGTCAACGCCATATCCGCCGGACCGATTAAGACATTAGCCGCCTCCGGAATCGGCGACTTCCGTTACATTCTGAAATGGAACGAATTGAACGCGCCGATGGATCGAAACGTCACCATTGAAGATGTGGGTAAATCGGGCCTCTATCTCCTGAGCAGCTTAGGTAGCGGCGTTACAGGCGAAGTTCATCACGTAGACTGCGGCTATCATACGGTAGGTATGATGGCGCCAGAATCGGCACAGGACATTTCGGACCTGTTTGCAGGCGCCAACCTCACCGATTGACGCGATGTCTAGCAACACATTCGGCACCCTCTTCCGCTTCACCACATTTGGGGAAAGCCACGGTCCGGCGTTGGGGTGTGTAGTTGATGGTGTTCCGCCGCGCATCCGGCTAGAGGAAAGCGACATTCAAGTATGGCTGGATAAGCGCAAGCCTGGCCAATCCAAATACACCACACAACGGCGCGAGCCGGACGAAATTAAAATTCTCTCGGGAGTATTCGAGGGTGTCACCACCGGCACGCCGATCGGTTTGATGATCGAAAACAAAGACGCTCGATCGAAGGACTACGGCGACATTGCCGAGAAGTTTCGCCCCGGTCACGCCGACTACACGTATTGGAAAAAATACGGTGTACGCGACTACCGCGGAGGCGGACGGCAATCCGCCCGGGAAACGGCTATGCGCGTAGCCGCGGGGGCAATAGCGCGCAAAGTGCTCGCCAACCGCCTCGGCGCGGAGGTCAAGGTTCGCGGTGCTTTAATTCAGATTGGGCCGCATAAAATTGATCGCGCAAATTGGGATTGGGCGGAGCTAGACCGCAACCCCTTTTTCTCTCCTGACGCAAAGGCCGTTAAGACTTGGGCCGACTATCTGGATGATATTCGTAAAAGCGGATCGTCCGCCGGCGCCGTCATTGAGGTGATTGCTGACGGTATTCCGGCAGGTCTGGGCGCCCCTGTTTATGGTAAGTTGGACGCAGACATCGCCAGCGCTTTAATGAGCATCAATGCTGCCAAAGGCGTGGAGATCGGAGACGGGTTTGCGACAGCGGCAATGACCGGAGAGGACAACGCAGATGAAATGCGCATGGGAAAAGCCGGTGACGTAGAATTCGTATCCAACCATGCCGGAGGCATTCTTGGCGGCATCTCGTCTGGCCAACCTCTCGTCGCGCGCCTTGCTATCAAGCCGACCAGTTCCATCTTAAGTCCGCGCCAAACTATCGACATTCACGGCAATGATACGGAGATTGTTACCAAGGGTCGCCATGACCCCTGCGTCGGCATTCGCGGTGTTCCCGTAGCCGAAGCCATGCTGGCGATTGTGCTAGCGGATCATCTGCTTCGCCACCAAGCACAATGCGGCACATAATTTAAGCGAGGAATTCAATGTTGCGGGTACTCAGGAAACTCATCGTCGGCATACTTGCTACTCTGGGTTTGCTTACCTTTGTTTTACTTTCGACCATTTTGTTTACGGTTTTCATCTTAGATGACCTCGGCACATCAAACGTCACGGCTCCCGACAAGATTATTCTAACCGTCAACTTGGATGATGGCTTTGTCGAGGGATCCGGGGGCCGTCGCCTAGAAGGACTCTCCTTCAAATCTCAAACAACATTACAGGATGCAGTGATCGCCATTCGCAATGCGGCTGACGATCCGCGCGTTGCTGCTCTTAAGGCCAACCTAAGTGAGCAGGCCCTGGGACTCGCACAAATTCAGGACATACGCGATGCTGTCACCGAATTTCGCACCGCCGGAAAACCAGCGCTGTTGTTTTCCGAAACCATTGGTGAAGGGATCGGCGCTCTGCCTGCTTACTACTTGGCGTCCGCATTCAGTGACATCTGGGTGCAACCGTCCGGAACCGTAGGGGTTGCCGGCATCGGCTCTGAGCAGCCATTTTTGAAGGATTTCCTAGAACGCTTTGGACTGAAAGGCAGTTTCCTTCAGCGCAAAGAATATAAAAGCGCCGGCGAGATGTTCACCAATTCAGGAATGTCTCCGGCAAGCCGGGAGGCCACGGAAGCGCTTCTGAAGTCTTGGTATGACCAGATCGTCTCAGGTATCGCTGAGACACGAAACCTACCGCAAGACACCGTAACATCGCTCATTGACCACGGGCCATTGCTGTCCGGTGAGGCGCTCGACAGCGGATTAATCGACCATATCGGCTATCGAGACGAATTTGAAACCGCACTATCAGGTAAATTCGGTGCGGCCACATCGGTAACACTTGGCCGGTACCTGGGCTTAGGCTTTGCAAGCGACGAGCCAGAACCGGAAAAGAAAATTGCGCTCATTCATGCTGTCGGTGAAATCACTCGCGGCGGAGGCGCCGAAAATTCGCTATTTTCCGATAGTGGGGTCCGTTCCACCTCAATGAGCAAAGCCATCCGGGACGCAGCAAACGACGAGGATGTTGATGCCCTCTTAATTCGCGTGGACAGCCCTGGCGGTTCTTATGTGGCATCGGACGTTATTTGGCGCGAGATCAAAAATGCGAAAGCAATGTCCAAACCCATTATTGTGAGCATGGGCAATACAGCAGCTTCAGGCGGGTATTTTATCGCGATGACGGCCGACCGCATATTTGCACAACCGGCAACCGTTACAGGTTCCATCGGTGTTATCCTCGGCAAGCTCGTTATTGGCGATGCGGCAGAAAAACTGGGGGTAAACTTCGAGCGCATCAGTTTCGGTGATTCGGCGGGTATGTTTAGTTCCGTAACCGATTTTAACGAAACTGAGCTGGCACGCCTGAACGAAATGCTAGATGCCACATATGCGGATTTTACCGGCAAAGCCGCCGAAGGCCGCGGCATGAGTATTGAAGACATCGATAAAATCGCCCGCGGTCGGGTTTGGAGCGGAAGCCATGCGCTTGAAATCGGGCTCGTGGACGAACTCGGTGGTTTTGGACGCGCCATAGATTACACGAAAACACAAATCGGTCTCGCCGAAGATGACCCTGTATGGTTGGTGCCATTTCCCGCGCCGGAAGACCCCTTCCGTTCTCTCTTACGCGCTTTAGAGGACGGACAACTCCCGTTCGGCATCATGAGCTTTATGCGAGCTGCCACATGGATGAGCCAAACGCTCACACCTGTCTTTGGTGAGTATAACGCTATGCAGCGCAACGGCGTTCAGCTTTACACGCCGCCTATTGCCGCAAACTAATCAGAGGCGCCGCATATTACGTCCTGTTTCGACGGCTCGCAGAGACCAAAGCGCGAAAAATACGCTGCTGAGGTCGCGATAAAACTAAAAACTCCGGATGCCATTGCACACCAAGCAAGAATGTTTTTCCACCCGCTTCCACCGCTTGAATAATGCCGTGACCATCTTCTGCAACTACAGACAGCCCTCGCCCAATCCTGTCTACTGATTGATGGTGCAATGCGTTTACCCGGCACAGCGAGAGTCGCAAAATTTTGTGAAGACGTGAACCTCGCTTAATATTTACTGATTTGCGAGGGAGCACTGTACGCATGCGGGGCGCTTCTTCATAAACCGCATAAATATCTTCGTGCAAAGATCCGCCATTAACGATGTTGATCATTTGCGCACCGCGGCAAATACCCAATACAGGCATTCCCCGGCGCAAAGCATCCTTCAACATGCCAAGTTCAAGACGGTCGCGAGCGGGGTCGATGCGAATATCAACGGCCACCTCCCCGCGGTAAAGCTCTGCGCCTATATCGTCACCACCGCCGATGATCAAAGCATCCAGAGCGCGCACGGAAACAACTCGTCGCGACGTGATTCGCTTCGCACGACCGCCGGCCCGCCATATAGCGAGGCGATTAAACTGCCACATTAACCGCCCGCCCCGGACCGAAGCCGTTACCCCAACAACAGGCCGCCCCGCCATCAGGTTAACCAAGCCCGTACTTTTTCGACCCAAGCCGAGACGCTGCCATCCCATTCACGCGCCAGCCAATCATCAGCCATCTCGCGCAATCGTTTCGGATCCTCGGCTAGTCGCTCGACTTCCACCCAGCGGTTCCACTCCAGGCTCGCAGACCACGCTGGATCATTGAGACTGCAGTTCGGCAAGCGGTAATGAAATGTCGGACGCGATTTGGTTAAGCCATCGTCTAGAGCCGTCTTGATCCTATCTTCATCAAGAAATGTGAAAAACGGCAACATATCGAGGTCACGGTTACGCGTCAGGTTGTACTCTAGATAGTCGTCGATAAGATTCGTCATCGTCGGCGCATAGTCCGGCGATAAGATGCGAGCACGGTAAGAGTTGGGAAACGGGTCGGCGAACGGAAGAAGGCGACGGGTCAAATCGACTTGAATCTCACTGCGCAACCAGTCGTTCAGCAACATGAAGCTTTGCAAATAGCGAAGCACCGATTCCGCCTCAGTAGAAACCACTTCAGGATTTAGCTGCAAACCAAACCCATAGATAATGTTTTCCGAGGTATCGATTGCTCCCGCATCACTTAGGGCCCGAAGAAGATGGTCCATCTCCGGTAGGTCGTTTAAATCTATCGGTGGACCCGTAACTTCATTCGGGACAATAACTTCTCCGACCTGACCGAGCGCTTGCTTCGCGCCTTCTTTGATCTCCCGAGCAATGTCGTCCACGTCATCGCCGGGCGGAATGTTTTTCTCGTCAGCATCATGAACCAACGAAAAATCCATCTCCACTGCGAAGGTGCCGAGGCGAGTATTCTCGACCGCGTATCTAAAGTCTGTACTCTTTGAGATTGTACCGCCGAAAAGATCCACGACCACTTCAGCGGCTCTCAAACACGTGAGTTGCCCGAATTCGATTTCCACGCCCACCCTGCGCGGCTCACCGGCATAATTGCTCGAGATGGGAGGTGCTTTGAAACTTTCAGGTTTTTTCTTCACGAGTTCGCAAATCACGTCAATTTTAGGTTCGGTTATTATGATGTAGGCGACCGCACCGCGCCAATCAAGAACTCAACATTTCCTTCCGGGCCAGTTATGGGACTGGGCGTAATCCCCATCACCTTCCATTCCGGCTGCTCCTGTATCCAGCTAGATATCGTCTCGCGGACTTCTTTGTGTAGCTCGGGATCACGTACGACACCCTTTTTACCCACGCGCCCCTTGCCGACTTCAAATTGGGGCTTGATGAGAGCGATGAGCCAAGCACCGGGCGCTGTCAGCCCCATTGCTGCCGGCAGAACTGTACGCAAGCCAATGAAACTTGCGTCACAAACTAAGACACCAATGGGATCAGGCACATGTGATGCGCTCAGATGACGGGCGTTCATGCGCTCAAGGACAACCACGCGCGGGTCGGTCCTCAGTTTGTGCGCCAGTTGCCCATACCCGACATCGACCGCATAGACCTTAGCCGCACCTCTGCTCATAAGAACATCTGTAAAGCCGCCTGTAGAAGCCCCTAGGTCCAGACAAATACGTTCCGATGGCTCAAATCCGAAGTACTCCAATCCATGCGCAAGCTTCAATCCACCGCGCGAGACCCACGGATGATCCGGACCCTTCACCATTAATGGTAAATCAGCCGCGACCTTCGCCCCCGCCGACCGCTGAGCTTGATCGCCACTGAAGACGACACCCGCCATAATAAGGGCCTGGGCCTTGGAACGACTCTCGGCAAGGGCCCGATCTACAAGGAGTTGATCAAGGCGGATTTTAGACTTTGAAGCGGACTTAGGTTCGTGCGTCACGCCCGTACAGGCGTCTCTTTGGTTACGCCGACGCTTTCCTGGCCCAGCGCATTCAACACCACCTTCACGATATGCGGAGAAGTTAGATGCGCCGCCTCAACCTGATCTTCGGGCTTGGCATGCTCAACAAACACATCGGGCATGGTCATGGTGCGAACCTTAAGCCCCTTATCCAAGCGGCCGCTCCAGGCCAACTGGCTTAATACTCGCGCTCCAAAGCCGCCGGCAGCTCCTTCTTCGACGGTAATCAGAACGTCGTGCGTTTCAGCAAGCTGGTCAATCAACGCTTCATCCAGAGGCTTCGCAAATCGTGCGTCGGCGACCGTGGTCGACAACCCACGCGCGGCGAGCTCATCGGCCGCCTGCAGACAGGCCGCAAGACGTGTGCCCAAACTGAGCAACGCGATCTTCGTGCCCTCACGTACGATCCGGCCCTTACCGATGGGGATGGGCGTACCGCGCTCGGGAAGTTCGAGTCCGAGGCCTTCCCCGCGCGGATACCGCAAGGCTATTGGCCCAGTGTCATGGGCTGCGGCGGTCGCAACCATATGCATGAGTTCGACTTCATCTGCCGCCGCCATAATAACGAAATTCGGTAAACAGCCGAGATACGCCAAATCAAATGAGCCTTGGTGGGTGGCGCCATCAGCGCCAACGTACCCTGCACGGTCGAGAGCAAATCGCACCGGCAAGTTCTGCACCGCCACATCGTGAACAACTTGATCGTAGGCACGCTGCAAAAATGTGGAATATATGGCGCAGAATGGTTTGTACCCTTCGGTTGCCAGACCTGCCGCAAACGTCACAGCGTGTTGCTCGGCAATGCCGACGTCGAAACACCGGTCCGGAAATTCTTTGCCGAATTTATCAAGGCCGGTTCCGCTAGGCATTGCGGCATTTATGGCAACCACTTTGTCGTCAGCCTTTGCTTCGGCCATCAGCGCCTTTGCAAAAACACCCGTGTAAGAAGGCGCTTTCGGTGTTGCCTTGGCTTGAGTGCCCGATACAACATCGAATTTGGTTACGCCGTGATACTTATCGGCGGCAGCCTCCGCTGGGGGATAACCACGACCCTTTTGCGTAACGACATGGATCAGCACCGGGCCGGCCGTTTGGCTTTCCCGGACATTGCGCAAAACAGGCACGAGATGTTCGATGCGATGCCCATCAATGGGACCAACGTAGTAAAAACCAAGTTCCTCAAACAGCGTCCCGCCGGTCACCATCCCGCGCGTGTATTCTTCGGCGCGGCGAGCC
>CAXBLG010000066.1:0-19300 GCA_963976395.1 uncultured Rhodospirillaceae bacterium
GCGTCGCAAGCACTGGAACTGGCATTCCAGTTGGCGGAAGGTCTGAAAGACGAGCGCCGCCAACGTCAAAAGGAAACCCGCGTCGCCGTCGCGTCATAGGCGGTCGATGACTTCGTCCTTAAAAATTGCCCTCGCGCAGATCAATCCTAAAGTCGGCGATGTCGCCGGCAATGTGGCATTGATCAAAGCCGCCCGTACCGAGGCCGCAAAGGCGGGTGCGGATCTTGTGGTGTTCTCCGAACTGGTGGTCAGCGGCTATCCGCCGGAAGACCTTGTTTACCGGCCTGCCTTTTTGCAAGCGGTCGAGGGCGCGGTATATGAACTGGCCGGGCTAACTACCGATGGCGGGCCGGGACTTTTGGTTGGTGCGCCTTGGCGTGATAACGGAAAAACCGGGAAGAAAGCCAACGGTAAGGCGGAAGTCTACAATGCCGGGCTGTTGCTGGACGGCGGCAAAATCGCCGGTGTGCGGTTCAAACATAACCTGCCCAACTACGGTGTGTTCGATGAATACCGCGTGTTCACGGCGGGGCCGGTGCCGGGACCGATGGTGTTTCGCGGCGTGCGCCTTGGCGTCATGATTTGCGAGGATATGTGGTTCGAGGACGTGGCCGAGACCCTTGCAGAGTCCGGCGCTGAACTGCTTGTGGTGCTGAACGGCTCGCCGTTCGAACTCGATAAACTCGACGTGCGCTTGAATCATGCGGTTGCCCGGGTCAGCGAAACCAAACTTCCGCTTATCTACGTCAATCAAATCGGCGGTCAGGACGATCTTGTATTCGATGGCGGCTCGTTCGTGCTGAACGCGAACCGGGCGCTGGCGGTGCAGATGCCAAGCTGGCGCACAGAGCTGACACTTACGGACTGGCAGAAGACAGATGGTGATTGGGTGTGCAGTGCCGGGGACTTGCATGCTCCACGCGACCGGCATGAAAATATTTACAAAGCGATGATGCTGGGTCTTGCTGATTACGTGCGCAAGAACGGATTTCCTGGCGTCGTAATCGGTATGTCCGGCGGCGTGGACAGTGCTCTTACGGCGGCTGTAGCGGTAGATGCATTGGGGCCCGAAAAAGTTCGCTGTGTCATGATGCCGTCTCCCTACACATCAACCGAAAGCCTCGAAGATGCCGAAGGGGCTGCAAAGCTGCTCGGTGCGCGGCTGGATACAGTCAATATTGGGCCGGCCATGCAGGCCTATGACGCGATGCTTGAATCGCTGTTTACCGAGACCGTGCCCGATACCACCGAGGAAAACATTCAAGCCCGGGCGCGCGGCATTACGCTCATGGCGATGTCCAACAAATTCGGCCACATGGTGCTGTCGACCGGCAATAAGAGCGAAATGAGTGTCGGCTACGCCACCCTCTACGGCGATATGTGCGGCGGCTTTTCGGTGTTGAAAGACGTTTACAAAACAACGGTGTTCGATTTGTGCCGTTGGCGTAATACGCAGCGGCCCGAAGGTGCCCTGGGTCCGGATGGGCCGGTGATGCCCGAACGGATCATCACCAAGCCGCCGACCGCCGAATTAAAACCCAACCAAACTGACCAGGACACCTTGCCGCCCTATGATGTTCTCGACGGTATCCTAAAGGGACTCATTGAAGGCGAGATGGGTGTTGCCGCCGTAGCCGCGCAGGGTTTCGATGAAGCTGTGGTCCGCCGCATCTACCGCATGCTGAAGATCGCCGAATACAAACGCCGTCAGGCGCCGCCGGGCGTAAAAATCACTCATATCGCTTTCGGGCGGGATTACCGCTATCCCATCACCAACGGCTTTGACGATGTGGTTGCGCCGTAAGTTTGATGCTGAAAATGACTAGGAACTGTAATGTCTGAAGACGCGCCCGTCCCCGTTGCGAATTTCATTCGTGAGATTGTCAGAACAGATATCGAAGAAGGTCGGCACGCTAATATAGTCACGCGCTTTCCGCCGGAGCCCAACGGCTACCTTCATATCGGGCACGCTAAATCGATCTGTCTGAATTTCGGAATCGCCGAGGAATTCGGTGGGCGCTGCCATCTGCGCTTCGACGACACCAATCCGGCCAAGGAAGAACAGGAGTATATCGATGCTATCCAGCGCGATGTGCGCTGGCTCGGCTTTGATTGGGGCGAGCATCTGCATTACGCCTCGGATTACTTTGAACAACTCTATGCCTGGGCCGAGCATCTTATTGAAAACGGCGATGCTTATGTTGACGATCAGACCGCCGATGAGATGCGCGCGGCGCGCGGCACCCTCACCGCACCCGGAACAAACAGCCCGTTCCGGGACCGCTCGCCCGAGGAAAATCTTGATCTCTTCCGCCGGATGCGGGCCGGAGAGTTTCCTAACGGCGCACGCGTTTTGCGGGCGAAGATCGACATGGCATCCGGCAATATCAATCTGCGCGACCCGGTGCTCTACCGTATTATTCATACGGCACACCCGCGCACCGGAACCAAGTGGTGCATCTATCCCAACTATGATTTCGCCCACGGTCAGTCGGATGCAATCGAGGGCATTACTCATTCGTTGTGCACGCTCGAATTCGAAGATCATCGCCCGCTCTATGACTGGCTGCTCGAGCATTTGCCGGTGCCGTCGCGGCCCCGCCAGACCGAGTTCGCACGCCTCAATATTGCCTATACGGTGCTGTCTAAACGCGTTCTGACTCAGCTCGTTCGTGACGGACACGTGAGCGGCTGGGATGATCCGCGTATGCCTTCGATTGCGGGGTTGCGTCGGCGCGGCGTGCCACCGGAAGCTTTGCGCGATTTCATCAATCGTGTTGGCGTATCCCGGGCCAATAGCGCCGTCGAAGTGGCAATGTTCGATGCCTGTGTGCGGGAATATTTGAACAAAGCCGCATCGCGTTATATGGCCGTATTGCGTCCGCTGAAGGTGGTTATTGAGAACTATCCGGAAGGCGACGGCGAAGACCTGGATGCGGTCAACAATCCCGAAGATCCGGAGGCGGGTTCGCGGAAGGTACCGTTCAGCCGCGAGCTTTACATCGAGCAAGAAGACTTCATGGAAGATCCGTTGAAAAAATTCTTCCGCTTGTCTCCCGGCAAAGAGGTCCGTTTGCGCTATGCGTATTTCATTACGTGCCGTGAAGCCGTGAAGAATGAAGCTGGCGAAGTGATCGAACTGCGCTGCACTTATGATCCCGAAACGCGCGGCGGCAATGCGCCAGATGGCCGCAAGGTCAAAGCGACGTTACACTGGGTCTCCGCGTCTCATGCTAAGGCAGCTGACGTGCGAATTTATAATCCGCTCTTTACCCGTCCCGACCCCGGTGCGGACGGCGACCCCATCGCCGATCTCAATCCTGACTCAGTGGAGGTCATTTCAAACGCTCAGCTTGAACCGGCGCTAGGGGCAGCGGCGGTTGGCGAAACTCTTCAGTTCGAGCGGCTCGGCTACTTCTGTCGAGATTCGGACGCAGGACTTACGTTTAATCGTACAGTCGGCTTGCGCGACACCTGGGCGAAAGAACAGAAAAAGAGTTAGTTTCCCGCGAAGAATGTTTTCACGGTGTCGATAACCTTTTCAATATCGCTCGCCGATACATCCAGATGTGTCACAAGCCTTGCAGCCGGTGTGCGCCGCATGTCCGCGAGGATGCCGTGCTTTTCTAGATGGTTCGACAAGTCATGTGCCCGCGCTTCAGGCGCGCGGACGAAGACCATATTGGTGGCCTGCGAGATCACTTCAATCTCGGCGATTTGCGAAAACCCGCGCGCCAAGCGCTCAGCATTCGAGTGATCCTCGGCAAGCCGGTCCACATTATTTTCTAAAGCATAAAGACACGCCGCCGCGAGTATGCCGGCCTGGCGCATGCCGCCGCCTAGTACTTTGCGCCAGCGCAACGCGCGTTCGATAATGTCTTTAGGCCCAATGAGCACAGACCCCACCGGTGCCCCTAATCCTTTAGAGAAACAGATTGAGATGGTATCGAACGGGGCGCACAAGTCGGCCAGGGATGTACTTGTAGCTACGGTCGCATTGAGTATGCGCGCACCGTCCAGATGAATGGCAAGGTTGTGGTTACGGGCCAAATTCGTGGCGGCTGTTACGTAGTCGTACGGCAGTACCTTGCCGCTGATCGTATTTTCGAGGGCGAGAAGACGTGTGCAGGCGAAATGAATGTCATTGGGTTTGATCGCCGCCGTGATCTTGTCGAGAGGGAGGGTGCCATCCGGTGCATTCTCGATGGGCTGCGGTTGAATACTCCCAAGAACCGCCGCGCCGCCACCTTCGAATTTGTAGGTGTGGGCGTTCTGACCGACGATGTACTCGTCGCCGCGTCCACAGTGGGCCATGATGCCTGCGAGATTGCTTTGGGTGCCCGAGGGGCAGAAAAGCCCGGCCTCTTTGCCGGCGAGATCCGCGAGAGTTGATTGAAGCCGGTTCACGGTGGGATCATCGCCCCAGACGTCATCGCCCACTTCGGCCTCCAGCATGGCTTTGCGCATACCGGAGGTGGGCCGGGTGACAGTATCGCTTCGAAGATCAATCATAGGAATTCTAACCGCTTGTCTAGTTGCGCTGCTGGCCTAATTGCTCGTCGAAAAATTTCACAATCACGTCGAAAGCTTCCTGAGCTTCGGGAACTTCCACATCGTACATGAAGGCGTGCCACATGCCTTCCCAGGCATAGAAGTATGATTTCACGCCAAGTTTTGCCATTTGCGTATGGGTGTACGCAACGCTGGACAGATCCAGACTGCGGGTGCCGGTGATCAGCAAGGTCGGCGGGAATTTTGCGAGCACCTCCGGGTGAAACACGGGTGCGACCATGGGGTCGCGGGCGTCCACGTCGCTGAAGTATGCCATTGGAAACGGCGGCGGATTTGGCGCGGGCGGCGGCGGCGCAGCGCTGAAAAACACATCCATCGGCAAAGCCCAGAAGCGGGAGTCTCCGCCCGAGACGCTCTCGGCCGCGGCGCAGAACATGCCGAGCGCGCCGGGGCTCGGCAGGCCTTCGTTCTGAATCCAGGCAGTGGATTGCGCGGTCATAACGCCGCCGCCCGAGCAGCCGAAAATGCCGATGTTTTCAGGCCGGTAATCCTTCAGAAGTTCGCGGTAAACCGTCGCCACATCTTCGCTTGCGGCAGGGAATTTGTGCTCGGGGCCTTGGCGGTAATCGACCGCGACCACTTTGATTTTGCCGAGGCTGGCGATGGGCATTGACTCAAGGCGTCCACCGTAAACCGCGCCGAGCATAAAACTACCGCCGTGGACTTCAATCAGTACACGGTCTTGATTTTTCGCTGAAATGCCGTCTTTCGGGGTGATGATTTCGACATGAACACCACCGATGTGCGTGTCCTCGATGTCCACTGGATACAGAGTTTCCGCTTTTTCGAGACGCGGGCCGTAGAACAGGGCGTTGTGTGTTTCGCGGTGCTTTTCAATACCTTGATCAATGATCACCGGTTCAGGATTACGGATGCTCTGGACGTACACGTCCTTGGCTTTTTCACTCATGTAGGTGGAAAGAGGGACGGAAAAGGCCGGGATATGGACGGTGCCGTCTTCGTCGATGACCACGTTTTGTGCACTCTCAACGCTGTTTTGCGCGCTCAAAGCGGCATTTTGCGCGTTATCTACGCGCTCACATGCGGATAGTGTGATGGAGAGAGATACAATAAGGGCGCATGCTCCCCATGATTTGAAACCTGACGTGATCCTCTTTATGTTCATGGTGAATATTCTCCCCAAAATTTCCACCCGGTGAAAGGCCCCAGCTATGTCGATAGTATATGTTGCCATGAGTAATGCCATGCAGGAATGGGGCGCTGATGTAGGCGTGAGTAAGCAGCTTTATAAAGTGGGATATGCGGAGGGCGATCCGCTGGATGCGATTAAATTGCTGAATGATGAAAATTACGCGGGGCATTCCGATTGGCAGCTTGCCGGCAGCCGCGAGGTGGAAGGTCTCGATACGGAAACGGTTTTTGAGCGCGCATGCGAGCGGCAAAAGGTTTTGGACCCGCTGTATTATCCGAGGATAAAGGGCGCCAAAGACATCGTCCGGCTGGATCAACGCAAGGTAGAAGCCCACATTGTAATTAAAAAAACGATGGAAGGACGAGACAGCAAAGTACCGAAACTGAAACCCGCCGATATGGCGGACTTTCTGATCGAAGGTATTTTGTAAAAAGTTTTGTAACTGATGTTCTTTGTACGTTTTTCCAGCGATTGGTGAAAAAATAGGCGGATGAAACCTATAAAAATAAATTTAATCCTCTATTTCACAAAAATAACAGCCGACTTTGTTGGATTCCCCTCATTGGCTCGGGTTATGCTTAAGCCTAGAAAGAAAAACAAATTAGGGGGAGCGCAATTTGGCATTCGACGAAATGTACGCGGGCGATGGAAGTGTTCGTCCAGCATACGCAGGCGTCGATCAATGGCTTAAAACAGCGCCGCTTGAGCAAATGGAGCAGCGCCGGTTAGAAGCCGAACTTTTTTACCGCCGGGGTGGAATTACGTTTGCCGTATATGGCGACTCCCAGGGCGAAGAGCGAATTATTCCCTTCGATATTATCCCGCGCATTTTTTCGAGCAAAGAATGGGGCGTGTTGTCCAAAGGTCTTGAACAGCGGGTCAAGGCGATCAATCTTTTTCTCGAAGATATTTACGGCAAGCGCAGCATCCTCAAAGAGGGGCTCGTGCCGGAAGACATGGTGTGGGGAAATCCTGCTTTCCGCCCTGAGATGGCAGGAGTGCAGGTGCCGCACGGCGTTTATGTTCATATCGCCGGCATCGATATTGTTCGCATCGACGAGAACGACTTCTATGTTCTTGAAGATAACGCACGCACACCATCCGGGGTGTCGTACATGCTCGGCGGGCGTGAAATTTCCTACCGGCTGATGGCCGACCTTTATGGCCGTCATCGGGTCGCGCCGATTGAAGACTATCCCGATCAACTGGTCGCGAGCCTGCGGTCGGTTGCGCCGCGCACAGCGGGGCATGATCCGACCGTCGTATTGCTGACTCCGGGCCAGTACAACTCGGCCTACTACGAGCATTCTTTCCTTGCCGACAAGATGGGAATTGAACTTGTTGAGGGCCGCGATTTGTTTGTGCGCGACAATTACGTTTACATGCGCACAACGGAAGGCGCGAAACAGGTTGATGTGATCTATCGGCGGCTGGATGATGAATTTATCGACCCGCTGACATTTGATCCCAACTCAATGTTGGGCGTGCCCGGCCTTTTCAATGCCTACGCCGCCGGAAACGTGACCTTGACGAACGCGGTCGGCACGGGCGCCGCCGACGACAAGGCCATCTATACTTATATGCCGGAGATCATAAAATTTTATCTCAGCGAAGAACCAATTCTGAAAAACGTTCCCACATGGCGCTGCCGTGAACCGCAAGACCTGAAGTACGTTCTGGAGAATATGGGCGAATTGGTGGTTAAGGAGGTTCATGGATCGGGCGGTTACGGCATGTTGGTCGGACCTCATGCAACAAAAGAGGAAATTAGGAAATTCGCGGAATTGGTCAAAGCCGATCCGCAAGGGTATATCGCGCAGCCGACGCTCTCGCTTTCGACGTGTCCGGCCTATGTGGAGTCCGGGGTGGCGCCTCGTCATGTGGACTTGCGCCCCTTTGTTTTAACCGGCGCGGACGGGGTGCGAATTGTGCCCGGCGGTCTGACCCGTGTTGCGCTTAAGAGCGGCTCGCTCGTGGTAAATTCCAGCCAGGGCGGCGGAACGAAGGACACTTGGGTGGTCGATCTATGATCACAGGTAAGCAATCATGCTGAGTCGAACCGCCGATAATTTATTCTGGCTGTCGCGTTATGTAGAACGCGCCGACTATCTCGCACGTATTTTGGATGCCGCCACGCGTCTGTCCGTGTTGCCGACGTCTTATACCGGCGAGAGCAACGAATGGGACAGCGCGCTGACAACAGCGGGTTGCCGCGACATTTTTTATGAGACGCATAAACACGCGACGGCGGAAACCGTTGCCGCGTTTCTTGCTTTCGCTCCTGAAAATCCGTTCTCCATCCAGAAGTGCTTGGAGATGGCCCGTTTCAATGCGCGGGCCGTTCGTACGGCGCTGACCACTGAAATGTGGGAGACAATTAACAGCGCATGGTTAGAACTGAAATCCATGGATGAAACGGCGGCGGCGCCCAATAGAATCACAAAGTTTACGGATTGGGTCAAAGACGTGGCGCTGCGGTTCGAGGGATCGGGCTACCGCACCATGTTGCGCCAGGATGGGTTTTGGTTTTCCAAGCTAGGATCCTATATCGAGAGGGCCGACAATACCGCGCGTATTCTCGACGTGAAGTATCATATTCTGTTGCCCGAAAAATCCGAGGTCGGCGGTGGATTAGATTTTTCGCAGTGGGCTGCGATCTTGCGTTCGGTCAATGCGCTTACGTCATATCACTGGGTGTACCGCGAGAGCATAAAACCTGCACTGATTGCTGACTTGCTGATTTTCAACGAGGCGCTGCCGCGATCTCTCGCAGCCTGTTACGACAATATTCTGGAAGCGCTAGACGAACTTGCGACAGGCTATGGGCGGCAGGGTGCTGCACAGCGTTTAACCCGCGCAACCCGAATGTCTCTGGAGAACTCTAACGTGGAGCAGGTGTTCCAAACCGGCCTACATGAATTCCTTGTCGGTTTTATCGCCGATAATAACCAAGTGGGCTATGCCATTTCTGAACAGTATTTGACCTGATCATGCGCATCCAAATTCATCACCGTACCAGCTATACCTACGATACGCCCATCAGTTCGATCATCCAGAATTTGAGGCTGACGCCGCGCAATCATGAAAGCCAGAATGTCCGCAGTTGGCGCATCGATTTCGATCATGATGTTCTCCTGCAAAAGAGAGAAGATGCATTTGGTAATATCGTCCACATGCTGTCCCTCAATGATCCTCTTGATAGTCTTACGATATCGGTGGATGGTGAGGTTGAAACCCAAGAGACGCATGGCGTCATCAACGGCACATATGAGCGCTTTCCGGTGGGTTTGTATTTGCGCGCCACGCCGTTGACCGAAGCTAATGCTGCCATCGTCTCCTTCGCCAAAGGTGTGGTGACCAAAACCGATCCTTTGGAACAAGTGCACCAGCTACTTGAGGGTTTATTTAAAGAAATGAATTTTGAGAACGGTCCTACGGACGCCACGACTACGGCGGCGGAAGCCTTTGAACAGCGCCGGGGCGTGTGCCAAGACATTTCACATATTTTTCTCGCTTCCGCCCGCAGTCTCGGGATTCCCGCCCGCTATGTGGGCGGACACATGTTCAGGCAAGATGGCGAAATACAGCAAAACGCCGGTCATGCCTGGGTTGAGGCGCATGTGCCCGATCTCGGCTGGGTGGGTTTGGATCCCACCAATGGGATCAGCCAGTCCGAGGCGTATGTGCGGATTGCGGTAGGTCTTGATTACTTGGGCGCGGCGCCTGTGCGTGGCTCCCGTCAGGGTGTTGCTGAAGAAAGTCTCGATGTGCACGTCGCGGTTGGACAAGCCGGACAGCAGTAGCAAAGCTAATCCCAGAAAACGCTTAATTGTACGGATTCCCGTGATGGGTTATAAGCCGGGCGCGCCTCATGTGTGGCCCATTCATGCTCAATTGGACTCATCTATGACATATTGCGTTGGCATTTTGTTGGACGACGGATTGGTGTTGATTTCGGATACGCGCACCAACGCGGGTCTCGACAACATCGCCAGCTTTCGCAAGCTGCATGTCGTCGAAAACCCGGGCGAGCGCGTTCTGGCTCTGGCGTCGTCGGGCAATTTATCCATCACTCAATCCGTAATGAGTATGTTGACGGAGGGTGTGCCGGGGACCGGGTCACCGGACGCGCCGATGACGCTTTCGAATGTGCCAAGTATGTTCGAGGCCGCGCAACTTGTTGGTAAAGCGGTGCGAGAAGCGCACAAGGTAGATGCGGAAAGCTTTAAAGAACATGGCATGGGCTTCGAGTTTTCGATGCTGCTTGGCGGTCAGATTAAGGACCGCCGCTTGCGCCTGTTCATGATTTACTCGGCCGGTAATTTTATCGAGGCGACGTCTGATACGGCCTTTCTTCAGATTGGCGAGCACAAGTACGGCAAACCGATCTTGGACCGCGCCATTCAGCCTGATACCGACATTTACGACGCGCTGAAGATTGGTCTGATCTCCATGGACTCGACGATGCGCTCCAATCTTGCGGTAGGGCTGCCGCTGGACGTTATGATTGTAAGGCGCGATACCCTAAAGATCGAACTGGAATACCGGATCGAATCCGACGATCCGTATTTCAATGATTTACGCCGTCGTTGGTCGGAAGCGTTGAGCGCGACACATCTCGCGATCCCCAAGCCCCCCTACAAAACACAGGCCTGACGTTTGCGATGACCAAAGCGGAGCCGGGCCGTACGCAATCTACCTCTTACGCCGAGAAGGCGCGTTTACCGGCGAAACCCGGCAAGAACCCACCTGCCGTGATTCTGGTTGAACCGCAGCTTGGCGAGAACATGGGCACCGCCGCGCGGGCCATGATGAATACCGGGTTAGCGGACTTGCGGCTGGTAGACCCTAAGAATGATTGGTTAGGCGAGCGGGCGATTGCGGCCGCTTCAGGGGCTGACCGTATTCTTAAATCTGCACGGCGCTTTGAGAGTGTGCGCGAAGCCATCGAAGACCTTGAAGTTGTGTATGCGGCCACGGCGCGCCAACGCGACATGGTTAAGCCACTTATGAGCGGGCGGACGGCGGCAGCGGATATGCGCGCCCATGCGTCGGCGGGACTGAAGATGGGCATTTTGTTCGGGCGCGAGCGCGACGGCCTTGCGAATGATGAGATCAGCCTTGCGAATACCATTATTGAGGTGCCGTTGAACCCGGAACATTCCTCGCTCAATCTGGCGCAGGCGGTTTTGATTATCGGCTACGAGTGGTTTCAGGCGGGCTATGACGGGCCCGAGGCGCTGGTGACCTATAATAAGGCTCAGCGCCCAGCGGTTCAGAAAATGCTGCAAGGTTTGTTCGAACACCTGGAGCAGGAACTGGTGAACTGCGGGTTTTTGCGCATTGATGAAAAGCGCCCGAGCATGATGGTCAATATCCGCAATTTGCTCCAGCGGGCCGAGTTGACTGAGCAAGAGGTGCGGACTCTGCACGGTGTAATCACCGAGTTACGCTATGGCCGCCGCGACGACCGGCCCAAACGGCAGCCGGGGCATAAGGCGGACTAGTCCTTTAAGCAAAAGAGAATTTCACCGTTGGCTTTGTGTCCAACCGATTCCCATCCATTCCGGCGGTAGAATCGCTCCGCGCGTGTGCCGGGTTCTGTTCCGAGTGTAATGGTCGAATAACCCGCTTCTCGAAGTGTGTGGCAGGCACGTGAAATGAGAGCCCGACCAATTCCACGACCCTCATAAAGAGGATCTACGAACAGGGCGAAGATGGTGCCGTCACGGGGGTCGCCAGCCGAGAATCCGCAAACCTTTCCGTCCTCAATCCATATCCAGATGGCTGAGTTGTCAATGAACCACTGAATATCGGCAGTGGTTACACGGCTTGGATCAGACAATATATTTTCGCGCACGGAGGCGCGAATTTCAAATATTCGCGGAATATCGGTGGAGGTCGCTTTACTTATATGAGGCGACTGTGGAGGGGCGGGCGACTTGAATTTGGCGGTCAATGCCTCATCCCTTATTCAACGAAGGTGCGCCCTGATACTGCTACAAAGCCCCATGCGGTTCAAAAGGGCAGGGTAAGTTCATCTCAAGTGTTTGATTTATATATACTTATTGGCGTACGGAGCGGAATCCTAAACATTGACTCTGCGGTCTCCATCCCTATACTCCGCCGCTCATTTCCGGGAATGCATGTGGCTGCAAAAAGGCGGCTTCATCGCCCCCTGGCTTTGTTCACTTTGAACGGGCCGGAAGGGACTACCGGGACAATATAAAAAATAGGACGATCATGACTAAGCGTGCAGAATCCAAATACAAAATCGACCGCCGTCTACAGGTCAACCTGTGGGGCCGTCCCAAAAGTCCGATCAACAAGCGCGAATACGGTCCCGGCCAGCATGGCCAGCGCCGCAAGAAACCGTCCGACTACGGCGTGCAGTTGATGGCTAAACAGAAACTCAAAGGCTACTACGGCAACATTTCGGAAAAGCAATTCCGCAAGTACTACCATGAAGCCATGCGCCGCAAAGGCGACAACGGCGAGAACCTCGTGGGCATTTTGGAATGCCGCCTGGATGCCGTGGTGTACCGCATGAAGTTCGTGCCGACCGTATTCGCCGCGCGTCAGTTCGTGAATCACGGCCATGTGATGGTGAATGATCGCCGCGTGACGATTCCTTCGTTCATGGTCAAAATCGGCGACAAGATCGAAGTGCGCGCTAAGTCCAAGGAATTGGGCACCGTGATTGCCGCAGTTGAATTGACCGAGCGCGAAGTGCCCGAATACATTGTTGTCGATCACAATAAGATGGTCGGCGAAATGGTTCGTGTACCGTCTTTGAAAGACATTCCGTATCCGGTTCAAATGGAACCGAACCTCGTCATCGAGTTTTACTCCCGCTAAGATTTGACGGGGCTCTTGCAAAAGAGCCCCGTTTTCATTTGTGCCGGACGGAATTTGTGATGACGGAGCGTAGACGCCCCTTGGGTGATAGTGCCCGCGCCATATTCGGCGTGGAGACCATCGCCGAGAAGGGCGGGTTCATGTTGTGCGTCGGATGCCGTGACCGGGGCGCTTGCCAATTCGGCATCACCGGCGAAGAAGTTCTAAAAGACGGAAAAATCCGTACGTCATTGCGGTGCGCGGCCAATTTCGCCGGCGGCCCGAATGTTGCGCACGGCGGCTGGACGGCGGCCGTGCTGGACGAGATGCTCGGTCATATCGCTCTGTTCGAAAGCAGCTTTACGGTCACCGGATCCTTAACCATCAACTATCATAAACCCGTGCCGGTCGAGCGCGACCTGGTGGGCTACGCCTGGATCGATCACCGCGACGGTGAGCGCTGGCACCTGATCGGGGAAATACGCCTGGCGGAGCCCGACACGTTACTTGCCCGGGCGACGGGTTTGTTTATTGAGCGTGACTTCGCCCACTACAAGCGGCACCAGGACTGGCTGGCACAACAGGGCAAGGGCGGGGCGTCTTAAGAAGACTCTCACAAAAAAAACGAGGCCGTCGAATGGCCCCGTTTTTTGTTCGTAAGCGCGCAGCAGGTTAAGCGGCCGCGACGTCCTTTTCTTTCATCAGCGTACCGAGTTCGCCGCTTTCGGCCATCTCGCGAATGATGTCGCAACCGCCGACAAACTCACCTTTCACATAAAGCTGCGGAATGGTGGGCCAGTTGGCGAATTCTTTAATGCCGCTGCGGATGCCGTCGTCTTCAAGAACATTCACGCCCTTGAACTGAACGCCAAGGTGGCTGAGCACCTGGACGACGGCGGCGGAAAAGCCGCATTGCGGGAACGTCGGCGTGCCCTTCATGAACAGCACTACGTCGTTCTCGCTAATGTCTTTTTTGATCTGCTCGATTGCCGGATTGTCGGTCATGGAAGTCCTCGTTATCTGCCGCCGCGCTTTTGGCCGCATCGGCGTATGTTGGATGGGGGCAATATAGGCGGACTACGGCAGATCACAAGGGCCGTAAGTCCGGGTCTCAGGCTAGACTGCGTCCGGGGTGCTGGTCTGTAAGGCCAGGGCATGCAACTCGCCGCCCATTTTACCCTTGAGGGCCGCATAGACCATTTGGTGCTGCTGGACCCGGTTTTTGCCCGTGAAGGCCTCGGAGACGACTACAGCGGCATAGTGGTCGCCATCGCCGCGCAGGTCTTCAATAGACACCTTGGCGTCGGGAAAGGCTTCTTTGATTAGGGATTCGATCTCTGCTGCGTCCATCGCCATGGGAAAACCTTTCTGTAACTCTTAAGCCTTACCGGCCATATAGGACGGGAACCATCCCTCATTCAAGGCGCGCAGGGTAGAGAGTTCAGCTTTGCCGCCGCCGAAAGTGATGGTGGTTCCGCCGGTGGTGCCGATTATTTGTATCGGAGCACCCCATTTTTCCGCGTCTTTTTGAAGGGTGGCAACATCGCCGGTTTTCACCGTAACCACGTAGCGCCCTTGGTCTTCGCCGAACAGGCGGCTGTGCTGGGGGCCCTCGATATCCGAGAGGGTGCAGCCGATGTTTCCGGCGAGTGCCATCTCGGTGAGGGCCACGAGCAGGCCGCCGTCGGACAGATCGTGGCAGGCGGTGATACGACCCGCGCCAATAAGCTCTCGCACGAAGTCGCCAACGCTGCGTTCGTGGGCAAGATCGACCGGCGGCGGCGCGCCGGTTTCCTGGCCGCAAATCTCGCGCAGGTATAGCGACTGCCCGAGCCAGCCTTCGGCTTCATCCTTGTGGCCGAGGAGCAGAATGGTTTCTCCTTCGCTTTTGAAGGCGAGGGTCGCCATGTGCTCAATGTTGTCGATGAGCCCGACGCCGCCGATGGCTGGGGTGGGCAAAATGGGAACGCCGCCGGTTTCGTTGTACAGCGAAACGTTGCCGGAGATGACCGGGTAATCGAGAGCGGTGCAGGCGGCGCCGATGCCTTCAATGGCTTCGACGATCTGGCCCATGATTTCGGGTTTTTCCGGGTTACCGAAGTTGAGGTTGTCGGTGATCGCCATGGGCTTGCCGCCGACCGAAGTGATATTGCGCCATGTTTCCGCGACCGCTTGTTTGCCGCCCTCGAAGGGATCGGCTTTCACGTAGCGCGGCGTACAGTCGGTGGCGATGGCGAGCGCGCGGTTTGAGGCATGAAGACGCACTACGGCCGCATCGCCGCCGGGGCGCTGGGCCGTGTCGGCCATGACCATGTGATCGTATTGCTCCCAGACCCAGCGGCGGCTGGCGAGGTCCGGGCAGCCCATGAGAGTTGTAAGCGCCTCGGTCCAGGGGACGTCTTTGACGTCTTTCGCTGCAAGAACGGGTTGTTTGGGCGAAGGAATCCATGGCCGGTCGTATTCCGGCGAGGCCTGGGCGAGCGGATCGATGGGCAGATCGGCAACGGTTTCGCCGTCCATGGTCAGCACCATCCGGCCGGTATCCGTGAGTGTGCCGATGACGGCAAAATCGAGTTCCCACTTCTCGAAAATTTTCCGGGCGATGTCTTCCTTGCCGGGCTTCAAGATCATGAGCATGCGTTCCTGACTCTCGGACAGCATCATCTCGTAGGGGGTCATGCCTTCTTCGCGGGTCGGCACCTGGTCCATGTAAAGCTCGACACCCATGCCGCCCTTGGAGGCCATCTCGAAGGACGAGCTGGTAAGACCGGCTGCGCCCATGTCCTGAATGGCGACAATAGTGTCGGTGGCCATCAGTTCCATGCACGCTTCGATGAGAAGCTTTTCAGTGAATGGATCGCCGACCTGAACGGTGGGGCGTTTTTCTTCTGAATTTTCGTCGAATTCCGCCGAGGCCATGGTCGCGCCGTGGATGCCGTCGCGTCCGGTTTTGGAGCCGACATAGACCACGGGGTTTCCGGCGCCCGAAGCCGCCGAGTAGAAAATTTTGTTTTGATCGGCAAGACCCACGGTCATGGCGTTGACCAGGATATTGCCGTTGTAGCTGGAGTGGAAATTCACTTCGCCGCCGACGGTAGGCACGCCGACGCAGTTGCCGTAGCCGCCGATGCCCGCGACCACACCTGACACCAAATGGCGGGTCTTGGGGTGCGACGGGTCGCCGAAGCGCAAGGCGTTCATGTTGGCGATGGGGCGCGCGCCCATGGTGAACACATCGCGCAGGATGCCGCCGACGCCGGTGGCTGCGCCCTGGTAAGGCTCGATATAGGACGGGTGGTTGTGGCTCTCCATTTTGAAAATGGCGGCGAGGCCTTCGCCGATGTCGATAATACCCGCGTTCTCGCCGGGGCCGCAGATGACCCAAGGCGCGGTGGTGGGTAAGGTCTTCAACCACTTCTTCGAGGACTTGTAAGAGCAATGCTCCGACCACATGACCGAGAAGATGCCGAGTTCGACGAGATTGGGCGCGCGGCCCATGATTTCGAGAATGCGCGTGTATTCATCTTCCGAGAGGCCGTGAGTCTTGACGTCTTCGGGCGTAATAGGCGCGTTGTGGGTCATGACAGCGCCTCCACCAAGCCGTCGAACATGGCGCGGCCGCCGGTGCCGCCAAGTTGAATATCGGCGAGACGTTCGGGGTGCGGCATCATGCCGAGCACGGTCTTGGTCTTGTTGAAAATGCCGGCGATGTTGTGCTGGGAGCCGTTGACGTTGGCGGCATCGGTCACGTCGCCGTTCTCATCGCAATAGCGGAAGGCGACTCGTCGCTCGTCCTCTAGAGTTTTGAGTGTGTCGTCGTCGGCGAAGTAATTGCCTTCGTGATGGGCGACGGGAATGCGGATGACGTCACCGGCCTTGTAACCTTTGGTAAAGGCGCTAGCGCTGTCCTCGACCTTCAGATGCACATCGCGGCAGATGAATTTGAGATCGCGGTTGCGCATAAGGACGCCCGGCAACAGTCCCGTTTCGGTGAGGATCTGAAAGCCGTTGCAAATACCAAGCACGCGCACGCCGGTCTCGGCCTTGCGCTTCACATCACGCATGATCGGAGACTGGGCGGCCATGGCCCCGCAGCGCAGGTAGTCGCCATAAGAAAAGCCGCCGGGCACGACAATGAGGTCAAGGTCCGGCAACTCGGTATTCCGGTGCCAGATCATTTGGGGCGCCTTGCCCATGCTTTGTTCGAGGGCGACGGCGATATCGCGGTCGCAGTTGGACCCCGGGAAAACGATGACAGCAGCCTTCATGGACTCAATCTAAAATTTCGACGCTGTAATTCTCGACGACCGTGTTGGCGAGCAATGCCTTGCACATGTCCTCGACCTTGGCTTTGGCGGCGGCCTTATCGCTCTCGTTGACGCTGAGTTCGATGTATTTGCCTTGCCGGACATCGGCCACATCGCCGAATCCCAATCCATGCAGCGAGTTCTCGATCGCTTTTCCTTGCGGATCGAGTACGCCGTTTTTCAGTGTAATGTGAACCTTCGCTTTCAACGACACGCTCCTAAAACTCGGTTCCTGAGACTTAATCCCCCGGCTTTGCGCCGGGGGGCTCGCTTTATTGTAGAGTAGATGGGCCTTGCTGATCCGCCGGGCCGCTCTCGGGCAAGATGCCGAGACGCCGCGCGACTTCCTGATAGGCTTCCTCGACACCGCCCATATCGCGGCGGAAGCGATCCTTGTCCATCTTCTCGTTGGTTTTCGCATCCCACAGGCGGCAATTGTCCGGTGACAGCTCGTCGGCCAGAATGACCTGGATGTCGCCGTTCTCGTGGAACAGGCGGCCGAACTCGACCTTGAAGTCCACCAGCTTGATGCCGATTCCTAAGAACATGCCCGAGAGGTAGTCGTTCACGCGCAGCGCCATGTTGAGCATTTCATCCACTTCGTGGATGGCCGCCCAGCCAAAGCCCGTGATGTGTTCTTCAGAGATCAGCGGGTCGCCCAGCTGATCGTTCTTGTAATAGTACTCGACGATGGAGCGGGGCAGGCGCGTACCTTCCGGGATCGCGAAGCGCTCGGAGATGGACCCGGCGGCGATATTGCGCACCACAACTTCCACCGGAATGATCTCGACTTCCTTGACCAACTGCTCGCGCATATTAAGGCGGCGCACGAAATGGGTGGGAATACCGATCTCTTCCAGCTTCATCATCAGGTATTCGGAGATGCGGTTATTGAGCACTCCTTTGCCGGTGATGGTGCCTTTTTTCTTATTGTTGAAGGCAGTGGCATCGTCCTTGAAGTACTGGACGAGGGTGCCGGGTTCCGGACCTTCGAAAATGACTTTTGCTTTGCCTTCGTAGATTTGCTTACGGCGGGCCATGCGCCTCTCACTTGTAAATGAACGTATTAAACCGAGGCCGCGTTGACCAATAGACGGTCGATGTGGCGGGAAGCGCCCATATAGCAGGTGGAGGGAGCGGCCACAACGCGCGCGCCTGATGTAGATAAAACCGCTGAAAACCAGCATTGCCGCTGCCGTTTGGGCGCGCTTTTAGATATCCACAGGGGTGAACCGGGAAGACTCGGGCGGACCGGGTGCAAAAAGCCAGATTGGGCGCTTGGCATCCGGCCCATGAGAGGCCTCGATGGACGGTATCGCCAAAAGCGATGACGAAGATGTGCCGAATCCGTTTTCCATATGAAAGCTCATGGCGTTGAAAACATCGCCCTGGGTTTCAGTGGAACTGAGAAGACCTTGCCACGATGCCCAATCGTCGGAGTCTGGATTGGGTGGCGCGGCGGCCTCGAAACGGGGCAGATAGGTCGCGATACGACGATCTGAGGTGTCGTTGCGGTCATAGGCGGTAAACACGGATAGCCCTACCGGGACCGGAACGGCGCGGATACTCCCAACAGAGGAGTCCGCCTCCGCCGTCAGAGATAGCCACCAGGCCTCGGTATTATCGGCGATGACCAAATTAAAGGGGCGGTAAGCCTCCGGGCTGATATCAGCCAGGGCTTCGGCGGCTGTGACGGCATCTGCATGGTCGAGGGCTTCCAGAACCAATTCGCCGCGGCTGCGTTTTCCGGGGGCTGGACCCAGGGAGCCGTGGCGATTCAGGATGCAAACCGCAAGCCCGGCATCGTTGACCCCCATCCACGTGCCGCCCGCTAGATCGTCCCGTCCCGCCACCACATCCAGGCGGTCGGGCCAATGGCGCCCCGGCGGCGTCCAAGGGCGGCCCAGCATTTCATCGCGGTTGGCCCCCATAATGACAGGCCAAGGGTGGTCTGGGCGGCGAAGAAGGACGACGGTGCACATGAGAGTGATTTAGTTGGATTCTCGGTGGAGGCTGTTTCCAGGACCGTAATGGGAATATCGCGGTTACGCCAGTTGCGCCTGCCCAGCCGCGCCGTTATATCAGGGCCATATTCGCGGGCTGGCCGCGCACCACCGAGACGATTCTTGCGGAGTACATAATGAGCGATGCTTTTAAAGACCGCGAAAAAGGCTATGAGCGGAAGTACCAATTGGATCAGGACCAAGCGTTTCGGGCGCAATCGCGGCGCGACCGTTTGTTCGGCAAATGGGTTGCGGGCCAGTTGGGCCTAGCGGACCCCGAGATCGACACCTACGCTGCCGAAGTGGTGGACTCGAACTTCGAGAAGCCCGGCGACGAAGATATGCTGGATAAGGTCAAAGCCGACCTTAAGGCCAAACAGGTCGAGATTTCCGACGAAGCCCTCAGAACAGCGCTGCTCGAAGCTTAC
>CAXBLG010000067.1:0-18915 GCA_963976395.1 uncultured Rhodospirillaceae bacterium
TCGGCTCAAGAAAACTTGCCGTCCCCTAGGTGCCAAAAGTGGGCACCGCTGGACGACTAATTCACACCGCCGAACAGACCGCTCCTGATGGCGTTCCATATCCGTAACCCCCCGTGTTACTGTAACGGGCAACACTGCCGGGAATTTGCCGCGCGAAAATTGATCGCCCCTTTTTGCAAACCTGAAAAAGGAGAAAGGTCATGTTGAAACGTAGACAGATATTGGCCGCAGGCGCGGCTGCTGCAGCGTCTGCGATGGGTTCGAGGCTTTCTCATGCGCAGCAAAAGTTGTTGCCGGCTACCTGCACGACGTCATTAAACCCAATCCTCGGATGGAATAACATTCCCGAATACAAGTCAGATTCTCCAATACGAAGATCACTATTTGATCCGGCCCTGGATTGGCGAGGAAAGAACTGGCCGGGTTCTCCAAGCGATGGTGACCGGGTCACACTATTTGGTCGCGTTCTTACGACGCGTTGCGAACCGGTGGCTAACGCTAGGCTGGAGTTCTGGCACACTAATCTCGAAGGGCAATACGATTACACCGGGCACAATTTCCGGGGCATGCAGAATGCCGATGCCGAAGGCCGTTACCGCCTCGAGACAATTATGCCCGGTCAGTATTACGGACGCCGACACTTCCACTATTTAATCGGGGCTCTCCTTGATGAAAGCCAGCCTGGCATCCTTGTCACACAGGCCATAACCCTTCCCGACGAAGACGAATTTAAGGCTGGAAAGGCCGGGGCGACGATCCCGCCGGAAGCCTTCAGAAGAGAGAGCGGAGTCCTTGTTGCGGAATATGACTTCGTTATCAAGGCCGCATAGCCGAGGCTTTCGCTAGTCTCTCGGCTTCGGTGGCTGCAGAAGAAGTGCCCATTGGTGCCCATCTTCGTCACCTACCTTACGGCACATCGTTTGGCCCAGACGATTGAAGACGAAAAATACGAGCCTTTAAAGCCAAGCTTCCGAAATCTGCAAGTAACGCTGGTTGCCAGTCCCCGCAACCACGTCCAAAAAAGCCCGTTAACTCAATGAGTTAGTGGGCTTTTTCTGTTGGTAAATGCGCCGTGGAGCGACGATCTCATAATTCACGTTATGTGTGGTTGCGGCGCAAACTAGGTAACAGTTCTTAACGCTGAGAAATCGAACTATTTTTCGCTAGAGGACTTGTTGACGACAGCTGCCGACCCAATGTGATCAGCGAGTTGCTCTCCCGAAAAGTTCTCTACATATATTTCATCTAAATCAGGAAGCATTTCTCCGTTCCATTCCTCCCATTCCATGGCCATGCGATCATAAACATCTCTGTGGCGCTCTTTTAAGTTCCCTCTCTCCATTGGATCGTCGGTGATGTTGAAAAGAAAAGTATTGTCGAGAATTTTGAGATACTTAAAATCTCCATCTCGCATAGCTCGCTGACTGTTGCTTTTGTATCGCCAATAGAACTTGCGGTTTGTTGTGTGGGACCCTTGAGTCAAAATGGGGAGTAGATTGATGCCATCGAACTGGAGTGTGGGATTCGTTTGGACGCCAGCGGCCGCTAGTAATGTGGGGACCCAGTCCATCGTGATCATCATCTGATCGTCGGTGCGTCCTTGCGGAATTTTGGCCGGCCAGGAAATTATTGCTGGAACTCTCAATCCACCTTCCAGCAACTCGGTCTTGAGGCCTGTGAACGGCCATGTGTATGAGAACCTTTCCCCACCATTGTCACTGGTAAAGACAACAATGGTGTTTTCCTCCAGCCTGTTTAACCTAAGTGCTTGAAGAACGCGACCGACTTGAATATCCATCGCCTGAACCATGCGCCGGTAAGTGTCGGTGCTACCACCATCAAAATGAAAAAGAGAGGCCGACTTTAGTCGCTCGGCCTCCATTTGATCGCCGGGCGCTTCCCATGGCCAGTGCGGGGCGGTGAAATGCAAGCTTAGAAAAAAAGGAGTGTCCGACTTTGCATTGGTGTTGATGGTGTCTACAGCCTTGCTTCCAAGGAGTTCAGTTAGATAACCGGTGTGACGAACAAGTGTTGCATTGTCCCAAAGATCCAGTTCCTTCGCGGATGTTGCATGTGTGTAGTAGTCTATTATACCGCCACGGAGGCCATAGAAGTGGTCATAGCCACTTTTGAGCGGACCGAAATCTGGTAGAAGCCCTAAATGCCACTTCCCTAGCAATGTCGTAGTATATCCGACGCTCTTCAGCAGTGAGGGTAGGGTGGGGATATCAGTGGGCAGACCTAACAATTTCCGGCTGTTCAGCAGGGGCTCTTCCAGACCAACGCGATGGCGATATTGGTACTGTCCCGTCATAAGAGCCGTACGAGTAGCTGAGCAAACCGGAGAGTTGGAGTAGGCTTGCAGTAAGCGGACGCCGTTTGCCGCCAACATGTCGGTATTCGGAGTTGTAAAATCAGGGCGACCATAGCAAGAAAGATCACCGTACCCTAGGTCGTCTGCCATGATAAAAACTATATTGGGAGCCTTGGGGTGCTGCGCGAAGGCGCGGCCCGTCCCCGTCATTGCGAGTGAGCCTAGTGCGTTACGCAGAATGGCACGTCGAGAAAACTCAGTACTATGACTTGTACATCGCTTCATTTCGACTGATCTCCTCCCGCCCTGATGCTAGATGAAAGCTTTAGTTATTGATTGATATCCATATTTTTGGTCTCCGGCAGAAATATGAGTCCGACGACAAGTGAGAAGAGTGCGAAGAGCAGGGGGTACCAAAGACCCGAGTATATGTTCCCAGTGGCGGCAACGATGGCAAATGCTGCACTGGGAAGGAATCCTCCAAGCCAGCCCACTCCTATATGATATGGGAAGCTCATGGACGTGTAGCGAATTTTCGCGGGGAAGTACTCTGTGAGTAAGGCTGCCATTGGGCCGTAAACCATGGCCGAAAAACTCATAAGTATGACCAGCAACAATAGAACAAGTGGGATGTTTATCTTCGATGCATCCGCTTTTTCGGGATAGCCTGCACTAGAAATCATTGTGCCAGCTATAGCTTCCCAATCTGACCGTTGTCCTTCTAAGTCAGTTGCGCTCAGTTCCTCTCCTCTGAACGATACTAAGGCTTGAGTCCCCACACGCAATTCAGCCACAGAACCGGCCGACGCTGAAACCGTTTCATAAGGAATTCCGCTGCGTGAAAGATATGAGCGGGCAATATCGCACGATGTGCTGAATGTTGCTCTACCAACAGGATCGAATTGGAACGAGCAATCGGCATCGTCCACCGCGACAACTACTGGAGCAGATGCAACGGCTTGTGCCAAATCTGGATTGGCGGCAACGGTTAAAGCCTTGAAAATAGGGAAGTAGGTGAGGGCTGCTAATAGGCATGCGCCTAAGATAAGCGGCTTGCGGCCTATTTTGTCCGATAGCCAGCCAAAGAGAAGGTATAGAGGGGCGTGGATTAGAAGGGCGCTGGCAATAAGGAAGTTAGCCATAGACCCTTCTACTTTCAGCACGCGCTCCAAAAAGAATAGAACGTAAAATTGCGCCGCGTACCAAATAACGGCTTGGCCGGCGATAGCGCCGAATAGAGCGATAAGAATAAGTTTCAGATTCTTCCAGTTACCAAATGCGTCCTTCCACGGTCGAGAAGAAGACTTTCCTGACGCTTTCATGCGTAGATAAACAGGGCTCTCTTGAAGCTTGAACTGTATCCATAAAGTTATGGCGAGCAGAAAAATTGAAAGAAGGAAAGGAATTCGCCAACCCCATTCGTTAAAGTTGTTTTCACCAACGGCGGTTCTGGTGGCAAAAACAACAGCCAAGCTTAGGGCCATTGCAAAGGTTGCAGTTAGTTGAATCCAGCTTGTGTAAAGGCCGCGGCGGCCTTGAGGGGAGTGCTCCGCCACATATACGGCAGCACCTCCATAGACACCTCCGACGGATAAACCTTGAATCAACCGTAGCACGACAAGAATCCAAGGTGCTGCGGCGCCGATTTGTGCATAGGTTGGGAGTAGCCCAACTGAAAATGTGGCGAGACCCATTATGCTTAATGTGACAACAAAGGTGTTCTTGCGGCCCCAAAGGTCGCCAAGGAATCCAAATACAAGCGCGCCAAACGGCCGGACAGCGAGGCCGGCAGCGAATGTCAAAAGTGCTAAGGTGAAGCCTGTCGTTTCGTCAACGCCCGAAAAAAAGTTGCGACTCATGACAACGGCAAGAGCGCCATAAAGAAAAAAATCAAACCATTCAAAGACTGTGCCGACAGAAGATGCCGCGATGACCTTGAAATCCTCGCGCCCTACGACAGATTCCGGTGGTGTGGGAGGAAGGGTTTGCTCGCTCATGGGGTATGCCTCTGACTGCTATTGCGGAAAATGCCGTGTGGGGCGTTGTGTCGGGGTAAATCAGCTAGTGTGTTAAAGCCGTTCTTTCTTCGCTGGACGTGGTTCGCAACTTTCTCTCCACTCACGCGGATTTTTTTATATCGAGCAGGAGGTGTGCGCCTTGTAGTCCGCCGGATTGCACAGCAGAAACTATTTCCTCAAGTAACACGCGATGGACGGTTGCCGCAGCCGGGGAAAGTTTTGTCTCAGCCATTCGGGCAAGTATGAGTTGCTTAACGAGCTTCGGTCGAATGATCGGAGAATATTTTAGTTTTAGCCGCCCTTTGCGCTGCTCGTGCAAGAACGATGAAAGAGGAATGATGGCATGTCCTACACCAGCAGCGGCGAGTTCTATAAGGATGGTAAGGGAGTCACCTTCAAATCGTACATCTAGTTTTGACTGCTGCTTGGCCGCTGCGTTTTCTACAATTCGCCTCATGCCATTTGGGTTGCTTGGCAAAATGAGGGGTAAACTTGCGAGGTCTTTTACCGTCATCGGCTTGTCGGCGCCCAAGCCGCTATTTGGCAATCCTACAACAACGAGTTCGTCAACGATTAACTCGCTGGCGCTCATGTGCAAATCCATGGCAGTTCCGCATACAATTGCGAAATCCAGATCTTCGCGTTGTAGCCATTCCACAAGATGCAAAGAGAAGCCGTCGGTAATTTCTAAGCTGATATCGGGGAATTCAGAAGCAATTCGCCGAGCGATACGGCCTGTTATGGCGGCGCTTATGGTTGAAACCATTCCGAATCTGACGTGGCCGCGGGGCGTTTTGGAGAGGGAATTTATATTCGTAAGTGCGTTGTCGAGTTCGCGCACAGCGCTTGAAACGCTACGCTGTAACTCCAAACCTGCGGCAGTGAGTTTCATTCCGCGCCATTGGCGCGTAAACAAAGTAGCCCCGGCTTTTTCTTCGAGAAGCCGAATTTGGCGCGAGAGCGCGGGCTGGGCGATCCGAAGCTGCGCGGAAGCCTTGCTCACGGACCCTACTTCCGCGACCTTCAAAAAAATTCTCAATTGATGAAGATCTTTCATGCTCTTTTGCAGCCCCCCCGAGCAAAACGACCGACTTAAACCTGTAGCAGTTCATGGCCACGTATAACAAATCGATATATGTGATCCCATGTAGCTAGATTTTGTATGGCTTGAGGATTTCCCATTTTTCTAGGGGAACTCTCACAAAGTTTACTGGCGGTCTCCCCAGAAAACATGACTTTGGCAGAATCAAGATATGCCGGTCAGTTGTGGCACGGATTAGGAATTGTATTTCTTAGCATTCCGGCAATTCGCTATCCTACGCTTGAAACTACACTTATTGCGCTGCGGAACAGTGAATTGTGCGCCGCATTCAGTACGCGCGAGTACCGGTAGTTTTGCGTGATTTCTTGGTATCTGAATCATCGGCCCTAATTCATGATGGCGGATATCAAGCTGATGATCAGCTGTTATTAAAGTGTGGTTGCGGAGGGCGACGATGACTGTTGCGAGAGTCTTTGACCCAACAGATTTAACCTTGCGAATTGTTAGAGGCAGTTGTTGTGCGTTCGCCTTTGTAATGAGTTTGTCCATTACTGCTAATGCTGTCGAAACGCGGTCCTATGTAATCTCGAAATTCCAGACGGCGACGTATTCCAACGAGGGAAATTGTCCTCACGGCGGGAATGGAACGCCATCTGAAATCAAAGAACGTATTTTAATCGATCAGGGATATACCAAGCAGCAAGTCGATTACATAATTTCCCACGAAGGCCGTGATGAAAACGGTAATAGAGTTAACACCGGCACGCGCGGTCGCCTCAATGGCGAGCCGGCATATGTGGGCAACTTCCCAAATTCAATACCTGACCCGCAGATTGAAACAGTGCAAGGCAAGTTCGCATATGGATTTAACCTTGATGGGCGCGTGCAGTCTGATTCATTTCAAGATCCAGAAACCCTTGAGCGTGGCATAGACAATCAACGTTGGAGAGCTCTGGGGTGTTTTGCTGTCTATGACGTTCGCCGCCCTGTCGTGCCGTATAATGAGTACATTGCCTGGGATACTGCCATAGATGCCATGCCGGCGTGGCTTATGTCTGTTACCGGTGATGATTTGGATAAGGATGGTGACGTAACGGTTACTTTTGATCGATCCCTCAACATCCTACTAAGAGATGCTCAGGGAAGTGTGCTTCCAGGAGCTACTTTCGTGGTCGATTCCGACCCCCGTTCCCATAGCTCATTCCAAGGCCAAATCGAAAACGGTGTATTGACGATTGAGCCAGGCGACTTTGCTATGCTGGGTGAGTCGCAATGGTACGCGATTATTCGGTTCGCCCAGACCCACTTACGCCTAAAAATGAATTCTGATGGCTCTTTGAGTGGTCTTATAGGCGGTTATCAGCCTTGGCTGGATTTATACTATTTCCTGGCGGTGCGCGGAGAGGAGAGCGGGCAAGTGGACCTTCCGGGCGTGTATTATGCGTTCGAACGTCTTGCCGATGGTATTCCTGATCCCGTGACGGGACAAAATACAGCTATTTCCTCAGCGTTCTGGATGGAGGCTGTACCGGCTTTTCTTACGACTGTGTCTGGAAGAGTTATTGGCGAGGCCGTGCAGCCTAATGAGAATTCGCATGTAGGCGACGTGGCGCTTTCGCAATGAAAATGGATGATATGAAAAATACAATGAATTGGAGACGATATTTGATGCGGTCAATGTTGCAAGCATCAATGCTTCTTTCGGCCGCAGTCATGTGCATCGGTGTGACGATGCCTAGAGCTTGGGCGGAAATGACGTTTGTTCGTATTACGCCCGAGCAATATCAACGGACGATCCACGATGTTTTTGGCCGGACTATTAAAGTCGATGCGGACATCGTGGAAACCGGGTTTCGAGATCAAGGGTTGCTTGCCATTGGTGCGAGGAAGCTAACTTTGACGTCAGCCGGCCTGGAATCTTATGAGGCTTTGGCGCAACAAATAGCCGCCCAGGTTGTGGAGCCACAGAGGGTGGCAACACTCATTCAGTGTAAGCCAAAGAAAAGCGATGGGGCGGATGACTCCTGCGCGGCACAATTTATCGAGCAAGCGGGGTTGTATCTATTTAGCCGTCCTCTGAGTCAAAGCGAGTTGAAGATGTACGTGGAGACCTCGCATGATTCAGCTGAAACGCTTCAAGACTTTAGTGCAGGCATATCAGCGGCGCTGGTCCAAATGCTTATTTCTCCCGATTTTCTTTTTCGGGTAGAGCAGGCCTATCCCGACCCAGATCAACCCGGAAAACTACGCCTAGATGCATATTCAACGGCGTCACGCCTCAGTTCATTTTTGTGGGATAGCGCTCCGGATGGCGAGTTGTTGGCGACCGCAAAATCTGGAGCGATATTATCTCAGCGAGTATTAGACGAGCAGGTCGATAGATTGTTGAATTCGCCGAGAGTCGAGCATGGCTTGCGGGCATTTTTCTCGGACATGCTGGGTTTTGACGAGTTCGCGACCTTGTCGAAAGACGCAAGCATCTTTCCTAAATTTACTAAAGATGTCCAAGATGCGGCCCGAGAGCAAACGCTTCGTACTGTCGTGGACCAGCTTCTCGATAAAAATAAGGACTACAGAGAGCTGTTTGTAACGCGAGAAACATTTCTGACTCCGGCACTAGCTGCCCTTTACGGCGTGCCGCTCCCTCGATCTCAGGAACTGGGTGGTGCTGTGCCATGGGTTCCTTATACTTATAGAGATAGTGACACGCACATAGGCTTGCTCACGCACGCTAGTTTTGTTGCGTTACATTCTCATCCGGGAAAAACGTCTCCGACGCTGCGCGGCAAAGCTTTGCGGGAAAGTCTCCTATGCCAGAAAGTTCCAGCCCCGCCTGGAGAAGTTGACTTTTCGAATTTTGAGAACGCGGACCAATCTCAACTTAAGACAGTTCGAGAAAGGCTGGAGCGTCATGCGTCAGAGCCTATGTGTGCGGGGTGCCATAAAATTACTGATCCAATTGGCCTCGCATTTGAGACCTTTGATTCTGCGGCGGTGCCCAGGACAACAGAAAATGGCGCGCCCATAGATGTGAGCGGTGAGTTTAGTGGAAAGGACTTCGACGGAATAGTGCAATTGGCAAATCTGATCAAAGATGATCCGGCGGCAACGTCGTGCTTGATTACACGAGCGTATTCATATGGCGTAGCAAGGGCGCCTTCCGCTCAGGAGCGGCAATGGCTTGACGGATTAAAGGTCGAGCTTAGCGAAACGGGTGTGAAATGGCGTGAACTTATGCGCCGCATCGCCAGCAACAAGGAATTTTATACGATACCTGCGAGTGAACCTCAGCGTGCCGACGCTCTCCAATAGCTAGCTGTCGGCAACCTGTAAGTAGGAGAATGAAAATGAGCATTAGTGAAAAGCTTAGTCGGCGTAACGTGCTGCGTGGGGCCTTGGGAGGGACGGCAATTACCGTCGCATTGCCCACGTTGGAATGTTTTTTGAATACCAATGGTACTGCTTACGCGGCAACGGGTGCTGCTCTGCCTCCGGTGTTTGGCACTTGGTTTTGGGGACTGGGTTTGGCGCCCGGTCATTGGGTGCCTGAGAAAACGGGAGCCAATTATGAGCTTCCTGAACACCTCGCGGCTCTCAAGCCCGTCAAGTCGAAAATGAATTTGTTCAGTGGAATGCAGATATTTCTCGACGGTAAAGTTAATCAAAACCATTACTCTGGTGCTCAAGGCCAGTGCACTGGAATGGTGTCGAGGAACGGCAGCGACTATTCCACAAGCATCGACACCATCATCGGCGATCATATCGGGAAGGGCACTAGATTTCGCTCTATTGAAGTAGGGTGTGATGGCGACCGAAAATCAACCTGGAGCGCCCGCGGGGAGAACGGTATGAACCCCGCTGAAATATCACCATTGGCGTTGTACACGCGGATATTCGGGCCGCAATTCGTGGACCCCAATGCTGCAGAGTTTACGCCTGATTCGGGAACTATGGTTCGCCACAGTGTTCTATCGGCAGTGTCGGACTATCGAAAGAGCCTGATGAAAGAAGTGTCAGCGACTGATCGGTCACGATTAGACGAATATTTTACCTCAGTACGTGACTTGGAGCAAAAACTGGCGGTTGAGCTTGAAAAGCCGACACCTTTGCCAGCATGTACGGTTCCAGAGAAATTCGAAGGAGAAGATGTGGGGACACTTGTTGGGCAGACGACGACAACCCATCAGCAATTTACGCAGTTGATTGCGCATGCCTTATCTTGTGGTCAAACGAGAATTTTTAATCTTTCCATGGGCTCGGGATTTTCGAAGCTACGGGAAGCTGGAGAAGCAGTGACATATCATTCTCTTACACACGAAGAGCCGGTCGATCCTGAACTCAACTACCAACCTAAGTGTAAGTGGCTCGCAGAGCAGCATATGGCCTTTTTCACCAACCTCGTCCAGTCATTGGATTCGATACAAGAGGGGGAGGGCACGCTCCTTGATCGGGCAGCAATATTTGCGTTCACAGATCACGGCGAAGCCCGTCTCCATTCCATGAAGGACTACCCTGTTTTTACTGCGGGTAGTGCCGGAGGAAGGTTGAAGACGGGGCTCCATATCTCCGCACCCGGAGATGCCGCTACGCGTGTAGGCTTGACACTTCAACAGGCTTTGGGTGTGCCTGTGGGTAGTTGGGGCACGGAGTCAAATCGGGTCACAAAACCGATTTCCGAGATGTTGGCTTAGGAGTGTTACTAGGAGTGTTACATTGAGGAGTAGACGCATGCTGCAGGCTAAGTGTCTTAATTATTCAGTGGCCCTTTTGGTAACGGCAGCGATTTCAATAGCCTTTGCGCCGCTGCCGGTAATGGCCACATCGATCACTGCGATGTCGACCGTGCCGCAAGGTGTGACGCTCGTTGAAGTGGTGCGAGAATTGCCGCTTTCACAGCCGGAACGACTATGGATACGCCCTGGTGACTCGGAAGGCCGAACGCTATTTGTCTACAGTGCAGATGAAGTCGGTGTTTCAAGGTGCACCGCCGAGTGCGCTCAAGAATTTCCGCCTCTTGTGGCGACCGAGGACTCTAAGCCAGATGGTGATTGGTCACTAGTGCAGCGACCAGACGGCGCTCGCCAATGGGCCTACCAGGGGCGTCCGCTTTATACTTGGGTGCAAGAGAAGAAACCTGGCGAAGTTGCCACCAATGTCGGCCTAACAGAGACAGCGAATGCAAAACTTGCGGAAACTGCCGTAGAGGCCGGCTCGCTTTTACCCCCTGAGGAGTGGCGAGTGGCTCGATTTGAACCGGGGGCGGGTATATTATTGCCGGATGGTATAGTTGTGGAGATGGTTCCATCTGCTCATGCGGTAGCTCTTACGGATTTCAATGGGCTGACGCTGTATACTTTCAATGGTGATGCAAAAGACGACGGGCAGGTATGTTCTTCCGCTGGCTGCACAATGCAGTGGCATCCTGTGGTGGCACCTGCACTCGCCGTCACAGTAGGGGAGTTTTCTATCGTCTCCCGTAAGGACGGTTCTCGGCAATGGGCCTACAGAGGTCGTCCGCTCTACACCTATCACGGCGACATGCTTCCAGGCGATGTGCACGGCATGACGGTGGATGAGAATTGGAATGTCGCGGTTCTCACTGAAAACTTTCAACCGCCGCAAGTGACGGTAACCACCGTGCCAGGGTATGGAGACCTGCTGTCTCTGAACGGTATGACATTATATGCTGGCCATGCTTTTGAAAAACGCTGGGGCGGCCGGAATCTCAGAGATACGTTTAGAAATGCGTACTACCAAGGCAAAGATCTGGGAGGTGCCGCCTGCGCTGACGCGCAATGCTTGAGAAGCTGGCGCCCATTTGAGGCTCCTGCCGATGCACAGGCCAATGGATTTTGGGAGCCGATCCTTCGTGCTAACGGGAGCAAACAGTGGGCCTATAAAGGAAACGCGTTGTATACGTTCGCAGGCGACAGTGCTCCCGGGGATATGACGGGGCATTCGATATACGACTTTGCGAAGGTCGGGGGTAACGAAGACGATCTGAAGCGAATTGCGTTTCTTTCTGAAATTACGGGCCAAAATGGCGGCGCGGGAATTTATTGGCACATCGCAAAACCTTGATGTCAAAGCTACGTTGCAGTTCTCGCGGCGTTTGAATACCCCAGCTGTGAAAAATAAGGGGGCAGAGATGTTGTGCTCTGCAACATCACGCTACCCTTCGCATGCGCGTCCCAGTGCATGAATTATCATCGACTCTTTGGTCAGCTTTGGATCGGCATCCGAGCGAGTACGTGCGCTGGTCGGTGCGCTCTCAGGATGTATGCCTATATTTGACCGATAAGGTGCTTTCTGAGTACGCGACAAAATGTGTCTCAATTTGGTGCCATACCTAGATTGTATCGCATTGAACTAATTTCATGGCTACGTCGTCATAAAATCCGGGATTAAAAGAGATGATGTCCGGGTCGATATCGGCACACTTCCGAGAGGGGATGTGTTGATTTAGCCGGTTGCTGTAGGTCCGTGCAACGCGCATGAGCACCGTAGACGCTGAACAGTAAGGGGGAGATATGTTGAGATTACATGACGCCGCATTCCTGAAAACGACTAAGACGCATGAGTCGCCATCAGAAGGCCATGACGCATTTGCAATACAGGGCCGCAGTCTCCGAGTATTTAAGCTGCGGGCACTTGCGACAGTAAGTGTTGCTGCTCTCGCGGCCTCTGCTTTTACCGGGCAATCAACGTATGCGCAGCAAACAGCGCAGGCCGAAATTGGAAACATCATTGTTACCGGCACGCGAATCGTGCGGGATGGTTACGAGGCGCCAACACCGCTAACGGTCATTGGCCCGGAATTACTAGAAGCGCAATCGACGACGGGGAACGTCGCTGACACTCTTAATACGATGCCGGTGTTTGCATTGAGTGCTTCACCGGCGTCTGCGCAATCCGGTGTCAGTAGTGGGCGTCAAGGCCTCAATACATTGAACTTGAGAGGTCTGGGCGGCACCAGGACGTTGACGCTGCTTGATGGCCAACGTTCTGTGCCATCATTGTTTAGCGGTGAAGTTGATGCCAACAACTTTCCACAACAACTACTCCAGCGCGTTGACGTCGTAACCGGCGGTGCATCGGCAGTGTACGGGTCAGACGCTGTCGCTGGTGTAGTAAATTTTGTGCTTGATAAAGAATTTACCGGCATCAAAGGAGAGGTGTCGGGCGGTCTGACAACATATGGTGATAATCGGAATTTTAAGGCATCCGTCGCGGGTGGTTTTCCATTCTCAAATGATCGTGGACATGTCTTGCTCAGCGGTGAAATTGCCGATCAAGATGGTGTGTATCCGGGAGCTGGAAAGCGAGGGTGGAATAGAGGTGGTTGGGGCATCATGGTGAACCCCAATTATACCTCTGCGAATGGTGAGCCAGAGTACCTCGTGCGACCGGAAATATCGTTAAGCAACGCAACGCATGGCGGCATTATTGTTTCCGGACCTCTCAGAGGAACCGCATTCGGTGAGGGCGGTGTGCCATATCAATTTAACTATGGCTCCATAGTAAACGACCCCTGGATGCAGGGTGGAGATTGGCAGGCCACTGAAATCAGACACGACCGATCAGGTAGTTTGGAGCCGGCCGTTCTGCGCCGAAATCTCTTTGCGCGCGCCAGTTATGACGTAACTGACAACATTAACGTGTTTGGTCAGGTTTCTTGGGCGGCTACACGAACTTACACGTACACGTGGCCGGCGTTTCAAGCTGGCAACGGGCCCACGATTTTATCGGGAAATCCGTTCATTCCCGATTCGGTTCAATCCCAAATGGACGCCTTGGGACTGGTATCGTTCCGAATTGGCAGTATGAACTATGATATTCCAACGGTTGAGAATTACTCTCGGCGAGCAACCAACCGCTACGTAGCGGGTATAGATGGCTCGTTTAGCGCTTTCAATTCTGATTGGTCCTGGAACGCATATTTCCAACATGGCGCTACTAGGTCCACAAATGATGCAGTAGGTGCGATCAGCAGGGCAGAATATGCTAATGCGGTTGATGCTGTATTGGACCCCAACGGAAATATAGTTTGCCGCTCTACCCTCACAGACCCAGGGAACGGTTGCCACCCTTGGAATCCGCTTGGAACTGGAGTTAATGGTGCACGCCCACCGGGAATTTTCAATATAGGTAATACAGATAACGCTGCGTTGAATTACATAACTGGTACGGCGCATGTGAACCAACGGATACTGCAAAATGTGTATGCGGGTTCGCTTCAAGGAGAGGCATTCTCCACCTGGGCTGGCCCGATTTCGATTGCTCTCAGCATTGAACATCGGACGGAAAGAGCCAAAGCTGTTCCGGATCCCAACTCAGGAAATTGGTTCACCGGAAATTTTCAAGCATTTAACGAGAAGTTGAGTGTAACGGAGGGAGCCTTCGAGACCGTAGTGCCCATTGCGTCGGACCAACCGTGGGCAGAGTCGTTGGACTTAAATGCAGCCGTTCGTGCGACAGATTATAGCTCATCAGGATATGTTACGACGTGGAAGGTTGGAGCAACGTATGCTCCAGTGAACGATGTGAGATTCCGTATTACGAGATCTCGCGACATTCGCGCACCCAACTTCCTGGAATTGTTCGCCAGCAACAACTCTGGCTTTCGCTCCGCGTTCGATCCTTTTACGGGCACGATACCTCAATTCTTTGGCCGCAATCAGGGCAATCCCAATCTGGATCCGGAGAAAGGAGACACTTTTGAAGTTGGCGTTGTCTTTCAACCCAGTGCGTTTCCTGGTTTTAGCGCATCCATTGACTATTGGGATATCGACGTGAGTGGTTCTATCGGGGGGGCGAACGACGATCAGATCTTGCAGTTCTGTTTCCAAGGACTGCAGCAGTTTTGCGGCAACATCATCCGAGATGCAGGTGGCAATATAACCGAATTGATTCAGTCGCCATTCAACCTTGCATCTGAAGCAATAAGCGGGATCGATTTTGAATCGAGCTACAGTACCCCCCTGGACTCTATCGTTTCATCCTGGCTCGGCGATGTGTCATTTAATGGCCGCGCAACCGTTTATTTGAAAAGCAACCAGAACGATGGACTTGGAAACCCGACAATCGATACGTTGGGTCATGGAGGGCAGCGTTTGAATGGACCTCCCAAGTGGCGTCTGACAGCTTCAATGTCCTACACGTACGATGCGCTCAGTACGTCGCTCACAGCTCGGGCACAAAGCGCGATGGTCATCGACAATAGGAATGTGGAGTGTCTTTCGTCCTGTCCGGCTCCGGTCGCGGGTGGCCACTCAATTGAAGATAATAGCTTGCCAAGTGCGTTTTATCTGGATGGTTCAATTTCTTATCGGTTCGATGTGGGAGCGTCAGAAATTGAGACATTTTTTAACGTCAGAAACCTTCTAAACAAAGACCCCGGTATCGTTCCGCAGGGGCCGACGGACTTCACGTATGTTTATCCGCAATCACGAGGTGCTAGTGGTTATGACCTATTAGGCCGCGTGATGCGGGCAGGTGTGCGATTTAGAATGTAAATAAATTAGGGAGAGGGGTTCGTGCCCCTCTCCCTTTCTATTGTATATTTGAGGCGGGACCGACGATGAGTGTCTTCGAATGTAAATTCCGATCCGTATTCTTAATTTGTGGTGTTGTCGTCGCACTCGGCTTAAGTGCGAGCGAGATCAGAGCGGCGATGATAGAACCGCCTAACCCATTGGATTTGACTCAGGGCAAATGGGAGTTGCAGCCTGAAAAGTCAAGATACTGCGGTCCAGCACCGCAGTCATCCAGTCGGGTCATTTTTGATGCTGGCTGGGGCTTAATCTCGACAATTTGGTCGGGGGTGGGCGCTGATGGTAATCCGACGGCTAACAGGTATGTGGCCCGATACGATGGTGAAAAATACCCAGCCGGTATTAATAGCCCAGCTAACGAGGCTATTACGTGGACATTAGTAAATCCCCACCGTCTTGAATTTATACATTGGTCTAAGGACGACAAGATTACGTCCGAATACGTTCGTATTGTTTCAGAAGACGGCCAAACGATGACGCAAAATGCAAAGTTTGTGGGCAAAGCCTGCGAAGAGTCTCAGGTTTTCGAACGTCGTTGATCGTGAAATCAAAGTTGCGCGTAAATGTGAAGAATCTCCAAGATGCCCAGGTCAAAATTTGCTCGTTGGCTGCGCTAATCTCCCGGCGTTTACATGACGAGCGAAAGAGCCGGTTGCTTGGGTCCGCTTTTCCCTAGTGAGCGGTTTCCAGGTGACCGGCTCTTTGACCGCTGTTTAACAATTGGGACTAGATGGTTAATTTTATGGGTTCGATAGAAAAAAGAAATCGAACAGTTGCGGTAAATGAGTTTCCCACGGCTCTATACATCAACGGCCGATGGATAGAATCGAGTGAAGGTAAAAAATTTCCTGTTTTTAATCCGGCCACTGAAGCAGTTGTTGCAGAGGTATCGGACGCGGACATAGTGGATGCGCAATGCGCAGTCGATGCAGCGGCTAGAGCCCTGCCTGCTTGGGCGGGAAAATCGCCTCGTCAAAGATCCGAAATACTGTACAAGTCCTTTGAAATTGTGAGTCGGCAGAAAGAACACTTGGCGCGGCTTATGACGTTGGAAAACGGTAAGGCGCTGAAAGATTCTAATGCTGAAGTTACCTATGCAGCGGAATTTCTGAGGTGGTATGCGGAGGAGTGTGTCCGCATATCAGGAGAGGTCATGCAAGCTCCGGCCTCGGGAGCCCAAATCTTAGTTCAATACCGCCCGGCAGGAGTAGCAGTTCTTGTTACGCCGTGGAATTTTCCGGCTGCGATGGGCACTCGGAAAATCGCGCCGGCGCTGGCCGCTGGGTGTAGCGTGGTTGTGAAGCCGGCATCAGAAACTCCATTGACTATGTTAGCTCTGGCTGAATGCTTTGCCGAGGCGGGAGTTCCCCCAGGGGTAGTGAATATCGTTCCATCCAGTAAGTCTGCATCTGTTGTATCGCACATGCTTTCGGATTCTAGAGTACGAGTGGTATCCTTTACGGGGTCAACAGAAGTGGGGCGTAATCTTCTACGTGAAAGTGCTCACAATGTTATCAATCCCGCTATGGAATTAGGTGGTAATGCGCCATTTATAGTTCTTGAAGACGCAGATATTGATGCTGCTGTGGAAGGGGCGGTGGTGGCTAAGATGCGTAATAGTGGGGAGACCTGTACCGCCGTGAATCGCATATACGTACATGATAAACGGCATGATGTTTTCGCTGAAAGATTAACAAGCCGTATGAGCGCGTTGAAGGTGGGTAATGGCCTCGACAATGGAGTCGACGTTGGACCTTTAGTTAATGCAGGTACTCGAAACAAGGTCGCAGGTTTTGTGGAAGACGCGGTCAAACGGGGTGCGCGGGTATTGACTGGGGGGCAGATGCCAACAGGTATTGGCTTTTTTTATCCTCCAACTGTCATTGTCGGCGTTCCAGAAGACGCGAAGTGTGTGCGGGAGGAAATATTTGGCCCGGTTGCTGCAATACAACGATTCGCTGATGATGAGGAAGTGATTTTCAAAGCGAATAATACTGAGTATGGCTTGGTCGCGTACATATATAGTGAAAATTTGAAACGAGCGTTGGGCCTAGCAAATAAACTCGAGTTTGGAATGGTGGGAATCAATCGAGGTTTGGTGTCTGATCCTGCGGCACCTTTTGGTGGGATGAAATCTAGCGGTATCGGCCGGGAAGGGGGCAGAGAGGGGCTGTTTGAGTTTCTAGAACCGCAGTACATCTCTACGAATTGGTAATGGGGAGCAGTTTCCTCCTTTAGCTTAAGTCACGGGTAACTCATCCATCTAGGGTGCGCTCCCGGATATTGGCTCATTTTCACAATCCATCGGTTCGCGAAGGGTTGATGAGGCTTGGGTTTATAATTCAACAGCTGGTATCCATCTACACTGTCGGGGGTTGCGGGTCCCCGCAACCATTTTTGTTATAACTCCGGAGGCATTTTGGCCTCTGGAGTTCTTTTTTTGTTCGGCAAAAGCCAGAATTGCAGCCAAATCGCCGCATAACGTGGCGTGAACTTCACCGCGTTTTGAGCCCGGCATAAGAATAACCTCACCTACCAATGAACGGATGGCGTCTCGGGCTTCCAGGTTCGTTTGTGGGTCTTCCAGCGCCTTCGTAAGCTGGCCCACCCGTTCCCGGTACAGATTGGCAATATTTGGGTTCACGTCGAGCCTATCTGCCGACGCGGATTCCAGGCGCGCCGCGATAACCGCCTTTTCTTTCTCCAGTTCAGCCAGCCGATCCTTCATTTCTGGACGGTACATGTCGTCTTCGATGGCCGTCATGATGCCTCGAATAGAGCGGTCAATTTTCGCCAACCGTTGCCGATCTATGTCCGATTGCGCCCGGCGCTCGCGGTTTAGGCGGTTCAATTCCTCATGGTAGCTGCGAACAGCGGCTTCTACCGTTTCCGGCGAAACTAGCCGTTCATTAAGTCCAACGAGAACCCGCTGTTCAATAGCGCCGCGCTTTATTGTGCGCCCATTTGTGCAGGTGCCGCGCCGATAGCGGTTCAGGCAACCGTAACGGTCATCGACGACAATACCGTACTTACCACCACAGCAACCGCAGGTCAGGACGCCCGACAACAGAAAGGCTGGACGGTGCATCGACCTTATCTTTTTCGCGCGCGCGGCTCGAACCCCGGCAATGGTCGACGCAAACTTTTCACGGATTTGATCGTGGCTGGCTCTTACGGCTTGCCATAGTTCATCGCTGACGATTCGTAGTTCAGGTACTACAACCCGTACCCACTCGGATTCCGGGTTATGACGGGCAATGCGTTTGCCCGTTTCTGGGTTCTTAATGAAACTCTGACGGTTCCAAACCAATGTGCCGATGTAGAGTTCATTGTTCAGAATGCCATTGCCTCGGCAGGCGTGGCCCCTTATGGCTCCATCCGACCATGCCCGGCCGCGCGGGCCGGGGATGCGTTCGGCGTTCAGGTCCTTGGCAATGGCCCGTGGACTTTTGCCGTTCGCAAATTCCGAGAATATCCGCCGGACGACAACTGCCTCGGCCTCGACAACCTCACGCCCGCCACGGATGGGGTCGCCATTGGCGTCATGCTTCTTTTCCACTTGATAGCCGTAGCAAAGACCGCCGCCGGATCGCCCCTTCTCCACCCGCCCCCGAAGACCGCGCCGCGTCTTGGCGGCGAGGTCTTTAAGGAAGAGGGCGTTCATGGTGCCCTTCAGACCAACGTGTAGCTCACTAATCTCACCTTCCGCTTGCGTGACAACTTTGACGCCCGCGAAGGCTAGGCGCTTATATATGCCCGCAACGTCCTCCTGATCGCGGCTGATGCGGTCCAATGCCTCCGCAATAATGACATCGAACTTACCTTGAAGGGCGTCGGTCATAAGGGCTTGGACACCTGGGCGGATAAGGCTCGCCCCAGAAATAGCCCTATCCGAGTAGGTCTGAATCACCGTCCAGTTATTCCGAGCGCACAGTGATCTGCCCCCTATGAAGTGGTCCTCCCTAAGGTATGGTTTTGCCATGAAGG
>CAXBLG010000068.1:0-18717 GCA_963976395.1 uncultured Rhodospirillaceae bacterium
TTCCAGCGGCTTGGGAAAATGTGAGGCAATTTGTTTCAAAGCCTGACGGATTGTTAAATACTGTTTTGATGACAGCAGCCGTGACAAATACGCGCTCATAGCCCCAACTGGCGGAGCAATGGACATATCATTGTCATTGAGGATCACAATCAGACGGCTATTCAAACTGCCCGCGTTGTTCATCGCCTCATAAGCCATGCCCGCGCTCATGGCGCCGTCGCCAATCACAGCGATTACGTGATTGTCACCGCCTGCAAAATCTCTCGCAACAGCCATACCAAGACCAGCAGAGATAGTCGTGGAACTATGGCCAGCGCCGAAAGGATCATATTCGCTTTCGGTGCGCAGCGTAAAACCGGACAACCCGCCTTCCTGGCGGATCGTTGACATACGGTCGCGGCGACCTGTGAGAATTTTATGCGGATAACATTGATGCCCCACATCCCAGAGCAACCGATCTCCCGGTGTGTCAAAGACATGGTGTATCGCCACTGTTAATTCGACAACACCCAGCCCCGCGCCCAAATGGCCCCCGGTTCGTGAAACACTGTGAATCGTTTCTGCACGCAATTCATCGGAGAGTGTCTTGAGGTGCTCAATGCTTAAATTACGCAAATCCGCCGGAGACGTGATCCTGTCGAGCAGTGGAGTACTATGAACTGGAGAAGATTGTTCTTGTGAGGTCACATGCTGCCCCTAAATCCTGATTATGACTCAGTTGCGCCGCGTCACAGCAAATAGCGCGGCTTCTTTAAGAAGCGCGGCCTTTGCCCCGAAGGGCACCAAATGAGCCACCGCGTCGTCCGCCAATGAGTGCGCATAATTCTTAGCACCTTCTAGACCCAGCCGCGAAACAAAAGTCGCTTTTCCAGCGGCTTCATCCTTACCCGTGGCCTTCCCGGTCTCGGCCGCAGAGCCTTCAACGTCCAGCACATCGTCGGCAATCTGGAAGGCGAGTCCCATGGCGAGGCCGTAAGCCCCAAGCGCTTCGACAAGTGTCGATGAGGCTTGCCCCACGACTGCGCCAGATCGGCAAGCGCAGGCGATAATGCAACCCGTTTTCAAGTTCTGAAGACGGCGTAAGCCCGCATCATCCAAATCAAGGTCGGCAGCACGCAAATCGATCATTTGCCCGCCCACCATTCCCGCAGCACCGGAAGCCCGCGCGAGCTCCTGAACGAGAGCAATACGCACATTCCCATCCGTATGCGTAGCCGGATCGGCAAGGACAGCGAAGGCTTCAGTTAAAAGAGCGTCGCCTGCGAGAATAGCAGTAGCCTCGTCAAATTGACGGTGCACCGTCGGACGCCCCCGACGCAGGTCATCATCATCCATAGCGGGCAAGTCGTCATGTATCAGCGAATAGCAGTGGACCATTTCAACTGCGGCGGCGACACGCAACGACTGCGAACGCGGCACATCAAATAAATCTGCCGCAGCACAGGCAAGGAAAGGGCGCAGTCGTTTGCCGCCATCAAGTGCGGCGTAACGCATCGCCTCGACCACATACCCTTCAGGGTCGGATACCGGAGTAAGAAGGCGATCCAATTCCGCGTTCACGGACTCTGCCGTCAAATTCAGAGCAGCCTTAAAGTTGCCCGCTACAGTCTTAGCGGGCGCGGCATTCGTAGCAACCTTATTCACGATCCATAGGCTCCAGAGACTTGCCGGCACCGGTGATTTTCTCGACCTTGGTCCGCGCATCAGCCAATTTGCTTTCACAGTGACGCTTTAGAGCGGCACCGCGTTCGTAAAACTTCACAGCATCATCAAGCTTTACGTTCCCGCCTTCTAAATCACGAACGATACTTTCTAATTCCTTCATCGCCTCTTCAAACCCCATCGCAGCGATATCTTGCGGGATCGATGATTTAGCCATTTAGTGATCCTTTAGCGTTTCAACATGGGCTACGACGCAGTCGGCCAGAGCCCCCAAGTTGTAGCCTCCTTCAAGGGCGGAAACCACCCTTCCGCCGCAAACCTCACGCGCCATATCCATGATCTTCGCGGTGGCCCAGGCGAAGTCTGTCTCAGTCAGGTTCAGACCGCCCAAAGGATCGTCTTTGTGAGCATCAAAACCGGCAGAAATGAGAACAAAATCCGGCTTAAATTTAACCAGTGCCGGAAGAACGTCCTCGGTTATCGCCCCGCGAAATACATCACCCCGGCAGCCTGCCGCAAGGGGTACATTGACGATGTTATTGTGGGCGCCGCGTTCCCTGAGGGCGCCAGTGCCCGGATAGAATGGGAACTGATGAGTAGAGGCGTAAAAGGCTTCAGCATCGTCCCAAAAAATCTCTTGAGTGCCGTTGCCGTGGTGCACGTCAAAATCGATGACCGCAACGCGCTGATAGCCATGTGCGGCCCGCGCATGAAGGGCACCGACCGCAATGTTGTTCACCAGACAAAACCCCATCGCCTGATCCGACTCGGCATGGTGTCCAGGGGGCCTGACTGCGCAAAACGCGTTGTCGGCTTCGCCTGCTGCGACCGCATCGACAGCACGAATAACCGCGCCCGCTGCAAGCACCATGGCTTCACCCGAGCCGGACGAAATCACCGTATCCCCATCGATTTGACGCAAACCTTGGGCGGGCACCGCAGCCTGGAGACGCCTTAGATATGCCCCTGGATGAGCCCGGCCGATTTCGATCTCCGATGCGCGAGGTGCACTCTCGCGCGTAAGGCCGCTAAATACGGACTGGTCCAAACCCTTTAGAACACTACTCAAGCGCTCAGGGCACTCCGGGTGATGCGAGCCCGTATCGTGTGTGAGGTAGCTTTCGTGTGTCAGAAGCAGCGTCGTCATTGCATCCGTGCAAATTGGCGTTTCAGAGCCCCTTCTTCATAACACGACTGCCCTACCAGCAAAAAGCACTGGGGCCAGAGTGACAAAGTTAAGCCGGCAGAACTAATGTACGATAGAGATCTATTTCTCCCTCTGATTTCAACTCGATTTCACCGGTAGCGACCAAATAGTTCAGATGCGCGAGCGTCTCACCCAAGGCAAAATGAAGTTGATGGGCGTCGAATTCGCGCTCGAACATTACTTTCAGAACTTCACCTACGCTGGCATCGCTGCGGCACGCTTTGCGCGCAACGTCCAATCGTTCATGATGATGCGCGATAAGTTGCTCAACGCGCGCGCGCAATCCATAGAACGGCAACTTGTGCGATGGCAGGACAAAAGTATCTTCGGGCAGCGCGCTGAACCGCAACAGCGTATTCAAAAACTGGGCAAGAGGGTTTGTTCCCGGTTCAGTGGGCCGCACGCTGACATTAGGCGAGATGCCCGGAAGCACTTGGTCACCCGAAATCAGCAGTCCCAAATCTTCAGCGTAAAGCGCCGCCAGTTCAGGCGAGTGCCCTTCACCGATGACGACACGCCACTGCACACCCGCCGCTTCAATCGGTTTAGACGGATCTATGATCGTCACCGCTTCGGGTAATTGGTGAACACGCCGGGTATATGCGTTTCCGCGAGTTGCCACCGCCTCGGCCGCAGCCTTATCCAATCCCGACCGCCGATAGTGCTCGGTGAGAAGCGGAGTCATTTTCTTCTCGTCTTGGGCGAAAGTCGTACGGGCGGCTTTAATTTCTTTCTCTGTCACCCAAAGCGGCACGTTGTGTTTCTCAACTAGCCATCCGGCAAGGCCGATATGATCGGGGTGAAAATGCGTGCAGATGACGCGCCGGAGCGGCTTGCCTTTGAGCGGCCCTGAGAATATCTGCTCCCACAATGCCCGGGTCTCGGAGGTCCCTAGCCCTGTATCCACTACGGTCCAGCCATCCCCCTCGTCGAGCACCCATAAATTTATGTGGTTTAGCGCGTAGGGCAGCGGCATACGCAGCCACTGCACCCGGGGCGCCACCTCAATTAGAGTGCCCGGCACCGGAGGCTCGGGAAAGGGAAAGCGCAGGCCAGGCGCGGCTTTCATCGTCTGTTCATTCATGCACTTTGGGTGTCATAGATCGGATAGCTTGTCCAGGCGTCTATGTCCGTGTCATGGATCGGCAAGCTACCGAATATGAGTTAAGGTAAAGCAATGTCAGACGTACGCATCGGCATAGATCTCGGCGGCACTAAAATCGAAGCCGTCGCACTTGATAGAGCAGGCGATGAGGTCGCCCGCCGCCGCACTTTCACTCCTAGCGGTGACTACGATGCCACCGTCCGCACGATCGCCGAACTCGTAAAATCGATTGATGATAGCGGGGCTCCGCTCGGTGTTGGTATCCCGGGCACAATCTCACCTGCGACCGGGCTCGTCAAAAACGCGAACTCAACTTGCCTTATTGGCCGTCCTTTAGACCGAGATTTAGAAGACGCCACAGGGAGGCAAATTCGCCTAGCCAACGACGCGGATTGCTTTGCCCTCTCCGAAGCCGTGGATGGCGCCGGTGCAGACTCATCAAATGTCTTCGGTATGATTCTGGGTACCGGCGTCGGCGGCGGCTTGGTCATTAACAAAGCCCTCGTTCGCGGTCCCAATGCCATCACCGGAGAGTGGGGACACAACCCCCTCCCCTGGCCTTCGGCTGATGACGGGGAAACTCCGGGTCCGCCTTGCTATTGCGGGTTACGCGGCTGCATAGAGACTTACTTATCAGGACCGGCGCTTAGCCGTGACCATGCTGAACACGCAAACGAAATGTTTGATGCTGACGAGATTTCCCAGCGCGCTGACGAGGGAGATGAGAAAGCAGTACGCTCCATGAACAGATACGTGGAGCGCCTCGCTCGTGCGAGCGCAAGCCTCATCAACATCTTGGACCCAAGCGTGATCGTATTGGGCGGCGGCCTCTCGCAAATAAAGCGCCTCTACAGTGAGGTTCCGAAGGCTTGGCCAAAGCATGTTTTTTCCGACACCGTCGCGACAAAGTTGATGCCGCCGCTCCATGGACCTGCAAGCGGCGTGCGTGGCGCTGCTTGGCTTTGGCCTTAGTGGCGCTGCTTGGCTTTGGCCTTAAGTGAACATCAAATTTCTAGTCACACTCCGGTGGATCAAGAAAGCGAAGATAAACAATCTTCGCAGACAGTAAAAAGTCATCAAACCTCTGGTCGAACAATTCGGCAATGCCACTTTCGTGAAGTTGCAGAAACAGTTCAGTATCGGGGGTCTCGTTCTCGGCATGCAAGTTATACTGCGCCGTACTCATCCTCCATGCAGAAGTATTTAAAAGGCTTTTTTCGTCTTCGGCTGGTGCATCATCCAAAACACTTGGCAACACACTGTCACCCACGCGCTCACCGATAGCGATTGAGAATATGCGCGGCCCCGATGTTGACGCACCGTTAAGAACAACACTGCGGAACATGGTTGTACCGCTCTCAGCACGCGCAAGGAGTTCCTCTGTATGCTCCACAGGCAACATCGTGCCTATCGGTAACGGCAGCTCAATCGCATTGCCTATCCGTTCACCGTTGTCGCCGACGGCTTCGTAATAGGCTCGATAGGCCGACTTACGAAGATTTGCGCGTCCTTTATAAGACTCAACGGTTTCGCCGTTCTTATACATACGGACGGAAAACGTGTAGTCGTTACCGGTCTTCGCTTCCCAGGACTCGACGTAACGCTCGTTTGTGTAGTTCGAACTATCGCGGAAGGTGAGATCAAGCGCCGTGCGCGTTTTGGTCTCCCAGCCATCGCAGGTTTCCTGAAACACTGAATCTAATGTTCCAACGGCCGCACGTGGCCCTTCTGATGCGCTGGCCTGCTTCAAGCGAATTTCGTAAGTCGCTGCATAAGACGGCAGTTCGGCAGCCTCTATAGCCCTTGTCGAAACCGGCACGAGACCAAGAACGAATGTCGAAACGACAACCGGCCAAAATCTATAATTCAACGGCCCTCTCCACAGACTGCAGGTTCCAGCGGTTCGACATAGGTCAGTTCAAACCGCAAAGCAAAATCTCCAAAATCCTGCACCATGGCCTGAACAATCCCCCCCTGCATGAGGTTTAATGAAACTTCATATTCTGGCAAATCGTCTGATGATGCGTAGGGAAAATAAGCCATGCCCACAGGCCAATACGGCCCTCGCCCAATTTCGTGAAGGTGATGTTTTGATACGGTGGATGGTTCTGAACGGGAAGAGCCTATGACAGCCGAAACCTGATAAGGACCATCATTAAACGAGCCATCAATAACCGGCTTGCTCAAAAAATGTTTGCCCGCTTGGGCGCTTTCCAAAACCGACAGCAGGTGTACCGTAGATAGCACTGTCCCCGGCGGCACTTCGAAATTGGTCATGCCGTCCGATTCTATCGCAATTTCTCCAGCCCCGTTCTCACCAAGGTCGATCCGGCCGCGATGAGAGCGGCTCATCTTACCGTTTTCACTGATCTCCATGCGGAATGTCGACGAACGCCCATCCTTGGCTTCCCATGCCGCAAAACGCTGATCAAGTTTGTCGTAAATGCCATTGGCATAAGCCATGTCCATCTTCATGGTTGTTTCAAGCGTGTAGCCATCGCAATGATCGGCGATCACAAAAACCATCGTGCCGTGCGCGCCGCTAACGCCATCGTTTTGGGATACCTTCGCGATCGAGACCTCATACACAGCGCGGTGTGGCCTCAAATCCTCGGCCCGGGCAGTACCAACGGATGCGCTGCAAATGGATAAGGTCGCGATTGCGGTAAGGAGGGAACATTGGACCAAACGTGACACGCGGCGAAAACTCCTGGACTGTAAGATCAATGAGAAGGCAAAAGTGCCATTCCCTATGACCAAACAGCGCTAGTTATAGCATCCCCCGTGGTCACCGCTCGCATTCCCCATCACAGCCGGAGTCGGCCCATTTGGTTTTGAGTGTGAACAGATATATTTGAGGCTGCATCTCTCGATTACATAAGAATTTCCGAGAATTGCTCGCACTATAATTACGCGCGAAAGTAGCCGTAAATAGCTGATGGAATTGCATAATTTTATTTCGACTGCAATTTATATAGTATAAACAAAGTGTTATAGGTTTTTTGTTTGCTAAAACTATCTCAGCAGGCTTTTCGCACGAGCCTAAAGATTCTCCTATAACGCGTATTTTTATCTTAAGTTGAATCTATATGGGGCGTACCAACTTGAAACTGTTGACGTTTACACCCTCCTACAAACAAAATGCCGCCCCTTAGGGGATAGGAGAAAAAGAAAATGGCGGGTTTACCCAAGCCAGAGCGTGCGGACATGCCCGAGTTGGAACACGCTTCAATCGTCACAAAATTAACTCAGCTGGTCCAGTTCACCGAACAAGCCACTCCAGGCCGCTCCCCTGACGGCACAAAAGCCATCCTTCAGGTCGCCCAGTTGGCGCATACATTGGTTGAGGAAATCTCCAACCATTTGCGACAGCAAGACAAGCGTATCGCCGAGCTTGAAAACCTCGCGACGACCGACGCCTTGACCAAGATACTCAACCGCAGAGGATTCGAACAAATTTTGCTGCACGAACTATCCGTAGCACGCCGTCATGGCGTTGGCGGCGTGTTGATTTTTATAGACTTAGATGAATTCAAGCCGATTAACGACACCTACGGACACGCAGCCGGGGACGAAGTCTTGAGAACCGTTTCCAATCTCTTAAACGGACATGTGCGCGACACCGACTATGTGGCGCGACTAGGTGGTGATGAATTCGCAATCCTTCTGCCGCGTTCTAACAAAAGAAACGGCGTCAAACGCGCGCAGGACTTGGACCGCAAACTCAACAACGCGTATGCCGCCTGGGATGGAAAGCAAATCCCCCTCAAAGCGAGTTGCGGTGTGCATATGTACGCGTCTAAAGCCGAGGTTCATGAACTTCTAGAAGCCGCGGATGCAGCCATGTACAAGATCAAGCAAGAACGTAGAGGCAAAATGGGCATCAAAGTCCGGTAACGCACGGCACTATACCAATGGCACCAAGTACTCGGGCGCCCGCTTTACGAAGCGGGCGTTATTACTTTCGGGTCTGCGTCTTTGGATCCCGCTTCTTTCGGCAGATCAAGCTTGATATGCAACTCTTTCAAGTGTTTTGAAGAGACCAAATTGGGAGCTTGCATGAGCAAATCCTCGGCGCGGCCATTCATTGGGAAGAGAATAACTTCGCGAATATTGGGCTCATCGGCCAGCAGCATGACAATGCGGTCAATACCAGGGGCTGATCCGCCATGGGGCGGCGCACCATACTTGAATGCATTGAGCATTCCGCCAAAGCGCTTCTCCACCTCTTCGTTGGCATAACCCGCAATTTCAAAAGCCTTGTACATGATATCCGGTCTGTGATTCCGGATCGCGCCCGAGGATAACTCCACTCCGTTACACACAATATCGTATTGGTATGCTTTGATTGTTAGCGGGTCTTGATTGAGGAGCGCTTCCAGTCCCCCCTGGGGCATAGAGAAGGGGTTGTGGCTAAACTCTATTTTTCCAGTGTCTTTGTCTCTCTCGTACATCGGATAATCGACGATCCAGCAAAACTTGAACACGCCGCGCTCTAGAATATCTAACTCATCGCAGATTTTAGTGCGCACATACCCAGAGAACTTGGCTGCAACATCGGGTTGATCACATATAAAAAACACGCTGTCGCCGTCGGCTGCACCGGTCGTCGTCTTGATCGCGGCGACGCGGTCTGCATCAAGATTCTTAGCAATAGGTCCGCGCGCTTCTCCGTCTTTATATTGGATATAGCCGAGCCCGCCGGCACCTTCCGCGCGCGCCCAGTCGTTAAGCTTATCAAACCAGCTACGTGGTCGATCTGCAGAACCTGGCGCAGGCACCGCACGAATAATGGCACCTTTTTCGATATTCTTTGCAAACAGTCCAAAGTTCGAGCCTTTGAACGCTTCGGTCACATCGGTAACCAACAACGGATTGCGCAAATCAGGTTTGTCACTGCCGTATTTCAGCATCGCATCATCGTAGGTTATGCGCGGAAACGGCGTGGCTGTCACATGCTTGTCATTGCTGAATTCTTCGAAGACACCCGCAAGAACAGGTTCAATCGCGGCAAAAACATCATCCTGAGTGACAAACGCCATCTCGAAATCAAGTTGATAAAACTCACCCGGCGATCGATCAGCGCGACTGTCTTCGTCACGAAAACACGGAGCTATCTGAAAATAACGATCATATCCGGATGTCATGAGCAGTTGTTTGAACTGCTGCGGTGCCTGAGGCAGCGCATAGAACTTCCCGGGGTGGAGACGCGAAGGCACAAGGAAGTCACGCGCTCCCTCGGGAGAGGATGCTGTTAAAATCGGTGTTTGGTACTCCACAAAGCCTTGATCCCACATCCGTCGGCGGAGGCTGGCAATAACATTGGAACGCAACAGCATGTTGTCGCGCATTTTCTCGCGGCGCAGATCGAGAAACCGATAAGTCAGGCGCATCTCTTCTGAATATTCCTGATCACCGGCAACCTGCATAGGCAGCACAGCGGCTTCGGACAGAACCTCAACACTGGCGGCGACCACCTCAATACGGCCGGTGGGCAGCTTGTCGTTCACGGTATCACTAGACCGCGGCACGACCTTGCCGGTTACACAAATAACACTTTCCGGGCGGACAGCCTCCAAGGCAGCGAACACTTCGCTGGACGCGTCCGCAACACACTGGGTCACGCCATGCTGATCGCGCACATCGACAAATAGCAAATTCCCGTGGTCGCGCTTGCGGTGTACCCAGCCCGATAACCGCGCCTCCGTGCCGGCATCCTTCTCACGAAGGGCATCACAGGTGTGTGTTCGGTAGCGGTGCATCGCCAAATCCTTGCATAACGGGGATAAATCAGAAGCCACGCAGGCCGAGCATCGGCTACGGGGCGGCGTGAAACCACACCGAACCAGCCCGTTTGTCAAGGCTCACAGGCCGTAAATCTGTAGGCCTTGGCCATCTCTCCTCAAAGACCGATATCACGTTCCGGCGGTTGCGGCGCCCGGGGCCAACCGCTAAGACATCCCTTATGACCCTAATTACTGACACTTCAGTCCTGGCGGACTTCTGCGAAAGCTTGAAATCTGCTGCCTTCATCACCGTCGATACAGAATTCATGCGGGAGACCACCTACTGGGCCAAGCTGTGCCTAGTTCAGGTTGGTGGGCCTAATGATGCCCGCTGTATTGATCCTCTGGCGCCAGACCTAGATCTTTCGCCCCTCTACGACCTTTTAGCCAATCCTGATGTTTTGAAGGTCTTTCATGCCGGCCGGCAGGATCTCGAAATTTTCTACACGGCAACCGGCGCCGTCCCGACCCCCGTTTTTGATACCCAGATCGCGGCCATGGTCTGCGGATTCGGCGATCAGGTGGGCTACGAAACCCTTGTCTCTAAATTAACGGGCGGGCGGCTCGATAAATCTCAGCGCTTCACTGATTGGGCCCGGCGCCCCCTGACCGACCGCCAAGTTGAATATGCGTTGGGCGATGTGACCCATCTGCGGACCGTCTATACGAAGCTGGTCAAGAAACTCGAACAAACCGGTCGCAAATCGTGGCTTGATGAAGAAGATGCGGTCCTCGCCAGCCCAGGCACCTACAAAGTCGATCCACGCGAAATCTGGCGACGCATTCGTGCCCGCACACGCGCACCACGACTGCTTGCGGTTTTGCGCGAATTAGCCGAGTGGCGCGAACTTACAGCACAATCATTGGATATGCCGCGCCAACGTGTGGCCAAAGACGATGCACTTTTGGAGCTAGCGGCCAGCTTGCCGAAAACGGTGGACGACATAAAACGCTCTCGAATTGCGAAGCCGCTTGCCAGTGGAAAGTATGTGGACGGCGTGCTGGAGGCCATTGTCAAAGGGCTAGCTGTTCCCGATTCTGAGTGTCCCCATCTAGAAGGCGGTGCAGGCCGCGACGATCAAGCCCCAAAGGCACTAATTGAACTTCTTAAGCTGCTCCTAAAAACTAAAGCCGAAACGCACGATGTTGCTCAAAAACTCATTGCTTCCAGCGATGACGTCGAGGCCATAGCCCAATCCGATTCCGCTGACGTCCCGGCCCTGCACGGATGGCGGCGCGAGTTATTCGGCAACGACGCCCTTAAGCTTAAGCATGGCGGTTTGGCGATTGGTTTGTCAGCCGACGGTAAATCTGTCGAAGTGTTTGAACGCTAGCGAATTAGTTTCATAAAACATGGAGCTGTGGTCATGGCCCAAAGACTAACGCTACTAACAGTGGTGGTTTTTGTGTTGGGCTTAAATATCGGTCAGGCGCGATCTGAGAGTTCACCGGTCTCGCGTTCAGTTGGCCCTAAAATGACTGCCACGCTAGAGCAACTGAAAGATCATTTGATCGGTGGTGAGTTGGACACGGCCTTGGCAAAGGCGCGTGAGGTTGCCAACGCGCCGAATTTAACGATCTACGAAACTTACGTCATTCAAACTTTAATCGCGTCCGTACTCGTCAACTTGCAGCGTTATGGCGAAGCGGCGAGTGCATTGGATACGGCCTTAGCTACAGGACAAGTGCCGGCAAAGGACATTCCGAACCAATTAAGGTCCATAGCCGCGCTCCATTACAACGCCGGAGAATACCTTAAGTCTATAGCCGTGGGAGAGCGGTTTTTTGACGCCATTGGCAATCAAAACGATGTTCAAATTCTGGTAATGATCGCGCAAGCGCGCTTCATACTGAAAGATTATGAAGCCACCACAGCACGCATCCAATCGGCCATCAGCGTGGCTGTTGAGACTGGTGAAGCCATCGATAAGCGCTGGGTGCTGCTTTGGATAGCATCAGAGTATCAAACGGGAAATGCTCAAGGTGTCGCAGCAGCCTTAAAGGAATTCGCTGCCCGGTTTCCAGATGCCAACTATCATCTTGAATGGCGATTATTTCCGCTTCTTCGGGACCTTCCACCGGTGGAACTTTAAATCCGCGAAACGCTTGCTTCCAATTCAAGGTGGTCTGCAAGCCGTTTTAGACGCCGGGGATAAGGACCTGTTTTAAACAAGGAGTCAGCTTTAGGAAGCGTCAAGATCAGCTTTCCGCCATCAATGTTTAGCGATGTCTTGCACAATACCCCGGGTCCACCCGCAGACAGAGCATAGGCCAGCCGCATAGCCAAGCCGGCTGTCTTCACCCGCTGGATACGAGTCTCTTCGAGAAGGGCGTGCGCCTGCTCCACAATCGGCTCTGAAAGGGTTGTGCTATAGCGATAGTACAGGGCCAATGCCAACCCTGCCCTATCTTCATGCCCGAGACCAAGGAACGGTAGTCTAAGAACCCTTAGAAAGGCCTGTTCAGCGCGATAATCAGGGTGTTCAGTCCACCACACATCACGCAAGAGGCAGGCGGCTAGGCGTAAGCGACGTTGTTCCGAGGTCTCCTCTTTGAAGAGGGGAGACATCCACTTAAATGTTTCGCGGCCTGTTTTCGGATCCCGGTCGGCACTGCGTCCGATTTCCTCAACGATACTGATAAGGGGGTCCAGCTTGCGGGTCGCCTCGGGTAACGAGCTAAAAAACTGCCCCTCGCGCATCCCATATATCGAGAACACCACATCGCGCGGCTTGTTGACCTCTAGCAGACGCTCAAGAACCGCTGCCGCCAAAGGCAAGCTCGCAAGCCGGTTCTTTGAAACTCCCTTGATTTGCTCAAGGCTTTTCGGACCCAGGCGCGCTATCACGTCGAACAAAGACACTGCTTGCTGACGTTCAAGTGTGAAATTGTCGAGAACATGCAAAGGATAGTCCATTTGCGAGATACATACCCGAGCAAGAGACCGCCACGCCCCGCCTACCGCGTAAAGTGTTTTGCCTCCGCCCTTAGTAATCCATTTATGTTTATCGAGCGCTTTATTGATGATGGATAAAGCTTTGCCTTGGTCACCGTCGGAAGCCTCCTCTAACCGGAGCAATCCCAAAGGTAGTGTTGTAGGTTCGCTTATAACCCCAGCACCCACCTGAACCAATTCCAAGCTACCGCCGCCCAGATCTGCCGTAATGCCATCGGCGTCCGGAATGCCACACAGGACGCCCATCGCCGACCGCTCTGCTTCTTCTTTGCCGGAAAGAATCTGTACCATAACCTTGCAGCGCTTCTCGATCGTAGCAGCGAACTCTGCACCATCGGCGGCATCCCGTACTGCGGCTGTTCCCATCGCATCGATCCGCACAGCACCCAACGCCTTCGCAAGCGCCACAAATCGCGCAACGGTTTCGACCGCCAGGCCAACACCATCGGCATTGAGACGTCCTGTCTTCTCAAGCCCCTTGCCAAGGGCACAAATTACTTTTTCGTTGTGTAAGGGAATGGGCGTACGCGTTAACCCGCTATAGACTACGAGACGCACCGAATTGGAGCCGATATCGATTACGGCTACCGGACGCCTGCGGGCGTTGGGGTATATATCTGAGTGCTTAGCCAAGTCTTTAGAGACCATAAGAAAACAGCTTTATCCGTCTTGGCAGCGCGAACAAACACGCATGTTGCGCGTTTGATATCAGCTTTGTCCCCGGCTGGGAACCAACTTAGCCACGCGTTTCCTCGCGCGCTCAAGAGCACTACCCTGCCCCGACAAACTCGGATTAGTCATAAAGTACTCATGAGCCGAAAAAGGTGCTTCATCTGCAGATTGACGCACATACTTGCCATTCGGCAACAGAGTCCAGCTTTGCAAATTGTCTTTAAAATTTGCGACCATGATTTGATCGAGAACCTGCTGTTGAACAGTAGCATTCTCCACAGGGACGAGCGTTTCCACGCGCGCCATAAGATTACGCGGCATCCAATCGGCGGATGAAAAAAACACTTTAGCTTCTGCTGAAGGCATATCATGGCCATTGCCAAAGCAGACAATTCGCGAATGCTCCAAGAAACGACCAACAATGCTTTTGACCCGAATGTTCTCAGATAATCCCTGCACACCGGGCCTCAAGCCGCATATACCTCGCACAACCATATCAATTTTTACGCCCGCCTGAGAGGCGCGATAAAGCGCATCGATAATATCCGGGTCAACAATCGAGTTCAGTTTAACCCAAATACTCCCCAGCTTACCTTGTTTCACGAACTCGATCTCTTTTTCGATCAAACTCGTTAGTTTCTCCTTTAATCCAAGCGGCGCAATCGAGAGTTTCTCTAGAGAATCAGGACGTGCGTATCCAGTCATAAAATTGAATACCCGCGCCGCGTCTCGGCAGAGCGCAGGATCACAAGTGAAGAAAGACAAATCCGTGTATATCTTAGCCGTAACCGGATGGTAGTTGCCCGTGCCGAAATGAACATAGGACCGCGTTTCTGTATTGTCGCGTCGCACGACCAATGAAATCTTGGCATGGGTTTTAAGATCAACGAATCCGAATACAACATTGGCACCCGCGCGTTCTAAATCCCGCGCCCAACGAATGTTGGCCTCCTCGTCAAACCGCGCTTTCAGTTCAACCATAGCAGTGACTGACTTTCCCGCCTCCGCCGCCTCGACTAGCGCCTTGACGATAGGGCTGTTGTCACTCGTCCGATATAGAGTTTGCTTGATCGAGACCACATTGGGGTCGCGCGCAGCTTGGCGCAAGAACTGCACCACAACGTCAAAGGATTCGAATGGATGATGAACAACGATATCTTTCTGACGGATTGCCGCAAAGCAATCGCCGCCGAAATCGCGTATGCGCTCTGGAAAACGAGCGTTGTATGGCGGAAATTGAAGGTCACGACGTTCATCGGAAATGAGTTGCTTCAGATCCGTCTGGCCGATCATGCCCTCAATTTTGTACGCATCCTCGGTCGAGACTTCCAATTCATCACAAATAACCTTGATCTGCTCGGGTGGCATATCGCCTGCGAGCGCAAGTCGAATACAAGTGCCACGCCGACGACGCTTCAGGGCACTCTCGAAACTTCGGACCAAATCTTCGGCCTCTTCATCAACCTCCATCTCGGAATCTCGGATCACCCGGAAGTGGCCCTTTTCCATAACTTTGTATCCAGGGAATAGTGTCCCCGCGAACATAAACACTGCATCTTCGACGAGGATAAATCGCATCCCCTCACCGGATAGCCTTATAAAACGCTGCGCTTGCGGGGGAATGGGGATCAACGCACGCATAGTCTCGCCGTCGGCGATGCGCACGAGCTTCAAGACCAATGCATGCCCCAAATTAGGAATAAATGGAAATGGATGTGCAGGATCAACGGCCAAGGGCGTTAATATAGGAAATATGTGGTTGAGAAACCGCTCTTCCAGTTCGCCTCGTTCAGCATCCAGCAATTCGTCAGGTGCAACCACATAGATGCCTTCGGCCGCCAACAGACCTTGCAGGTCATCCCAGACTAAGTCCTGCTGGCGAAACAAATCGCGCACTGACTCGTTTATATACTCCAACTGTTCTTTCGGCGTGAGACCATCCGCCGAGGGGAGAGCAACGCCAGCGTTAACTTGCCCCTTTAGTCCAGCTACGCGCACCATATAAAATTCGTCCAAATTCGATGCTGAAATGGACAAAAAGCGCACGCGCTCTAAAAGAGGATGGCGCGGGTTGCGCGCCTCCTCGATCACACGAGCATTAAACGCGAGCCACGAAAGTTCGCGGTTGATAAAGCGCTCACCAGGCGAAAACGAATCAATTTCGCAAGGCGTGTCATTTGCAGCACGAGACTCACGCTTGGACAATGTTTCAGGGGGGGTCACAGATCATCTCCATTGTGCAGCACAGCATTTCAATGCACGAGAGGCATCCTGACAATTAGGTGCACCGAAGTTTCATATAAGTGCAACCAATTCAGGCTCTTAAAAGATATCATGCCGCCATAAGATTGTCGATTGAGCAAGCCTGGGAATGGAGTCATATCTCATTGAAAATATTACATCTTCTTCGCCACGCAAAAGCCGCCGACAGAGACGCCACCGAATCGGATGCTGAACGGCCGCTAGCTGATCGAGGAGTCGTGGCATGCCAAGCTCTCGCCATGCACCTCGCTGCATCTGCTTTTTCTGTCGAACGCATCTATTGCTCGCCGGCACGCCGAACTAAAGAAACGTACAGTTTGATCAAAGGATCACTCGGCAATGCCACGGTATCCTATCGGGAGAAACTCTACCTCATAAGTGCCAGCGACCTTTTAGAGATGATTGCTGAAGTGCCGAACAAAGTCGCCTCTATTATGGTCATCGGCCACAATCCGGGGCTGCATATGGCGGCTCTTCGGCTGACCCGACGTGCGAGTGATGGTGCTGATGCCGACCTTGACGCGATGATGAAAAAGTTTCCGACCGGCGCGCTCTGCAGTTTGAGATTTGAGGCTGAGTGCTGGAGCGACGTTATACGTGATAGCGGCACTTTGATCTCGTTCATCCGTCCTCGAGATTTGGGCTAGCCTGCTACCGCTCGGCCGAAGCGCTCAAAATACTTTTGATAAGCGGCACCGAGATTGGGCGTTGACCGGCCAAAGATTCGGTATCTGCCAGATCTACGATACGCCGCGCCGCTGCAAAACTTCGGTCCATACGCCGAAGCATGTATGCAACAACATCGGGACTCACCGAGAGTTGTCGATCCGCGAATAGCTTAACCAACACAGCCTCGATCATCGCGTCGTCCGGCGCGTCAATGCGTACCGCCTGGACTGCCGCCAAGCGAGATTTCAGGTCCGGCAGTGTCACCGGCCACCGAGACGGAGGCTCGCGACTTGTGAGTAGAATATGCCCACCTTTCTCCTTCATGGCGTTGAACAAGTGCAGTAGGGCTCGCGGGTCAGGTACAGACTCTCCGTTTTCTATCACCAACGATGAATTTGGCTCGATCAAGTTAACCACGGAGGACACATTTACATCCCCAGGCTCGACGACCATGGCGGCGGCGCGTAATGCGAAAACATGCGCTAGATGAGATTTTCCACATCCCGGGGGGCCAAAGATCGCGAGAGCATGACCCGACCAATCAGGCCAGCGATCAATATGAGCTACAGCCTCTGCGTTTCCGGGTGCAACCAAAAAGTCGTCGCGACCGAACGCTGGTCTGTGCCCTAGATCAAGGGCCAGTTGACGTTTGACGTTCATAACTGGAATTACTGTAGTGTTTCGTCTGGCGTCACGCCTGCTGTCGGCAGTGGATCTCCAGCACTCGTATTGGCACGTTCCACGTCACCTGCGGTTTCGGGCAAGAGAGACTCAATAACCCACACGTCGGCCTCTGCAGTTATTGCCAGATCCTTCTGCGCCAGCGCCAAATTGAACTGATCGATGTTCCCGGCATACACCAAGGTAACTTGGGCACGATCCCGGGTCATAGCTTGAAGATTCACGCGCTGTATCAAAGGCACGGCCTCGAGTTGGTGTTGAATGCCAACCCATTGCTGAAGCCCGCTTACGGGAACGAGAGCCGTGATTTGATTAGTAGTATTGAAGGCAACCCGATTGGCGGCTTTCCAAATGTTTTGGACAGCAGAAGCGGCCGCGTCGGCGGCCCCGCTCAGCACGTCTTCCAAAGCCTCGCCCGCCTGACCGGAGTAGGACACGACGACCTGTGAAGTGGGTAAATCACGGTGACGTGCGGTCAATGTCATTAGAGCGTTTATGGTTTCACTTGTGTCAGTCGTCTCATTCAATTCGCCAGCGACAGTAGAAGGTTCACTGCCCATAGAAACCTCGGCCACAGCTACAAGCGTGCCGCCGGTCCCATACCGCGAGGTTAGAGCTGCCAATGCCTCGGCATCACCGGCAATGGCGCCTTCCATTGACAGCGTTGTCAAATCGTCGATGTCGCCCAATGGAAGTACGAACGGAACAAGTCCGTTGTCCGAGGCAGGGCCCTTCCATGCAATTCGCCACGGATTGGGGTCTTCCCAAAGGAGCAGACGTCCGCCGGCAGATTCCCGATATAGCGGCACAACAAGTAACGGCTTACTTACGGTTTCCGTGAAAGGCACTCCCGCCGCACGCAGCAGAGATCTGATCGGACCAGGGTGAAAGCGAACCGACATGTCCGAGAGATAGCGAACGGCTGAACTGCGTTCTCCTGAAACGGAGAAGTCCCGAACCATTGTTATGACTTCGCCGGCCGTGGGCTGGGGTACGTGCTCGATATCTTCGGGAGCGACCAAGCGTTCGATCACCATCCAGAAAGCCGCCATACGGCCAGCCAGCAAACCCTGTTCGCGGGCCTCGGTCACATTGGTCGCCGTCGCATCCACGGGAACTTCAAGAACCGTATATATGTCTCGTTCAGAGCTCGATTGGGCTATCGCCGGCGGCATTCCCCACACAGCGAAAACCGCGAATACGCCCATGACGGCCCCCGCTAAGATCTCCCGCAGAAGCATTGCAAAGCGTGGTCGATTCAGTATGTTCACGTTTATCACGGTCATCGCCTCAAGCTTGTTTCCGTTCTTTAGATCGGAGGGGCACACCACTCCGTAAAGACGCCGGAAAATAGAATTATGCCCAACGGTTTAACCTACAAAGACGCCGGGGTCGATATCGACGCAGGCAACGCGCTTGTGGACGCCATAAAACCGCTGGCCAAAGCCACTTCACGCAGTGGGGCCGATGTCGCCCTTGGCGGATTCGGGGCGTTTTTCGACCTCAAAGCCGCAGGTTTCATAGATCCGGTTCTCGTCGCCTGCACCGACGGCGTCGGCACCAAACTCATGGTAGCCCAAGCAGCAAGGCAACATCATGGCATTGGCATCGACCTTGTTGCCATGTCGGTGAACGACCTCGTGGTGCAAGGTGCCGAACCATTACTGTTTCTGGACTATTTCGCCACCGGAAAGTTGGATTTTGACTCCGCGAAAGA
>CAXBLG010000069.1:0-18453 GCA_963976395.1 uncultured Rhodospirillaceae bacterium
GGTGCACAGCGCAATGCATCCATGGCAATTTCACAGGTGCGCTGGATATCCCAACCGTCGGCCGCGTCGATCTTCTCCTGAAGGTCAGCTTGCTCGGCAAGCAAATCATTCATTTCATCGTCGGTCATTTCCTCGGCGAATTTCGCGCTGACTTCCTCAAATCGGTCTAGATAGCCTTTCAACTCGCCGATTCCGTCCATCACGTTGCCCAGCACATTCTTTTCCGGGTCCAATTCTGGCTCTTGAGCGAGGAATCCAACCTTGGCACCTTCAGAGGCCCAGGCCTCGCCGTTATATTCGGTGTCGAGGCCCGCCATGATGCGAAGCAACGTGGATTTCCCAGAACCGTTGACGCCAAGCACACCGATCTTCGCACCCGGTAGAAACGACAACCAAACGTCCTTCAATACCTCACGCCCGCCGGGGTAGGCCTTGCTCAATTCCTTCATAACGTAGATGTACTGGTAGCTGGCCATGGCGCGTTGGATTCCCTTAAGTAAAGTGCCGCATTCGCGGCAACAGCGTTGGCCGCGCTTTTACCTGACCGCGGCCTTAAGAACAATGGCTGGGAGGTGCCTGATGGCTCTTAGGCAGGGCTGCGGCCAGCGCATTTCACGCATGTAGGCGTGGTTGGGTCCAGGACAAGGCGTTTCTCGCCGATTTCCTCATCACAAAGCGCGCAGAATCCGAAGGACTCGTCGTCAATGCGTTTCAAGGTGGCCTCAATGCGGCCGAGTTGAAACCCACGGCGGCGTTCTGCTTCCATGGCCATTGCTTGCTGCTGCATCGCGTCCATGCGTGAGAGGCGGCCCACCGCCTGCTGATCGAGTTCTACGGGCTTACGGTCTTCTCCCGTCCGCGCCTGCGAGGATAGAATTTCTTCGCGCATGGTCATCAGCTTCGCTTTAAAAAGCAGGATATCCATAGTGCCTTCCTAGCTATGCAGCGAAGGTTGGCTCAGGGCGTCCCAATGCGAGGTTTTTGCCCGCTGCTTGGGCCGAAGGCCTTGTCGAGAATGCGTGTGGAATCTTCAGCCAGCGCGATTGCGTCGCTTATCAGCCCAAGAATTTTCATATTGTTCTGCATTACGTGCAGAGCTTCCAGACGCGAATCATCAGAAATCTTAAGCGCCCGCGACAGAACATCCTTACGAATGAGAAGAAGTATATCCTCTAGTTTATATCCATCCGGCTTATCGTCTGTGGCAAGAAAATGGCTCATGTCCCCTCCCTTAGCGATGATTTGTTCATTCGACCCTGCTCTATCACCCTGGTCAAGAGCAGAGCCACCTACGGCGCTCGCAATGCAGCAGTCATTAGGTAGATGGCCGAGATTTCGACAACCAGTGGATCAGGAAAACCCCTAGCGCCGCAAGACCGACACTCCAATGGACAACAGAGGTGATGTCATCCAGTTCCTGGCTTTCGACATAATACAGCGCATAACCGCTTATGGTCAGCACGACCATAACCCCGACCATGGTCCCGCCCGACCACCGCCTCCAGTTCATATTCCAGCCGCGAACGATATGGATGGCCCAAAGCATGCCGAACAGACCTATTGCCACAAATGAAAAAGCAGCATGAAACTGAAGCCATGTTTTTTCCAGCGGGTTATTTTGAAATCCGAACGGACCTTCGGTTTGCAAGAAGTAGTGATAGATCAGCCAAAGAACGCCCGTGATCCAAACGCCGGCAAACGTCACATACAACGTCAAGCGCCGACTACGAGATAAACGAAGCGGTCCTCGTTCACCCCTGCTTGCCGCACGCTCGCTCATGACGCCACTCCAAGTTTCCGCCAGCCGCTACGGACATTATGTAAATAGGCCGCAGCACCTTGGCGCCGCAGAATTGAATCCGCCTTCGGACCTTTCGCTAGAACGACTTTAGTCAAAGCATCGGCAATCACGCACTCTTCAGCGAGGACGGTCACAAAACTACGCGCACCAACAACACTGCGACGGGTTCCATCTAGATGCGGCCCAATCGCTTTACCTGCCCGCCTACGGCCGAGGCCATAGCCGCTGCTGCTTGCTACGCTACCGTTCTCTATCTCCAATACCGGAATTGTTTTTCCGGCTGGCTGAACATTTAACTGGACGCGTTCTGCTGAAGGACCTCGCACACGAAGGTCTCCACCCGCGTTGACGCAGCACTGTATTTCCTGGTCGACCCCAAGCGCTGCTATAGCTCGGTCAACCGCATATCCTTTGGCGATACCGCCTAGATCGATCCAAAGCGGACGATGAAACTGCACACGATTTCCTTTCATCAGTTCAATATCGCGCCAGGACGCTTTCAGATCCGGCACTTCGGAAAACTCTGGTGGCGGCAAAAGCCCCCAATCAACAAGATATCCGGCAATCGTGGGGTCAAATACCCCACCAGTGTCCGCCGCCAAGCTAACAGCGCGGCTCAAAACTTCAAATGTATATGGGTGGACTTCAACAGAATTTCGGTGCGCCGCTCCATTGAGTTGGCTGAGGTCGCTCGCACGCTCGTGAAAACTCATCAAGCCATGCACCTCAGCAATGGCGGCGAATCCTCGGTTGATTGCGCTGTGTGCCTCCGCTTCAGGAACCCCCTGAATACTAATCCTCACCAGGGTTCCGAGAAGCGGACGCGCGCGCTCAACCCGCGGATGGAGTGACAAAGAGGCCATGAGTCACAAGAACGCGGCGGACCCCTTCTGTGATATGTGACACTGACAAAGTCGTGCCGGAAATATTAAGAATATCTCCCTCTAGACTTAGCGTTCCGCGGCGCTTGCCGACAAACTGCGCCCGCCAGTCCGCATGACGGACCTGATTCCAGCGCTCTAAGCATTCAAGAATCTCGATGCCCTTGACCACGCCATCTTCATCAAGTGCCACCGCATAGGTAATCCAGTCATCACGACCGGCAACCTGATCGATAAAAAACCAACCGCCGGTCGATACCTCCCATACTTTTATATGACGGCTCCAGACTGTGACCTTAGCCTCGTCAATAATCTTTTCTTTTTGCTGATCGTTGATCGAGAAGAAAGCTTTTTTGAAACTTGCGCCGGGAAAAAGAAGCTCCTGCGCCTTTTCGAGCGACAGATACTGATCGGCTTGAACCGGAGCGCTCGCCACAATAGCGGCGGGTATGAGCATAAACTGAAAGCGCATGGGTAGTCACAAGCCTTAGAGCAAATATGCAGCCGAGCTCAATATCGGCGAACCATTAGCCAAATATATGCGCGAATTGTCAACGTTGCAGCCCAATTAGCGCATTTGCGTACGACGCATGGTCCAGAATCGTTACGGCCGCACCCTTGAAAAGGTGCGGCCGTAACTTTCCCCTGTCCCCCAACAGGATCGAAGGCTTAGCTGCGTTATTCAGCGGCCTCGGTTGCTTTGAACTGAGCCGTTTCCGTCGATTCTGCCATGGCGCTTGTGGAAGCCGCACCGCCGGAGATGACCTCAGACACGGCATCAAAATATCCAGTACCGACTTCGCGCTGGTGACGTGTGGCGGTGTAGCCCTGAGCTTCGCTGGCGAATTCAGCTTCCTGCAATTCAGAGTATGCCGCCATACCACGATCACGATATCCGCTGGCGAGTTGAAACATGCCGTAATTGAGCTGATGGAAACCGGCTAAGGTCACAAACTGAAACTTGTAGCCCATGGCGCCGATTTCTTTCTGGAAGTTGGCGATGGTGTCCGCATCCAGTTTGGCCTTCCAGTTAAAGGACGGCGAGCAGTTGTAGGCCAGCATCTTACCGGGATATTCCTTGTGAATTGCGTCGGCGAATTTACGCGCATCATCAAGGTTCGGCGTAGACGTTTCCCACCACAGCAAATCGGCATGCGGGGCATAGGCCAGACCGCGCGCGATGCACGCATCAACCCCATTGCTGACATGGAAAAACCCTTCCGGTGTCCGCTCGCTGCTGGTAATGAAGGGCTTGTCGCGATCATCAACATCACTGGTGATAAGCTTGGCGCTTTCCGCGTCGGTACGAGCGACAACAAGTGTCGGCACACCCATCACGTCAGCGGCGAGCCGCGCTGCAATCAAGGTACGTACATGTTGCCCGGTCGGGATAAGAACCTTACCGCCCAAATGACCGCATTTCTTTTCTGAGGACAACTGGTCTTCGAAGTGAACGCCAGCCGCACCCGCTTCAATGAAGTTCTTCATGATTTCGAATACATTGAGCGGTCCGCCAAAGCCGGCTTCGGCATCGGCAACAATCGGCGCGAACCAATCGCGCGTCACCTTGCCTTCGGCCACTTCGATTTGGTCAGCCCGCTGCAAGGAGCGATTAATCTTGCGGCACAATTCCGGCGCGGAGTTCGCGGGATACAGGCTCTGGTCCGGGAACATGGCGCCGGCGGTATTGTTGTCGGCGGCGACTTGCCAACCGGACAAATAAATCGCCTTCAATCCGGCACGCACCATCTGCATGGCTTGGTTCCCGGTCAGCGCGCCAAGCGCGTTGATGTAGGGCTCTTCGTGCAGCAGGGTCCAAAGCTTATTCGCGCCACGTTCCGCAATTGTGCTGGCTGGGGTTACGGACCCGCGCAGGCGCAGAACATCCGCCGCCGTGTAATTGCGTGAGATGCCGTCAAAACGGCCCTTGGGCGCGGAAGGAATAAGCACGGAGAAATCGGTCGTCATATTCAGGGTGCTCCTGTTTGTATTATCTGCTCATTTGCGAGCGGCGTCTTAATTTTGAATGCGGATCGTTTTGTGCGACGCAACTATAATCACATAAAAATGATGCGGCGCACAATGCGCTTGGCGGCACAACACTCGGAAATCAGCCGGATTGAGTCTGGCAAAACGATTCTCCGAGAAGCGACTCTACCATTTTGTGCTGGTACGGACTTTACAGTTTTGCAGGGACTAGGTCTAACTAATTGAAATAAAAAGAGTTAATGTGTATAAAGGTGATTCTTGACGCTTGTTAGTTTGTAAATTATGTAAATTTACATGGCTAAAAACGCAGCAAATAAGATATTTGCCGGACCGCGCCTCCGGCGTCTGCGCCGCGATTTAGGGCTAACTCAGGTGCAAATGGCCGAGGGCCTGGCGATCTCGCCCAGCTATCTTAACCTTCTAGAGCGCAATCAGCGCCCCCTGAGCGCCCAATTACTGCTGAAACTGGCCGACGCCTACGATGTTAACCTTAAGGGCCTCGCTGGTGACCAGGGGGGACGAACCATATCTGACCTCAAAGAGGTCTTTAGCGATCCACTACTGGAGAGCTTCGATGTCGGCCCCCAGGAGCTGATGGACCTTCACGGCACCTCTCCTGCCGCCGCGCAGGCCCTGGTAGCCCTGTACCGCGCCTATCGCCAGACCGCTGAACAAACTGCCGGCCTGACGGAAAAAATGACCGATCTGAACGCCGCCAATCCGGCCGAATCGGTCGCCTTCCCGGTCGAAGAGGTGCGCGATTTTTTTGTCGCTCACAAAAATCACTTCCCCGAACTTGAAAGCGCCGCCGAAGACCTTTGGGCCCGGTCGTTAACCAAAGCCGACTCACTAGGCGCCGGCTTGCGCCAGCACTTAAAAACCCATCACAGCATGGCAGTGCAGGTCATGCCGGTGGAATTCATGGATCAGTTGGTGCGGCGCTTTGACCGCCACAGCAACCGCTTGTTCCTATCCGAAGCTCTGCCCCATTCAGCGCGGAATTTCCAAATCGCGTCACAGATCGGTCTTCTGGAACACGGCAGCCTTCTCGATAGCATCATCGGACAGGGCCGTACGCTTCAGGAAGAGACGCGGCGCCTGTTGCGCATCTCCCTCGCCGGTTATTACGCCGGTGCTGTTTTGATGCCCTACGAGAAATTTTTGAAGGCTGCAGAGAAGAAGCGCTACGATATCGAGCTTTTATGTCAACGCTTTGATGTGAGCTTCGAGCAAGTCAGCCATAGGCTCACAACGCTGCAGCGGCCGGGATCACCGGGCATCCCCTTCTTCTTCATTCGTATTGATCCGGCAGGAAATATTTCCAAACGTCTCAGCGCCGGCGGTTTTCATTTTGCCCGGTTCGGTGGCGCCTGCCCGCGCTGGAATGTGCATGAAGCTTTTCGCAATCCGGGAAAGATCGTCACTCAAATTGTTGAGATGCCCGACAAGACGGCCTATTTCTCTATCGCACGCTCGGTGGATGGACTTCACAATGGGCACCACGCGCCGCTAACCCAACTCGCCATCGGCCTCGGCTGCGAAATCTCGCACGCTCCGCGTCTTGTTTATTCCGATGGTTATGATCTGGACACCCTTAAACTCGCCACGCCTATCGGCCTGACTTGCCGCCTTTGCGAGAGGGTGGGATGCGGGCACCGCGCCTTCCCGCCGCTCAGCCGCAAGCTGATCGTCGATGAAAGCATGAAGACCGCCTCGCCCTTCATGTTTCACAGTCACGACTAGCTCGACACAACAGCATGACCCTTGCCGCTTGCCATAACATCGCCCATCTGCGTGCGATGGCAAAAGCCCGGTTGCCCGCTGCCATGTTCCACTACATCGATGGCGGCGCCGACGATGAAACAACGCTGCGCGGCAACACATCTGCGTTCGGCGCGCACGCGCTTATTCCCCACTCTCTCGTTGACGTTTCAAACATAGACACCCGAATAACGCTCTTAGGCCAGACCTTAAACTGGCCTGTCATACTCGCGCCCACTGGCATGTCACGACTATTTCACCACGAAAAAGAATTGGGCGTTGCACGCGCCGCAGCAAAATCCGGCACCCTGTACACGCTGTCCACCTTAGGCACGACCAGTCTGGAAGAGGTTGCAGCCGCGACAGACGGCCCGAAGATGTTCCAGATTTATATCCTCAAAGACCGAGGGCTAACCGCCGAGTTTGTCGAGCGCTGTAAAGCAGCCAAGTACAATGCGCTTTGTCTGACCGTTGATATGCCGGTCGCTGGCAACCGGGAGCGAGACAAGCTCACCGGCATGGTCATGCCGCCACGTTTCACCGCGAGCAGCCTATTGAGTTTTGCTCTTCACCCCCGCTGGTCTCTCAATCTATTGCGCGATCCAAACTTCCAACTCGCGAACGTTGCCCACCGGGTAGACGCACTGGGTGCGGGCGCAATGTCGGTCATCGACTACATCAACAGCCAGTTCGACCGCACTGTCACCTGGGCGGATGTGGACTGGCTTGCGCAGCAATGGGGCGGGCCACTGGTGATCAAAGGCATCACCGACGCCGCTGACGCAACAAAGGCAAGAGACGCCGGTGCCAGTGCAATTATGATTTCTAACCACGGCGGCCGCCAACTAGACAGCTCGCCCGCTCCAGTGGACTGCATAGCCCTCATGCGAGATGCGATCGGTCATGACCTCGAACTCATTGTTGACGGAGGCGTGCGCCGGGGCACGCATGTCCTCAAAGCCCTGGCTCTCGGGGCTGACGCATGCTCCATCGGCAAGGCATATCTCTACGGTTTGGCAGCCGGCGGCCAGAAAGGTGTGGAACATGCTCTGACTCTGCTGCGCTCTGAAATCGAGCGCGATCTGGCGCTGCTCGGGTGCCCACGCATAACCGACATAAACAGCAGATTTCTACTTAGCGCATAAAGTATATAAAGGTCGTGCCGTTTCGGCCAAGGGGGAGGAGTTCCAATCTATGTCGATCAACCACTGTTATAATGTCGATCACTTTCGCGAATTGGCTCGCAAGCGTCTGCCCGACCCTATGTTCCACTTTATCGATGGCGGCGCGGAAGATGAAACCTCGCTAACGCGCAATACCAGCGCCTTCGACAACTACCAACTTACCCCTAACTATCTGGTGAACGTCGATCAGATCGACACCAAAACCAAATTGTTCGGCAAGACCCTCGACTGGCCGGTGTTTTTATCACCCACCGGAACCACGCGGCTTTTCCACCACGAGAAGGAACTTGGCGTCGCCCGCGCCGCAGCTAAGATAAATACACTGTATTCCGTCTCTACGATGTCAACCACAAGCCTGGAGGATATCGCTGCAGCGACCGATGGCCCAAAGATGTTCCAGATTTACGTCTTGAAGGACCGCAGCCTGACCACAGAGTTTGTTGAACGCTGCAAAGCGGCCAAGTACGACGCCTTGTGCCTGACCGTGGATGTACCGGTCGGCGGTAACCGCGAACGGGACAAACTCTCAGGCATGATCGTGCCGCCCAAATTCGGTCTCAAAAGTTTGCTCAGTTTCGCGTTGCATCCACGGTGGTCTCTTAACTTTGCCCTCTATCCGCAATTTCAGCTCGCCAATCTGATTCACAAAGTAGATGCATTAAAAGGCAACATGAACCTCATGGACTACGTGAACGGACAATTTGACCGCACGGTGACGTGGGATGACGCGGCTTGGCTTGCGAAACAATGGAATGGCCCATTTGTCATTAAGGGGCTTATGTCTGTGGAAGATGCCAAGCGCGCACGGGATATTGGCGCAACGGCTGTGATGATTTCCAACCACGGCGGACGGCAAATGGATGCAACGCCGGGCGCCATCGAATGCCTACGGCCCATACGCGATGCCGTCGGCGATGATCTTGAGTTGATTGTAGACGGCGGTATTCGACGCGGCACCCATGTCCTCAAGGCACTGGCCCTTGGCGCTAACGCCTGCTCCATTGGGAGGCCCTATCTCTATGGCCTCGCCGCCGGTGGGCAAAAAGGCGTGGAACGCGTACTGACCTTGCTCCGCGCCGAAGTAGAACGCGACATGGCCTTACTAGGCTGCACGCGTATTGCCGATATCGGGCCGAGCTTTATCGGGCGCTAAACCCTAGCCCTGATATTCGCCGGCGCCGTATCTCTTCAACTTGGCGGTCCAATCAGCATTTTCCGTAATTTCGGGATTGATGAGACCCCTCGGCACCTCTCCTCGTTTAACAGCAAGGATCGACGCCGTTGCCGCCTCACAGATGCCCGAAACAATCTGATCGGTAAAACCGATCGCGTGAGGAGTAAGTATAACTTTATCCTTATCGAGTTTCAGAACCGGATCGTCATCGGCCGGAGGTTCAGGATCAAACACGTCAAGCGCCGCTCCTGCGATGCGTTCATCCTGAAGAATTTTGACGACGTCCGCCTGGTTCACAACAGGCCCACGGGCAATGTTAATTAGATATGCCGTGGGCTTCATCAAACTTAGGTAGCCCAAATTGATCATATGGCGCGTTTCGTCTGTCAAAGCACAGTTCAACGAAACAAAATCAGACTTGGTAAAAAGCGTTTTTAGATCGACCCGTTCCACACCCAGTTCGCTAAAGACCTCGTCGCCAACGTATGGGTCGTACGCTACAAACTTCAAATCGAACACGCGGGCGAGACGCACAACCTCACGACCGATGTTACCAAGACCAACAATGCCTAGCGTCCGGCCCACTAATCCCACACCAGTGACTTGGGGTCCCAGCGGAAAGCCCCGCCCACCCATGCGAGCGCAGGTTTCCTTTTCTTTAAGGCGTGAAGTCAGGGCCAGTAGGAACGTGAGCGTGGCAACCGCCATGGGACGCCGACTGGCGTCTGGCGTCGTCGTCAGGGCAACACCATGGGCATTACACACCTCCACGCCAATGTTGTCATAGCCGACGCCAAAGCGTGCGAGGTGGGTTAGGCGGTGATTGGGATGAACGCTCGACTCTTTGTAGAGTTCGACTTCGCGGATAAACAGCGCATCTAAATCTCGAATATCTTCGGGTTCTAGGACAGGGGTTTTCCGGACGCGAACAAGCTGCACGCCTGGTTCGTTTTCCAAGGGTGAAAGATCCATGCCGCCATCAATGAACTTTCCATCAGCGTCGTAATAAGACGCCGTAATTCCAACTCTAAAAACACTCATCTCAGTAAATACTCACGTCAATTATTAGACCGCAATCAATTCGATACGTGTTCCGTCCGGGTCCGTCACCATCATCGCGGCCGTTTTACCCGGCGCGCCCAAGCGCGTTTGTTCAAGAACTTGGCCACCCATATGCGCAACGGCCTGAGCAACAGAATCGATATTGGTCACTTCAAAGGCTAAGTGTGAAAGGCCAAGTTGATTCATAGGATGACGTGTTCCGTCGCCAAGTGTTCCCGGTGATGCATAGTGCAGCAGCTCCAAACGAACGCCCTGCTTATTCAAGAAATGGATTGTCAGATCCAAGTTTTCCAACTCAAGCAATCCGCCCAGCATTTTTCCGATCTTTTGTGGTTCCGGGTCAGCTTTGAAACCGAACACTTCTGTATAAAACAATCGCGAGCGTTCAATGTCGCTCACACATAAACCAATGTTTTTAAGCATGACCGGCGCAGCATCTGCCGCAGGAACAGTCGCAGGGCGTAAGGTTGTCCCTGCCAACAACGCGCCGACCAGCAGCCCGCCTCGCGACAGGACGCGCCTCAATAGACCGCGCCGTCCGAATTCAATCGGTCCCTGCTCAACGTTCTCATTCTTGGCCATGAACACCTCCCTTTTGTGTACTGCTGAATTGACTATCCGGCGGAGATACCGCCATTGATACTAATGGCTTGTCCTGTCATGCGCGCCGCAGCTGGGCTTGTCATAAAGACAATCATGGGGGCCACGTCTTCTGGCCGAACAACACCAAGACGTGCCGCTTTTTTTGCTTTCTCAAATAATTTCGCGCTAAATCCGGGCGCCATAACCCTGTCATACGTCCGAGTGCCTTCGACGATAGAGGGCGTAAGCGCATTCGCGCGAATACCGTCGCGTTTACCTTCTATGGCAAGTGTGCGCGTGAACATGACGATGCCAGCCATAACCGCGCCGATAACGGCTTCCCCAGGTGTCGCAAATTTTGCGGCATCCGATGCAATATTGACGATTGCCCCGCCGCCCTGCCTCTTCATCATAGGCTGCACAAAATGGCAAATATGCATAACACTAGTTAGACGGAGCACAGTTTCCTCTATGCGCTCCACCGGCATTTGGTGAAAGAGCTCCGGTACTTGATCACTCCCCATAGAATTGATGAGGATATCCACCCCACCCAAATGCGCTTTCGCATGTTCAGCTGCGGTCCGCGCGCCATCGACATTATTCATATCTACCGAGATGAAATGAGCCTCCGTGCCGGGCGCTTCTCTCACGACCTCTTGTTTCGCTGCTTCGCCGCGTTCTGCATTTCTTCCTACCAGAAGAATTTTCGGCACTCCCGCGAGAGCAAACTGAATCGCGGTTTCAAGACCAATGCCGGATGTTCCGCCAGTAATGAGAACCCGAGATTCATTCAATGGCTTCGCGGTAAAAGACGTATGTTCAGTCATCAAGCATCCTGTTTTTCGAGACAGTGCATCACCGCTGCCTCCCTATCAGCTCATTGTCTCCGGTAGCCAAAGCACGATCTCCGGAAAGACCGCGAGGATCGAAATCAGCATAAGAAAGGCGACTACGAAAGGCAGAACGCCGCGAAAGATTTCTTCAAGCGGTCTTCGGCTATATCGTGCGACGACAAAGGCATTAAGGCCCATGGGCGGCGTCACCATTCCAACTTCTGCCGTAAGTACTACGATTACCCCAAACCACACGGGATCAAACCCAAGTACCTGGATGACGGGTAAGGTAACCGGAACGGTTAAAATGAGAATGGCGATTTGGTCCATAAAGAATCCAAGCGCAACGTACCCCATCAAAATGAGCGCCAGAATAATCCAGCGAGACGTATCAAGCCCGCCGATGGTTGTTACAATGTCCTGAGTGGTGCGAGTGAGGGCAAAGAAGTAACCGAAAATCTGCGCTGCAAGAATGATCAATAAAATCATACAGGTCGCGTGCGAGGCTTGCTTCAAGGCCATCTTCAATGTCTCGAAAGTAACGCGGCGCGCGTAGGCAGCGAGAACCAGCGCCCCAAATGCTCCAAGACCCGCCGCTTCTGTCGGCGTCGCCACACCGAGGTAAATGCTGCCGGTCACCGCTGCGAACAGGAAGATCATCGGCCCGACTACTTTCAATGATCGAAACTTCTCTATCATTGAGTATGCACGGCCGTCCGGTGCGCGCGACGGATCGCGCATCACCAAGAAGGTCACGGTCGCCATAATAGTGAAGGTCACAAGGATACCGGGGATGACCCCGGCAATGAGTAGTTTGCCGATACTCACATCGGCAATAATGCCGTAGAGCACGAGGGCGATGCTGGGGGGAATCATCATGGCCAGCGTCCCCGAAGTCGCGACCACACCGCAGGCGAGGCGCGGCTCGTAACCTGCCTTCAGCATGGCCGGAATGGTCGTGGACGATAGAGTTGCGGCGGCAGCTGTACTGGAGCCCGAAATCGCTCCAAAGCCCGCACCGGCCAGGGCGGTCGCCATCGCCAGACCGCCCTTGACCCGTCCGACCCAGATTGAAGCAGCCTTGAACAGATCGTCTGCCACGCCGGAAAGTATTACAAACTCCGCCATGAGAATGAACATTGGAATGGTGATGATCTCGTAGGAATTGGCAACTGTGAATGGCGCTGTGCGCAATATCCCGGCCAGCAGATCAACGCCGCCGATCATCAACAGGCCTATGCTACCCGAGACAGCCATAGCAAAGGCGACCGGCAGACCAACGGCGAGCAGTGCAAATAGAACCGCAATGGCTATAAAAACGTCCATAGCTGTCCCCTACTCGCTCACGTCGGGCAGCGGCGGCAATTCCACCATCGGACCCTTTGCGAAGATCGACCACAAATGGCCAATGGTCCGGTAAAGACTGCGCACTGTCAGCAGCGCCGTACCCAGCACCACAGGCAAATACGCCGGCCATGTCTCCCAGTTGTAGGCACTCGCGAGCATCTCATCTAAACGGTAACTCTCAGACATCCGATCAACGGCTTGCAGAGTTACCAGAGCAAAAGCAAAAGTCGCTATGGCATAGCCGAGAGTTTCGCCGCCGTGCCGTAACCAGCCCGGCATAAATTTTATAAGCACATCGATACTCACGTGACCATGGTCATGAAGAGTGTCCGATAACGCAAAAAAGAAGACGCTAACCATCAGATAAAGTGAGATCACATCGTAAGCCCACTCCAACGGTTGGTTGAATACATAACGCATTACCACATCAATGGTGACGATGATCATGATGGCGAATAACGCCAACGACGACAGCGCCATAAACGACGCTTCAAACTTGGCTATGAAGGCCGACGCCATGCGCAAAGCCCGAGGGCCCGTTTGTGGCTCGCGGCTGCTCATATGTTCTTTTCGCGCGTGCTAATCATCATCGTGACGATGCCTCCCCAAACTTGTCCAATATTTAAGACACTCCCCATCATCAAATTAGCGGTCTCTGTGCGCAATGACCATCCCTAGACCTGATTATCAACACGGCCCTAGGGTGATGCTGATCGCTGGGGAGCGGCAACAGGCCCGCCGCCAGTATTGCTGTGGAAACGAAGGAAAGCGATATCTGGGATTGTTTCAATAAACGCCAGAGATGGCGACGAGTCCAGCTTGATGGCGTTCTTCAAAGACATGAACACCACAGAACGCCGGACGTTCTGGGGATGCTTCGCCGCCCTCTCTTACGGGCTGTTCTTCGTCGCTGCGTTCATCCTACCTGAGACCCGCGGCACCGAATTGATGCTGGAAGCGCCACCGGTTTAAGCCGCCCCTTATTGGGGCGGCATACCCAGAATAAAATTATGTCCCCAGTGACTACCGCGTGTGGTCTCGAAGACCTGATGCGTCGTCCAATCTTTTACCAATCCGCCCGTGCCGAACTCCAATTGAAAGCCGCCAGGCGTGACCATATAGAACGAGATCATATCGTCATTCACATGTCGGCCAAGGGTCATGCTAATAGGAACATTGTGCTCACCCACCCGGTCGAGCGCGCGGCCCACTTCATCGATGGTATCCACTTCAACCATGAGATGGTTGCAGCCCGTGGGATCGGCCAACTCCGCGAATGCCAAACTGTGCTGACGCCCGTTGCCGCAATGAAGAAAATTGATGCTGATGGGCGGGGCGCTTGGGTCCATCGTCAGGTGGAGAATGTCGGAGATCCCGAAGTTCATCACGCCTGTCCAGAAATCGACAGTTTCCTTGAGGTTGGAGGTGGGCAGAACTGCATGACCAAAACCCAAATTCGTCGTCACAAACTTTGTGCCGGTGGGTGACACGAATTTCGAGAATGCCGCAATCGGCCCCCAGAACACCTCATGGCGGAGGCCCGAAGGATCGATGAAGGAAAAGAAATCCTGTACTTTGCGCATCTTGATTTCGTCGGCTGTGCCCGGCGTGACTTTAATCTTGGCCTTTTCCACGGCACTTTTTAGTGCGTTAAAGTCGGCTTCGGTATCCGCCCCCCAACCCGATGCGAACAATTCGTCTTTACCGGTGTCCTGAATTGCGAAGCGAAAATCGCGCTCGTCCATCTTCAAATACAGCACGCCGTCCGGGCCATTGGTCGCAGCCATGCCCAGTACGCCCGTGCCGTAAGTGCGCCACTTCTCGATATCCGTGGTGCCGATAATGACATATCCGAATTCCGTTATTTTCACGTTTGCCCCTCCGTAAGCCCTAATATGCGTAAAATATCTGCCCTATTTTTAGCACATCATATAGCTGATCGGTCGCGGATGGAAAATATGCTCTTTTGTAAGCCAAAAGCACGGTTTTGCGCGCCAAAAGCATGGTTTTGTGCTTACGCTCTGCCGTTTTCATCGCCTCTGATCGCCACATAGAAGCACGAATGGCAAGATTCGTGCGTCCGATCACAGATACGCCGTTTGTAGTCCGCGCATTAGAAGGTATAACGCGGTCTTCCCAACGCATCACGCCGTAGGACTGTGATCAAACGACGTGAAGACGCGATGCGGCACACCACTCAACAGATGGAACTTTAAAATAGATGGCTAAAGGCGACGTAAATTTTAATGAACGGCTGCAAGCTGCGGCCAAGGCCAGACAAGTTGCGCTCGCAAAGGCAAAAGCCAATGCCCCCAGCAATGCGCCCGATTTTGCAGAGCGGCAGGCCGAGCGTATAGCGCTTGCCGCCGCCCGCGAAAAACGTCAGGCCGAAGCTGCAGAACGCAAGCGCGCCGAAATCGCGCGCAAGGCCGAAGAAAAAGCAGCAGCGAAACTCGCCAAACAACGCCAGGCCGAAGCCGAGGCGATCGAGAAAGAAGCGGAGGTCATCCGGGCTGCCGAGGATGCCGAAACCCTCAAGGCAAGACAAAAAGCTGCGCGGGACGCCAAGTATGCCGCCCGCAAAGCACGGGGCAGCAAAGGCAGATAACCTGTTGACCGATAGCGCTTGGCGCAGTGCTTATTGAGATAGACCGAAGGCGGGTGGGTACTTAACCGTGCCCTCCACCCCCGCGAGGGCGCCCGGCACCAGCTCCAGAGCCATGAACGCGTCATCCGTCACCTCAAATGGCGGTTTAATCCGCCACATCGATGCAGGTTTATATCCAAAGCGCGGGTAATAGCCTGGATGTCCGAGCAATATCACCGAGCGATGCCCCAAACGCCGGGCAGCGTCATGCCCCTCGTTGATCAACCGCGCACCAATTTTATTGCCTTGAAAGTCCGGATGAACGGACACCGGCGCAAGCGCGAGCGACTTGGCAAGGCTCTTGTCCGGAACTTCAATAAATATCGGCGTAAAAAGAATATGGCCGACGATCTCATCTTCCCTCACGGCAACCAAAGACAGATTCGGAATAAAGTCCTCGGCCTTTCGCAAGCGCCCGACTAATCGAAACTCATCTCCATCCGTATGCTCGGCATTGAGGAATGCTTTTTGAACGACCACCTCGGTGCGACCATAATCAGACGGCTGTTCTTGCCGAATCGAAACATTCATTTACATTTTTCTCCGTAACAAGACGCTGATTGTGTAAATGCGTTCTCCATCACTGTAACACAACGACACAAAGCATCGGGCGCGCGATATTCGCATTTTCACGTACTGTGCTATCATCGTAAACGCACTCGATATCAAGTCGTCCAATTCTGAAAATGATGGGCGATACATATGGTTTGGGGCACATTATTCATGAATCACATTGTCGTACTTTTTGCCGCCGCAAGTTTTCTAATCCTAAATCTCGCGGCACCGGCTACACGCGCAGACGGCCCCGATTACGAGGGCACTATCGCCTATATCCAGAGCGGCGTGAACGGCACGTTCGCCCAAGAATCACACTGTACCTTTCTGACGGACACCCCGGCTTCCGACGGAGGCACATTTGAGGCCGGCGCCTTGAGCGTTGTCCCGACGGCGATTTCCGCGCGTGAGATTCGGTTTGAATGCCTAAAAGGGGAGGATTGTGTCGCCTCGCCCTCTGGCGACAGTGAGAAGTCGATTGGCCTGGCTGTTCACGGCGATGCGCACGGCATGGCCTTAGCTTTAAGCCGTTTGATCGAAATGTGCAGCGGCGGAATACACTAGAAAGCTGTTTGCGCCGCGCATATAAATCAACGCATGAATTCATTTACCGCTCACAACATACGGTTTGCCGACGGCACGCAGACCATGCCGGAGCAGCCGCACCTCCTGGCCGATGTTCCGTGGTGCCAAGGCGCTAAACGGGTTCTTAAAATGCTTTACGGCGATGCCGTGGCTGGTAAGCGGATCGCTGATCTTGGCTGTCTTGAGGGCGGCTATGCTCTGGAATTTGCCCGAATGGGCTTTGAGTCTTTCGGGATCGAGGTTCGCGGCTCTAACTTTGAGAATTGTATAGAGGTCAAGCGCCGGGCAGAGCTACCAAATTTAGATTTCGCGCAAGACGATGTTTGGAATCTTGCCAAGTATGGCCCTTTTGACGTGATTTTCTGCTGCGGTCTTTTGTATCACCTGGATCGCCCGCGCGAGTTTATCCAATTGATGGGCCAACAAGCGCGAGATGCAATCATCATCAATACCCATTACGCGCCGAGAGGCTGGTACTTCGGGTCACAGTTCAAGCTTTCTAAAATGACCGAGCAGGAAGGCTTACCCGGTCGCTGGCTTTCCGAGCACAAGGCGCAAAGCACCGAGGAACTGGAGAAACTAAAGTGGGCGTCATGGGACAATCAGAGGAGCTTTTGGCCCACCAAAGAGGCCCTTCTTCATGCTATTAATGAAGCCGGTTTCGACCTTGCTTTTGAGCAATTTGATACCCTGGGTCATATTCTCGGCAACAGTATGAGCAAGGAAACCAAACGCAACCATCGCAGTGTTTTTATAGGAATTCGGACAAAATCCGCTAGGCTGTGACAACACTTGGTTTTGGAGAGCCTGTCATGCGCAACCTGATCACCGTGATACTCTTTTCAATTGCAGTTCTAACAATAGCGCCCGGCGCCCAGGCTCAAGTGCCCGAAGCCGCGACAATGGCGTGGCCCGATAAATCGAGTTCATCGGTGGTTTTCACATCACGGGTGGTTTGGAACATGGACAAGGCGCTTGATTTTTATGTCCAGGCATTAGGCATGCAACGGGTGGGCGGATTTAGCACTGCTGATAAGAGCGCTCAGGAGGTTTTTTTAGCTTTTACCGACACACCTGACTCCGTCAAGGTCGCGTTGCTTCAGCAGTCCAAGAACACCGAACCGCTACCTCACCCGGACGGCTATTCGCACATCGTTATTCAAGTTCCGGACATTAAGGCTGTGCTCACACGCATTCCCAGTGCAGGAGGAAAGATTGTCGGCGAACTGCACCATGTAGCTGCAGCCAAGACGTGGATTGCCATGACCGAAGACCCCGATGGGCATAAGGTGGAACTGTTACAACGCGACTAGGTAGCGGCATGAGAAATCATAGGCCGCAATCATCCGATTCAATAATTGTCCGACCGGTCGAAAAAAAGTCGCGATTGCTTTATCCTTTAAAATAAACAGGTTCGCCACAACGGCGCACACCGACTGGACCCTTCACACCCCCCCTATACCTGATAAGCTTGTCCCGTTGTGAGGCGTGGTTAAAGGAAGTTTCGTACTACAAAAGGATTTTTTCGAAATGTCGGCTCCGGAGCCAGGTTTGTCGGCGGACCACACAGCCCGGTTTTTCCACGAAACCGCAGAGATGCTGCTTGTACTTTCCTGCGATTTGAACTGCATAACTGCTTCACCCCCCTTCTGCATTTTCACCGGACAATCCAGCGACTTAATTTTTGAACAGCCCGTCAAACAATTTATATACGCTGACGATTGGCCAAATTTTTCTTCGACGTTGACCGCACTCCGCAATGGAGAAAAGATCACTCGCTTTGATGTGCGCGTTAAGATGGCGAATGGTGAAATTCATCACGTTGACTGGAGTGCGAGGCGAGTTGATGACACGCTGTACTGCGGACTCAGCGACGCTAGTGAATGGCTGTGGCGTGATTCTATGCGGGCCGCCCATCAAGACATACTATCTTCTATTTTGAACCGCGAAGACCTGAACCAAATTCTCGCCGCCGTATGCAAGCACATGGAAGTGCTCATGACCGGCCCCCATTGGGTGGTCCGGTGTGAATGTTAGTTCAACATGGTGTTT
>CAXBLG010000070.1:0-18268 GCA_963976395.1 uncultured Rhodospirillaceae bacterium
GACGGATTGGGGGGCTTGGCCTCGACGTCTCCGAAGAAGAGTCGGATCTGTTTTTTGAGAACCTTTCGGGCACTATTATTCAAGACGACATATTCGCGCGTTTGTTGACGTTTCCCAACGTCCTCATCACAGGGCACCAGGGATTTTTTACCTTCGAAGCCATGCGGGCCATCGCCGAGACGACGATCGACAATGTCACAAGATTTGAACACCAAGGGCGAGTTGTTCACGAGGTCTCGGTCGAAAGGCTTGTTTGAGACACCCATATCTCAAAAGCTCAACTCAAGACTTTCCGTCCCGCTACCGGAGGGCGAGCGGAAAATGACTTGTGAAATTTACTTGTCTGCGATGCTACGGATTATTTTGAAGACTAAGAATGTAGCTTACAACATCAGAAATTTGGTTATTAGTTAGAATAGGATTGGGCATGCTAGGCGAATGCGCTGAATGCTTATGAGTAGTCAATAAGAAAACCCGCAAATCTTTAGAGGTTTTCTTCGGGTTGGCGGCAATTGAGATAAAGTCGGGTCCATGCGGACGAAACGGGGGTTCAAACCCTTGATCGGCGGACACCACGTGACAATAAGCGCATTCTAATTGAGCTAGTCTACGCCCGGCCGTAGGGTCAGATTCAGCAATACTTGGATTTGTGGCTATGAAGACCATGAAGCCAACCATTGCTGTAAGTCTAATCCGCGCGATGCGTGCATCCATGTTTACACTCCGCTTTCGTCTAAAGTGTGCGAACGGCGCACAGTGTGGTTTTGATTATCGTCAAAATGCAACAAGGTCATTGACCAACGTCAATTCGCTAGATTTTGCGTCTCGTTCGCGCGGAGTGCCTAAGCGCCCATTTGAATTTTGGATGCCTAATTTTAAGGGAATTTATAAATGTGTGCTCGGTTATTTCAGACACATAAACCCGTGAAAATGCACTTGGTTGCGTTCGAATACTTATGAATTGGTGTGATTTGGCGACGACTGCTATGTGTTCATTCCTAAGTTAGTGCGATAGCTTATGTTCCTATGAGCATTCGCAATCTCAATTATTTGTTTGCCCCGCGATCGGTGGCTTTGATCGGCGCGTCTGAACGTCCGCGTAGCGTGGGCAGTGTCGTGATGCAAAATTTATGTGCCGGAGACTTTTCCGGCCCGATCTTTCCGGTCAACCCCAATTATAGGTCTGTGGCAGGCGTCGCGGCATATGCGAATGTGGATGCTCTGCCTGTGACGCCGGATCTTGCTGTCATATGCACCCCGCCTGTCACAGTGCCTGGCATCGTTCGTTCTCTGGCTGAACGTGGAACGAAGGCTGCTGTGGTGCTAACTGCAGGGTTGTCCGCATCTCCTGAGAATGGGGAAGACACTTTGCAGCAACGGATGTTGAATGCTGCTCGTCCCCATCTTATGCGCATTCTCGGTCCAAACTGCGTTGGTTTGATTCTTCCTAAGCTTGGGCTCAATGCGAGCTTTGCACATTCTTCGGTTATACCAGGGCGCATTGCTTTCGTTTCCCAATCCGGTGCGTTGACAACTGGAATTTTGGATTGGGCGCGTACACGAGGTATTGGCTTTTCTCATTTTATATCTCTCGGTGATAGCGCCGACGTAGATTTTGGTGATGTGCTTGATTTTCTGGCTGGAGATCCTGATACGGACGCCATACTGCTGTACATTGAAGCGGTCGCAGAGGCGCGGAAATTTATGTCTGCTGCCCGCGCAGCAGCGCGCAATAAGCCGGTGATTGCCGTCAAAGCGGGTCGAGCACCTGAAGGTGCGCGGGCAGCGGCTTCTCATACGGGGGCTTTGGCCGCCGCTGATGATGTTACGGATGCCGCGCTACGACGCGCAGGCGTTCTGCGTGTGAATTCTATCCACGATTTATATGATGCAGTGGAAACTTTGGCACGAGCTCGACCTCTTAGAGGAGATCGGTTGGGAATCCTAACCAATGGCGGTGGGCCTGGAGTCATGGCTGCCGATGCCCTCTCTATTGGTGGTGGAAAGCTGGCAGCGCTTTCTGACCATACCACTGCCGCGCTTAGCAAAGCTCTTCCTGCCAATTGGTCACATAACAATCCGGTTGATATTATTGGCGATGCTCCGCCGGAGCGTTACGTGAAATCCGCTGAAATATTGATGGAGGATGCCGGCGTAGATGCCGTGTTATTCATTCATGCGCCGACAGCCATAGTCCCTAGCGTCCAAATAGCAGAGGCTTTGACCGAAACGTTTTCTCGCACAGCGCGAACAGTGCTTGCGTGCTGGCTTGGCGGTGACGGGCTCAAAGAGGCGCGCCGCAAATTTTCCGACGTAGGAATTCCTACCTACGAAACGCCGGAGAATGCTGTGGCGGCGTTCTTGCAACTCGTTAACTATCGCCGCAACCAGGAACTCCTATTACAGACTCCGGATATCCGGACCATCAGCAATAAGCCGGGGCGGTCGGCAGTTGAATCCGATATTCGTTCAGCTCTGCATGAAGGCCGGGAAATGTTAACCGAGCCTGAGGCCAAAGGGGTTCTCGCTGCATTTGGCATAGCTACTGTCAAAACACGTACCGCCGCTACACCGGAAGACGCCGTCCAGGAGGCGCGGCGGCTCGGCTATCCCGTAGCACTCAAAGTACTCTCGCAGGACATCTCGCATAAATCAGATGTGGGAGGAGTAGCTTTGGGCTTAGGGGGCGATGCAGAGGTCTTGGCTGCGGCGCGGGATATGAATATGCAGATTTCGAAAACTCATCCTGAAGCGCGCCTTTCAGGTTTTACTGTTCAAACCATGATCCGCCGGTCGAGTGCGTGGGAACTGCTTGTTGGCGCTTACGTGGACCCTGTTTACGGGCCGGTGATCATGTTTGGACAAGGAGGTACTGCGGTGGAGGTTATTGCAGACCGCGCAGTTGCACTGCCTCCGCTCAACTCAATATTGGCGGACGATCTCGTGAGTCGTACGCGTATTGCGAAATTGCTGGGGGGCTACCGTAATCGTCCAGCGGCGGATATGGAGGCGATCCATAAAGTCCTGCTAAGCGTGTCACAAATGTTAGCCGAAATGCCGGAGATTATTGAGTTGGATATAAACCCTCTACTCGCGGATGAGAGTGGGGTAATTGCTTTGGACGCACGCGTTCGTGTGGCGGAACCATCTATGAAGGGTACGCAGCGCTTTGCTATTCGTCCTTATCCAAGCGAGTTAGAAGAGTGGGTAGACTTCGGCGGTGAACGCGTGCTTTTGCGGCCTATTCGGCCGGAAGACGAGCCAGCCCATTCGGCATTTCTCAAAAACCTTTCGCCGGAAGATATCTATTTTCGGTTTTTTGGCCAGGTGCGAGAAATGCCACATTCACAAATGGCCCGACTGACTCAGATCGACTACGATCGTGAAATGGTGTTCGTCGCGATTGAACAGGAATCAAAAGAGAAAGAAACACTTGGCGTTGTGCGCGCTGTCACGGACCCGGACAACGAAAAGGCAGAGTTTGCCATTGTTGTACGCTCAGACCTTAAAGGGCGAGGTCTGGGAACCCGCCTTTTAGAGAAGCTTATTGAATATGTTCGTGATCGAGGGACTAAAGCCATTTTTGGGGAAGCAATGGTGACCAACGAGCGTATGTTCGCTCTCGCTCGGGAGTTTGGTTTTAAAAGTGAAATCTCGCCCGATAAGGGGGTTGTTCGGCTTAGACTCGATCTGACCTAATTCGCGGTGAATCGTGTGCTCGGGTATGCCTTATGTGGTCGAATGAGGAGCGACGTCACTACAGTTGTGAAGGGTGAGGGGCATGATCTGCTTCTTACGCACCCAACCAAACCCTACCGCTACGTTGTCCAGCCTATCGTTTCACTTCGGTTGGGCAAATTATATTGGATGGCATTTTCTTATTTTCAATGTTCCGCTGATCGATGTGTCGCCTGACTGTTAGCCGCAGCTGTTTTTCGGTTTCGACGATTGCGAACAGCATAACGCCGACACCGATGATAATCGCGCCATCGAAGAGAGGCACGGCCTCGGTAGTGAATACCCCTTGAAGCGGCTGAAAGTAGGTTATGGAGAGCTGTGCAATTGTTACAATGACCACTGTCAGCCACACAACTTTTGTGCCGCGTACCGCTTTCCATGTAAGTGATGTGCCATAGATGTTGCGGATGAAGAAGAGGTGGAATATCTCCATCACAACCAAGGTATTCAGAGCGATGGTGCGCGCTAAGTCAACTGAATAGCCCCGATCAACGGCATATGCATAGGTGCCGAAAACTCCGCCTAGGAACAGGACTGATACCAATGCGATGTGCCAGAGCAGTTCACCGTTAAGCAGCGGCTCATTTCTCAGCCGTGGCGGACGGCGCATGGTATTATCTTCAGTGGGCTCGAAAGCGAGCGCAATACCCAGTGTTGTGGCAGTAATGAGGTTGAGCCACAGAATTTGAATTGGCGTAACCGGAAGAGTCATGTTGAATAGAAGGGCAACGATGATTGTTGCCGCTTCGCCAGCGTTAGTCGGTAGAGTCCAGCTGATAACTTTCTTGATGTTATCATAGACTGTGCGCCCCTCACGTACGGCCGCCGCAATAGACGCAAAGTTATCATCCGTTAACACGAATTCCGCAGCCTCCTTGGCGGCTTCGCTACCTTTTAGACCCATTGCGATTCCTACATCGGCTCGCTTTAGCGCGGGGGCATCGTTGACCCCGTCTCCGGTCATGGCAACGGTCATGCCATGGGATTGAAGCGCCATAACGAGCCGTAATTTGTGCTCGGGACTCGTACGGGCGAATATATCGGTATCCATTACGGCGTTCTTGAGAGCGGCGTCGTCCATGCCGTCGAGGTCTAGACCTGTCAATATCTTGTTGGGATTCTCTAGGCCAATCTCACGACCTATGGCGACGGCTGTGCCTGCGTGATCCCCGGTGATCATTTTTACTCGGATGCCGGCCGTACGACATTCAGCCACCGCAGCTATTGCTTCTAACCGCGGCGGATCAATTAGGCCGACCAAACCCAGCATAGTTAGTGTGCCGGATACGTCGCTAAACTCTAACACCGTATGTTCGGGTTCAATTGTCCGTACAGCTAGTGCTAGAACGCGCTGGCCGAAAGCGGCAATGCGATTGGATTCTTCATGCCAATAGGTGTCGTCCAGCGGCTCAATATCCCCGGACGCGGTGCGTTGCTCCCTGCAAATGTCAAGAATTTGCTCTGGTGCGCCCTTTACGAATACGAATGCATGATTTTCGTGGTCATGGTGCAGCGTCGCCATGAAACGATGCCGCGCATCGAACGGAATAGTGTCGGTGCGCGGCCATCTCACGCGCTCTGTATGAGCATCCAGCCCTAATTTGCCAGAAAATGCGAGGAGTGCTCCCTCCATGGGGTCACCCTCTGTCGTCCAAATGCCGCGCTCTTCATGAAGGGATGCGTCGTTGCACAAAGTCGCAGCACGGGAAAGTTCTGTTAAAACAGGAGACAAGCATCCGTTGGCATCTCTTCCGTCGAGTTCGATCCGACCTATGGGTTCATAGCCGCGCCCGCTGAACGTACAATGGTGTGCAGTTGTTACCGCTGAGGCGACCATCATCTCATTGCGAGTGAGGGTTCCAGTCTTGTCGGTGCAGATAACGGAAACCGAGCCCAAAGTCTCGATGGCAGGCAAGCGGCGAACGATGGCATGACGACGCGCCATGGACTGTACGCCGATGGCTAGAGTTATAGTTAATACGGCAGGCAAGCCTTCAGGTATGGCGGCAACCGACAGTCCGACCACTGCCATAAATAACTGAGTAAAGTCGCTATGCTCGACGAAATAACCGAACATGAGAAGCAGCGCTGCGATCAGTATTATAAGAATCGTCAACCATTTGGAGAACGCGCTCATCTGCATGACCAATGGTGTTGTTAGCATTTCTACTTTCGAGAGCAATCCGCTGATGCGCCCGATTTCAGTGGTAGAACCTGTGGCCACTACCATGCCTTTTCCTTGCCCGCTTGTGACAAGGGTTCCGCTGAATGCGAGGCATGTGCGGTCCCCAAGTGCGGCATCAGCGGAGACCGCCGCCGTTTGCTTTTCTACCGGTACAGATTCACCGGTAAGAACTGCTTCCTGAATTGATAGGCTTGAGGCTTGAACAAGGCGTAAGTCGGCGGGTACCTTATCGCCAGATTCCAGTAACACGATATCGCCTGGAACCAGAATCGCGCAGTCGACCGACCGGCGTTCACCATCGCGAATAACCGAAGCGCGAGGCGCGAGCATCTTGCGAATGGCCTCCATTGCATTTTCCGCCTTACCTTCCTGAATAAATCCGATGACGGCATTGGCGATTACCACAGCCACGATGACTAAGGTGTCAATCATATGGTCTAGCGCGAAGGTGATGGCTGCCGCACCGAGTAATACGTAGATCAAGATGTTATGGAACTGCAGAAGGAAGCGCATCAGTACACTGCGGCGCACTGGGTCGGGAAGGTTGTTCGGTCCGTACGTTTTAAGTCTGTCTTGTGCTTCGGTTTGGCTAAGTCCGTCGAACGACGAATTTAGCTCTGACATGGAGATTTCTTTGGAAATGTAGTGCCAGCTAATTTTATGAAGTTCTTTTTTTTCTCCTCTTACTTCAGCTTTGCTCACAAGCATATTCGTTGACCTTGTCTATAACCGTTTACAAACGTTACGTTTATTTAAGTTCTATAATTTCTGCTTTGTCTCTTCGCTGTCGATCTGACCTTTGATTGTGTATGAATGGAGCGCTGCTTTCTTCCAATTCAAACCTCTTGCTGTTGAAAAAATCAGTATCGTCTTTAGAAAAGCGCCTCGAGAAATGTCTCGGTTCGTAAATTAAAAGTTTTATTCCGTTTCTGTATGTGTCGTGATTGCGGATTGGTTTCCTGCTTCTGCCTCCGCGACTTTGTGCTTAACCGCGAAGAAACTATCTGGCGTGACAGAAATCGAATCAATTCCGCAAGAGACGAGAAACGCAGCGAACTCTGGATGGTCGCTTGGGGCTTGACCGCAAAGTCCAATCTTTGCGCCGGCGCGATGTGCTTCGCGTATAACATTTTCGATCATCCATTTGACGGCATCGTCCTGCTCGTCGAACAGCTCTGCGAGCTCTTCTGAATCACGATCAATACCTAATGTTAGCTGGGTAAGGTCATTGCTACCGATTGAGAACCCATCGAATCGTTTGGCGAAAGCCTTGGCAAGAATCACGTTTGAAGGAATCTCGCACATGACGTAAATCTCAAGTCCATTCCTACCACGTTGCAAGCCGCTCTCGGCCATCACGGCAAGAACTTTGTCAGCTTCTCCGATAGATCGGCAGAATGGAATCATGACGAGGACGTTTGTGAAGCCCATTTGCTCGCGCAATCGCTTGATAGCGCGGCATTCAAGAATAAAGCCATCACGATAGCGCGGTGAATAGTAACGGGAAGCTCCGCGAAACCCGATCATGGGATTTTCTTCTCTCGGTTCGAATTCCACTCCGCCGATGAGATTCGCGTACTCATTGGTTTTGAAGTCACTCATGCGGATAATGACGGGCTTGGGGTACTGGGCTGCAGCAAGGCGGGCAAGTCCACGGGCCAGTCGATCGACGAAGTATTCGGTCTTATCTTCGTAGCCAGATGTTAGCTCTTCGATATGTCTTCTCGCATCCTTATCCTGGAGTTTATCGAAGTGTGCGAGTGCCATGGGATGCACCCTGATGTGATTGCTTATCACGAATTCTATACGCGCGAGGCCGACACCATCGGCATTGATCCGCCACCAGTGAAACGCGGCGGCCGGATTGGCAAGATTGAGCATGATCTGAGTATGGGTGTGAGGGAGTTTCCGGAGATCAAGTTCCTCTGACTCATATTCAGAGATGCCTTCATAAACGAAGCCCTGGTCGCCTTCGGCACATGATACCGTTACATCCTGCTCATCGTGGAGAATGTTTGTTGCACCACCAGTTCCGACAATCGCAGGCAGTCCCAGTTCGCGACTGACAATCGCTGCATGTGATGTGCGTCCACCCCTATCAGTTACGATCGCTGCCGCGCGTTTCATAATTGGGACCCAATCCGGGTCAGTGTTTTGAGTCACAAGAACGGCGCCGTCGATAAATCGAGCGATGTCGCGCGCGCTTTCGATTATACAGACACGTCCCGTAACCACGGCCTCACCAATGCTAAGACCGGCCACGAGCTTTTGTCCTTTAGATTTTATGCTGTAGGAACGGAATTCTCCAACCGCCTTGCGTGACTGGACGGTCTCTGGCCGAGCCTGCAAGATGAATAGTCTGTCGCTATTGCCGTCCTTCGCCCATTCGATGTCCATGGGGCAGCCGTAATGTTCTTCAATAACGAGAGCCCAGCGGCCGAGGGTCAAAATCTCCTCGTCTGACAGAACAAATGCGGCACGCTCTGCTTTGGATGTCGGCACGTTGCGCGTCGGGTGATCCCCGCTTGTTGCATAGACCATCTTCTGGGTTTTACCGCCGCACCGTTTTTCAATTATGGGCTTCAACGCGACATTGAAAAGTAGTGGTTTGAATACTTGGTATTCGTCGGGATCCACGGTGCCTTGCACAACGTTTTCGCCAAGCCCCCAAGCCGCATCTATAATTGCTACTTTGTCAAATCCGGTCTCTGTATCTATGGTGAACATGACGCCCGCGCCGCCAATATCCGAACGGACCATAACTTGAACGCCGATGGACAAGGCAACTTTCAGCTGATCAAACCCCTTAGTCTGGCGATAGCTGATGGCACGGTCAGTAAAGAGTGATGCATAACACCGTCGGCAAGCATCAAGTAATGCTGCTTCACCGCGAACATTTAGGAACGTTTCCTGCTGCCCGGCAAAGCTCGCATCAGGGAGGTCTTCGGCGGTGGCGCTGGAACGAACCGCAACATCAACATTGGTTTTGTCAATGCGCTGGCAAAGCTTGCGGTAGGCAGCGCATATTTCGTCCGCCATGTCTTCGGGCCACTCACTCCGCAGAAAAGCGCGCCGTATCGTAAGCCCGGTTTCGGACAAAGTCATTTTGCTTTCCTGCAACTCATAGAGAGCGGCTGAAATGGATTTTCTGAGTTGATTGGAGTCGACGAAGCGCCAGTAGAATTCGGCAGTCGTGGCAAAACCCGGAGGGACTGTCACGCCCTTTTGGCCTAGGTGACACACCATCTCGCCAAGTGAGGCGTTTTTTCCGCCGACACGCGCAATATCGCCTCGTCCAAGATTCTCGAACCAGACCACAAGAGAAGGTTGCTCTGGCATGGTGCTGCTCCATGAGTAGGGCCCTGAGACAACCCTGTTTGACCGACATCTATGCTAGTTTTTTGTTTTATTAGTATATGGACTTTGTCAGGCATTCGCCTTGATCCGGATCATTACTTAGATGAATCGGATGTTTCGGTCTCGATCCTCGCCGAATGCGAAGCGGTTTCCTGTGTAGATTTTGGGATGTCAACGAATTGCTACAACATTCAACCGCAAGCAATGTTGCTCAGATTTCTTTGAATCTTGTATTTATCGCCAAGTATAGCCATGTCTGAGTTTGCTCTAGCGTAGCTTGTGACGTTCCTGTTTATAAGAGATTCTGAGGACATTTCGTGGTCGTAGTTGGTGCAATTACCTTTTCGCAAGTCTAGATCACCAACATCAGCGGGATGTGTTATCGCGAGTGATAGCAGCAACCTTCTTTTGATACTCAGAAGGCCTTGTAGTGGAATGGTGATCAGCCTCTAAATGTAAACTCATTACGCTTGTTGAATTTCAGAGAGTAATCATTCGCTTTGGACGGATTTTAGATATGCGAAGAGACTATCAATCTGATTCTGGTTGAACTGAAACGCGGGCATTTCTTCGTGACCTACGAGTATACCTGTGGCAAAAACTTCTGCAGAGTCTTCTACCGCATACTTCTCGTTCAGCTTACGAAACGGCGGGGCCGCTTTCATTGGACTCTCGCCGAATTCGCCTATGGCGTGACATCTTATGCAATATATTTCCGCGACTTCCTGGCCAGCATTAATTCGTGATGCTCCGTCACCAGAACATGCGGAGGCTCCAGGTAAAACCGCCGCGAACGCTGCAACGCTGACAATCAAGTGTTGAGTTATATTTAAAGTCATAGTTTGCAAACTACATTTATTGACTAATTAAGGAAGATTGGTTTCGTTTGTGCATTCGTGAGCGAATGGATGTCACGCTCAGGATACGCTATTTTACCAGTAATGTTTTTGATCTAGCTCAATGCTTAGCTAGCTGCCATGAGGGTAGAAATAGAGTGGGAGCTGCATATGTTTCAAAAATCTGGAGCCATCATTATTTACGCCTTCCTGGCCGGTTTTCTGCTTTTTCAGCCGGATGCGCAATCGGAGGAATTGACTCAAGAGGAGTTAACTTACCTCGAGGAAGAGTTTGGCGTCTGTGAAAATAGTCCAATCTTAAATCTGCTTACGGCACAGGAGCGGGAGAGGATTCACAACATTTTCACTTTCGACGAACCTTGGTCGCGTGTTTATCCATATATTTTTAACGTCCGCCTTTTCGGCGTCCTGGACACTGCAAATATTCGACAGTGTAATGAATGGTCGTACGAGAATAGTTCTCCACCATGTCCGCCGGTTGCCGACCCGACCCACCAACCTGGCAAAGATGTCGCCGACTATCAATGCAATGCTTGTCACCTCTTCGGGACTCCAGATGCGCCCGGATTCTTTAGACTGGCACAAGAGAAAAATACGAGTATCGCCTACCTTTCTGAGGCGCTTGCAAGCGGTCACCGGATGTCCCCCATCAATTTAGCAGCGCAAGAGTTGCGCGACCTGTCCGGTTATATTGCTAGCCTTACTTGTGAGCCGAACGTTAAGCGCTGAACAACGAGGGAAGGATTTCCCTTTAGCGCTTTCTAAAAAATAGGCGCTTACTTAGATGACGTTGCGACATAACAAGTGCCAAACGTGCAGATGTGTTGTTGTGGCATTTACTTGCTCATTAATTGGAGGCGTCTATGCTTTATAGACTAAATGACGCGTTTTCAGGAGCGGTTACGATTATTGTTGTGCTGTTCATAATGCAAAATCTTGCCGACGTTGAAGTTCATTTTCTTTTGTGGAGTATGACAATGCCGAGAGCGCTAATGCTGGCCGTGGTATTTATGCTTGGTGCTGCTGTTGGTTTTTTGGTCCGGTCAAGAGTCGGAAGAAAAAACGCAGCCTAATTGGATCGTGTTTGGCGCATAGTTCGACGACGGGTGTGAAGCCAAAACATAAATTTGAGAAGGTTTGAGAAGACATTCTTTAAAACAAGTAGGTGACGAGTGAGCAAGATATTGATTGCAGTAGATGGTTCTAAATCATCGGCCAAAGCCATCGAATATGTTGTTAATAGAAAACGGCGTGGTGAAAATATTGAAGTTTACTTTCTCAATGTGCAGCCGAAAATTTCACCGCGACGAGGCTTGATTTCACATTCGATGATTGAGGATTACCAAAAGCAGGAAAGAGAGGCTGTATTCAATCAGGCGGGCGTTAAATCAAAAGCGAAGTATCTTAAAGCCGATATTTACGGAGAAATCGGCGATGCTGCTGAATGCATAATCGCGTTTGCACGAAAATCTAAGTGCGATGAGATCGTGATGGGAAGTCGCGGCCTTGGCAAAGTAAAGGGATTACTGATGGGATCTGTCGTAAGCAAAGTGGTGCAACTTTCTCCAGTCCCGGTTGTCGTAGTCAGGTGAGATTTGAAAAGTTTGGGACCAGTTGGACTATTTCGTTTCTCCTGCTGACTATCCTCCGTCGCAGTTTTCGGCTCTCAATTTGTTTTGAAAAGGTGAGCTGAATAGACTTTTCTCTACTTTCCGCTGATTGAGAGAAGATTTAATTAAACCAGAAACCGGACTCATGGGCTGGCGCACCTTCTTGACCAATATGCAATAGAAGTTATGCCGCATTTCCGTTTGCATCACGCCGTTTTCCTAGATCCCTTTGACGTCCAGGTGCGCACAAGACATTAAGTTTCAGAGATGTGTTCGGTTCATTTTAATCGCCATAGCCTCGCTTCCTGAAAGAAACGTTGACCCAATAAAATTTGGGTCAACACGGGCGAATATTTTTGACCCCCCAATAGGAACAATTTTGAAATCCCTTTTTATGTTGACTGTTCTGAAAGGCGGCGTAACATTTATGCAATGCAGCATAAATTGTGCGATGCGATATCGTAGGTATTGAGCGGGATTATAGAAATTTAAAGTGCCCATATGTGTATCGAAGTGGATGTGCGCCTTATGTACAGCTTAAAATCTCGTAGCAACCTCTTAAGCGCTTTGGTTGAAACCAAGGGACACGGCCATACACCGAAATGTAACCAAAACCTGCAAGAAGAATCGCAAAAGTGTAACAGACAGAACAATAATAATGCTGACCTGGGCGCTAATTCGATAGTGGAAGCGAAGTTTTTCCAGGACGCGCGCATTTGTAGGCAAAACCCTGCATGATTTGCGAAAAATTATATGCGGGGTAATGATTTGTGCAACTGCTCAGGTGATGCATGGATTCGGGGTGAAACTGCTTGAGAGTTAAGGGGTAGCATAACGAATCAAACCGAATCACACCATTGCTGCTCAATCTCCAGGGGGAGAATTCTAAGAGTCTAACGGGAGGCTACCAGGAACAACCATAGTCTAGGGGAAATACCGATATGACCTTTGCTCGTACAGAATCTTCATCAGCAAATAAATTGCGCTATTCCACTGCTGTAGTGGCGCTACTGTCCATCGGGACTCAAGTGCCGCAAGCGGCGCAGGCCCAATCTCAATCAGCACAAATTGACGTTGAACAAATCATCGTTACCGGCTCGCGCATTGTCCGCGACGGCTACGAAGCTCCAACACCGGTGTCGGTGCTGGGTGCAGACGAACTCAACGTCATGGCGGTCACGAATATCTCGGAGGCGGTCAATAGACTGCCAGCCTTCACAAACAGTTTAACGACAGAAAATTCGTCTGCAGCCGATATGACCGGCGGTGTGCAGAACCTCAATCTTCGTGGCATTAACCCCAACCGTACACTTGTGCTTATCGATGGTAAGCGCATTGCAGGTACAACCCTCGCTGGCTTTAACAATAACGGCGGTGCGGTTGATATCAATGCGGTGCCAAATGGTCTGATTTCGCGCGTGGACGTAGTGACTGGGGGTGCATCAGCTGTTTATGGCTCGGACGCTCTTGCAGGTGTTGTCAACTTTGTGTTCGATAAAGAATTTACCGGCATCAAGGGGGACGTGACTGGCGGCATTACCTCACGCGGTGACGGCGAGAACTACAAAATTTCGCTTACCGGAGGAACTCCGTTTTCCAATGGCCGCGGCCATCTCTTGGTCTTTGGCGAACACACATTTAACAACGGGGTTACCAACGGTTTCCCCAATCCTGAGAAGGCGCGCGGATGGTCCGAGGCTAGCCCGACGATTGTTGCCAACCCGGCGTGGGCTACAGACCCAACTCAACCGAGATGGATTATCGCTCAGGATACTGGCTTCGCGTTCGGAACGCCGGGTGGACTCGTGCTTGGTGACGATGCCGGCAACACTTTGCGTGGCATAATGTTTACGGAGGGAGGAACGCCGGCGCCTTTCGATTTTGGAACGGTCTATGGCGCGGCACATTCGGGCGGCGACTGGGAAGTGTCGCGGATCAACCAAGACCCCGTTTTGGCGTCGAAGCTTAAGCGTGTTAACGCTTATGTGCGTGGTAGCTACGATGTGACTGATTACGTCAACGTTTTTGCCGAGTGGGGCTGGTCCTATACGGACTCTCTTAGCGTTTCGGGTGTACCTCAGTTCCAATTTGGAGGCATCACAGTTCTAAGGGAAAATCCGTTTATCCCGGCGTCCGTTGCTGCGGCTATGGATGCCGCCGGCGCTACCCAACTTACTCTGGGTTCGAGCAACCAAGGGTCGGGTTTGAAGCAGTTCGGAGCTAATAACAACCGCATCGTTCGCCGATATGTAGCAGGTGCCGAAGGTAATTTCGATGCCCTCGATACCACTTGGGACTGGGAATTTTCCTACGCGAAAAGCACCAGCCATGCATCGGTCAGAACACTCGGCACGTATATCGGGGCGTTCAAGCGCCAGGCGGAAGATGCTGTTCTGGACCCGAATACCGGTGCGATTGTGTGCCGCTCTACACTCACTGACCCCAACGACGGGTGCGTACCCTGGAACCCCATGGGGATTGGCGTGAACTCCCAGGCAGCGATAGACTTCATTTCCCGCCCCAACTACTCACTCATTAAACTTGGGCAGGACGTGTTCTCCGGCAGCGCATCGGGTGAGCCGCTTTCGACATGGGCTGGTCCAGTTTCGGTCGCGTTCGGCGTTGAGCATCGCATTGAAAAAGGCAACAGCATTGCGAGCGAACTTGATCAGGCCCGGGCGTTCTTTGCCGGGAACTTTACAGAGACCACCGGTAAATACTCAGTAACAGAAGGTTTCGTCGAAACCGTTATCCCGTTGGCCAAGGATACATCATGGGCTGAGTCACTTGACTTCAATGCGGCGGTGCGCGCGACGGACTACAGCACCTCCGGCTACGTCACGACGTGGAAAGTGGGGGCGACTTATTCCCCCATCAGCGACATCACCATCCGCGCCACCCGTTCGCGTGACATTCGCGCGCCGGGGCTCGGTGAATTGTTTATCGCTGGGCGTTCTGGCACCGGTCAGGTTCTCGATCCTTCGAACAACGTCTCTTCAGTTATCGTGACTCGGATCGAAGGTAATCCAGCCTTGAAACCGGAGAAGGCGGATACAACAGGGGTTGGTCTTGTCTATCAACCTGCGTGGTTGCCGGGCTTCGGCGCGTCGGTGGATTTTTATAACATCAACATCAAAGGTGCCATCGTATCCCTAAGCGCGCAGAACTATGTGGATCGGTGTTTTGCCGGTGAGACGGCAATCTGCTCATTCATCGAGCGTGATGCGAACGGCATTATCGACTTCGTCCGGGTTCTTCCCGCGAACGTCCTGACCCAGAAAGCCCGGGGTATCGATTTCGAAGCCAGCTATAGCTTCGATTTGGATAGCATTGTCTCCGGGTGGAACGGTGAGCTTTCACTCCGCGGATTGGGGACTTATTACGACAAGCTCAGCACCGACGACGGCACCAACGTGATTGAAGGTGCGGGCTCAATTCTGAGTGGCGGGTTGGGTGCTAGCGGTGGATTGCCGATTGCCAAATTCAAGTACATGGTCTCGGCGACTTATGCGTTAGACGAATTTTCAGGCACCTTGACGATGAGAGGTCAGACCAGCAGAACCTATTACAATGGTGCGATTGTCTGTACGTCGGCATGTCCGGCGACTTCAGCCAATGCGCCGACAATAGGATTTGAAAACAAGATCCCTGGAAACAACATTTTTGATCTCGCGCTAAATTATAAAGTCATGGACGACAGGGCTACGGTGTTCTTTGTGACTGAGAATTTGTTCGATAAAGATCCTCCGTTGGCCGCGGGCAACCCGCAAAGCGGCTATTGGCAAGGTCAGGACAATAATGACTACGACCGGATTGGCCGTAAGTTCCGCGCGGGCATTCGCTTCCAGTACTAAGGTCTAAAATCAATCGACAAAAAGGGAGGCCGGAAAGCTTTCGGCCTCCCTCGTCGGCACTTCATATTTTAAAAGTCACAGGGTATTGGGCGGTCGATGCGGCAGAGTACGCATCTCGCAAGGTAAACAAGATCGTAGGCGACTTTTCAGTTTTCTGGATGCGCACTGTTCGAATTTAAGCTTTCACTGAGGTGGATGTACCGCCCGTACAACAAAAAATTAGCCGCATAAGGGACATGACAATGTACTGTCGCGCCGTAATTTATTTCCCGTTGGTTTTTTCCCTCGCACTTGTTGCGTGTTCTCAGGAAGAGCCTGCAAAGCCGTATATGGTCGAGGAAGTCTCTCTTAGCCAAATCTCGGATGATCTTGCGGTTGGAAATACAACATCCGTCGCCGTGACCGAGGCCTATATAGCTCGGATTAAGACTCACGATGCCCCGCTGAACTCTGTTATTTTGATCGCGCCCGACGCGTTGGAGCAGGCGGCAGCGTCAGACAAACGCCGCGCCGATGGCAAAGCGCTTGGTCCATTAGACGGGATTCCTGTTTTACTCAAAGACAATATCGATGCAGTGGGTATACCGACCACAGCCGGGTCTTATGCGCTTGAAGCAAATATGCCGGTGCAAGACGCTGATGTTACGAAGCACTTGCGCAACGCCGGTGTTGTTATTCTTGGAAAAGCGAATACCTCTCAGTGGGCCGGCTTTCGTACAACCAAAGGCCTTAACGGAAGTACGGTCGGCAAAGGGCCGCACAATCCCTATGACCATGCACGGATAGCTTCTGGGTCAAGCTCGGGGTCCGGCATTGCCGCCGCCGTCAGTTTCGCTGCGGCGACTGTCGGGACCGATACAACTGGCTCGATCGTTAGTCCGTCTTCTCACAATGGCGTCGTCGGCATGAGGCCGACCATCGCTCTTATTTCCCGCGACGGCATAGTTCCGGTCAGCCTGGAGATGGATACGTCGGGCCCTATGGGGCGTACGGTGAAGGATGTCGCCATGCTTCTCACGCCCATGGCCGGCTCTGATCCGGATGACCCATGGTCGGCGGACGCTGATGCGCATAAAGCTGATTACGCCATGGGTTTGAGTGCCGATGCGCTGAAAGGTGCGCGCTTGGGCGTGGTCCGTAACACCGGAGGTTATGACGAAAGAACGCAGCCGGTTTTCGATGCCGCCCTACAGGTGCTCGCGGCGCAAGGCGCTGAGCTCGTAGAACTTCCGGACGACACTATTGAGGACGTCAGTCAAGAACTACGGGCCATCATGATTTACAACATTAAGGAAGATATGGCCGCGTATCTCGCTGACGCACCTGATGCGGTCAAGGTTCGCACAATGGCGGATATTATAGAGTTCAATCGCACCGATCCGCGCGAAAGTATGCTTGATCAGGATCTTTTGGAAGCGGCTGAAGCAACCACTGATGGCCGCGCAAATCCTGAATTTGTAGAAGCTTTGGAATACGCAAAGAAACGGGCAGGGGAAGACGGCTACGGCCGTGCAATTCGTGAGCATAACTTGAATGCGGTAGTTGCGCTAACTGCAGGCCCCGCAGGGCTCATTATTCCCGATGGCACCGCCAAAGACTTCGTTGCTTCGGTGCGTCCAAAGGGCGCTGCGGCGCCATCTGTAAGCGGCAATGCGGCGGTCGCTGGATATCCAAATCTCAGCGTTCCAATGGGATTGGTGGATGGGTTGCCTGTCGGTCTATCGTTCGTCGGGCCAAAGTGGTCTGAGCAAATGTTGTTGTCCCTTGGGTACGCTTACGAACAGGCAGCGCACGCACGAATTCCACCTCCATCACTTGGTTCGGCCAACTAAGGGCGAATGAGGTAATCATAAGGGAAATGACCATGCTGCGTCGCTCTTTGGTTCTTCTCCCGATGATCTGCTCTATCTCGCTTGCGGCGTGCTCCAAAGATGAAACAGCGCCCAACTCAGTGTCGGTGCCCTATGAGGTGGAGGAGGTAACTCTCAGCCAAGTTGCCGACGACCTCGCATCCGGAAAAGTGACCTCAGTTGCGGTTACGAAAGTTTATCTTTCACGCATCGAAATATTTGATGGCCCGTTAAACTCTATAATAGCGATTGCGCCGGATGCGTTGGAACAAGCTATCGCATCCGACAAACGACGAGAGGATGGCCTTTCGCTCGGTCCGTTGGACGGCGTGCCAATTCTTCTTAAAGATAATATTGATGTGGCGGGCATGCCGACGACCGCAGGATCTTATGCGCTAGAGGCCAATCTGCCAGCGCGGGATTCCGAAGTTGCCAAACGGTTACGTGCTGCCGGCGTGATAATTCTCGGCAAAACCAATCTCGATCAGTTCGCGGGCTTTCGTACGACGGCTTCTTTCAACAGCAGTACGGTCGGCGGCGGAGCTCATAACCCCTACAATCTTGCAAATTCGACGTGTGGGTCGAGTTCGGGATCAGGAGTTGCGGGCGCCGTTAGTTTTGCTGCGGGCACCGTCGGTAGTGAGACTGATGGGTCCGTCGTTTGTCCTTCGTCAGCTAACGGTCTTGTCGGCATTAAGCCGACCATCGCTCTGGTCTCCAGGCGCGGTGTTGTACCGATCAGTCATACCCAAGACAGCACGGGGCCTATGACGCGCACCGTAAAGGATGCAGCTATGCTGCTGACAGCGATGGCGGG
>CAXBLG010000071.1:0-18095 GCA_963976395.1 uncultured Rhodospirillaceae bacterium
CCATCTTCGGTCATCGCTACAGAAACCTTGTCGATTAAGCCTCGTAACAGCTCGTTGGCCTCATACTGACTCTCTGAGTCAGCGAGAGTTTCGGCGAGGCGCTCCACTTTGGCTTGGTATATTTCGGACAATTTTGGGTGAAATCTGATCGTTGACGGAATTGGAGCGGACATTTGAGGCCGGGCCCAAGTCTATATTTCTATCGACGGCAAGTCGAACTGTCGGGGGGTGCGCCTCCCCTCAACCTATCGGTAAGCCGCTGATTTCAAATAGAAGTTAGCGGCTTTCCTTTTCTATTCGTACCTATCAGCCTTTTCCCGTCAGTATAAGTACGGCAATCACAGTTCCCATTATAGCCTAACGTGCAACAATTGCTTCCCGAATAACCGCTCAGAGATGTTAAATTTGACACTGTGACGGGAATTCGGAAGCTAACTAAAGGGGAAAGTCAATGAATGCAGGGATGCGTAGTCTGTGCGTGACCACACTGCTTATCGCGCCATTAATGTTGCTTCAGGCCTGTGAGATGACCCAAGAGGCTGAAAATCCACAGTTCAATATTGTGGAAGCCTCAATTCCTGAATTGCAAGCAGCTCTTGCAGACGGCAGGGTTACATCCAGAGAGTTGGTAACCCAATATCTAGTCCGTATTGGCTTGTATGATCATAAACTCAATGCTGCGGTTTCCATCAATCCGAATGCGTTGATGTTGGCAGACGAACTGGATGCAGAGCGGGCAGCAGGCAATCTGCGCGGACCCCTTCATGGTATTCCGGTTGCCGTAAAGGATAACATTCATACTGCAACCGATATGCCCACCACTGGGGGAACGCTCGCGCTTCGGGATTATTGGCCGCCCTACGATGCGACGCTTGTTGAAAATCTAAAGGATGCTGGTGCGATAATTCTTGCGAAATCCACTTTAACTGAGCTCGCGAACTGGATGGCGGGTCCACCGACGCAAATGGTGTCGGGATACAATGCTATAGCTGGTCAAAGCTATAATCCCTACGATCCGCGCGCATACCCGAACGGTGAGCCGTTGCTCGATACCGGAGGGTCTAGTTCGGGGATCGGTGTTGCGGCCAACATGTGGGCGGGCAGCGTGGGCACCGATACTGGGGGCTCTGTCATGAGTCCGACAAACGCAAATATGCTCGCAGGCCTGCGCCCTTCCACGGGGCGCATCAGCCGCTATGGTATTATCCCCGTAACTCTCGACCAGGACACTGCAGGGCCTATGACAAAATCTGTCGCTGGCGTGGCGATCATGCTGGGCGCATTGGAAGGCAAAGAACCTGATCCCAACGATCCGGCCACAACATTCTGCGAACCACCGGAAAACAATGACTATACGCCGTTTTTAGATGCCAATGCCTTGAAAGGCGCGCGCATCGGCATCCCGCGCCTTGGTGTCACCGATCCGCTTCGCCTCCCGGGCACAGAGGTCGACCGGAAAGGACTTCGCGCGGATGAAGCCGAGGTGATGGCCGAAGCCATTGCCGCGCTAGAAGCGGCGGGCGCGGTGGTCGTTGATCCTGCCGATTTCCCCAGCTTGACAACAACCGATCCTGAGGAAAATTATGCTCTCAGACGTATATGCCAAACTGGCGGTCCCTCCGGTGTCAACGAAACCTGCTCGATTGTATTTAACTACGGAGCAAAGCGCGATTTCAATCTTTGGATTGAAACTCTGGGAGACACAGCGCCGTTCGACTCTCTGACCGACCTCAGAAATTGGAACCTGGAAAACAGGAATCTCGGCACACTCCGGTATAACCAGTCGCGGCTTGATAGCTCCGATTTTACTGACCTGGAGGCCGATCGCACGCGCTATGAATCAGATCTGGCCTTGGGCCTTGAAATGAGCCGCGAGAAGGGAATCGATGCGGTTCTTGAAACCCACAATCTCGACGCCCTCATGTTTCCCGCGACCGGCGCTGCACAATTTGCATCACGCGCCGGGTATCCGGGGATGGTCGTTCCCTTTGGCATGGTTACTAACCCGAGAAATGCCAACGATCCAGAGATGGCTGACGTGAGAAACCGGCCCTTCGGCGTAAGCTTTACCGGTCCACACTGCAGCGATGGGCGCATGCTGGCGATTGCTTATGCGTTTGAACAAGCGACCAAAAAACGAGTACCGCCCGCTTCAACACCGTAGTTTGGATGTTGATATCGTCTTTACGGGGCGCAGCGAGCGTGACCCTGCTATACCGGATGGGCTGAGGTCTGAAATCTCGCGAGCACCGAATTGGCGTGACAAGTTACTCAGTTAATTGGGATTGGGTTAGGCGAAGGTTGGTGCGTGTCCCCGGACTAAACCTCAACAACGGGCAGGGTAAACTGTCGGGGGGGAGGGTCCCGGATTTGGGCCTATTTGTCTTTAGTCTGACAAAAGCCGAGGCTCCACACTGATTGTCACTTATTTTTCTGGTGTTCTTGGTGTTCGATAAAGGAGGAAGCGTTCCTCCGCTATCATTTCTCCAATATATTTTAATACGCTAGCGCTTTATTAAGCGCGCGTTATTCCAGAAGTGATTATTCAAGGATCGCTCAAAATAAAACGGCCCCCACCGTGAGGCGAGGGCCGTCATAATTAAGCGCTGCAGCCTTAGCGTTCGGTGGCGCTGGCGGTGCGGGTCACGCTGGGCGCATCCGGCGTTGCCTCCGCAACATTAGCGACATTACTGTCCGGATGCTCAATGTACACCTGGGCCATGTCGAGTGTGATGGCGCTGGAAATCGCGGTCATCGTTCCGCTTGCATCCGGGAAACCATCCGCGTTTTTACGGATCTGCCAATAGAACTCCGGCGCTTCCAATTGGCCGTAGGACAGATGGTGCGTGGACCAACCCGTCAGCCACTTGTAAAGCGAGTCCACGTCGTAGTAGCCGCCGATCAGTCCGTTGGCCGAGGTCGGCGTCAGTTCCATGCTGAAGCGCATGTCGCGCACCTGCAACGAATAGGGCGCGCCGGGGAAAATCTGCCAGGGCCACTTGCCGTCGTGGGCTTCGGTCGTCAGTACGCCGTCTTCGATTTTACCCTTGAACGTCTGGATGACTTTCTGGCCGTAGTGCATGTCCACCCGCTGGGTGCCGCCGGGGGCGACTTTTTCACCCGAAGCGTCAAGCAGCAGAGGATCGCCGCCGCGATAGATTGTCACCGTTACGTCTGGATCGTTGGCGAGATCGTCTACCTCGGTGATTTCGAGCAGAATTCGCTGATAGCCAAAACTGGGAATCTGCTTGTTGGCGAAGAGCTGAAGTTGGCCTTCCGGTCCGCGGAACTGCGAGTTGCAGCCCGTTACGCGGAAAAAGGAGTTGTCGATGCCCTTTTCGCCGGTGGGGCTGGTGAAGTCGTCTTCATCCACCTTGCCGTCGAGATTAAGCCCGTTGGCAGTGTTGCCGCTCACCTGGATGTACTCGAACTGATTATCGCCCAGATCCTTGGGGTACATCTTGATGGCTTCTCGGGCCAGCTGGGTCTCGCCGACGGGTCCTAAGTCTGGATACAGCGCCTTAAAAATTTCGCGCGGACCATTAGGGGAGAGACCCCTCGGGCACTCCTCCTTGCCGCCCGGCGTCTGGTACATGGTCCAATGCAACTGGGTGGTTACGTAACCGATCCGGCGGTCCTTGATGATGGATTCGCCTTCGGCGGCCTGGGCTCCGAACGTGAAACCGGCGGCTAACGTGCCGACGAGCGCCGCCCCGCAGATTTTCTTGGATAAAAACGTCATGTGTTCCTCCACAATGAACCTTGATGAAGACGCAGCGTTAGCCGCGGCGTCCAAATTCCTCACGCACGTAAAAGGCCCGGAAACCGTTGCGCTTGCCTTGCCATTCGCCGATTGCGTTACCTTCAATGTCGCCAGGCTCTTTGTCACCTGCATAAGTGTACAGCGGACGGCCCATATAAGCCCACACGCGCAGAGCGTTCTCTTGGCCGGCCTCCGCACTACGGCCGGTCTGGGGATCCACGTAGACGACACTCCATAGCAAGCTCGGGCTTTTCGCGTTCGCAGCCGCTTCAACGTAAGGCCACATCTTCAGGGCACGATCCCAATTGCCGCCGCCCGCGATGGCGATGCGATAGACTTGCGGGCTGTCCATAGTGTCGCATGCCAGTTGATCTAAAGAGTCATCGCCACATGTGTAGTAGTAGATGGTGTTACCGTCGGAGTCTGCCAGCACATCGCCAACATCAGACATCTGCACGGTAAGTTCTTCCGGATGCTTTGGCGCCAGCTGAGTATATACGTTGTTCCAGCCCGGCACATCGCCGCCGGAAAGGCTGGCGCGCGAAGTGTCATCCGAATAGGTGTAAATCGGCTTCTCACGGAAGGCCCACTGGCGAACGCCGGGCGCGCGGTCGATGAGTGTCCATTCGCCCTGGGGCTGCGCAGCCAACGGTGCCGTCATCGGAATCCAGATACGGGCGCAATCGCCGATGCAGTTGGACTTGTTGGGTGCGTCGCCATCCCATGCATAAACAGAATAACCCTCTGCGTTCACCACCAAGCGTCCCCCGATGGTTGTGATGACATTGAGTCCGGGCGGAACGTTGGGTGGGGGACCGACGGGTAAGCGTGCGGGCGCTGTGCCGCTACCGCCGTCTTCGCGCGTGGCGGACCCGCCATTGGTCTCGGCCGGTGCATTGTCGAGAATGGAGGTATAGACCGGGAGTTCGTCGTAGGCCCACTGCTTGGTGCCGTCCGTGCGTGCGACCACAGTCCAGCGGCCTATGGGCTCGGCATCGTCAGACGCGAGTTCCGGCGGCCATGTTTCTGCGCAGGAGAGACGTTTATCAAGTTCGGGAAGGTCCATGCCTGGCGGCCAGGGACTCATCATGCCGGCGGTCTTGATCGTGATTTCGTCCCCGCAAACCGACTTGCCTTTGGGATCGCCCGCGAAGCCGACACGCATTGCCTTCTGCGGCCATACGTACAGTGTCTTGCCTTGCTCATTGGCGAACACCGGGCCGTCCAAGTCAGTATTTATGACCTGGATGCCGGGGGGCATCGGCACATCGCTGTGATCCTCGAAAACGCGCTGCTCGACGGCGCCCACGGACGCGCATATCCCGATGAGAGAGACGCCAGCAATCATAAGCGCACTAACAGATTGTTTCATGCCTCGTATCCTTTGAACGTAGGGAGACATCAGACGACGATCTCGCCGATTTCCTTGTTGGTCTGGTTGCTCTGGTTGCCCCAGTGTGGAACGTCCATGCCGATGGCCTTCATCATGGTATAGCCCAGGCGGCAGCCGGTGGTGCCGTTGCCGTCGATATGCAAGCCGGTTTTGATCTTGCCGCCGGCGCGTCCTGCCGAGAACATCGGCAGACCGTCGATGGAATGAATCTTCGCGAACGACTGATCGGTCGAGGCGTAGATCATCATGTTGTCGAGGAGAGTGCCGTCGCCTTCCTTCACCTTGGCAAAAGCATCGACGAAATAGGCCCAGTTCTCGAACGCGCGGCGCAGGAACCACGATACCATCGGCTGATAGCCCAACTGTTCGTCGACACCTTCCTCGTGGCTGGCCGTGTGATGCGGTTTCTCGTAGCCGACCTTGGTCGTGGAAGCGAACGACTTCGAATAGAGCATATTGAAAACACGGGTCTGGTCGCAGGCGATCGCCATCACGAGAAGATCGGTCATCATCTGATGGCGACGCCCAAGGAGAACGGAATCGACGCCGGTGGGAAGATCGTCTTTGAGGGCTCCCGGAGGAACGCACGCTTCGCGTGGCTCAGGTTTGGTGAGCTGCCGCTCGAACTGTATTTCCAGGTCGCGAAGGCTCGTAAAGTACTGGTCGAGGCGCTGTTTATCTTCCGCGCCCACCATGGAAGAGAGCTTCTTGGTGTTGTCCATCACGCTTGAAATGACGCTCTGACGGACCATGATCTTGGGGTTCGGCTTAAATTCTGCAGCGTTCGGGTTTTGGAAGTCTGGGCCGAAGATGGTGGTGTACAGACCAAGCGCGGAGCCTTCTGCGGTGTTGATCGAACTCGCGCTTTCGTAGGACTGCGTGTCGCGCGGATCGCCGGTCGCGGTCATGGTGAGGTGGGCGAACGGAGTGACGTTGCCGATCTGCTTTGCCACGGTCACGTCGATGGTTTCGCCCGGACGGTCGTTGTTGTTCATCGGGGCGGCACCGGAGCGCAAGATCATCCAGCCAGTGGTGTGGCAGAGGTTCGGGGCCGCGTCGCGGAAGCCATTAAAATTGGTGTAGAGGTTGATGTGCTTTTGCACATTCTTCAGGGACTCAATCTCCTCGGGGAGTTCCCAGTGCGCGCCGGTCTGCTTAGGTGTAAATATCTTTTCGCTCATGCCAAGGCCCCAGCCCCAGGTGCCGAAGCGGACCGGCAATGGGGAGCCATTGGCGAGGGCATCGCCGTTTCCGTTCAGAAACACGTTCAAAAGCGGAAGGCCGACGGTAATCGCGGAGCCGCCCATCATGCCGCGCAGGACGCGGCGACGGCTAAGGGATTTCAGGAAAGATTGCATAAGGTCCTCCTCTGGAACTAGTGAGCCGCAACGGTCGGCGTGACTGCAGCCGTCGTCGTGGTGGATTGGGTTTCGGAAATTTGTGCGAATGCACCGCTGGTTGCGATGGCGCGCATCAAATCGGGAACGCGGTAGCCGTTCTGTTCAAACACTTTAGTAAATATCCCGGCTTGTTCTTCGCTGGCCCGGTCTAGCGGACCGCCGATGCCATAGCTGTAGATGCGCCGCACGAGACACCCCGGCAATCCCGGGTGGTTGCGCAGAGCTTGCGACATTCCTGTCACATCATCGAAGGTAGTGCCGTCCAGTACACCGCTGGCGTCGATCGGCTCTCCGCCTTCGACCGTCCGATATTGTCCGCCACCATCGAAATTCTCGAGCGCAAGGCCCATCGGATCGGTGATCTTGTGACAGCCGGCACAGACAGGATTCTGCAGATGAAAATCCACACGCTCGCGCGCAGTCTTCAAAACTGAAGTCGGGTCTTCAAGCGCCGAAAAGTCGACGTTCGGTGGCGGCGGCGGAACCCGTTGGCAAAGTAGCAACTCGCGTAAGGCTTTGCCACGCAAGGTGGCTGAACTGCGTCCGGGGTGGGAGTGAACCGTGAGGAAGCTGACGTGGGTCAGAATACCTGCCCTCGGGCTATCCGCGGGAAATTCATAAGGAGTCCAGCCGGGACGTGTCGGCACCTTATAAATTGCGGCGAGCGCCGGAGACATAAAGGTGTGTTTGGTCGTGAAGATATCGCGGTAATCGCCGTCCCGTGTGATCAGGTGATCGGCGATGGTGCGAAGAGTTTGCTCACGAGAGTCATTGAGCGCCGTGCCGGTTACGATCGGATAAACGGTGGCGTCCTTCGACAGGTTGTTGAAATCGTCGAAGGCGAACATGTCGTCGAAGAAACCTTTCACGCCATCTTCAAGCCGTGGACTCGCCATCATTAGATCGACAAGTTTGGCGCGTCCCTCGGGTGTCATGATCTCGCCGCTCTCGGCAAACTTAAGGACCATGTCGTCGGGCACTGTATTCCATAGGAAGAACGACAGCCGTGACGCAAGACTGTAGGCGTCGAGGCGCATCTGGCCTGGATTGTCGGGGTCGGGCTCGGAAATGTCGCTGATCATCAAGACCATGGGGTCGATGAGCATACCTTCAAGCACACCAGAGAGGCCGGCGTAAAAATCCTCATTGTTCTCGGCTGCGGTATGCGCCTTGGCCACATACTCTTGGAGAAGGGACTCTGGCAGTGGTTTGCGATAAAGCAGACGACCCGTTGATTTAATGAACTTGGTTGCGCAGGCGTCGTCCGGGCCTTTGATGTTTTCGGGTTTGCACGGCACCAGCGAGTTGCGGTGCGATGGGATTTCGCGCTCAAGATCGCCGTTGTCCACGACTTGCGCAGCAACGGTGGCCGCGGCGCGCTGAAGTCTCTGCATGTCTCCAGAGGTGACGCCAACACTTTCGGCCGTATTCGCCAGTAGGCCGTCGGTGCGGCGGAACGGTGCCATTGGCTTTCCGGGTTTGATATCAGCGCCGAAAACATCGGCGATCATGTTCGCATATTGTGTACCTGTCATAAGGCGCACGCGCGCAGGCGTTCCTTGGTCAGGCAATACGGCTTCCGGGGCAGCACTGACCGCAGGTGCGGCTTGATCAGCGCTTGGAGGGGAACATGCGGCGAGGGTAAAGACTGCGGCGCCGACGGCGCTCGACAGTAAAAATAAACGCGGCGATACGTGAGCAAACAAACGCACTTCTAACTCCTCCCGTCGCGGCGCCCGGATATGGCCTTCCGGCCCTAGGTACGCCACTCGTTGCTATTCTAAAATGAAGCTGTCAGTCGCCGCAGTCGAAATCTCAACCCGGCTCTCCGTTGTCCTTAATTAATAACATGACTGGTCGGTCACAAAAAGGATTCTAGTCGCGTAAGAGCCTCTAAAGAGACCGGATGGGTGCCCATTTAAGGCGGAGACCTGCTGAGGATGCAAAGCACACCCAAATACTTCACAACATATTGATTTTATTTAATAATCAATATTATTTAGATTTTCAAGCAGTGCCGCGCGGACCTCAACGCGGCGAATCACGGGCCTTGGCGATCGGCTATGTTTTTGAACAAGCCACCAAGAAACGCATTCCGCCCGCTGCGGCGCCGTAATCCTGCACTCGAGTCTTAGGCTGAAAAGCCGTTCATCATAAAGGGCAGGGCGCGCACCCGTCGGCCGCTGGCTGCGAAGACCGCGTTGGCCACGGCCGGTGCGAGCGGTGGTAAGGCCGGTTCACCAAGTCCGGTCGGCGGAAAGTCCGATTCAATGAAGTGGATTTCAACTTCGGGCGCATCGGGCATTCTCAGGATGGTATATTGGTCGAAGTTGGTTTCTTGAATGCGGCCATTCTCGATATTCAGCTGCAGATTCATCATCGTACTCAAGCCGTCGATCACTGATCCTTCGATTTGATTCTCGGCGCCGCTGCGGTTGACGATGGGACCGACGTCGGCTGCCACAGTGACCTTGTGGACGCGGATTTTGTTGTTCGCCTCGACGCTGACTTCGGCCACATGAGCAATGTGCCCTGAATGGCTAAAGTAAAAAGCTAGGCCCAAAGCCCGTCCGGCGGGCATTTCACGGCCCCATCCGGCCTTCTCGGCGGCCAGTTTGATCACGCCTGCCGCCCGCCCGGTATGGAGTGCGCCCGGATTATTTTCGTCCAGCCAACGTGGTTCGCCCATGATCTCCATCAAGAATTCCAGGTGATCGCGCCCGCCGGCCACAGCGAGTTCATGAATGAAACTCTGAATGGCGAAGGCAAATACGTTAGACCCCGGTGCGCGCCAGGGGCCACAAGGCGTTTTGATAGGCATGAGTGTTTGAGATATCTCAGCGTTAGCTAACACAGAGGCTGGAAACTCTGTCTCTCGCATCGATCCGCCCGACACGCCATTCTCGCCGTCGGTGGTAACGGAGATAAAGTGATTGCGGAACGCAACCAACTTGCCGTCGGCATCTAGTCCGCCTTCCAACGCGTGGAAACCACCAGCCCTATAAAAGTCGTGAAGCATATCGTCTTGGCGAGTCCATGTCAGTTTGATCGGTGCATCGACCCGTGCGGCAATGGCTGCCGCTTCGCAGACGGAATCGTTGGCGAGGCGGCGTCCGAAGCCGCCGCCGCCGCGGATCATGTTGAGGGTGACATTTTCCTCGGCGAAACCGAGGTCATTGGTGAGGAACGGCCACGCACCGAAGTTGCCGAGATTGCCCGGCGCCTGTGTCGGTGCCCAGATCTCGAGCTTATTGCCTTGCCGCCAGGCTGTGCAGTTCTGAGGTTCCAGATTGGCGTGGGAAATAAACGGATAGCTGTAAAAAGCTTTGACGGTTTTTGCCGCGCCCGTGAAGGCATCGTCTATGCCGTCGGTCGTGTGAATGATTTTTTCGCCGCGCGGTTGCGCTGACAGTTCTTCAGCCTTCGCCGATAAATCCGTCCAGCTATCCTTGGACGCGTCGGTTTCATCCCACTCTACTTGCAGGGCCGATTTGGCTCTGAACGCGGCCCAGGTGGACTCGGCAACAATCGCCACGCCCGGCATCAGCTGGTTTACGTTGTCGTTTCCGTCCAGCACGAAGGCGTCTTTGACTCCCGGCATGGATTTGATCTGCTCGAGATTGGCGCTGGCCACGCGTCCTCCGGTGGCCGGGCATTTTTCATAAACGGCGTAAAGCATGCCGGGCAGTGTGGTATCGATGCCGAACAGCGGTTGGCCTGTGACGATTTTCTCGTTGTCGACACCGGTCACGTATTTGCCGAGCAGCTTGAATTCGCTACGATCTTTGAGTTTTACGCTCGCGACGTCCGGAACGGGCAGGCGGGCGGCCGCACCGGCAAGCTTGCCATATCCGAGTTTGCGGTTGCTGGCCGCATGAATGACGGCGCTGTCGGAAGTTGTGCACTCGGCGGTCGCAACACCCCATTCGCGGGCTGCGGCTTGCACCAACATTGCCCGCGCCGTTGCGCCGGCCTGGCGGTGGCCCATCCAGTTGGTGGGTATGGACCGCGATCCGCCCGCAAATTGTGCTCCGAAATCCGTCTGACTCAAATAGGCTTGCTGAACGTCAACATCGCTCCAGGCTGCATCCAGTTCCTCGGCAATGATCATAGGCAAAGATGTTTTGACGCCCTGTCCGACTTCAGGATTTTTGGACAGGATCGTAATGCGGCCATTCGGAGAAATACTGATGTAGGCATTTGGTTTGAAATCGCCGGTGGCGGCTTGCGCTGCCTTGGGCGTTCCGGCAGTGAAGAATCCCAGCAATAAACCGCCAGCCGTTGCCGCACTGAGGTTGAGAACAGAGCGGCGACTTAAATCGATATCCGTTAATTTTGCGGCATCTGCCTGATACTTCTCGATCAGCGCTTCGAGGTCGCGTTCGGTCGGCAGCGGTGTTTTTGAAATCTTGTTCATGCTGCACCTCCTTGCGCAATCTCGTCCGCAGCCTGATGGATGGCCTTGCGGATACGGACATAGGTTCCGCAGCGGCAGATGTTGCCGGCCATGGCAACATCAATATCGGCGTCGGTCGGTTTCGGATTTCTGTCTAACAATGCGGCGGCGCTCATAAGCTGGCCAGCCTGACAGTATCCGCACTGTGGAACGTCAATCGCAACCCACGCTTTTTGCAAGGCGTGAAGAGTGCCGTCTGCAGACGCTAGCCCTTCGATGGTTTTTATGTCGGCATCGGCAGCTGCGGATATGGGCAGCGAACATGATCGCACCGCTTCACCGTTCATATGAACGGTGCAGGCACCGCACTGGGCGATGCCGCAGCCGAACTTTGCCCCGACCAAACCGAGAGTGTCACGCAATACCCATAGCAACGGTGTTGAGGGATCAACATCGACCTCTTGCACTGCGCCGTTGATCTTGAGACTGATCATGAAACCTCCGCTCGTTTGGACTTGCAGGAAAGCCAGTCCAAGACTTTCCCTCTTCGGATGCCAATCCTAACAAACATCCGGGTAAACGGCGAAGGGATATCGCCCTGGAATGTCACAGCGACATCCCAAGGAATTCAAGCACTTATGCCGACATGCCGTTGCTGGACAGGGGCATAGATCGCACACGCCGCCCCGTGGCGGTAAAGATCGCATTGGCCACGGCCGGGGCGAGGGGCGGCAACCCCGGTTCTCCCAGACCGGTTGGGTGGAAATCCGATTGGATAAAGTGCACATCCACCTCGGGTGCTTCGGCCATCCTGAGCATATTGTACTGGTCAAAGTTGCTTTCACGGATCCGTCCGTTTTCGATGCTAAGGCCGAGACTCATGAAGGTGCTGAGGCCGTCAATGACCGAACCCTGTATTTGATTCTCGGCGCCGGACATATTGACGATCGGACCGACGTCGGCGGCCACGGTCACCTTGTGCACTTTCACCTTGCCGTTCTCCGCAACACTAACGTCCGCAACTTCTGCGATATGGGCCGAATGGCTGTAGTAGAAGGCCAAGCCCAACGCTCTGCCGGCGGGCATCTCGCGCCCCCATCCTGCTTTTTCCGCCGCAAGTTTAATCACCTGCGCGGCGCGTCCAGTGTGCATGCCGCGGGCGTTTTCCGTGAGCGGCATCGGCTCGCCCATGATCTCGAGTAGAAATTCGAGATGGTCGCGTCCTGCGGTGACGGCCATTTCATGGATGAAGCTTTGAATGGCAAAAGCGAAGACGTTTGCGCCCGGCGCCCGCCAGAATCCGCAAGGAATCATGAGAGGCAACAGCGTTTGCGAGATTTCGGATTTGGCGACATGGGGGGCGGGGAACTCGTTCGGTGCCATGCCGCCGCCGTTCACGGCGTTCTTGCCGTCGGCGCTGAAGGTTATGAAGTGGTTGCGGAAGGCCGATAACTTACCGTTTTCATCAAGGCCGCCTTCGAGGGCATGGAAACCGCCCGAGCGGTATTGGTCGTGGGCCATGTCGTCCTGACGGGTCCACTGGAGTTTCACCGGCGCGTCTACATGCATGGCAATGGCTGCTGCTTCTGCGATAAAGTCGTTGAAGCCCCTGCGTCCGAATCCGCCGCCGCTCCGGGTCGGCGTGATGGTGATGTTCTCTCTGGCAAAGCCGAGTTCGGTCTCAAGGAAGGGCATGGCCGACATGACTTCCAGGAGCTGCTGAAGCCCCGGAAAGCCTTCCGCAATCGCTGCGCTTTGCGTCGGCGCCCAGACATCCAGCTTGTCGCCGCGCCGCCATGCCGTAGCGTTTTGCGGCTCGAGCGGCGCGTGAGCGACGAACGGATAACTGTAGAATGATTTGACCGTTTTCGCCGCACCGCTGAACGCCTCGTCGATCCCTTCGGTGGTGTGGACCACGGTTTCGCCGCGTGGTTTCTTCGCCAGTTCCTGAGCTTGAGCCGTGTAGGCACTCCAGCTGTCTTTGGAGGCGTTGCTTTCATCCCATTCCACCTGTAGCGCGGACTTGGCGCGGAACGCGGCCCATGTTGAATCGGCGACAATTGCCACGCCCGCGCGCAGCAAATCCGGCCGGGATTTGTTTTCGAGAATGAAGGCGTCCTTTACGCCAGGCATCGCCTTGATCTGAGCGAGGTTTGCGCTAGCAACGCGCCCGCCGTAGGCGGGACAGCGTTCATAGGCGGCGTAGAGCATGCCGGGCAACTGTACATCGATGCCGAACAGCGGAGCGCCGGTCACGACCTTGTCGTTGTCCACACCGCCGATGCGCTGACCGATCAGCGTGAAGTCGCTGCGGTCCTTCAGTTTGAGGGACTTGGGATCCGGAACCTTCAGGCGTCCCGCAGCGCTAGCGAGTTGGCCATAACTTATTTTGCGTCCGCTGGCGTCATGCATGACCATGCTGTTAGCGGTTGTGCATTGATCTGCCGATACGCCCCAGGTGCGGGCGGCTGCGTCCACAAGCATGGCGCGGGCGCTGGCCCCGGCCTGGCGCAGGACCACCCAGTTCGATGTGATCGACAGCGATCCGCCGGCGAACTGCGGGCCGAACACCTTTTCGTTGACCGGCGCGTCTTCGACGACGACGTCTTCCCAGGCCGCGTCCAGTTCGTCGGCGACGATCATGGGCATTGACGTTTTCACGCCCTGACCGATCTCCGGATTCTTGGACAGAATGGTAATTTTCCCGTCCGGAGAAATGCTGAGGAACGCGTTGGGTTCAAAATCGCCGCGTGCGGCCTGCGCCTCTTTCGATCCGGTTGGCGTCAAGAAGCCGAGCATCATACCGCCGGCGGCAGTCGCGCTCAGATTGAGAACCGAGCGGCGAGACAGATTCAACTGGGATGTTATTGAAATCTTATTCATGCCGCACCTCCATTGAGTTCAGCAGCCGCTTGATGAATGGCCTTGCGGATGCGGACGTAAGTGCCGCAACGGCAAATGTTGCCCGCCATGGCAACGTCGATGTCGGTATCGGTCGGTTTCGGGTTGTGCTCCAGCAAGGCCGCAGCGCTCATAAGTTGGCCTGACTGGCAATATCCGCACTGAGGGACATCAATCGCGACCCACGCCTTTTGCAAGGCGTGAAGCGTTCCGTCTTCGGCCGCGAGGCCTTCGATGGTTGTTACGTCGGCATCGGCGGCGGCCGAGATCGGCAGCGAGCACGAGCGGACGGCCTCGCCGTTCACATGAACGGTGCAGGCACCGCACTGGGCGATGCCGCAACCGAATTTGGCGCCGACCAATCCGAGTGTATCGCGCAGTACCCACAGTAGGGGTGTTGAAGGGTCAACATCGACTTCTTTTACTACGCCGTTGATCTTGAGACTGATCATGGAACCTCCGCCGGGTTGTGCCTGTAGGTGAGTCGCCCTGCGACGCTCTCCCTTCAGATGTCTTGATGGTCTAATCTTAACAAATAAACAGAGCCCCAGCGACCGACCATTTCCGACGTGAAGGAGAACGGAAATCAGCATCTAGGAGGCTGATTCCAATATATTTTAATAATGGCTCAGTGGAGGAGAGGCGGCTCCGTAAATCGCTGGACTTCCCATAGCCGGGCTGTTGAAATCAATGTTCGCCGTACGGTGTGCATGAGTTTTTTGGGGGGACGTGATGATGAGGTCGAACTTACGCGCGGGGGCATGTGCGGCAATTGCTTTTGTGTTTTCTGCTTTTCATAGCGGTGCGGGTCTAGCGGCATCGGATGACCTGATCCAGAAGGGCGAATATCTGGCGCGGGCGGCAAACTGTGTCGCGTGCCACTCGACCTACGGCGGCGAAGCATTTTCAGGCGGCTTGCTGATGGCGTTGCCGTTTGGACTTGGCGAAATCTACGCCACCAACATTACCCCACACCCTGAAGCCGGCATCGGCACCTACACGCTGGAAGACTTTGATGCAGCCCTGCGCCTCGGCGTAGCAAAAGACGGACATATGCTCTATCCGGCCATGCCGTATCCGTCTTACGCCATTATGTCCGACGACGATATTGCGGCACTCTACGCTTACTTCATGGAAGGGGTTAAACCGGTTGCCGAGCCGACTCCTCCCAATGAGATATCCTGGCCGCTGAATATGCGCTGGCCATTGAAGGTTTGGAATTTTTTCTTCTCGACGACTGATCGATACGTACCTAACAGTGCGCAAAGCGCGGACTGGAATCGCGGTGCGTATCTTGTGCAAGGCGCGGGTCACTGCGGCGCCTGCCACACACCGCGCGGACTTTTGTTCCAGGAAGCAAGCCTTGACGAAAGCGACGACTCTTTTCTCGCGGGAGGAACGCTCGACTTTTGGTCGGCAGGCAATTTGAGACAGGACGCCAATTCCGGACTGGGCCGCTGGTCGCAGAGCGATATCGTCGAATTTCTTAAAACCGGTCACAATCAGTTCGGCTCGGCCTTCGGCACGATGACCGAGGTTATCAACAACAGCACACAGTATCTGACCGATGCAGATTTGAATGCGATGGCTGTCTATCTTGCTTCCCTTTCGCCGGTGATGGGTGATGAGGGGCCGGCTTACACCTACGATTCCGCAACCGAAACTGACTTGCGCGCAGGGCGGTTCGAGCGTCCCGGTGCGCTGGTTTATATGCAAAAGTGCATGGCCTGCCACCGCGCCGACGGACAGGCCGCGGCCCCTTATATTCCGCCGCTGGCAGGTAATCCGGCCGTGATGGACCCGGACCCGTCATCTCTGATTAACGTGACCCTCAACGGCACACAGCGCATTGTGGTGGGCGGTATTCCTGATGCCTATTGGATGCCGCGTTTCCGCAATGGGCTTTCCGATCAGGAGGTCGCTGACGTTGTGACCTTCATGCGTAGCAGTTGGGGGAATCGGGCCGCCCCCGTATCGGCGGACGACGTCGCAGAAATTCGTGCGGGAACCGACGCCGCAAGCGACGCCGTCCAAATTCTGAAAATGAAATAGAGAGTAAATATGATGAACCTTCGCCTCTCCCTTCTTGGCGCCGGATGCGCGATAGCCGTGATACTGGCGGGATGCACACCTCCAGGCGAGGAAACCGCTGCAGCGGATACGTCCGTCGTAGAGTCTCAGCTTGAGAAGTTCCGCCTAGTCACTGTCGCGGAGGGATTGCAGCAACCTTGGTCGATAGCCTTTTTGCCAGGCGGCGACTTGCTGGTGACGGAACTCGCGGGGCGATTACGCTTAGTGCGCGGCGGTGTTCTGCAACCGGACCCCGTGGGCGGGGTGCCGGAAGTGTCGTACGAACGGCAAGGTGGTTTGTTCGACGTCGTGTTGCATCCCGACTATGAGAGCAACCAACTTGTCTATCTCAGCTACGCCAAGCCGAACGTGGATGGCAGCGAAAGTACGACTGCGGTAATTCGCGGCCGTTTCGATGGCAGTCAGCTGAATGAAGTTGAAGAGATTTTTGAAGCCAAAGCCTGGAGTGCGACGGGTGCGCATTTCGGTGCGCGGATGGCTTTTGACGGTGCCGGTCATCTTTTTATTACTATCGGTGATCGCGCCTCTAGCCCGATGATCACGCCTCGCAGCGATCATCCTGCGCAAAACCTCGGCGTCCATCACGGGAAAATCGTTCGTGTGAATGATGACGGTAGTGTTCCGACAGATAATCCGTTTGTCGGCCAGGATGGCGCGTTGCCAGACATCTGGAGCTACGGTCACAGAAACCAGCAAGGCCTGACGATCCATCCGGAGACAGGCGATTTGTGGGCGACAGAGCACGGGCCTCAGGGCGGCGACGAACTGAATTTGATTCGCGCCGGCGCGAATTACGGCTGGCCGGTGATCGGCTACAGCGTCAACTACGGCGGCGAGCGTTTTCACGACGATACACACCAGGACGGTATGGAGCAGCCGGTACAGTTCTGGACGCCGTCCATAGCGATATCAGCCGTGATGATTTATGACGGAGATCGGTTTCCCGAGTGGCGCGGACACTTTTTTGTCGGCGGCCTGGCTGCGCAATTGATTGCGCGTTTACCGATTACAGTCGGGGACAAAGGCTATCAGGTGGGCAGTATGGAAAGACCTGATCTGTTGCGGGACGTCGCGCGGTTCCGAGACATTCGTCAAGGTCCAGACGGCCTAATCTATGTGGCGACCGACGACCGCAGCGGCGGTCTGACAGCGGTCCTCCGTCTTGAGCCCGTTGAAGGCGATTCACGATAGCTTCTTGCTGAGTGGATTAAGTGCCGCAAAAAGTTTTGTGGACCACCTGTTCGGGGCGCGGCGGTAAGGCGTAACGCTGGGCGTCTGGCTGATCCTCGAACGGCATTGAGAGTACCGCCAGTAAGTTTTCGAAGGCTGTGAAATCCTCTTTCTCGACCGCGGCGGCAATGGCTTCTTCCACCAAATGATTGCGCGGGATGAAGGCTGGATTCATGCGCCGCATATCTGCTTGGCGCTCGTTTGAATCTTGGCTGTCAATCGCAAGCCGTTTTCGCCAATCCACCGCCCAATCATCGAATGCAGTAGGGTCGTCGAACAAGTCACGGACGCTTTCGTTGCTATTTGATCCGATCACATCGCACAGCCGACGGAAAGTGAGCGTAAAGTCGGCTTTGTTGGCGGCCATGCGGGTAAGAAGGTCTTGTGCGAGAGGCAAGTCTTCCGCAGTGCCCTCGCGCAACCCAATCTTGCGCAAAAGCCCAGAGGCATAGGCCGTATCAAAGCGAGTGGGGTAAGCGTCGATGGCGTCTTGAGCTTCCTGCATGGCGGCAGCTTCATCGCTTGCAAGAATAGGCAATAGTGTCTCGGCCAGCCGTGTCAGGTTCCATTGTGCAATCGCTGGCTGATTGGCATAGGCATAGCGGCCACGCCGATCAATGGAGCTATAAACTGTAGCCGAATGGTAGGTGTCCATGAACGCGCAAGGACCGTAGTCAATGGTCTCACCCGAGATGGACATATTGTCGGTGTTCATGACGCCGTGAATAAAGCCGATGTGCAGCCACCGGGCGACGAGTTCGGCCTGACGCTGAATCACGCCATCGAGGAACGCGCGATATGGATTGGCGGCTTCTCGCGCCTTGGGGTCGTGACGGTCGATGGCATAGTCGGCGAGACGCTTGATCATTTCCACATCGCCGCGCGCTGCGAAAAACTGAAACGTACCGATGCGCAGATGAC
>CAXBLG010000072.1:0-17953 GCA_963976395.1 uncultured Rhodospirillaceae bacterium
GCGCAGATTGCTGCATCTGTCCGCAAGACCGGCAAGCTCCTGGTGGTCGATCACGGCCACGAGACGATGGGCGCTTCGGCGGAGATCATCGCCCGGGCGGCGATTGATGTTCCGGGGGCTAAGTTCGCCCGTCTGGCGTTCCCCGACGCACCGCCGCCGGGCAACCGCGAGATGATCCAGTGGATGACCCCCGATGCGGACAGAACCGTTGCAGCCGCTAAAAAAATGGTCGCCGCGTAATGTGCTAAATCATCGCTAAGCTATGGAGGCGGCGGGCATTTGTCCCGCCGTTTTCTTTTGGATCATAAAGCGCGGGTGGTGGAATACATGAATCGGCTTCTTCATGTCATCATAGGCTTATGGATAGTGACGGCTTCGGTCGCAACGCGTGCAGATACCATAACCTTGCGTGTTGCTGATTATCTCCCGGTGGGTCATTTTGTGGCGGAGTTCGCCACACGTGTGTGGATGGACGACGTTGTCGCCCGCACAAACGGAAAAGTGAATTTCGATTATTTTCCGGCGGAACAACTCGGTAAATCTAAAGATCTGCTCTCGCTCACACAAAGCGGTGTCACCGACGTAGGTATGGTTTCGCCGTCGTTGATCACAGATAAATTGCCGCTCTCAATAGTCGCCGAGCATCCGCTTGATTTTTCATCGTCCTGTGAAGGTACGGCTGCATATTGGCCTTTGGCCAAAGAAGGAGGATTGCTGGACCGCAGCGAATTCGAGCCTTTGGGCGTTCAAGCTCTATTTGTTCTGGTAACCACCCCATACCAACTCTACATGACCGACGATCCGATTACCGGAATTGAAGCGGTTCACGGCAAGAAAATTCGGATCACCGGAGGTGCCAAAGTCCTCATCGCTAAACAATTGGGAGCGGTTCCAGTTCAAATCGCCTCCCCGGAATTGATGGAGGCGCTATCTCGGGGCACGGTGGATGGCATGATGCTCTCGCCTCCGAGTGTTGTCACTTATGGTTTCGAAAATAACGTGCGGTATGCGACACGAACCGAAAACTTCGGAAACTTTGTTATCACTTACATGATCAGTAGAGAAAAACTGCGCTCCTTACCGCCTGATGTTCGTCAGGCTCTTTTGGATGCGGGTGACGCTGTGACCCGCTCTAGCTGCGGGAAGACCGACCTTGATGCAATCCGCAGCACAGAGCAGATCGGCGCCGCAGGCGTGGAATTCATGGATCTTGAGCCAGATGCGCACGATGCCTTGGTCGCAGCCATGTCATCTTTAAACCAAAGGTGGGCTGCTGATCTCGACCGGCGCGGTAAGCCTGGCACCGCTGTGTTGGAAGCTTTTCAAAAGTCCGTGGAGACTATACGGAATCAGCCTTAGCGAGTGTCGCTCTAAAGCGGTGCTTTTACTCACTCCACGTTCGCGCTTCGGCCAGGGCATGGCGATAGTGTTTAAGTCCGGCACCGGCGGCAATGGCCGCAAGAGGGCAGGTGATGATTGCGGCAAGGGCGATGGAGTAGCGAAGCGCTAAATCGTATCCAAAAACAAAGTCTGTAAAAAAAGCGACGAAGCTTGCACCCAAACCCAACCCGACGAGCGTATTCAAGAACAGAAAAACAGCGGACATCACCGCACGCATCTGATTCGGCGTGACTAATTGCAGAGCGGCGATAGAGACACCAAAAAACGCGTTGAGGAAGAACACCGTCGGCATTGCGGCGATAAGAGCCAATTGGGCGTTGGGCATTAATGTTCCGGCCGCCATGGGAATAAGGGCGATGGCGACAAACATTATCGTACGAAGATTCGCATCTTCATGCCCGCGCTTCGTGAAAAACTCAGACAGAAGCGCGCCGCCAAAGGCGCCCGCCGTGCCGAAAATCAAATAGACTGTGCCGAAGCGCAGACCGACTTCGCTGGCCTCCATGCCGTAGGTGCGAATCATAAATGTCGGATACCAGTTCAAGTAGCCGTAGCCCAGAATTCCAAGGACGGCGACGCTGAAGAATATCGGCCCATAGGTACGCCATCTTGCTCTCATGAAGAGGAATACGTCTTTGGTGGAAACCTCTGCGGCGGCGCCTTCCTTGGTTTGTACCAATCCTTGCCGCGCTGGTTCGGTGATGGTCATAACCAATAAGCCGACCACTATGCCCGGTGCGCCCACGATGACAAAGGCCAGTTGCCACGGTGCCAGGGCCCCGATGATGGGCAGCGCCACGGGATCGGTTTCCGAGATCAGGCCAAGAATCGTGCCGCCGAGGATGTAAGCCATGCCGCTGCCGAGGGTGATGCCCATAGTGAATATACTGGTGGCCCGCGCAAGTTTGCGGGGCGGAAACGAGTCGCTCAGAATCGAATAAGCGGACGGCGACAATGTTGCTTCGCCCACCCCCACGCCCATGCGGGCGAGAAACAGCATCCCGAAAGTACGCGCTAGACCACAGGCAGCGGTCATCGCGCTCCAAAGGAAAACACCGGCGACGATGATGATCTTACGGTTTTTGCGGTCGGCGAGACGTCCAATGGGAATGCCTAAAATGGCGTAGAACAAGGCGAAGGCCATACCCTGCAATAGGCTCATCTGAAAATCGGTGATGTCGAGATCTTGCCGGATGGGGCCGACCATGAGGCTTAGGATCTGGCGATCAACGAATGACAAGATATAGGCGATGAGCAGCACCGCCAGGGCATAATTGGCCTGCGCGGGCCGCGGAAATACCGGTTTCATGAATCTCCCCTAATCGGCAGCGTTCTGCGTCCCCGCATCAGATTAGCCGCTGCAGAACCTCAACCTAGCATCACAGAAACATAGGCCATAAATTTTCCGCAAAATAGGCATGTTATTGAATATATGCCTCTACATGCTGGTGGTATTTCCTCCGTTACTTGCGCATATTGCTCCTTACAGTATTGGCATATGCTGTGAACATAAGCCTGTGCGCCAAGCTATTCGGAAAGAAAGAGGGTATTCAAATTGCCTGAAGCTTACATTATCGACGCCGTACGTACGCCGGTGGGCCGGAAGAAAGGCTCTCTGGCTCAAATTCATCCAGCCGATCTCGGCGCTCATGTTCTCAACGCGCTTGTTGAGCGCACGGGAATCGATCCTGGTGCGGTCGACGACGTGATTTTTGGCGCGCTTGATGCCATCGGCCCCTTGGCCGGAGATATTGCGCGCACCTGTTGGGTGGTCGCTGGTCTACCTGAGCACGTTCCGGGGGTGACCGTGGACCGTCAGTGCGGCTCTTCGCAGCAGGCGGTGCATTTTGCTGCACAGGGCGTGATGAGTGGCACTCAGGACTTGGTTGTTGCCGGCGGCGTGCAGACCATGAACATGATCCCTATCACAGCGGCCATGGTGGCCGGGAAACCCTACGGCTTTGATGATCCGTTCTCGTGCTCACCCGGCTGGGTCGCCCGTTACGGATCGCAAGAGGTAAGCCAGTTCCGCTCCGCCGAAATGATTGCAGAGAAGTGGCAGGTCACCCGCGAGAGCATGGAACAGTTTGCGTTTAACAGTCACAAGAAAGCGATCGCCGCCATTGATGAAGGTCGATTTGAATCGCAGATCGCGCCGATCAATGGTCTGGCGACAGATGAAACCCCGCGCCGCGATACGACGATTGAAAAAATGGCGACCTTGAAACCGTTGCAGCCAAATGGGCGTGTTACCGCTGGCGTTGCCAGTCAGAATGCAGATGCGTCAGCCGCTATGCTAATCGCGTCAGAAGCCGCAGTGAAGACATACAATCTCAAACCGCGCGCCCGAATACACCATTTGTCGGTGCGTGCTGATGATCCGGTATGGATGCTCACAGCGCCCATACCTGCAACGCGTTATGCCTTTGAGAAATCTGGCATGAAGGTAAGTGATATTGATCTTTTCGAATGCAACGAAGCGTTCGCTTCAGTGCCAATGGCATGGATGAAAGAACTCGGTATTGACCCAGATAAAGTTAACGTCAACGGCGGCGCTATTGCACTGGGACATCCTTTGGGTGCGACAGGCGTACGGCTTATGACGACGCTGCTCAATGAACTTGAGCGCCAGGGGTTGCGCTATGGATTGCAAACCATGTGCGAAGGCGGCGGCCAAGCCAACGTCACCATCATCGAACGCCTTTAAGAATTAAAGTTGGGGATTTCCATGTCTAAAGTTTGTGAAAATCGTGCCGCTATTGTCACTGGTGCGGGCAGCGGTTTGGGGCGCGCTTATGCGATGGCTCTGGCGGCAGACGGCGCAGGTGTCGTTGTCAATGACATCAACGGCGAGGCCGCGAACAGCGTGGTGAGCGAGATTGAGACTGCAGGCGGTAAGGCCGTTGCTGATACCCACGACATTACAAACTGGGACGACGCGGGCAATATTGTAAAAGCTTCTATAGATGCGTTTGGCGATATTCATGCGGTTGTAAATAACGCGGGCATTGTACGTGATCGCATGTTCACCAGCATGAGTGAGCAAGAGTGGGACGACGTTATTCGGGTTCACCTCAAAGGGCATTTTTGCGTGACCAGTCATGCCGCCCGCTACTGGCGGGAGCAGTCTAAGGCAGGCAAAGAGGTGTCGGGCCGCATTATCAATACGTCATCTGCTGCGGGGCTTCAGGGCTCAATCGCTCAGTCCAATTATGCCGCCGCCAAAGGTGGTATTGCGACGTTGACCCTTGTTCAAGCCGCGGAGATGGCACGCTACGGGGTGACGGCCAACACGTTGGCACCGCAGGCGCGAACCGGCATGACCGAAAAGCTGTTTGCCGACATGATGAAAAAACCCGACGCAGGTTTTGACATGTTTGATCCGGCCAATGTCTCGCCATTGGTGGTTTGGCTGGCTAGTGCTCATTCGGGCGATGTTACCGGGCGCTGCTTCGAAATTTTCGGCGGTAAATTATCCGTCGCCGATGGCTGGCGAACTGGTCCTGAAGTGGACAAAGGCGGCCGCTGGGAGGCGTCAGAGATCGGAGATGCTGTACGCGGCATTATAGAACAGGCCGTTCCGCCACAAAAAATCTACGGCACATAAAGGCCCGCCCATGCGGTTTGCCTTCACCGACGAGCAAAATATGATACGCGAAGCGGCGCGCGGCTTTTTGGCTGAATGCACAGCTGCGGGCGCTCGGGCCAAAGGCATCGCCGACCCAAAAGGCTTTGAGGTTAGTCTTTGGCGCAAGATGGCTGCGGATATGGGTTGGGCTGGCCTTATCATACCCGAAGCCCATGGTGGTCTTGGCCTAGGTATGGTGGAACTCGCAGTGCTGATGGAAGAACTCGGCGCGGCGCTTATTCCGTCTCCGTTTGAAAGCACAGTGTGCCTGGCGGCCCAGATGCTTCTCATCAGCGGTGATGACATAGCTCAAAGCGAGTATTTCCCGCGCATGATTGCAGGCGAACTCACGGCAACGGTTGCGGTTACCGAACCGGGCGGGGATTGGAACCCAACCCTGACCAAATCTCAATATGTACGCCGGGGTGATGACATTCTCTTAACGGCCTTGAAACATTATGTCCCTTTCGGACATAGCGCCGACGTCATTTTCGTTGTCGCACGTGCAGAAGGCTCACGTGGTGAGAACGGTTTGAGTATTCTCGCAATTCCCGGTGACACTGCGGGACTCAATCGCCGTTCACTTGTGACGATGGATCAAACGCGCCGCCAAGCTGCCATTACCTGCAAAGATTTGGTGTTGCCAGGATCTGCGCTGATCGGCGAGGAGGGGCAAGGACACGCGCTATTGTGCGAACTGACGCGCTTTGCCGGTACGGCTCTCGCGGCCTTTCAAGTCGGGGCGGCTCAACGCTGCCTTGATATGACTGTTGATTACACCAAGGAGCGTGTTCAATTCGGTAGGAGTATCGGCAGCTTTCAAGCGGTTAAGCACAAAGCTGCGGATATGATGATCGGCGTGGAATCGGCGCGGTCTCTGGCATACTACGCGGCCGCTCTTGCGGACTCTCAATCTCCTGAATTTCCCGAAACCGCCTCCGCCGCCAAGGTGATGTGCGCGGAGACCTACTTCAAGGTCGTTGCCGATGCGATTCAGCTACATGGTGGGATTGGCTTTACTTGGGAATACGACCTGCATCACTATTTTAAGAACGCGCGCGCTACTGAAGGCGTTCTTGGTATTCCAGATGCGCACCGCGATATGATCGCCGATTATCTTCAGCTTAGTCGGTGAGGGTGCGGTGGATTTGAATTTCAGCAAAGAAGATGAAACATTCCGGGCCGAAGTCGCGGCCTGGATGAAAGCTCATCTCACCGGGCGGTTTGCGGAACTTAAAGGCCGAGGTGGTCCCGGCGATGAGCATAGTTTTCACGATCTTCGTCATGACTGGGAAAAACACATGGCGACATCTGGCTGGACCTGCGTAGGTTGGCCGAAGGAAGACGGCGGACGAGGTCTGCCCATCGAACAACAAGTCATTTTCTATGAAGAGTATGCTCGTGCCGGCGGACCGGGCCGCGTTGGTCATATCGGTGAAGGTCTTGCGGGTCCGACAATCTCGGCCTTTGGCACTGATGCGCAAAAGAAACATTTCTTGCCGCCTATCGTTGCGGGCGAAGAACTGTGGTGTCAGGGTTACTCGGAACCTAATGCAGGGTCGGATCTCGCCAATGTGCGGACCAAGGCGCGTCTTGTGAATGGCGAATGGGTGATCGATGGTCAGAAGACCTGGACCTCGCTCGCGCAAAATGCAGATTGGTGTTTTGTACTCTGCCGTACGGAAGAAGGCTCAAAACTCCATCGCGGCCTTTCTTATATTCTGGTGCCGATGCGCCAGCCGGGCATCACCGTGCGACCCATTGTTCAGATGACGGGGACGTCCGAGTTCAACGAGGTGTTCTTCGATGGTGCTCGTACCGCGGGAGACAATATCGTGGGCGAGCCGGGCGACGGATGGCGTGTTGCCATGGGTACGCTGGCGTTTGAACGCGGCATTTCAACGCTCGGCCAACAAATGCAATTCCGAAATGAACTGGACGCGATCATCGACATTGCGCGTCAAAATGGCCGCGACCGCGACCCGATGATCCGTCGCCGCCTTGTCGATGCTTGGATCGGCCTCAAAGCGTTGCGCGCAAATGCTCTGCGTATGCTTAGCAAACCGGCGGCAGCGGAATTGCCGCGTGAAGCGTATATCTACAAAATCTCTTGGGCCACTTGGCACCGCGATCTGGGCAAGCTGGCGATGGACGTGCTCGGTCCGGATGCTGAGATCGGTGAGGATTTGCCCTATGACCTGACGGCGTTGCAGCGCTTATTCTTGTTTGTGCGGGCCGATACCATTTACGCCGGGACCAACCAGATTCAACGCAATATCATCGCCGAGCGGGCTCTTGGTATGCCCAAGGAGCCCCGGAATTAAAGAACCGGACTTAAAGAAGACTGTAAGGATGACTTTATGACTGCACCCGCACCGCCACCGCGCCCAGAAGGACGCGGACTTCTCAAAGGTAAAACCGTTCTGATCACTGCGGCCGCAGGTACTGGTATCGGCTTTTCAGTGGCCGAGCGTGCGGTGGAAGAGGGCGCGCGGGTTATGATCAGCGACATTCATGAAGGTCGTCTATCGGCTGCCGCCGATAAGCTTTCAAAGAAGGCTGGCGCAAACATTCCCACTCAACTTTGCAATGTGACAGAAGAGGGTCAGGTTCAGGCGTTAATCGATGAAGCCGTAAAAACCTTGGGACACGTTGATGTTCTTGTGAACAACGCCGGGCTCGGTGGTACCGCTGATGTGGTCGATATGACGGATGAACAATGGTACGCGGTAATGGAGATTTCACTCACTGGCACATTCCGCATGATGCGCGCCATGCTTAAACACATGATCGCACGCAAGGGCGGGGTGATCGTCAACAATGCCTCCGTACTCGGCTGGCGCGCGCAGAAGGGACAGGCTCATTATGCGGCGTCGAAAGCGGGAGTCATGGCGCTCACGCGTTGCGCGGCTGTCGAGGCTGCACCGTCCGGGGTGCGCATCAATGCTGTCGCCCCAAGTCTTGCCATGCACGAGTTTCTCAACAAGGTGACGTCCGATGAATTGTTGCAGGAGTTAACATCTCGCGAGGCATTCGGCCGCGCCGCCGAAACATGGGAGGTGGCGAACGTCATTGCCTTTCTTGCCAGCGATTATTCATCCTATATGACCGGTGAGGTTGTCTCCGTTTCGAGTCAAAGGGCGTAGGGTCATGCCTAAGGTATTTAAAACGCCGAAAGATTTGATGGGTTCCGAGGGTACAATGCTTGGCCCTACCAAATGGATTGAAATGACGCAGGAACGTGTCAATACCTTCGCCGATGCGACCGACGATCATCAGTGGATTCATGTTGATCCTGATCGCGCGGCAACCGGTCCATTTGGTGCTACCGTCGCTCATGGATTCTTAACGCTCGCGCTCGTTGCCGGGTTTTTGCCTCAACTTGTTGATGTGCAGGGTATGGCAATGGGCGTGAACTACGGTTTAGATAAAGTTCGTTTTCCCAACGTGGTCAAAGTCGGCTCTCGAATTCGAGGCGTAGGCGAAATTATCAAGGTGGAACAGATAAAGGGCGCTTACCAGGCGACCTATCGAATAACGATTGAGATCGAAGGGCAGGAGCGCCCGGCTTGTGTTGCTGATAAAATCGCGCGTTACTATCCTGAACAGTAAATAGAGAAGAATATGCCCGAGGCCGTGTTCAAATTTGAAGGATCTGTCGTCGCTATTACCGGTGGAGCCAAGGGTATTGGAGCGGCAATTGCTGAGGCCTTTCTTGCGGCGGGAGCCATTGTCGTCGTCTGTGCCCGCAATGCGCCGGATTCCCTTCCGAGTGCAGACGGACGCACAGCCGAGTTTCAGGTCTGCGATGTGCGAAAGGCGGATGCCGTCGCCGCTTGGGTTGAAGGCATAACCGCCAAGCATGGCCGGCTCGACGTTCTGGTTAACAATGCTGGAGGCGCTCCGGAATCTTCGGCGTCTGACTCATCATCGCGGTTTTTTGATTCAATCGTTGCGCTAAATCTGTTGGGGCCAATGTACTGCGCGCAAGCTGCCAACAAGGTCATGCAGGCTCAAGATAAGGGAGGCGTGGTTATCAATATCGCCAGCGTTTCAGGAACGCGAGCCTCTCCCGGTACCGCTATGTATGGTGCTGCGAAAGCGGGACTGATAAATCTCACCCAATCTCTTGCAGCGGAATGGGGACCAAAAGTACGGATCAACGTCATCGTTACGGGATTGGTCGCCACGCCCAACGCCGAGCAGCACTATGGCCCGCGCGGGCTTCAAAATATTGCGGATAAGCTTCCGCTTAAGCGAATGGGCAAGCCCAAAGATATTGCCGACGCTTGTCTATTTCTTGCTTCGCCCAGTTCATCCTATGTCAGTGGTGCGCAGCTCGCAGTCCATGGGGGCGGTGAGCCAGCCTTTATCTTTACGATGGACAAGAGTTAGAGTCAGAGTTCGATTCGTACATCTACCTTACAAGAAAGAGGAGACGCACATGGAATGGCCCGCGTCCTTAAAAGTTATAGTGCTTGCATCAAGTCTGATGCTGCCGGTTATGACCAGCACAGCATTCGCGCAATCGAGCGAAGATGCACAGCGCATGGTGATGGTCGAGTTGGAAAAAGCATCCAGCGCGGCGGCAGCGGGAAAAATGCGAGAGCTTCTCTATGACCCGGGCACGCCGGTTCTTGGCAATCCGGATGGGAACGTGAGCATTGTCGAGTTTTTCGACTACCAATGTGCCTATTGTAAGGCAGCCGAAACTCGACTTCGTAAGCTTGCGAAAGAAGACGGAAATATACGCCTCGTTATAAAGGATTTTCCAATTCTAAGCCCGGAGTCCCGGGTAGCGGCGCGTGCAGCCCTGGCATCTCGAAAACAAGGCAAGTATGAAGCTTTTCATCACGCGATGATGGATCATCGTGGTCAGTTGCAAACTGAAACCATTTTCAATATCGCCAAGTCCGTCGGCCTCAATATCGATCAGCTGCGCAAGGACATGGATGCGCCGGAAATCGCTGATCAAATCATCTCGAACTTTAATTTGGCCCGGTCATTGAAAGTATCAGTGACGCCCGGATTCTTCGTCGATACGAGGGTGCTGTCCGGCGTGTCTGTTTTAACCTCAACCGCAAGCATTGATTTTGGGGAAGAGGTCGCGAAAGCGCGCGCCGCAAAGTAACTTGATTGATACACCTTATTAAGATCAAGGCCGGCTCCCCGTTTTAGGGAACCGGCCTTAGTCGTTGATATCACTATAACTATTAAGTCGTGTAGCCGTTACTGGGCTGGTTTTTTGAAACGCAGGACAAAGCGGTCGGTGTGTCCGCGCATGTCGGCTTCGAAAACCTTGCCCTTACGATCATCGTTGGAGTTGCTCAAGATATTGCTTTCGCCATCAAGCACGAACCCGGCTGCCAAGGCTTCCTGTTTCACAAGTCCAGCATCCACACGGTGCAGAGTGTTTGTGTCACGTCCACCCGAACCCGCTTCTGCTGCGTGGTCGGTAACAATATAAATACCACCCGGCTTCAAGGCGTTGAAAATGGATTTGTTCATGGCATCAGTCGTGCCTTCGTCCCGATTTTTGAAGTCGTGATAATTATTTGACGTCCACACCATGTCTAGGGGCTCGGGCGTCTCAATTGCGGTAAGTGTCACCGGGTGGAACATGACGTTGGAGTTGGTGGCCGCGATGCCTTTAACGGCATCACCGGATTCTGGGCGGCGCTCAAGTGACGACTTTGGGACCAATCCGTAAACTTTTCCCTGCGTGCCCACCACTTTAGCGAAGATGCGCGTGTAGTATCCTCCGCCGGGATTGAGATCAGCGATCTTGTCGCCAGGCTTAAGGCCGGAAAAGGCAATAACGTCAGCGGGCTTGCGGTCCGCGTCACGCGTGGTATCAGCTTCGGGCCTTGTGGGTTCGGCAACTGCGGTGCTCACGTGAGCGGGGATGCCATCAGCCGCATGCGCGGCTCCAATTGCGAACGATAGGCTTAGAGTAGCGGCGGCAACATGGCGCAACATAGCTAGATCCTCCCTAGAACAAATGAGATTGGTTTTACGAACGGCGACTTTAACGGCGCTGTTCGCGACTGTCAGCCGAATCATACTGCCTAACGATAGGTAGGGCCTGTCGATAGCTGAAGTCTAAAGGGGAAAAGGGCGCTTTTGTTGCTTGATCCGGTCAGTTCGTCGACAGGATGAGGTTCTGGATGAGGGGGTAAATACGGGTTTGCCATTTTCGGCCGCTAAATACGCCATAGTGGCCTACGCCGGATTCCAAGTGGTGGCGTTTTTTATGCGGTTTCAAGCCGGTGCATAAGTCGTGCGCGGCTGCGGTTTGCCCCGGCGCACAGATATCGTCGCGTCCGCCCTCTATGGTTAGAAGTGCTGTGCGTTTAATTGCGCCCGGGTTCACCAAGCGTCCGCGATAGGTTAACTCGCCTTTTGCCAGCAGGGCTTCCTGAAAGACTTTGCTGATTGTCTCCAGATAAAACTCAGCAGGTAAATCCAGAACCGCAAAGTATTCGTCATAAAATAGTTTGAGGACTTCCGCCTTTTCGGCGTCGCCATTCGCTAGATGCATATACATGTCGTGATGCGCCCTTTGGTGGCGCTCATGATTCATGGCCATAAAGGCGGTCAATTGAAGAAAGCCCGGATAAACCCGGCGACCGGCGCCTTTAAGGCGGCACGGAACGGCAGAGATCAAAGTTTGTTCGAACCACTCAAGGGGTTTGCTGGTGGCAAGTTCATTAACTTTGGTGGGACTAATACGCGTATCAATGGGGCCTGCCATCAAAGTCATGCTTCGTGGCTGCGCTGGGTTTTTATCTTCGGCCATCAAGGCCACAGCCGCGAGAACAGGAACGCAAGGTTGGCACACCGATACAACGTGCGTATCCGGTCCAAGCTTTTCCATGAATTGAATCATTAATTCTATAAAGTCATCGAGGCCGAATTGACCTTGTTCTGTAGGAACATCGCGCGCGTTATGCCAGTCGGTGAGATACACATCGTGGTCGGCGAGCAGAGTTCTTGCCGTTGCGCGGAGTAGGGTAGAGAAATGCCCCGACAGCGGTGCCACCAAAAGAACCTTGGGCTGGGCGGCGTCAGTGTCTTTTTTGAAATGCTGAAGCGTGCAGAAGGGTGTAACACTCACTGCAATTTCGCGGACCGTCACATCTTGATCGCCCACCTTGACCTGCTCGATTCCAAAAGCGGGCCGCTCGTGGCTGAGGCGTGAGCGCCCTATCATTTCCCAGGTTGCGCGCAGGTGTGCCATCCCAGGCAAGCCGTGGGTCCGAGTCAGGGGTTCGACTATTGCGTGTACGGCCCGGGCGACGCGGCGCATGGGCTTTAGAAGGTCGAACTGGGTTTGATACGCTAAATAAAGCATTCTGCGACCTATGGTGGTTAGACTCGATCTAATAAAGGGTAGTGCAATTTATGCTGCATTGCGAGATGATCCTGTAGTCTAGGGGAAAATAAGGTGGCCCCCTTTTGCCGCCGAGTCGTCCAAGGGAGATCCCATGTCCGCGGCCATCCTCACTATCTCGAGCAAGAACTACTCTTCATGGTCACTGCGCGGGTGGCTGCTATGCAAAATGGCGGAGCTGGACTTCGAAGAAAAGACGATGCCTATCGATGATCCGGACACCCGAGCCGAACTCCTCTTGCTGTCTCCCTCGGTCTTAGTGCCCCGCCTCGAACATGACGGTGCGCAGGTGTGGGACACTTTATCGATTGCAGAATATCTCGCCGAGTTGAATCCAACAGCGGGACTTCTACCTAAAGATCGGATAACGCGGGCGCATTGCCGCTCAATATCCGGCGAAATGCACTCGGGCTTCTTCAACTTGCGTTCGGCTTTGCCGATGAGCATCAGGGCGCACTACCCCAAATTCAAAGTATGGTCTGGGGCAAAACCGGACATCGCTCGGGTCGTGGCCATTTGGAAGGAATGCTTGTCCACCTACGGCGGTCCTTACTTATTTGGAAAGCTAACGATGGCCGATGCGATGTATGCACCGGTCTGTAGCCGGTTTCTGACTTACGATGTGCAGTTGGACAAAGAGTGTGCAGCCTACTGTGAAAGCATTATGAAGTGGTCCCACATGGCTACCTGGGTAAAAGAGGCCAAAGGCGAGCCCGAAGAACTCGAAGAAGTTGATGCGGAATTCTAATATGAACATTCAAGACAAAGTCGCCGTTGTTACCGGAGCCGCGCGTGGTATCGGCAAGGAAATTGCGCGGACACTTATGCAGGCCGGTGCGAAGGTTGTCATAGCGGATTTGAACATCGCTGACGCTGAGGCTTGCGCCGCAGAGCTTGATGCGACAGGCATGCAGACCATGGGCGTGGCAATGGACGTATCTGATGAAGCGCAAGTTGATGCGGGAATTGCCAAGGCCGCCGAAAAATTTGACGGTATCGATATTCTTGTCAGCAACGCCGGGATTCAAACCGTCGCACCGATGGAAGATTTCGACTTCGCAGCGTGGAAGAAACTTCTGGCCATCCATTTGGACGGCGCATTTCTCACATCCCGCGCAGCATTGCGTCATATGTATAAGCAGGGACGCGGCGGCAGTATTATTCTGATGGGCTCCGTGCATTCAAAAGAGGCCTCGGTACTTAAGGCGCCTTATGTCACCGCTAAACACGGATTGATCGGACTTGCGAAAGTCATCGCTAAGGAAGGCGCAGCGCATAAGGTGCGCGCGAATGTCGTTTGCCCTGGATTTGTTCGCACGCCTCTGGTGGACAAGCAAATTCCCGAACAGGCTAAGGCCCTGGGTATCTCAGAAGAAGATGTTATCAAGAACGTGATGCTGAAGCACACCGTCGACGGCGAATTCACCACTGTCGAGGATGTGGCTCAAGCTGTGTTGTTCTTTGCGTCCTTTGGTTCAAATGCGCTGACAGGCCAGTCGTTGGTCGTGAGTCACGGCTGGTACATGCAATAAGCTACACGCTACCAGTCTCCTCGTTGGTGTTGCGCGCCGGGAATTTATCCAAATTAAACGGCATGTTGCGCAGCCGTTGCCCCGTTGCCGCAAACACCGCGTTGGCGACGGCAGAGGCGGCTGCGGGTGTGCCCGGTTCGCCGACGCCGCCCATGGGCGCACCGGAGCGAATCACGTGGGTTTCAATGCGCGGCGCATCGGCCAGTTTGACCACGCGGTAGTCATTGAAGTTCGATTGCAAGACGCGACCCTCAGAAATGGTGATGTCTCCGTAAAGTGCGGCGCTTAATCCGTACAAGACCCCGCCCTGAAGCTGAGCCTGAACCGTGTCTGGATTTACCAATTCGCCGCAATCAAGTACGCAGACAATGCGATCGACGGAAACTCCGCCTTCTGGCTTCCACGTCACTTCTGCAACTTGTGCCGTGATAGATCCGAACGCCTTGTGGATGGCGATACCGCGTCCTGAACCTTCCGGTAACGGCGTTCCCCAACCGGCCTTTTCTGCGGCCATATCAAGGACATCTAAAAAGCGCGGTGCCCCTGCCAGAAGTTTGCGGCGGAATTCGTAAGGGTCGGTTCCGGCGGCGTGCGCCATTTCGTCGGCGAAGGATTCTGTAAAAAAACCGTGCCGTGAGTGAGCGACGCTGCGCCAAGCGCCCGTCGGAATGGGAGCCTCTGCATCTACATAGCCGATATGTTGATCTGCAATTTCGTATGGAATTAATGAGGCTTCGCCCGGTTCGTCTTTCCAATTGTAGACGTTTAACCACCCGACGGGATTTCCTTGTTCATCAAGACCGCCGCGGAACCGGCTCACTCCAGCAGGCCGGTAATGGTCCTGCTGGGTGTCTTGTTCGCGCGACCAGGTCAGCTTGACCGGCGTGTCTTTCATTTCGCCGGCGATTGTTGCGGCTTGAACAATCGGCTCTACGTCGGCGCGCCGCCCGAAGCCGCCGCCCATACGCAGGCGATGAACCAATACATTCTCTGGGTCGTAGTCCAGGGTTTTGGCCACTGTCGCTCTTACGCCCAGGGGGTTCTGGGAGCCGACCCATACTTCGGCCGTGCCGTCGGACCGCGCCAGTACTGTGCAATTCAACGGCTCCATCGGCGCGTGCGCGAGGAAGGGCGCACGATAGCTGGCCTCAATGATTTTCGCTGCGCTGGCAAAGGCACTGCCCACGTCGCCTATTTTGCGATCATCGCTGGTCGGCGCACCTGAAACGGCTTTTTCAAATTCCGTGAACATTCCTTCAGAAGAAAGACCGGCACTCTCTCCGCCTGTAAATGTGACGTTCAACGCGCGCACAGCCTGTTCGGCCCTCCACGTGTTGTCGGCAACTACAGCAACTGCATCGCCAAGGCGGACAACACGGTCAACGCCGCGCCGCCCAGCGATAGAAGACTCATCTAGGCTATCGATTTGTCCGCCGAAGACAGGGCTGTGCCGAATGGCCGCATATTTCATACCATTAGTTCGGGTATCAATGCCGTACATGACAGTGCCGTTGACTTTTTCCGGGACATCCAGGCGTGGTACCGACTTGCCCATGATTTTAAATTGATCGGGAGTCTTGAGCTTTGGGTTCTCAGGTGGAGTTAGCAATGAAGCGGCTTCAATGAGTGCGCCGTATGGAACCTTCCGGCTACTCGCGTCATGAAACACGTGGCTGTTCTCAGTTCGCAGTTCGCCTGTGGATACGTTCCATGACTCTGCGGCGGCCTGAACAAACATCTGCCGTGCTGCTGCGCCGGTTGGCCGCATAGCAAGTTGGCCCGTGAAGCGAATTGCCGAACTGCCGCCGGTAATTTGAATACCTGCGAGTCGCGCTGCCGGACCGGCGATAAAATTAATTCCGCTCATCAGCATATCGGGTACGCCCAAATCACCGGCAAAGCCTTTAATGACATCGGCGTTGGCGAACGCTTCATGGGCCGGGGCTTCCAGTACCGAGACCAGAGCCCAATCCGCGTCCATTTCATCCGCCAGCATTTGAGCGAGCGCCGTCTGTGATCCCTGACCCATGTCGCAATGAGGCACGATGGCTTCGACGCGGTTGTCCGGATACACTTTGACCCACGTGGTCAGAAGGGCGCCGTCTTTGCCGTGTCCCAACACAGCGCGGGCATTGTCGCGTTGGGGGTAGGGGCGAGCGGCATAGCCAATGAGAAGCGCGCCGCCAACGAGTGCAGTCCCGAGAAGCGCTTTGCGTCTTGTGATCTTCATGATCGCCTCCCTTAGGCTTCGGCGAGCGAGGCAACGGCCTCGCGTACGCGATCATAGGTGCCGCAGCGGCACACATTGGAAACGGTCTGCTTCAATTCGTCTTCGCTGGGATTAGGTGTGTGGGCGATAAGGGCGGACACCGCCATGATCATTCCAGACTGACAATAACCGCATTGCGGCACTTGCTTCTCGACCCAAGCCTTCTGGACAGGGTGAGAGGAGTCAGCAGACAAGCCTTCGATGGTAGTGACGGGTCCGGTTACGGCGGCCACAGGCAGCGTGCAACTGCGCGCGGCCCGACCGTTCACATGTACGGTGCAGGCCCCGCAAGCGGCAACACCGCAGCCGTACTTTGTGCCGGTCAAGCCCAACTCATCGCGAAGCACCCAAAGGAGGGGCATTTCGCCCTCTACATCGACTGTGTGCTCGGTTCCGTTGACCACAAGGCGAAAGGCCATGATGGGGTCTCCCAAGTTATTGAAGTCTGTGATGCTCAATTATAGCCTGTGCGGTAAGAAGGATGAAGGCGGGATTTTGGAACCCTGTTACAAACGGGTTGCAAACGACATCACGCTAAAGGGGGGAAACATGGAAAAAATTGTTTACGCTGTGTGGCGAGACCCGTCGATTGACAGGGAAACGCACAATGCGCGTTTGCGTGGCGAAGTCGCGGAAGCGTTGAGCAACTCGGAGAGCGTGTGCGCTGTGCAGGTGAATATCAGCGATGACGCCGTTGAGCCGGCGGCAGCGATTCGACAGGTTAATACCAAACCGCAAATGGACAGTGTAATTCAAATTTGGGTTCACTCTGCCCTCGACCGATTCCGTACACCGCTTGATGAAATCGTCACCAAAAGTGTCGGCCGCATGGCGGCTTATCTCGTGACCGAGTCACAACCTATTCCCAATACTTTGCATCGGCCAAAACCCGGCCAGCGCACGGAAGGCTTTTCTCAGGTAGTGTTTCTGAAGCGTCCGCCGCGTCTTCGGTATGAAGAGTGGCTTTTCAATTGGCTGCGCCTTCACACTGATGTCGGCATCGATACGCAAAGTAATTTTGAATATGTTCAGAATGTTGTTGTGCGCACGTTGACCTATGGAGCACCGCAATATGATGCGATGATCGAGGAATGTTTTCCGGTTGAAGCTATGACAAATTCACAGGCATTCTACGATGCCATCGGCAATGAGGAAAAATTTCAGAAGAATCTTGCGACCATGATGGAAAGCTGTCAGCGATTTATTGATTTCGATAAGATCGACGTGGTGCCCACCAGCCAGTATGTGATCAAGCCTTTAAGGTGATTTCGGCTAACCGTCGCGGTTGCACCGAAATTTGCTGAACCAATCAGGATCGCTTGCACCTTCTGGCGTGGCGGACTCGCTTGGGTGAGGGGAGATGCAAAAGATCACCTCGATCTCTGTGATGCACGGCGCCAGAATATCGCCGCATACACCCTGATCGTCATTGAACTTAAACCGTTCGGCAAGGTGTACCGTTTTGGACAACGGCTGGTCTGGCTTGTCCTTCATATCCAGAATCCAAAAGAATAAAGCTTCGTCGCCATCGACGAACGCGCGGTCGAGATTGCGCGGGAAGATGGTTCGGCTCACTTCGCCATTCGAAGGTCCTAAAATATCATCAAATGAATCGGCCGTTTTCACGCCGTTCTCCCAGCGCTGCACATTCAAAGCAACCCTTTGATAGGGGCGCATACGGCCGTCATAGCGGGCATCCAAATAGGTGCGTGCTATTTCAATGAGACAGG
>CAXBLG010000073.1:0-17807 GCA_963976395.1 uncultured Rhodospirillaceae bacterium
CTCCGATGGAGGAAATTGCTTCAATTTGAACAGCGTGGTTTCGGCGGCTCCAGATGGTCGGTACGAGGAACGAGCCTTGGGTATGGCGCAATACCGCAATCTTCTAAATGCATTAGATATTGACTCAGATGCCGCTGCATCTCTGGCAGCGTCACTATTGGATTGGGTGGACACGGACTCTGTCCCGTCTCCGCGCGGAGCGGAAGATTATGTTTACGCTGTAATGGAGCCGTCCTATCGCACCGGCGATACTTTGTTGGCCGAGCCCAGCGAGTTGCGGGCAATTGCGGGATACACCGAGACTATCTATCGACGCATTCGTCCATTTGTCTGCACGCAATCGGGGCCGGAGGTTTCTGTCATAAATGTGAACACGTTGCCTGAGGTGGGAGCACCCTTGCTTGTAATGCTAGCGGGGCGCGAGCTGCGACTGGATCAAGCAATGCGTGCAATTGCGCGCCGTCCGTCCAGCGGATTCCGTAGTCTTGATGATTTTTTCGAGGATGAGTCTTTTGTAGGTTTGGTCCTCGATCAGGATGTGCGCAGTCAATTCTCCTTACAAACCCGTTTCTACAACCTCGCGACTCAAGTGCATTTCTATGATGCCGTATTTTCCATGAACTCTGTCCTTGAGGTCGACCACGGTGGTCAAGTACGCGTATTGACTCGCAGATACGGAGCGTTCGAGTGACTCATACGGTCGTTTTAAAATTACCTCCGCGGTCAAACATGGCAACGTCTTGGGCGCTGTTCGATGACGACACGCGCGCTATTGTGGATAAGGGGGTGCTAGCAGCGGGAGAGAGAATGCCGCTCACGGAAGCGATCATTCCGGAGCGCACATGGGTTCTGGTTCCCGGCGCAGCGGTTACGGTCAGGTCGATTGAAATTCCAAGCATTAATGAAAGCCGCGCGCGGGAAGCAGCTTCATTCTTACTGGAAGACGATGTTGCGGTGGATCGTGACTCTCTTCATTTCGCTTTAGGAAAGCGGATCGCAAATCGCCGCCTTGTAGCCTTTACGGCACAAGATGAAATGGAGGCGTGGCTCGCGTCGATTGCGAAAATGGAGCTGACACCCACAGCATTTATTCCGGACTTTTTAGTTGCGAACGCTGCAGAAAATACAGTGTCCGTGGTTGAGCATGAGGGTGTGGTTATGGTGTGTTTGGCCGACGGCGGTCTTACGGTCGAGCGACAGACGTTTTCATGTTTCGCTGATGGGTTGTTGCCAGCGCAGGGGAATATCCATGTTTACACCAACGATCCCGTTAAACTTCTATCTGACGAGCTTATTCTAAGCGGACGTGTAACATCCGCGCCTGCACTGAGTGACGATGAAATACTAGAGACAGCCTATACCGTTTTGTCGGGCTCAAAGCCGCTCAATTTGCTTCAAGGCAAGTATGCGCGTCGAAAGAAGTGGAGCTTGCCGGGTGCTCATTGGCACCGGGCGGCTACTTTGGCGGGCGTCAGTGTCGCCCTTGCTGTAGCGTTACAGTTGGCGGGAGGTATTCGCCTTAACAGCGACGCCGCTGCTGCGTATACGCGTGCCGATGCCCTGTTTCATGAGGTTATGCCCAAAGGAACTCGCTTGGTAAATGCACGCACGCAAATGCGCGCACAGGCTGATGAAATCAACGCGGCTACTTCAAACACCTTCTTACATGTTAGCGGCTTGCTATTCGCCGGTGTTGACGCCGTCGAAGGTGCAGAAATTGATTCTCTGCGATTTGATGGCGTGCGCCGCGAAATCGCAGCCAGCCTATCGTTACCGTCTTTCGATGCGATGGAAGAAATAAATAGTATAATATCATCTAGTGGCGGTGTTGTTCGAGAGGGCGGCGCGCGTCAGCAAGAAGAGCGAATTGTCGCCGATATTACGGTGCAAGTGCCATGACGCAAATGATCAAGCAGTGGTGGACGGATAGATCGATCCGCGAGCAAGTGTTGTTGGCAAGTCTTAGTTTGATTGCGGTGTTGTTGATTGCCTTTCAATTCGTGGTCAGGCCTCTGGTCGAGTACCGTGCAGCGGCTGCCGCGGCGAATCAGGAAGCAATGGCATACCTTAAAGATGTTGAGAGCAGCGCAGCCACTATTATTGGCCTACAAAATTTAATCAGGATCGATGTAGACGCGGACATTCAAACAATGCGGACAGCGGTTAGCACAGCGGCGCGTGATGCGGGAATCGTGATCACCCGACTTCAACCAATCACGAGTGGCGGGCTCGACGTTTGGCTCGACAACGCCGAGTCAACATCCCTGTTTAACTGGACGGTATCGCTACATGAAAAATATGGGATTGGAGTAACTCGAGCTTCAATTCAACGTAACGACGATGCCACGGTGCGTGCTCAGATATCGCTCAGCGGTGGAGGAGAGTCGTGAGTGCTCGCGGGCTAAGTGCTATCTTCTTCGCGGCCTTCGCGGTTTTTATAACTTTCACACTTCCCATAACGGTGGTGGTGTCTTGGTTTAACTTAGAGCGACTAGGCGTTTCCTACGGGCGCGCTGAAGGGACGGTTTGGGCGGGCTCCGTTGAGAATGTGGCGTGGCGGGGCGTGAGTCTCGGCGACGTCCAGTTTGCTTTTAGACCTAGTGCGCTATTGCTCGGTCGCGCCTCCATTAGTGTGGAGGTCGACGGCAGTGGCGCTCTAGCCGGGGGTGCAATCATTGAGCGCGGAATGGGTAAACTTTTCAGGGTTCGTGATGCTGTTCTTACCGCTCAGGTAGACCAGTTACCCGTTCTTGTGCCGGTCAGTGGAAGCGTTGCCCTTAACATAATTGAGGCTACTTTCGACACAGGCGGGTGTCGATCAGTGGATGCGGACTTGCAGACAGATGCGTTGGCCCGCCCATCAAATGGCTTGGACTGGGCGGGACCTGTTCTTTCCGGCACGGCCTCGTGTGTGGAAGGTGCGGTTTTAATACCTTTGACTGGCCGCGAGGGATCTGAAGCTGTATCCCTAGCCATGACCCTTCAACATGATCGGACATTTAACCTGCGTGCATCGGTCAATACGGGAAATGATGCGCTTGCATTTATGCTGGGTGCGATAGGATTTTCAATAAAAGGCGACGCTTATACGCTGGTTCAGAACGGACGGTGGGGATGAACACGAACTTGTTGAGATTCGCAGCAAAACCGGTCGGATTATTTTTTCTGGTGGCCTTACTGGCTGGGTGTGGAACTACGACTGAGTCATCGGTATCTGTGCCGATTACACAGCAGGTGGTCGTGCCATCAGTTGCTGGCGAAAACCACATTGGGATGCTGTCTCCGCAAACACTTGCAGCAGGTGAGTGCGGTTTGTTCCTGTGGTCACGATCTTCGGAGCGTAATCTGATTATGTTCAATGGGCGAGACGGCATGGCCCATATGGTTATTAATGGTCAGAGCGTGAAGTTTCCGCGTCTACAGGCGGAAGGTGAACAAATTCTCGGTCAATTCGAAAAGCAAACTTTTCAACAAAGCCCATATACGCTTTACATTGAGGTAAAATTTGAAAAGCGCGCCGGAATTTCTCGTGGCGCGGTTGTTCCCCAAGGCAGTCTGCGGATGGTAAGTGAGGGGGGCTGGGAGGTCATCGTCCCGATAGGGGGGCTTGTAGCCTGTGAAGGTCGTTGAGTTATAAGTACAGCCTTAAAATTTCTGGCCTACTTATGAGAAGAGCAGACTTGATGAAAATGGATACCAACCTCGGCTACGCGCCCAAATCTTGACACAGATACTGCCGAGATGTCGGGGGGGCGTGTCTCCGCAAAAAAAATCGTTAACTCAATGAGTTATCGGGCTTTGCCATTTCTGGTTTTTGCTCGGCCTTGCCCGTGGCTTCAGGGTTATTCTGATATAGGAGCAAAAACTCCATCCAATCTCTGTTTTAGATCTATGTCGATGGGCCGCTACCATCGCGGAGCTGGCTTGTTTTTATAATATCAAGCGCACCGTTTGCATCGACTGCGACACCGTATAGATCGTGCGCAGCCGTCGCGCTGACAATACCATCAAGCACATCGCGCGCGACTTTTGTCGGGTCTCGCCGACGCGGATCACCCCAACCGCCACCGCCGGCCGATCTTACGCTGATTTTCGGATTCACTAGAGAGCGTTTGCCGTATCGCGGGAGGTCGTTGACGCGGTGCCCACTGCTGACGACCGATATCTCTGCGTTCAATCCGTCGCCGCCGCCATTGGTGCCGTACGCCGCGGCATGCGACAGACCCTCGCTGCGGAACGATTGTACGACGTCTCCGTCCAGTTCGGCTTCATACTCGACTCCGGCACCACCGCGGTGCTCGCCCGGTCCCGCACTGTCGCATCGAATCTCGTGCCGGTTAACTCTGATCGGATAAAGCCGTTCATAGGCTTCGACGTTGGGTATAGTGAGGCCGCCCAATGCGCCGATTAGTCCGATCTGATGGAAGCCGTCTCGCTCGGCCACTGCACCCGCCGCCGACACGCAGTTCCAATGATAGAGAACATAAGGCTCACCTGCCTCGTTATGACCCGTACTAATGCCATGGACTGTCTTTCCCCAACCCGCGCAGGCGCGTGCGGGATCGGCCTTGGCAAGCGCTTTCCAAATGGCATGAACGATCTCGTGGCCCATATACATGGTGCTCATGGTTTGCGGCGCAGGCGGATTGGGATTGACGAGCGTTCCTCTGGGTAGAATGAGCTGTGCCGAGCGGAATGTGCCTTCGTTAATCGGAATGTCGCCGCCGAGGAACGAGGCAAGCCCGACATAGGTGAGCGAATGGGTGTTTGCGATCGGACTGTTTTTAAACCCACGCATCTGTGGGTCGGTGCCGGTGTAATCAACGGTGAGCTTGTCGCCTTTGATCGTTAGTGTGACGTGGATGTTAAACCGACCATCTGAAAAACAATCGTTGTCGGTGTGTTCGTCGCCTTCGTAACAACCGTCGGGCAGCGCCGCGATGATTTGCCTGAAGCGCGCATCGGCATGGTCTAAGACTGCGTCGAACACATCAGATATTGCCGTATTGCCGATCTCGTCCCCGAGAGCAATGATACGTTCTTCTCCAACCCTGGTTGCGCCAATCATCGCTTGCAAATCGCCGTCAAGGAGCTCGGGTGTGCGGCTGTTGAGGAGGAGGAGCTGCCATATATCGCGGCGAATAGTGCCCTTCTCAACGATACGTACCGGTGGCAAGCGGATCCCTTCCTGAAAAATTTCAGTGGCTTCACCATTATAGGTGCCAGGTGCACCGCCGCCGATGTCCGATTGATGGGCACGATCACAGGCAAATGCGACGAGCCGTCCGCCGACAAACACGGGCGTAGCGACAACCCAGTCGGGTAGGTGGTTGCCGCCGGCCTCGTAGGGATCATTCATCAGGAAGGCATCGCCTTGGGAGAAATCGTCTCCGAAGGCTGCGAGCAGCGCCCGCACCGCAAACCCCCCACCTGCGGCATGGCCCGGCAGACCGTCGGCTTGACTAATCACATGGCCGTCACGGCCGGTTATGTAGCAACTGAAATCATGTGCCTGGCTGAAGATCGGGCTTAGCGATGTCTGCGACATCACCCAACCCATTTGCCGGCAAATATGGTCCAGGCGATTTTGAGTTAGAGCGAGGAGAACGGGATCGATGATTCCAGCGTCCATTTCTGTCACCTTAATTCAATGAGATAATTTCCGGCCCGGTCAATTGTGACATGATCATCAGGCCCAGCGTAGAGCGTCATGGTGTGCTCTTCGATGATCGCCGGTCCTGGTAAAGTGTGGCCAGCTCCTAGATCATCTCCACGGTAGACAGGGATATCTTTCCATCCGCTGCGGCGATCGAGAAAAACACGACGAGTCGAGTTGGCCTGAGGCAGTTGCTCGGTCTTGCTGTGCTCCGGCACGCTAAGGGCTCGGGCCGTCATTGTTGCAACCACGCGAAGCGCAGAAATCCGTATTGGAGTGATCGGCTTAATGTGGCCATACAAACGCCGATGCTCATCTTCAAACCGGCCTTTAAGGGATTTGAGGTGGTCGGTTTCTGGATCGTAGTCAATCTGAACCGAACGCATCTGACCTTTATACACGAGATCAAGCACCCGCCGCAGGGTTGGAGTAGGGGCCGTGGCTTCTATGTCGAACTCTGCCATCGCGGATGCGGTAAGTTCGGAGAAGCTGGCCTGCATTGCTGATAGAGATTCGTCATCCAATTGGGCATCGAAAACTTTGTACAGATCGTGCCGAATATCGCTGTCGAGCATGCCTAGGGCGCAAAACGCACCGGCATGACGGGGTATATAGACGCGCCGGCAGCCCAGCGCTCGCCCGATGGAAGCTCCATGCATCGGGCCCGCGCCGCCAGCGGCAACAAGCGTATAATGCACCGGGTTGAGCCCGCGTTTTACGCTGATTTCTTCGACGGCATGCAGCAGATTCTGTTCAAGAAGCTGCACAATTCCGATCGCTGCCTCTTCCACGCTAAGGCCGAGTGGATTAGCGATCCGTTCGGCGCAGGCAGACTGAGCTCGCTCTGCGTCAATCACAACCGAGCCGTCGCCGATTGGGCCGCTCCGCATCCGGCCGAGCACAACGAGGGCGTCCGTCGTTGTGGCGTCGGTGCCTCCTAGCCCATAGCTAGCCGGTCCTGGCGCAGCGCCAGCGCCCTCCGGTCCGCATCGCAACAATCCAGCACCATCTACCGAGGCTATCGTTCCGCCGCCGGCGCCTACGGTATGAATATCTATGGCGGGCATGGCGACGTGATAACCGCCCAGCGTGAAACCATCGATAAGTTGAGCACGGCCACCTTGCAGCATGCTCACATCGCAACTGGTTCCGCCGATTTCCATGGTAATTAGATTGTCACTCTCGCAAAGACGTCCGTAGTAGCGCATGGCGCCAACGCCGGCCGCCGGCCCTGAAAGACAAAGGCTGACCGGCGCTCTGGCGACCCGATCTAGGTCGATTGCGCCGCCATTACTTTGAATGAGAGTGACGTCGCCCTTAAATCCGAGTTCATGCAGACTTTTGCTGAGCGCTTCTAGGTATGAAACCACGCGACGGTGGATGTACGCATCGACAACCGCTGTTGAGCCACGCTCATACTCTCCGACAATTGGTGCGAGACGAGAGGAGAGAGATACCGACAATTGAGGCGCTTCGGTGCGAATGATTTCGGCTGTTTCTTCTTCGTGGCAACCGTTCATATATGCGTTGATGTAGCAAACAGCGATTGCTTCCACACCATGCTGGTCGAAAAATTTGACGGCAGCGCGCACATCATCCGCTGCAAGGGGTTTTAGTTCGGCGCCGCGTGCATCAATACGTTCTTTGATGCCGAGCCGAAGATGGCGTGGCACCAACGGTTCGGCGAAGGGCGTGCGATGATCCCATGGGTTTTCACGGATACCGCGCCGGATCTCGAGGCTATCGCGAAAGCCTGTTGTTGTAAGCATGCCGACCTTTGCACCCTTACGCTCTAAGACTGTATTGGTCGCGATTGTAGAGCCGTGGACAAACCAGCTGCATTGGCCAAGTAAATCAGCCACCGACATCTGCAAGCCAGCCGCAGCGGCGGCGACAGCGTTGAGCACACCTCGACTGGGGTCGCTTGGCACCGAAGGGACCTTGAAAACCTCGAGAGACCCGTTCGTCTGCTCTACAACTAAGTCGGTAAAAGTGCCGCCGACGTCGACGCCTATTCGGTTCATGGCATTACCAAGTCATGGGGAAAGTGGGCGTAGTTATCATGGATGGAACGGAAACTTCGTGCTGCCTTCGCGTGTCACGGGCGGGCGTTTGCCATACTCCCGCTGGAGTCCAAGCTGCTTAAAGTAATCTTTGACCCGCTGTACATTAGGGTTTCGGTTTCGCTCCTCGTAGTAGGGAAGGAGCGGTTCATACCAATCGAAGATTCGGCGCAGCTCTGCGACCGGCTCCTCCGAGATATCGACCCGCAAATCGCAGCGGGAGGCTGACTGATCACCGTACGACAGGATCGCAGCTGAAGTTTGTCCTTCCTCCTGGCCCCCTGCGTCTCGGCCAGCTTCGATGGCGCGCATTAGCCGCGCTTCAAGGATTTCGGATTCGTTTTCGTGGAAGACCTCTGCAATAGCCTCGACGACCTGAGGGCCCGCCAAGAGATTACCCATGGCCACGAAGTTTTCCCCGGTGATATGGCCGGCCCATTGCATGTTGTCGTCGCCGGTAAATGCCGACGATCGGCCTTCGGCATCGACGATCCCGATCTGACGCTTACCCGGCCAGTCATCACTTGAGGTCACCTCCGCAATGACCTTGCGAGGGCTGTAACCCTGTTCAAGCAATCGGAGGCTGAAGGCGCCCAGACGTGGTTCTGCGACGGCTTGAAAGGCGACGGCCCCGGCATGGGATACAAAGGAGCACCGACTGCCAACGGCCGGCGAACTGGTGGCCATCGCGATACCCCGCCGGCCCGTACTTTTACATCGACCAACAATCGTAAATGTCATGAGTATTCCTTTTTGAAAGAGCTTGCTGTCGGCAAGATTAGCGCGTCTTCATCGCGCCACCCAAAATCGATCAAGGAGCCAGCCTCGACACCGTTCAATCCTGAACTGTTGATCAGTAGCTTGGTTCCGTTGACATTAATTTCGATCCGCGTGAACGGACCGAGAAAGGAGTTAGACTGTACTATACCGCGTCCACGTATCACATCTGCGGCCAGAGACGGCCCTAGAAGGATACATTCTGGTCGAATCGCGACAGTCACAGGGTCGCCTGTGGGGGCAGACGAACTAAGGCCCGTAAATTCACCCGCTGAAGTCGCAACGCGCACGGTGCCGCTCACATTTTCTACAACGCGCCCCGGCAATAAATTTGTTTCACCTACGAAATCAGCGACGTAGGAGCTTAGGGGCTGGCGATACACTTCTTCGGGCGTCCCAACCTGCGCGATGCGGCCCTCTTCCATGACGACAATGACGTCGGAAAGATTCATTGCTTCTTCTTGATCATGCGTGACGTAAATAAATGTAATGCCGACATCACGCTGAAGTGCTTTGAGTTCCCCTTGCATATGTCTGCGCATTTTTAGATCAAGCGCGCCAAGCGGCTCATCAAGAAGGAGGACGCGGGGTTGGGTTACGAGTGCCCTAGCAAGCGCGACACGCTGCTGTTGGCCGCCAGAAAGTTGGCGCGGATACTTTGCAGCCTGATCGGTTAAACCAAGGTTGGTTAAAATGGCCTCGACCCGAATAGATATTTCCGATTTCGGTAGTCCGTCCATTCGGAGACCAAATGCAACATTGCGCGCAACAGTCATGTGCGGAAAAAGCGCGTAGCTTTGGAATACCATGCGGGTATGCCGGCCCGGCTCGCCGCCATGTACGGGCTCACCGGCCACAAGAACCTTTCCTTCATCCGGCTCTTCAAATCCGCCAATAATGCGAAGGGTGGTTGTTTTGCCGCAGCCTGAGGGCCCAAGGAGCGTTATGAATTGTCCTGAGGCAACATCGAGGTCAATGCCGGCCACCGCCTCGAACTTCCCAAAGCGCTTAGTTACACCTCTGAGCCGAACATCGGGAAGATCATCACTGAATTGAGAATCGCTCTCGCTCACGCTGCTTTCACTTCGTTCCAGATTTCATTCCAGCGCGATCTATCTTCGGGTACGCCTTTGAACGTAAGCCGAGAGACAGCTTTTGTGTCGATGCCGAGTTCCTGCACGAGTTCGGGCTCTAGACGATCCACAGCTGCCTCGGAGCATGGGGCATATCCCAAGTAGCGTGCCATCATCTCGCCGTACTCAGGACTGAGGGAGAAATTGGCATAGTCTTCGACAAGTGAAAGCTTCCGAGTTCCTTTCACCGCTGAAACCGCTTCGCTCCAGCCGATTGCACCTTCCTTGGGCCAAACCCAGCCGGCGTCGATACCAGCTTTGCGCAAGGGGGTAATCACCGCCAACATTGTCCAGGCCACAACGACTTCGCCCGATGCGAGCATATTTTGTACATCAGCAATATTTTTCCAGTAGGCGCGTAAGAGCGGCTTTTGCGAGATGAGGAGTTTTTTGACTTCTTGCAGTTCTCTCTCGTCCATTTCGTAAGGTTTTTCGATTCCAAGTTTAAGGGCGGCAAGGCCGAGTGAATCCTCCGGTTCGTCGCGCAGAGCGATCCGCCCCTTCCATTTAGGATCAAATAAGGCGTCCATGGAATCAATCTCGCCCGTAACTTGGCGGTTGTAGGCGATGGCGTTGGCGCCCCATACGAAAGGAACGCCATAGAGATTGCCGTTGACCGACCACTCCGGACGAGCCCGAAATTCCGGGAAGAGAGTTTCCGCGTTCGTCATCTTCGCTGGATTGAGCGGCTCAATGAGGCCAGCTTTCGCGGCGAGAGCGACATAATTCTGCACCGGGACGATCATATCGTAAAGTTTGGTGCCGCCGCCGCGTAACTTTGCCATCATCTCGTCTGAACTACTGTAAAACGTCGGTCTCAGATCGAAGTTTAGGCTTTGTTTCGCGGCCTCAATAAATGGTTGTTCGCCCCAACTCGACCACGTGAAATAATTTAGAACTTGGTCTTGGGCGAAGATGCGGCTCCCCGGTGCTGACAAGCTCAGTCCGGCAGCGCCTAGACCCGCTGCACCAAGTGAGCGCATGACTTGTCTCCGAGATATTCCCGAGGGAAGGAGGAGATCGAGCTTGGGTTTCTCAGCCATACTTTGCTCCTGTGGTGATCATACTTATTCACCTTTCGGCGAAGATGTCATTTGCGCGCGCTGAATCAGAGCTTGCGCGATTCCCGCCATCACACAACTCACGACAATCGTTAGGGTCGCGATTGCGTTTATTTCCGGTGTGATGCCAAAACGGAGCATCGACCAGATTATCATAGGCAGTGTGTTCTCTGTACCGGTGGTGAAGAATGTCACAACAACTTCGTCAAACGAAAGCGTAAATGATATGAGCACACTGGTGAGTATCGCCGGAGCGAGCAGTGGCAACGTGATCTCTAGAAAAATCGTCAGCGTACTGGCGCCCAGGTCGCGTGCGGCTTCCTCCAGGGATTCATCGAAGCCGATGAAACGTGCCGAAATAATGAGAAACACGTACGGAAACGCAACGACCGTGTGACCGAGAATGACAGTCGTCAATGAAAGGTCTAGCTGGGCGAGGTTGTAGAAGCTCAACAGCGCGATACCAAGAATAAGATGCGGCACCATCATTGGTAAGCTCGCGCCCGACCGAAGTACCGTGCGCCATCGTGGAGCATAGCGATGAACGCCAGTCGCAGCCGCGACTCCCAATGCTGTGGCCAAGACGACGGTCGCTGCGGCCACAATAAAGCTGTTCACGAGTGCAGAGTGAAAAGCCGTGTTCGCGGCAAGTTGCTCGTACCAGGCGAAGGTAAATCCGCGAATCGGAAAAATACTGATTTCCGAACTGTTGAATGAGAAGAGGACAACAAGGAAGAGGGGAGCGAACAGGAACAAAAGGACCAGCGCAGTCCACATCCCGAGCAGGAACTTTGGTGAGGGGCGCAGCTTTCTCATCGTACTGTCCCCGGCGCTCGGCCCGCTCTTAGTAGGACCACTGCGACAATAAGGATGATTGCCATGATGGCAAGAGACATCGCCGATCCCAGCGGGTAGTCGTAAGCCGCTCCGAACTGCTGGGCGACCATGCTGCCGATGAGAATGCTTCGCGTGCCGCCCAGTAACTCTGGTGTCACGAAAGAACCCATTGATGGAATAAAGACAAACAAGCAGCCTGTCGCAACGCCGGGCAAGCTAAGCGGAAGCGTGACGTAGAGAAACGTCCGCCAACGTCCACCGCCTAAATCCTTCGAGGCTTCGAAGAGCCTAGGGTCGAGTTTCTCCAGAACCGAGTAGAGCGGTAGAATCAGAAAAGGCATGTAGATGTGCACGAGCGCTAACGTTACGGCAAAATCACTATATAGGAGCCAGGTGACCGGTTCGCTGATAAGTCCGGCTGCCTGTAGAGCTTGGTTGATCGCCCCGTTGGTGCCGAGGATTAGCATCCAGGCGTAAGTGCGTACGAGGTAACTCGTCCACAGTGGCAATATAACGAGGACGACTAAGGTTAGGCGAAATCGTCGCGTTTTTCGCGCGAGGTAGTAGGCGACCGGATAGCCGATGATCAGCGAAATCATCGTGACAAGGAGCGAAATCTTTATGGTGCGCCAGAACACGCCCAGGTAAAGCGGGCGGAAGAGCTTTTCGTAGTTGGTGAGTGTGAAATCTACGACGAGATTATAGTCGATAACGCGCCAGAAGCTGAGGAGCACTATGGCTATCATGGGCAAGAAAAAGAGCCCGCCGATCCAAATCGCCGGGGGTCCGAGAAAGGCCGAAGCCGCAATAAAACCGCGTCTTCTCATGCCCCTAGATCTGGCCCGTGCACGCAGTGTGCCTTCGCCATGCGTTCGGTCACACTCGAAACGGTATGCTCGGCGCAGATCTTAATACCAGCAGTGGCCACTATATTGGCACTCCCATGCTGAAACCCGGAATGTAACAAACGCTAACATCCCGTTCATCGGGTGGAAAGAAAAAGTGGCGTTTTAGTTAGAATCGAATTGTTTGTCGCGCATGATGAGTTGTGCGCCATTGCTTCCAACGTGGACAAAAGCTTTCTGTAAGAGCAAGACAGGTCGACAGTTCTATTTTTTCATAGATAGAGCTTGGCCAAATGATCTAGAGCCAGTTTGTCGATGGCCCTGGATTTAAGGTCGAATCGTTCTTCCAAGTTTTCTGTGCCGATAAAGTCGTCGATGGCTTGGCCAAGTTCAGTGCTCCAACCTGGAGGGTAATCGTTCGTGTGACCGGCTTTGCTCATGATGGCTCGAAGGGTTTCTAGTGTGTCTTTTTCTAAGGCCAGACGCTCACAATCATTCGTGAAGAAGTAGAGTTGGTGCAGGCCCAGCAACCGCTGAATTTCCTCAATCGGATCGGGCGCGTCATCAACCCTCAGATCCAATACAGTGTCGCTCAATCCCTGATAGCCGGCTCCTTTTCGCAGCACCTTGATGGCCACAGACTGCCGTCCGCGGCGGTCTCCGCCAGCGCTGTCACCAGCTGCTATTGCAGCAAATAGTCTCTCATATAGTGGACCTGTCGTGGATTCGAACGAGTTCGCCATTGATGTAACCACGTCCTCACCGGCAAGGCAGTTCCCCTGACAGGCGTATCCTGCCCCTGTGAGGTGGCCGGCCCAACCTTGACAGCCGGAGCCGGTGTAACTTGCCGAGCCGCCGTTCGAATCAACGATGCCAACTTGCCGCCGCTCGCGTCCCGTGTCGGCCGCGAGTAACTTGTTTAGTGCTTCTACCGCGCCGATCTCGCGCAGCAGGTTCAATCCATCTGGTCCAAAGGTGGCGTTGGCAAGGGCCTGCGTTGCAATTGCTCCGACATCGGCTTCAAGCCATGGAACTATGCTGCCAACCGCGAGAAATTTTGATGCGACGGCGACTCCGGTGTCTCCGGTTACAGGATCGACGGCTGCTATCGAAAACGTCATGGTTAACTCCCGTCTGATTCAGTCGACCAGTCGATTAACAGTTTGGGAAGTGTGCACGGCGCAATGACAGGGCGAAGGTGATCAGATCTTGCTGTCATGAGGATTGTTACCCCGACGCCATGCCCCGGTGCGTGACCGGGTCCATGACTGACCAGCCCGATCGAAACCATGCCTGTTTGAAAATGCCGTGTGGTCGCGCTGTCTATATCTGAGAACGCGACCAGATCACCAAAACGCAGCCCCGCCGCGAGGTGGTCATCCGTTATTTCAAGATCTCCCACCCAGCTGTCTTGCCCAAGTCCAGCACCGGCAGTCTCGGGCGGGACGATCACACGGACATCGCAGACCAGTGCACCTTGCGCTTCGACCAATGGCAACGCATCCAGCAATCGCGGCGACATGTTGCACAACAAGACCTCAGGATGATCGATAAGCGCTAACCCGCGCCCAACGGTTTCAACAACAACTTTGTCCTCACAATTCAGCGTGGCCGCGATCGAATCGCAGACCTCGACGCCGACTAATTGGGGTGCCCATGCTCCAGGTGCCAGGCCGCCGCGCTTGCCCGCGACGACCCCGATTGTTTTGCCTGCAGCATCGCGCACCCTGTTACCAACACAGCTGAGAAGATGAAGTGCCCCAGGGTGGGCAGGCGTTGTTGTCGCGTCTTCGATGCTCGCGCCCGGCATCAGATGATCCGCCAACCATTGCGTCACTGAGTCTCCGGCATGGACGCCCAGCGCTACACCGCCCGTTCCGGGCAAATAACGCACCTTACCATTTTCGTCGATAGTCATTGCCTCGGCGTGGATGCGCGGCGGAGCAATTCTACCGGTGATGTTGGTGGATACCAGCCCGGCGCGGTTTGTTTGCAGCAAGGACATTATGATCCCTCCCACGGTAGAGGCAGAAGTCGGGTCAATTGAGCTTCGCCACTTATATCGAGTGTTAAACGGTCCGATGGGGCGGTCAACAACGTCATCAGGCCGAGTCCGTGGCCTCCACCGATCGTGGTCCCATGGGAAATGATTCCAACCATGGTCCAACCTTTCCGGTGCTGCCGACCAAACCGGTGGTCCTGATCCATAACCGCGACTATATCTCCGAACCTTAGGTCCCTGGTCATCTCGGTAATTGGCTTGATTGACGTGTTCATATCCATATTGAACATCGCGGCTGGCATTCCAATTCCGGCGGCGGCTGCGATAGACGGCAATATCGCCGCCACTTGTATTTGCAGGCGATGATCGCCAGATGTTTTGACCATTGCGGCATACAGCGCGGGGCTGCATGAATGGCAAATCAGGTCCGAGAATTCGTCGTCTGCTAAGCCTATACCTTTGGCGTCAATACTCACCCAGTCGCCTGGCGATAGTCGCTTCAAAACGTCCGGTGCAAACATGGCAAGAACACCGCCGTGTTTGCCGTATACAATGCCGCGTGACCCAGCAGCCGGCCCATCCAGAACTTCAACGGGATTGCCAACGCAAGATAGCAGCCGAATCGCGTGATTAGCATCTGTATCCGGGTGTCCGAGCGTGACACCGGGTTCGACATGATCCCCCTGCCAATTGCTAGCGATATCACCGAGGCCAATCCCCGTCACAACTCCGCCCTGGCCAGGCAAGACATGTTTAACGCCGTTTGGGTGGACAGCTTCGTTGGCTGACCCCGATTGAATCTGCGCTTTCAGCCGCGTGGTGACGAGTTGGTGAGTGTTAATAGCCACGATTTCGCTCGAACAGATTACGAAGCGGACGACCCCCGAGGTAGCGTTCGAGATTGTCCAGAAAGATATCGACGATGCGTCCGTTTTCGGCGGCAACCGTGCTGGCAGAGTGAGGTGAAATAAGGGTGTTAGGCAGCTCCCAAAGCGGACTTTCTTTTGGGAGTGGTTCCACCGTGAAAGCGTCCAGCGCAGCGCCGCTGATATGACCGGACCGCAAGGCGTCAGCTAAGGCCCCTTCATTTATAACCGCTCCTCTCGCGATGTTGACCACGACGATCCCTGGTTTCATCGCCGCGATCTCTGGCTCATCAATAAGAAGCCTAGTCTCTTCGGTCAGCGGGCAAGCCAAAACCAATGCGTCCACATTTGACAATGCGGCCCGCAACTCACTTTTCTCGACGATCTTGCTCACCCCTTCCGGCAAGGGGCCCTCGGAGCGGCGGCGCATTCCCCAAACATCCATGCCGAAATTGGCTGCATCCTTGGCCACCGCCCTTCCAAGCGAACCAAGACCAACCACAAGTGCTCGGGCACCGTAAAGGCCACGTACTGTATAGCGTTCCCAGTGTTTGGCCTGTTTCATCTCGTTTAGTTTTGGTACGCCGCGAAGAAAGTGAAGCATGCCGAGCATGGAAAACTCGGCCAAAGGCCTGGAGTGCACACCCGACGCGGTCGTAAACATGATGTCGCTTTGATCGAGACCGGTTTTTTTAAGAAACTCACCTATGCCAGCGCTCGTGGCTTGCACCCAGCGCACGTTTGGTGCGTTGCTTGGTAGGTTGGCCGGGTCTATCAGGTCAAAGTCAAAGAGGATATTTGCCTTGGCGAGCAGTGCCGACCAGCGATCTCTTATCTCTGGTGTCACCGACCTCGGCCCGCCGTGATGGTCGCCAATATAGCGCGGTGTGGGTAATAAGTCGGCCTCGTGCACTATTTCAACACGATCTCCGCCAGCTGATTTGATGCGGGCTACATGCTCGTCTTCCAACGGTGAAGCGACAAGTATGATCGGTTTTTCAGGTCGGCTGTTTGTGGTCATTTTGTTGCGGCTCTCATTTGACGAATACTAGTTGGCTAAAGAGTCGAGGTTAGGAACGGCCTGTGCCAATGCACGAGTATAGTCATGGCGCGCATCAGCTATCGAACGATCCGCCGGGATAGTTTCGACAATTTCGCCGGCAAGCATAACAAGTACTCTCGGTGCAATAAAATCGATCAATTGCAGGTCGTGGCCAATGAATATGACCGAAAGGGCGTGCTGGTCTCGCAGGTCAAGGATCAAGTTTACGATTTGCGCCTGTACGGAAACATCAAGAGAGCTGACAGGTTCATCGGCAATCAAAATATCGGGTTGAGCAGCCAGCGCGCGTGCAATGCATATGCGTTGCCTCTGGCCACCCGAAAATGATGCAGGATAAGCGTTCGCCGATGTTTCGGGCAGGCCGACTTGACCAAGTAACTCAATCACTCGCCGACGCAGACTGTCGCGGGTTACTAGGCCATGCACGAGCATCACTTCTGCTAAGGTATCGCCGATTTTCTGTCGTGGATTTAGCGAAGCATAGGGATCTTGAAATACAGTTTGTATCGCTCGCCGCCGTTTGCGCAATTGTCTTTCACTAACGGCAGCGAGGTCTTCACCCTTGAAAATGACTCGGCCCGTATCTGGGCGCTCTAGCAGTGCCACGCATCTCGAAAGCGTTGTCTTGCCCGAACCACTTTCTCCTACTATTCCCAAGATTTCGCCCTTCGACAAATCGAAACTTGCGCCGAAAAGCGCCGGCCGAATGTTTGAACTCGCCCGTTCAAAAATACTCCGGTTTGGGGTGTAAGTTTTTGAAATGTTTTCGACGCGCAGGATCGGCTCATCCATGGGCGGCCTCCTGCTCAAGCTTTTCAAAGTCAGAGCTTCGCAAGCTTGATGCCTCTTCAGTACGAATGCAGCGCACTTTGTGACCCGGCCTGACTTCGACAAGTTCAACTGGAGCGAGACGACATGCATCAGTTGCCAGCGGGCACCTTGGTGCAAAACGACAAGACGAGATGCTCTCGCTTAGAGGCGGCGGCGCGCCGGGGATGGATGTCAGTCTATTGTGCGACTTATCGCGCCGTGTACTTGCCAGCAATCCAATAGTGTAAGGCATGCGTGAATGCGCAAGTACGTCTTTGGTCGGGCCTTCCTCTACAATTTGACCGGCATACATAACGGCGATGTGGCTGCACATTGTGGCCACGACCGCTAAATCGTGAGACACCAACAGCATTCCCATGCCTTCCTCACGGCGGAGTTCGTCAAGAAGGTTTAAAATGTCTTTCTGCACAATCACATCGAGTGCGGTCGTAGGTTCGTCAGCCACCAATATCTGTGGTTTTGACGCGAGGGCCATTGCAATCATAATGCGTTGTCGCATGCCTCCTGAAAATTCATGCGGAAAACTGCTTGCTCGCGCTCGTGCATCGCGAATGCCAACTCGTTCTATCAACGCTACGGCGCGCGAATTAGCGTCACGTTTTGATATCGTTTCGTGCGAGCGGATCACCTGAGAGATTGATTCTCCAACTCGTGCAACCGGATTTAGCGCTGA
>CAXBLG010000074.1:0-17795 GCA_963976395.1 uncultured Rhodospirillaceae bacterium
CAACTACTCGCAGGCGGCAATACCGTGGGAAGGTTCATAGTGATCGATGACAAGCCATCAATCTTAGCTATGCAAATTCCAAATTGGTTTCTGCTATTTAGCCAGCAGCAATTAGGCAAAAAAGTCCGCTGTTGGCTGTGGTGTTGGCGGTTTGGATGACATGAGCTCCTGAACCCCTACTAAAAATGAATGGAATCCGGCCCTGGAAGAAAGAGTTGGGCGAAGAGGCATTCACGACCTCCGGAAAGGCCGATTATCGGAGTTCTGCGAGGGAACGAAGCCAAACCGAAGTCCGGTAATCTGACCTCAAAGTATGGGGCTAGGGCGAGTCACTTCATCATATTATGTCCACGTCGAGCTGTTAGATAGCTGACGAAAGCTTAGAAGCTTGATACAAAGCCAATGTTCCGAACATGGTTGATATTTCTTCACTGGTAGCGATATCAACAAAGCCAGCCTTCGCATTGCCTCCGGTAGTCGCCCCTCCACGTTGTCTGCCGTTGTTTTAAATCCGTCGAGCAATTGGACACCGTAGAAAAGTATTCGCATCATTGGGCTGGTGGCTTTTCCCCAGTCAGCGATATGAAGGTGGCCCCCAGGCTTGAGAACACGGAGAGCCTCTTTTAGTGTAGCGATCTTGTCGTCCCACAAGAGATGATGAAAAAACAGTGTCGAAACTATTTGGTCATATGTCGCATCCGCATAGGGCAATGCGAAAGAAAGGCCTTGGTCAAATTGAATATTTACACCAAATTTTGCCGCCTTTTTCTTTGCCCTTGCAAGAACGGCGTTGTCCCCGTCTATCCCTGAAACCACGACATCATCCCGCTTTTGTTTCAAACGTATTGCTAATGTGCCGGTACCACACCCCACATCCAGCACCCGCGCGCCATACCTAAAGTTCGCTAATTCAATTAATCGGTCCTTGAACACACTTTCGCGGGTCGTTAGCGCGATGATTGGATCGTAAAGGCCAGTCAACCAGTGAAAGCGGAGGGCCGGTATAAATTCGCGACTCATGACGATCACTTTCACAGAATTCATTGCACGATGGCGCTATTTCCGTAAACTCAACGCGTTATTGCTCTGGCGAAATAACGTAATTTGCTACCCAAGTGTGACTACATCATAGCCTGTGCAAACCAGCTAAGTTTAATCTAGCAATGCGCGACTGGCCTGTGTCTTGAGCTAGTACTTGTTGAGCGGTAGCCTGACCTACATCACTTCGATTTCGGCCTGAAGTGCCCCGGCGGCTTTTATCGCCTGTAAAATCGATATTACGTCTCGCGGCCCCACACCCAAAGCGTTCAAACCATTGACCAATTCCTGAAGGCTCACGCCGTCAGGCACGACCGACAAGCGCCGATCTTCATCTTCGTCAACCTCGATATCCGTGCGAGGAACCACGACTGTTTCACCACCTTCGGAAAATGGCGCGGGCTGAGAGACTTGAGGAGTTTCCGTGACACGTATCGTCAGATTACCTTGAGCTATAGCGACTGTTGAAATGCGCACATCATCGCCAATTACGATAACGCCGGTGTTTTCGTCGATCACAACACGAGCCGGTTGATCCGGTTCAATGCGAAGTTTTTCGATATCAGTTATAAGTTCGACAATAGACCCGTCATGACCCTCGGGTAGCGACACCATCACCGTGCCGGGATCGGTGGGGACAGCGGCCACGGTTCCCAAGAATGCGTTGACCGCATCGGCAATCCGCCGTGCTGTCGTGAAATCCGGATTGTGGAGGGCGACTTGAACGGTATGCAGATTCTCCAGATTAAAGTCGATTTCCCGTTCAACAATACCGCCGCTGGCTATGCGGCCCGACGTCGGTACGCCACGTGTGATAGTTGCGCCCGCGCCCTGTGCGGTGAAACCGCCCACCTGGACTTGGCCCTGGGCGACGGCATAAATCTCGCCATCGGCTCCCATGAGAGGGGTGACAGCAAGGGTGCCGCCTAGCAGGCTATCCGCATCGCCCAGTGAACCAACGTTGACGTCGATCCGCGAGCCCTGGCGCGAAAACGCCGGAAGGATGGCTGTTACGACGACGGCCGCGACGTTGGTAGTTTGAAATTTGTCGTCACGCGTATTGATGCCCAGCCTCTCAAGCATCCCTAAGAGGCTTTGGCGCGTGGCGCCGATTTTCTTCAAATCGTCGCCGGTGCCTTGTAGGCCCACGACTAGGCCGTAGCCGACCAAAACGTTTTCGCGAACGCCTTCAAAGCTGGCGACATCCTTTATACGCGAGGCGGCAAGAACGGGACTAGCGAAAGCCAGAATGAGTGCAAAAATAGCCAAAGGCACTGTAACAAACCACTTGCGATCAACGGGCCGCTCGGCGCTCGCAAATTTACGAGGGTCGCGGCTCGCGCCCATCGGGGCGTCAGTCGTATGTGCAATCACGCGGTGTATGACGGTCATTTTATTTTCCTCTTTCTTGGTAGCACAGACGGTTCAGCCTACGCGCGAACGCCCTACTATGGCGTTAACATGCGAAAACCATGCCACCGAGATCAATTATCTAAGTAGTTGTTATGTAACAATGAATTATAGAATGCCCCGTCCGGCCATCATTAAGGTGATCCTTAAAATGACAGAAGTCGCCGGAAGGCTCGGCAATTTTTACACTGTTGCATCAGAGTTAAGCGTAATAGAGGATATGTAAAAGTGCGACTTTACTATTGGCTTTGTAAACGCAACTGCAGTCCCTGATATTGCCCTTTCTTGGTCCGCCCACGCTTCGCCGCCATCAATGCCTCGGTTAGAATCTACGCTACTTTTAGCCCAGCCGAATAATGCGGCCAATTCCTAGGGCCCTAACAGGTGAGCTGGCCACCACATCAAACCCTGCCTAAACTAACCTCAATCCATTGCTAAATACAAACAAGCAGTTCCCTAGCTCGCCTTGTATTCTGTTCAATAATTGTTTGGATTTCCTCGCTCGATCTCGAGGTTACTCACCGGACGCCCCACTAGCGTAAACAGCTGAAAATGAGAATCGTGGCGATGCACGATAACCCAGCACCCATCATCAACAGTTTCGGGCAAGTCTAAACAAAGTTGATCATCAGCTGCCGACCAATGCCCGATAAACTTCTGCTCCTTATATTCTCCTCTTAACTCGCCAGTGGGCCCAAAATATGCCGTTACGACACTTCCATCACGAGCAATGAGGGTTCCCGTACCATCCAGCACAGCGTCGCGAATCTGACTTGTCGCAAGTTGACCATCGGCGGCGATTCCAACCTGAGGCATCGACATGGCCATCATCACAGCAGCCGTTAAGAACGTAAGAGATTTCATGATACAGGTCCTTTGAATTTACTTTATTTACGCTCCAACTCTTACGGCGAATAAATCACTTTACAGCTGCACCATCTGTAATCTGCGCGTCCTTGCCAGCATCGATTAAGGGAGCGGGGGGGGCCCCTGGGGCTTGGGTTGGGGGTCCCATAACTAGCCCCAGGGCCCGCCGGGCAGCACATCATTTCAACGTGCTGTCCATTTTATTTCTAGAGGAGCGGAATATTTCGATTAGAATATTTCCCTAGTGCTTAATTTCAAACGCGACCTGCCCTTGGAGCATGAAGCCGATATCATATTAATGGTGACCTCCGGAGTGTCCGCCGCTGGAGTGCCCGGCGCTGGAGTGCCCGGCGCCCACGTGAGAATTGAGATGACCGCCACCATCGTAAAAATGAGCGCCACCGAAATAGCTAAAACCGACCCCGCCATGGAATGGTCTGTAGTAACCTAGTCTAGTACCGTAGAACGGCACATTATAGCCGCGGCCATAACCATAGCGCGTAAGGGCCTCTCCGTTTGAATTTGTGATGACTATGCAGTCCGCGCGCGGCAAGGCGTCTTTGGCATCTTCAGATTTCGGCACACTTTCACTGTTAGGCAGAGTAGAGGCGCTTGGCGACCCACTTCTGATGGAGTCCGGTGTAGTACAAGGCACCGTGAAATAGACCGGATCAGATTGCGCGTAACTCGTACACGCTCCAAGCAGCAGAAGCGGCGCGAAAACCAATTGGCCTGGAAAGCATCTCAAAGCAGTTGTCCTTAACTGGAATCGTCCACAATTATACTTTTTTGCTCCTTAGTCGCATTTCTCTACCCAAGAGTTCTATTACTTAATATACGCGCGACCATCCCTTATCCCTCTCGGGTTAGGTCCAAAGGCCTCCTTGCGAGGTTTTTTTTATGCACGGCGCAGTTTTATGCAAGATCCTGCCTCAAATTAATTTCAGCGACGGATGTCTTGAGTTAGGTAACCGACGAGTGGGCACCGGCCGCCGCCAATGCCTACGCCCTTTGCCAAGGACGTAAATGTGAGTTGAACTAAAAGTCGACACTAGTCTTATACGCGCATCTCAGCGTCTCGAGTTGCGATGCCAATGACGAATTATGATTCGAGGGCAAATCAAACCTTGGAACGCGCTGGCCTGGGCGCAGATGCAGGCACTTGCTCTGGGCTGTCGTGCCCAACAAAAATCTCAAATTGAGCCTCTACATTCATAATTTCCAAGCCTGCTCCGACGTTATGTTTTTAACGGCGGTTCCGCTATCCGGTAACTTGGCCGGCTTTTGAGATGCTACATTATAAATTTCAATAAAATCCTGAAACAATGCCAACCGCGCACTACGGCTCATTTCCAAGTCAACTGGAGCGCCAATTTCGAGAAAGAGAGCATCAGTGTATTCCTGCGCCTTTCTTTCCAACGCTTTAAGAATTTCCGTATCGGTGGTGGCGCGGCCAAGAGCTCGGTCAGGCGTAAAATAATCGGACTCCATTGAACGGGTATAAACGGATCTCTGGCCAGCAGACGGCGAAATGCTTGTGCATATTTGGGTCATAATCTTTACAAGCCTTCTTTTCTACATTGATTCTGTGCACTTCGGCAGAGTCTTGGTAAACGCAACCTACTCTCATATCTTCGTATTCTGCATAAAGTGCATCTCTGATTAGTATACGCTTGCCCCTTGCTCATCCCTCTTGAATGAGGTCAGACAGTTCCACCGCAAGCTTTTGTTTGGCACGCCGTAATCTCATTTCAATCGCCTTCGCAGTTGTATTGAGTTGATCCGCTGCCGCCTTGTGAGACAGACCCTGGATACTCACCAATAACAGCGGCTCTTTATAAAAGGAGGGGAGCCCTGCGATTGCTTGATCGAGACGGGCCAATTTCGCTTCGTCCGCTTCTTGCTCGGCATCGATATCCCACTCGCGGGAGAATAATGGCCTAGCCTCTTCCGATGCGAAAATTCGAAGAATGCGCCACCGAACCGCACGCCGCCTCGCGAAGTCTCGGCATTTGTTTAACGTGATCGTTCTTAGCCAAGGCAAAAATTCCTTAGTGGGTTTATAACGAGGCAACGCTAGCCAAGCCGCTACAAAAGCCTCTTGTACAACGTCATAGGCATCATCGTTATTTCCGACATATCCTCGCGCGAGGCGAAAAAGCCTCATCTTGTGCCGAATAACCAGTTCATCGAATGCCCGTCTATCTCCACCACACGCCAACGTAGCTAGGTCGGCGTCCGACGAAACGACTGGCGGCTCCATTACAGCTGGTCCGACGAAAAGGCCTCCAGAACCATGCTATCGAATCGTTTGGATTGCTGCGGCGTGAGAACGGCGCGCATCTCCAGGATATGGATGACGGTCTTTTCCTGAAGTGCGCCCATAGCATTATAGAAACGTTCAATTGCCCGCTTTGCCTCCGGCCCGTACGCATGCGTTGTGTTAAGGGCTATAGCAAGGTCGCGATTCGCCGCACGCATCTCCGCATTCAGGTCTTTACGGTAGCCGGAAAATCTTGTTTCAAGTGTGGCAATGCGGTTTTTTTGTTCAGGGGTGAGCGTGAGTTGATGGTGAAGAATTTCGTCAATTTGTGAACTGGGCCGTACGTGCGTAAGTCCATATTGGACCCCTGCCCATCCACCCACGACTCCTGCCAAAGTGGTTAACAAAATTGCCAGAACAACTGTACGCACCATAGAGGTCATATCCGCCCACCGAGCAACAGTGTTGAGGGAGCCAAGCTAGCGATAGGCGAGAATATTCCGAGGTGAAGTGTTTCAACAGCATTGGCCACGGCAGCGGTCTCAGCAGCAAGAGATCCTATCGCGATGCCACCGACGAGAACGAAGGCTGTTATCGGCATCTGCCAAGCCGCAAAAACATTGAGGGTTCGAGACGTTCGGACGTTGTGCTCAATCTTTTTCCATATGTCCGACTCCAGCGTATCCAACCGTTTACGCGGCTTGCCGTTGGCCAGAGTTTGAATGTCTGCTTCCAACAATTGAAATCCTCCTGAGCTATTCATTCTCGTGTAATACGCACGAGAATGAATTTTCCCTCTCCTCGGAGAGTTTAGGGAGGGTTTAAGTCGCCACTTGCGTACTTAAGGATACTACAACCTGAGTCCCGGCTCTATAAATGAGGAAATTACACATGAAAATCGAAGATCTGCTGCGACGCAAACGACCTGGGGTCATAACAGTCAAGCCACGGGCCACCATTAAGAACGCGGCGGACAAGCTTCGTATGGAGAATATTGCTGCCCTAGTGGTGGTTGAGGGAGAGGCGATTCTAGGTATCGTTTCAGAACGAGAGATCGTGCGGGCCTTTTCCCGTCATGGCGACGAGATCGGTAGCATGTACGTTAAAGACATAATGATTCCGAGCATTGCATGCTCTCCCCTAGACGGACTGCAACACGCCATGTCAATTATGACACAACGTCGCATGCGACACGTTATTGTCCTTCAAGATAAGCGCCTAGCTGGCATTATCAGCATCGGCGATGTTGTTAAACACCGCCTAAGTGATTTGGAACTTGAGACTGGCGTTTTACGCGACGCATTTCTTGCTACCCATTGATTGGTATCCGGTAAAATGCGGAGTGCGAGACCACTTGCGCTCTCGTCCCGCTATTGCTCCTCTTGCGGTCGCGATACCACGCTGCACCGCAGCTCGCCGCATAGTTTTGGCGTATAGCGCAAGCACAATCGAAAAGCCAAGAGCTGTGTTTGAATACGTAAGAAAGAGCTAGAAAAATTGCAAAATTATCCCACAAACTCTCAATTAGCTCGCTCAATGCCGCGCAAAGATAGCGCTTGTTCCGTCGTCCTGGAACATAAGCACATCGTAGGCCTCTTGTTCCCGCTCTTGCTCCATGCCGGGCGATCCGATCGGCATACCCGGCACGGCTATACCGCGGGCCTTCGGTCGTTCCGCCAAAAGCCGCACAATGTCAACGGCCGGAACATGGCCTTCGACTATATACCCGTCCACCGTCGCTGTGTGGCAAGACTGCAGTTGATCTGGGACCCCAAATTCAGCCTTTATGCGTCCAAGGTTTGTCATATCGCGAACACTGACCTTAAACCCCGAGTTTCTCAGATGTTCCACCCAGGCCATACAACAACCGCAATTGGGATCTTTGTAGACATTGACTTCCTCAGCATACGCCGGCGATTGGACGTTAAGAATGGCGAGGATACCGGACCCCGCAACAACGGTAGTGGCCAGTCCCATGATGACACTCCTTCGTTTCATTCGAACCTCCATGTTCTAAGATTTAGTCCGCACATCAAAAAGCGAGCGACTAAAAGCAAAGGGACTTTTTACTTTAGTTCGCGGACGCCCCGCTTCGCAATCAATATCCGAAGTCGATACAGTCAGCACCTTGAGCAATTTTCCCCCAGCCAGAACCAATATGTCCATAATCACCCGCAGGAGAACCTCTTGGATGCTGCCTCCGCGTGGCTCTACCATACAGACAACACTCGCGGATCGCCTGTATCTTCAGCAGTTGACATGCCACGATTTGATGCTGAGACGGATTTAATCCAGTCTTTCCCTGCGAGGTGAAAAACTACGCTGTTGTTTCACTAGTAAAGATAATGGTTAGTCGAGTCTCCCCGTAATTATCCATTCATGATCACGAACGCGCCAAACTGGCTCGTCAACAAGAGGAATAGAATTGGTGAACATACAAGATTGTTGGAAGAGCTTGAGCCATCATTTTAACCAATCGCAAATATGCGCGACGGCACTGACCATCGCGCTGATACTTGGTTTTACAAATTCCGCCATGGCTACTGGAGCAAATCAGTTGGTGCCTCATCAGCAGGAGAGTTCAGCCACGGCCATCGCCGGAGACTCTCAGAGTATGCAGGGCTCTGACCGTAGAGACACCGAGAGTCATGGCAACGAAACGTCTCCAGGCGGCACTCATAGCAACGTTTCGCATGGATCAAACGAAGCGCTTCTCGAGTATGGGTTCGGGCGATTTTTAGTCTGGTTGGGAAAATTTCACCCGGCAGCAGTTCATTTTCCAATAGCCTTGTTGCTATCGGCGACGTTCGCAGAATTGCTCTCCATGCGTTTCAAGCCCGAGTTTTTTCACAATGCCTCCCGGTTTAGTTTGTGGACCGGAACAATCGGTGCTGTGGGAGCAGTCTTCATGGGTTGGCTTTACGGCGGCTTTCGTCTTTTCGACACGGAAATAGTGCTCACTATTCATCGCTGGAATGGCACAGCAATTGCCGCACTAGCTCTTTTAGCGCTTTGGCTAGGAGAAAGACATGTCGGAAAGAAGCTCCTGAATAGGGGGTCCTATCGAGCCGCATTGTTTGTTGCCGCTATCTTAGTCGGACTAAACGGCTACTTGGGTGGCCTCATGGTTTATGGACCCGAACAACACCAGTGGCCGAGTCCCGCCAGCCATGATCGTTGAAGGAACCATATTTTCCTCAAAGCAATCCGCACCTGATGCAAGGACGTCATGGACCCCGGCCCGACTCAATCATATGTCAGGGATCACTAATGTAAGTGGCTTATTGGTCAACGTGACTCTCGGAGGTACTTTCAAATGATCCCACCATTTCTGCTTAATTTCATCACCATTATGGCGGTGTTGTTTATTTTTGTGGTGGGCCTTGTAGCCGCAGTGCTACTAATTCTATTTTTAATTGACATCTCCCAACGCAAGAATGCGGTCCGTCACAACTATCCTGTTCTCGCGCGGCTCCGGCCATTATTTGAACATCTCGGTAAATTTTTTCGGCAGTACTTTATCACCACTGACCGCAGCGAGTTGCCCTTTAATCGCGAACAGCGTTCCTGGGTCTACCGCGCTGCCGACGGCACGGACCCCTTGGGGGCATTCGGGTCAACTAAAAATCTACGTCCGCGGGGAACGGTTTCCTTCGTCAACGCTCTATTTCCACTTCTTGAGAGCGAGGCTGAGGTAATATCAACCGTCATAGTCGGACCCTATTGTCGGATACCCTACAAAACCTCAGCATTGTTCCATGTTTCTGGCATGAGCTATGGCGCCATTTCCAAGCCGGCGGTCCAGGCTTTATCCAAGGGTGCGGCTATGGCCGGTTGCTGGGTCAACACCGGTGAAGGTGGCTTATCACCATACCATCTGGAGGGCGGTTGCGATTTGGTCTTTCAAATTGGCACGGCCAAGTACGGCGTGCGAACGCCCGAGGGGGCTTTGGACCAAACACTATTGGCCGAGATTGCTGGACACAGCCAAGTTTGCATGTTTGAGGTCAAGTTAAGCCAAGGCGCCAAACCCGGGCAAGGCGGCGTTCTTCCAGCAAGCAAAGTGACGGAGGAAATCGCCCGTATCCGCGGCATTCCGGTGCGCGAGGCGTCCCTCAGCCCGAACCGCTTTCCAGAGATCGAAAGCTCCGCCGACCTTCTTGATTTCATTGAGCGTGTCAGAGTCGTGAGCGGCAAGCCTACCGGCTTCAAAACAGTAATAGGCGCCTACGGTTGGTTAGATGAGCTGTGCGAAGAAATCTTGCGACGTGGGATTCAATCAGCACCGGATTTCATCACCGTGGATTCCGCCGATGGGGGTAGCGGAGCTGCCCCCATGAGTCTGATGGATGGCGTGGGCCTTCCGCTGCACGAAAGTCTACCAATGGTGGTTAATAAGCTCACTACGTACGGATTGCGCGACCGCGTACGGGTGATCGCCTCAGGTAAAATGATCACTTCAACTGATGTAGCTTGGGCGTTATGCGCCGGCGCTGACTTCATCCAAAATGCGCGAGGTTTCATGTTTGCTCTTGGATGCATCCAAGCCATGCGGTGTCACAAGAACACGTGCCCCACCGGCGTCACTACACACACACCGCGCCGCCAGCGGGGCCTGGACCCAAAGGACAAGGCGGTGAAAGTTATGTCCTATGCCCAGCGTGTTACACACGACGTCGAGGTGATCGCTCATGCCTGCGGCGTGTCCGAACCGCGACGTTTAAAGCGCTTGCACGCGCGTGTCGCGACCGAAAGTGGGCGCACTGTGCCACTCGATGAACTCTATCCTAAGGCCAATACCGACACCGCGGCATAAACAGGACAAACGTCATCTTGGTCTGAAGGCCTCCTGGCACCCTTATAACATTGATTCATAATATTTATATCTGTTTACTACCAATGGACAATACCAAGTTTAACTCAAGCGAATTGGTGCAAATCATCGAGCCAAAGCAACGTAGCTATGAACAATGATTTATTTTGCAAACCTGGAACACTGCCGCCGTAACCTCGGTAGGCTTGTTCTGGACTGCGTACTGGGCCTTCGGTCTTGGCTACGTTATCTCAAGCATGATCCAGGTGTTTGTCACCCGCTCGCGTGTGAAGCAGAGCATGGGCGGCGTTGGCGCCAAAAGCGTGATGCTCGGCACCTTTTGCGGTTTCATCTCCAGTTCATGCTCGTTCGCGGCCCTGTCCACCACCCGCGCCTTGTTCGCCAAAGGTCGGGGCTGATTCCTGCCCTCGCCTTTTTGCTCGCATCTACCAATCTGGTGATCGAGCTTGGCATTGTCATCGCCGTATTTCTCAGTTGGCAGTTTGTGGTCGGCGAATACCTGGGTGGTGTTTTGCTGATCGGCCTGATGTGGCTTTTGGTGCGCGCTACCTTTCCCAAAGCGCTAGTAATAAAAGCGCGCGAAAAAGCCCGCCGCGAGGAAGGCAGCGAGACGGACGAAGACATCCCCGATTGGCGCCTTTGCTCCGCAGCCGCAAAGGCTGGCGCAAGGTCGCGGTGAGTTATGTGATGGAATGGCAGATGGTGTGGAAAGACGTCACTGTGGGATTCACCGTGGCGGGTATTATCGCCGCTTATGTGCCGCGGCGTTTTTTCGAGACGCTGTTCATCGGCGCGGGCGCGGACGACCCTGCCATCTGGCAAGTCCTGTTGCAAACTCTAGTCGGGCCGATTGCCGCGTTCTTCACCTTCATCGGCTCAATGGGCAACATTCCCCTCGCTGCTGTTTTGTACAGCAACGGCGTCAGCTTCGCGGGCGTGATGGCGTTTATCTTCAGTGACCTTGTTGTGTTTCCGGTGCTGCGGATTCAGGCTAAGTACTACGGATGGAAAATGGCGGTGTATATTCTGCTCATATTTCTGGCTGTGCTGACGGTCAGCGCACTCATCTTGCATTACGGTATGCCGCGTTTGGTCTATTGCCGGATCAGAGCAGCGCGCGCAGCGTGACCGAGCGCACGTTCTTCGCCGTCGACTACCCGTTCTTCTTCAATCTCGTCTTCATCGCGACCACCGCCGTCTTTGTGGTGTGGGCCGCAAAAGCAAAAGGCTTTGCGTTCAAACTCAGCAGCGCGTGGGGCGAGCGCATTCTCTTTACCTTCGCCATGCTATCTTTCGTCCAGGTCGGCACGGGCCTCGCCTTACCCTATCAAATTACAACACTTCTGTAGTCAGTCAAACTATTGATGGGCAGTTGGACAGCGCTTCAAATAATGCCAAATGACATCTTAGGATGCAAATTCAATGGATGAGTGATTGTCGATAGAGTCGGAATAATTTCAATGAATTTCGATATAGCGAATAGCCAATATGCATAAGCATTTTATCGCCGAGAAAACTTGCCGTTCACATTCAGCGCTTGGAGTATCGAACACCGCCCTGCCGCGAATCCCTTCTTCGGGCAGCTGTCTACGACAGTCTTCAACGCAGAACGCACTGCCTTAAGCTGCGCTATTTTTTGCTCTACGTCTTCAAGCTTATGCATGGCCTTTGCATGCACATCACGGCATTTTGCTCTTGTGTCTGATTCTAATAAAAGCAGCTCTTCAGCCTCGTGTAGAGAAAATCCAAGCTTTTGAGCACTGCGGATAAACCGGATACGATTAACCTCGAATTCCGTGTAAGTTCGATATCCGCCGTTCCTCGGTTTTCTCGGTTGCTGAACTAGTCCCTTACGCTCATAAAATCTGATTGTCTCGACGCTGACTCCGGCTTCTTTGGCGGCACAGCCAATTGTGAAGTTAGTCATCTTATTATGTCCTGTTTTCAGTGCTTTTAACGCATGAAGCCCGCATGGCTCCCGAAAGAACGCGAACTCACTGGCAACTAGGATGTTACCGCGCGACAAATATGAGGGTAACACGTGCATTCCTAATCCCTTGTTTGGTCAACTCGCAAAAAAAGTCTCTCGATTCAATGTTCTGTGCGGTCCGGCAGGTGCTCGCAAGCTACGCCTCCCTGCCTTGACTCCGTACCATACTACGGAGTTTATAATCTGCCATATATTAACAAGGCAATGATCTGGAGTGATTGGAATGAATCGATTACCGGTTTTCATCCTCATTGGAATTCTTTGGATTGCGCCGCGTGCATTAGAAGCGAGTGAATTCTATCGCCTACACATAAATGGCTTGGCGTGCTCTTTCTGCGCTTACGGCGTCGAGAAGAAGCTCAAGAATACAGAGGGTGTCGAAGACGTAAAGGTGCTCATCAATGAAGGATTGGTGCAGGTAATAGTATCAGACAATGCAGATTTCAGTGAAGCCCGAGCCCGGCAGATCGTGGAAGATTCCGGATTTACACTTAGAGAATTCGAAAAAGAGACCGATGACCGGTAATATGAACTGCGATCATCAATGTACATCGACCAAAAGAGTTTTAGTCAAAAGGAACGGTCGTCTCAACCGGCAATTTTCGAGTGCTAGCAAATGCGCAGTTGTTGCCCTTTGCGGCGGAATGCTGGTGGGTTTCACATGGACCACGGCACAGGCGCATGGCCCAGTTTTCAGCCCTGCGCCGGAGACAATCTGGAAAGGTGGCACTGAAGTAACGCTTGGATATCACCGTGACGACGCCGGGCCCCAGACGGGCCAGGAGGCCTTTCTGGAGATCGAGCACGGACTGACGGCGCAGTGGGAAATCGGAGTTCAAGTGCCCTTTGTATCAAGGGCTGAGGGTGATCTGAGTTCCGACGGGCTGGGCGATATAGTTCTCGGCACCAAATACCAATTCTGGAAGAGAGATTTGCCTGGCGCGCAGTACAAAGCCGCGGGTTTTCTGAAGGTGAAGGTGCCGACAGCCCGCACGGAAACTGTCCCGCAACTCGGCAGCGGATCTACTGATGTCATCGGCGGTCTTGCCGCCGGTTATGAAAGCCGCCGCTGGTACTGGTTCGCGAGCGGCGTCTACCGCCTCAATTCCGAAGGTGATGACGGTCTGGTAAAGGGTGACCGGCAATCCTTGAATCTGGTCGGCGGCATCCGGCCGTTCTTGAGCGAATATGACGAGCCGGACACTGTTATTATGCTGGAACTGAACTGGGAACGCGACGGTCGTGATGCCGTAAACGGCCAGACCTTAGCTAATACGGGAGGCTGGCAGCTGTTTGCGTCACCGGTGCTTTGGTGGACGTACCGTCAGGTTGCCGTGCGCGCCGGCGTGCAGATCCCAGTGGCTTGGAAACTCAACGGGAACCAACCTCGCGCGGAGTACAGGGCGAAAATGGAGTTTGTTTACCACTTTTAGCCTGCCGAAAGTGTGCCCGTATATTAAATACACAGTGGCATAGGAGAGGAGGCGTATGATGAAGAGCGTTCTGTTGACACTTACAATGTTGGTCGCCATTCCGAACATCGGGTCTGCTGAAGATTCAATGCACACTCTGGACGGTCACAGTTTGTATCGTCTTCAAATCGAAGGGCTCGTGTGTGCATTTTGCGCCTACAATGTTGAATCGCGGCTGCACGCGCTGTCCGGTGTTGAATATGTCGATGTGGACGTTGAATCCGGCAGGGTTTTGGTAGGGATGGAACCCAGTCAGGACTTGGACGACGCCCAGGTGCAAAAAGTAATCAAGGAAGCAGGGTTTAGTTTGGTAGCAGTGGACCGTCGTCCGATGACACTCGAAGAACTTAGCCGCCGGTAAATGGACGAATTGACGAGCCGGTTTCGAGACGGTGCGGTGACGCTGCTGACATTGTTCACCGCAAGCGGAACTCTGGTTTGCTGCGCTTTACCGATAGCCCTCGTGACGCTAGGTCTTGGGTCGGCGGTCGTGGGGCTAACAGGCGCTGTGCCTTGGCTGGTGACTCTCAGTCGACATAAAGAATGGGTGTTCGCCGTTTCGGCAATTTTACTGATTCTTGGAGGTTGGACGATCTATCGCTCCGGCCGCAGCTGTCCCGCGGAGCCCCAAATTGGACGCCTTTGTACCGCGCTCGACTTTTGGAACCGGCGGATATACTGGACCGCAGTTGTCATCTGGGGCGCCGGATTCTTTGCTGCCTTTCTGTTGCTTCCACTTACCCGTTTCCTCGGTATTGCATGATATCTTCGCTTGCTAACTATACGGGTAGATTTAGTACCACGAAGCGTCCCTTCGCGGTAGCATGGAGGAGAATCGCGTTAAAACTGCATGCGAATGCCGCCCATGAGCGTACGAGGCTTGCCCGGCCGCCATCCGGCCGGTTGGATGCCGACATTGTATATCTTGTCGAACAGGTTTTCGACGCTGGCGAACAACGCGGCATTTTGTGCCAATTCTACCTCGCCTGCCAAATCGAAAATCACGCGCGGCGCGATGCGATTAAACGGATCGTCTAGCGCTCCCGCGCCCGCCGTGCCGTAGGCCACGCTTGTGAAGTTGCCGGTGAGATCAATACGCCATCCATCCTGGCCGACGCCGGCGTTCACGGTCAACAAATGACGCGGCAGGTTGGGTAGGCTGTCGCCAGCTACCACGTTCACGCCCCACGGACCGAAACTATTCAAATCGTTCCTGAAGGTTGCGTGGGAATATGTGTAGGCCACACTTAAAGGTACCGAAAGGCCGCCCCCCAGGAACGGTCCAGCATCATATGCCGCCGTGAATTCGATGCCCTTTGCTTGCACGCGGCCACCGGAGAACTGGTCGCCGATGACGCAGCCGCCACCGCTCGACGCGGTGCACGTACCGATAAAATTACTGTAGTTGTTGAAAAATCCTATCAGTGAGACCTGCGCCACTTCATCCTGATAGCGCACACCTGCCTCCCAATTGGTCGATTGTTCGGGTTTGGCGAGCGTACCGCCCGCGCTGACCGGCGCCGGATTGGTAAAACCACGATGCACGCCGGCAAGCAAGGAGACGCCCTCGCCTAATTTGTAGGTTGCGCTGACGCCCGGCAGCCAAATGTCCACACTTTCGCTGCTTGCATCGCGGAGAGCGCCGCGATTGTCTCGTCCAGCACTGGCGTCGTCGCTAGTATAGCGTGTCCGCTTTAAAACGATGTTTTCATAGCGCACACCCGGCGTGAGGTTGAAATCACCCCATTTGATGGTATCGCGGAAGAAGAAACTCCATGCGCGGGCTTGGTCCTTCTGATTAGCGTTGCTGCCCGGCATACCAGCACTGCTCAGCACCATAGTGCCGTTGGCCATGGTAAAACGATCATCTTGCTGGAAACGATCCTCCTCATCCTCGTGATAGCGCACGGACAATTCCAACGCATGCTCCATTCCACCGGTGACCAGATTCTTGGTCAGCACCGACTGCACGCCCTTGGTGTTGTACTTGCGGTCGTTGTTGCGAACTCTAAGGGCGCCAGCCGGACTGTCGGAGCCGGTCAAATAGGCGAAAGCGGTCGCATTGTTGCTGGTTGCCGGATCGCTCAGAACCGCCGAGAGCGAGCGATTCTGACCGCTCGCGTTGCGCACGTCTTGCAGCTTGTACCAGATACGACGGGTTTTTGTGTAATACCCGACCGTGGTCAGTCCCCAGCCGTTGCCAAACCCGATGTTGTGGGTGAGTTGGTATGTGCGATGCAAGACATCCATATTGTCCTTCTGGCTGCCGGCATAGCGCCGCAAGGGCGTAACCCCGAAATCGGCCATGCTGAGACCGAGATAGGTGTCGTCGGAGCGCTGCTGGTAATACTCGTATTTGAATTCGAGACTCTGCTGAATACTGGCCGCGTCGTTCGATCGCAGTGCAATCTTGCCGACATAATCTTCTACGCCATAACCGGTTGGGCCGCCGTTATCGAGTTCTTTGAAACCGTTACTTCGGTCTTGATAGGTTTCGAGCGCGACCCCCAAATCGTAGGCGCCGAGACGCGTGTAGCCTCCGGCTACGCCGTGACCGCGAAGCGTGCCGTATTCGCCCGCGACCAAACTCGCCTTACCCGAAACGTTATCAACCGTGTCCGGAATTGGAGTGGAAAAAAGATGGACCGTGCCGCCGGCGGTGTGCGGGCCGTACTTGATCGCCCCCGCGCCCTTGACGATCTCGACGCCGCTCATACGACCGATTGCCGGGAAATAGTAGGCGGACGGCGCGGCATAAGGAGCCGGCGCCATTAGCACTCCGTCCTCATAGAGAGCGATCTTGCTATTTCGATCATCGTACGAGCCGCGAATGCTGATGTTGGGGCGCAGGCCGAACCCCTCCTCCTCGCGCAGATAGACGCCCGGCGCCTGACGCAACACGCGGTTCACATCCGCATAGGAGAACTTTTCGAGATCGGCGGTGTCGAGATAAATCGCGGAACCGCCGATTTGGGCAGCCTTCATCTTGGAGCCGGTTACAACGATCCTCTCCAGCGGAAAGCTCTCGCTCACGACGGCGACCTGGTCTTGAGCGGCGGTAGTACCCGCTAGTGCCAACGTCAGCGTCGCGGTACTTATAGACATTGCATAATTCCGAGGACGACAAACCGGCATAATTACCCCTAACATCATTAATGCGACTTAGTTGCATATGGTGGGTAAACACGTCCGCTGAGCATGTCAATACAATTAATTATGATTTGCATTCGCGGATTGCGGTGCCTTGAAAGCTCCTGTTAGCGTCACCTACCGGGGCGGGGACGCCCAGGGGCTCACTTTGGCTCAAACTGAATTCCACATTCGGGATATGCGATAACCGGAGTTGCTAATGGCAAACGATGAATAGCTAATACGCGGTGGCGGATGTTCAGACCAACGGAAAGTGGTCGATTTCCGTTCCCTCAAAAAATAGATTTTCGATTTAATCCGCAGTCCTATCGTCTTTCCCTGGTAATTGAAAACTATGCCCGCCCCAAAAATGTACCCAGCCAGTAAAAAACGAACGCTGAGTCCTTTTCCAAGATCAAGCTTTTCTTCAAACTCTACCGGTTGAAAGAATTCAAAGGATGCCTCTGCATCATTTTTCGTTCTGCATCATTTTTCTTATAGAGCGGCTTTGCGGGCCGGTGTTTAGAAAGGACATATCGCTTGGCAATTTCGGCCTCATGCTCTTGGAGATAGCCACGGCTCGACAAAAGAACGGGGCACAAATCTCGGGTTCCCGATGTGGTATAAATGGGTCCCTTGAACCCATTCTTGACCAATAACGGGATATAGCCTGAATGGTCGAGATGAGCGTGGGTAAGAATTACTGCGTCGAGACTGGCTGGATCAAAAGGCAACGCTGCCCAATTGCGTAAGCGCAGCTGCTTGAAGCCTTGGAACAACCCGCAATCAATC